>NZ_JBITEN010000012.1:0-284883 GCF_044455165.1 Streptomyces sp. NPDC051315
CCCCCCCCCCCCCCCCCCCCCCCCCCCCCCCCCCCCCCCCCCCCCCCCCCCCCCCCCCCCCCCCCCCCCCCCCCCCCCCCCCCCCCCCCCCCCACCGCCTTGTCCGCATACGTTCTTCCCGCTGTGAGCCGTCGGGTCAACGACGGCTCCCCAAACGGGAGATCGGGGGTGCACACGTGCGCATCGGACTGTTTACGGAGGGTGGCTATCCGTATGTGAACGGTGACGCCGTCCTGTGGTGCGACCGGCTCGTGCGCGGGCTCGGGCAGCACGAGTTCGACCTCTTCGCGCTCAGCCGCAGTGAGCACCAGGAGGCCGCCGGCCGGGTCGAACTGCCGCCGCAGGTCGGCCGGGTGCGTACGGCGTCGCTGTGGAAGGCCGAGGACGACGGGGTGGCGTACGGGCGCCGTGCGCGCCGGCGCTTCGCCGAGTGCTACGGCGAGTTGGTGGCCGTCCTGTGCGAGGGGGGTTCCGCCGACGCCTCGGGGGACCGTTTCGCTTCCCAGGCGGACCGTTTCGGCAACGCACTGTACGGACTCGCCGACCTCGCCCGCGACGAGGGCGGCCTGGTCGGGGCGCTCCGCTCGGAAGGCGCCGTGCGCGCTCTGGAGCGCGCCTGTCGTGCGCCCGGCGCGCTCCGTACGGCGCGTGAGGCGCGCGTACCCGATCTGCTCGCCGTGACCGCTGATCTGGAGCGCCTGCTGCGCCCCCTCTCGGTCGACTGGTACGAGGACGACGGGCCCAGCGGGCTCGGCTCGGTCGACCTGTGCCATGCGGCGTCCGGGGGTGCCGCCGCGCTGCCGGGGTTGCTGGCGCGGCACTTCTTCGGGGTGCCCCTGGTGGTGACGGAGTACGGGGTGCGGCTGCGGACCCACTACCTGACCTCCGGTGCCGGGGCGGATGCCTCGGCCGCCCCGGCCACCTCGGTCGGCCCGGTCGCCTCCGCGGTCTCGGTCGTCCCGTCCACGGGGGCGGCCCCCGCCGTGCGTGCCCTGCTCGCCGCCTTCCACGGGCGGCTCGCCGCCGAGGTGTACCGGCAGGCCGTGTGTGTCACGTCCGGGAACGCGCACGCCCGCCGCTGGCAGGAGCGGTGCGGCGCCGACCGCGCCAAGCTGCGCACCGTCTACCCGGGCATGGAGGCCGCCCGTTTCGCCGAGGTCGGCGACGCCCCGGACTCCGCCGATCCGCGCACCCTGGTCTGGGTCGGCCGGGTGGAACCGGCCAAGGACCTGGTGTCCCTGCTGCACGCCTTCGCGGAGATCCGCAGGCAGGTGCCCGGAACCCGGCTGCGGATCATCGGCGGGCCGAGCGGAACCGAGGGGCAGGCGTACCTCGGCCACTGCCGGATGCTGGCCGCGCAGCTCTTCCCCGACGAGGCGGACGGGCCGCACTCGGTCGGTGACAACCCCGTGTCCTTCGAGGAGGTCGGCGGTCCGGAGGTGCCCGGCCTCGCGGACGCGTACGCGGCGGGCGCCGTCGTCGTCCTGTCCAGCGTCGTCGAGGGCTTCCCCGTGGGCCTGGTCGAGGCCATGTTCTGCGGGCGGGCGACCGTATCGACGGACGTCGGCGCGGTGGTCGAGGTCATCGGCGGCACGGGGCTGGTCGTGCCGCCGCGCAACCCGCGGGCGCTCGCGGAGGCGTGTGTGGCGCTGTTGCGTGATCCCGAGCGCCGTGCGCGCCTGGGCGCGGCCGCCCGCGCACGCGCCCTCGAGCTCTTCACGGTCGAGCAGAACGTCGCGGGGTTTCACGGCATCTACCTGGAGGTCGTCTCCCGCAGCCCGGTCCGTCGCCTCGTCCTCGACGGGGCCGGGGAGCCCCGGCCGTTCGCCGTCCCGGCGGAGGCGTGGCTGCCGGGCCGCTGGACCGGCCTCGGCGAGCGGACCGCCGCCCCGCACGGCGGCGGACCGCCGAGGCCGCCCGAACCGCCGTTACAGGCCGTGTCACCGGTGCCGGGTGCATGGCCGGTGCCGGGCGTGTCACCGGTGCCGGGTGCATGGCCGGTG
Organism: Streptomyces sp. NPDC051315; assembly: GCF_044455165.1. Taxonomy (NCBI): domain Bacteria; kingdom Bacillati; phylum Actinomycetota; class Actinomycetes; order Kitasatosporales; family Streptomycetaceae; genus Streptomyces; species Streptomyces sp. NPDC051315. The sequence continues at coordinate 2,004 of NZ_JBITEN010000012.1, forward strand.
CCGGGCGTGTCACCGGTGCGGGGGGTGTCGGCAGTGCCCGTCCCGTCGCCGGTGCCGGGATCGGTCCTGCCGGTCACTTCGCCGGTGAGGGGCGCGTCACCGGTGATCGTGTCGGAGGGCGCGCGATGAGCGGACTGGGTGAACTGGACCGGCCCGGCACGCCGGAGAGCCCCGGTGCGTGGGACGAGCGGTCGGGCGGGTGGCTCGCGGAGGAGGGGAGCGAGGTGGGGCAGGGCCCTGACAAGGGGAGCGGCTCACCCTGGTCGGGCCGGGCGCCGGACACGCCTGCCCACACCCCCCGCGACCCGGCTGACGCGCCCCCTCAGCGGCCCCCCACCCCCCGCCGAGGCGCCGCGGACCCGGTGAAGGCCCTGATGCACCGCCACCGCGACCTGTGCGAACGAGCCGTCGACCCCTTGGAGATCGCGGCCGCCTTGGAGGCCCTCGGCGTCACCGACCGGACCGCCGCCCGCTTCCGGCACCGGAACGTCTTCTCCCTCGCGGAGGAGATGTACGCCCGCGTGCCCCGCGACAGCGACACCCCCGCGCGCCCGGCGCCGCCCGACACGCCCCCGCCGGCGCGCGCCGACTGGGCGCTGCTCACACTGCTGCCGGGCGCCCTGTGCGCCGCGACCGTCGCGGGCCTGCGCCTCACGCACGGCCGGACCCGTCTGTTCGTGGTGACCGTGGGCATCCTGGCCGTGGCCCTCGCCGTGCGCGCGGCCCTGCGCAGGGGCCCGCTGAGACCGCACGGCCCGGCCCGCCCGGTACGGCACCGGACCGGCGGCCGGACCTGCTGGCTCCTCGTCTACGCGGCCCTCGGTGACGGTCTGCTGCGCGCCGCCGCCCACGGCGGCCCCGACGACCTGCCCACCGGAGCCGCCGACGGCTCCTGGCCCCTTGCCGCCGCACCCCTGGTCACCCTCGCGCTGGCCTGCGCGCCCGCCGCCTGGAGCGCGCACCTGTTCGCCGTACGCTCCCGGCGCCGGCTCGACGCCAGCCGCGGTCTGGAGGAGTTCGCCGCCTCCGCGCGGCCGCTGCTGCTCGGCACTTGCGCGCTGTTCCTGGGCGCGCTCGCCGCACTGACCGGCCTCTGCGCGGCGGCCCTCGGCGAGCCCGCCGCCCACGCCCAGACCCTCACCCTGGGCGCCCTCCTCTTCCTCGCCCGGCTGCTGACCGTGCACGGCTTCACCCGCGCCCCGGCACTCGTCCTCGGGGCCGTCGGCGCCGCCGAGGCGACCGCCCTGGCCACCGTCCTCGCGGGCCGACTGCCGGGCTGCGGCTTCCTGGCCACCCCCGTCGACGCCCTCCTGGCCGACTGGGGCCCGGCCGGCGTCCCCGCCCTGTGGTGCGGAGCGGGGGCCATGACCCTGCTGGTCCACGCGACCCGCACGCTCAGCAGGGCCTCCGCCCACGCCCGTACGGACCAGCCGTGCTGACGCGCAGCCGCCCGACCGCGCCCCCGTCACCGTCAGCCCCTCGACCTCCGCGCGCAGCGCCACCCCCACCGTGCACGGACCGCACGACGCACGCGCTCCTCCACCCACGCAACACCCCCGAAGGAGAAACGAGATGACCACCTCCCGATCCGGAGCGACCGGAGCCACCGGGGCACCCGCGGTCGCAGGAGCCCTCCCGGTCACAGGAGCAGCCGGGACGACCGGAGCCGCCGGAGCGACCGGAGCGACCGGAGCAGCCGAGGCAGTCGGAGCGGTCGGAGCGCACACCCCGGGAGCCGCACGATGAGGGTCCTGCTGATCGGAGCCAACGGTTACCTCGGCCGCTTCGTCGCCGACCGCCTGCTCGCCGACCCGGCCGTCCAGCTCACCGCGCTCGGCCGCGGTGACGACGCCGACGTCCGCTTCGACCTCGCGACCGGCAGCCCCGGCGCGCTGACCCGCTTCCTCGACGCGGTCCACCCCCAGGTCGTCGTCAACTGCGCGGGTGCCACCCGCGGCGGTGCCCGCGAACTCGCCCGGCACAACACCGTCGCCGTCGCCACCGTCTGCGAGGCCCTGCGCCGCAGCGGCTGCGGCGCCCGTCTCGTGCAGATCGGCTGCGGCGCCGAGTACGGCCCGAGCCAGCCCGGTTCCTCCACGGCCGAGGACGCCGTCCCGCGCCCCGGCGGCCCGTACGGCGTCAGTAAGCTCGCCGCGACGGAGCTGGTCCTCGGCTCCGGCCTGGACGCCGTCGTGCTGCGGGTCTTCTCCCCGGCCGGCCCGGGCACCCCGGCCGGCTCCCCGCTCGGGCGGCTCGCCGAGGCCATGCGCCGCGCCATGCAGTCCGGCGACGGGGAGCTGAAACTCGCCGGCCTGGGCGCCCAGCGCGACTTCGTCGACGTCCGCGACGTCGCCCGCGCCGTGCACGCCGCCTCGCTCTCCGCCGCGCAGGGCGTCATCAACATCGGCTCCGGCCGCGCCGTCCGCCTGCGCGACGCCGCCGCGATCCTCGCGCGCGTGGCCGGATACGGCGGCGCCCTCCACGAACTCGACGGCCCGCCCGGCACCCACCCGCGGTCGCCCATCGCCCACCCCCGCGCCGACTCCGACCACACGGCCCCCGTCGCGTACCCGTACCCGGACGGCTGCGGCAGCTGGCAGCAGGCCGACGTGCGCACGGCACGCGACCGGCTCGGCTGGCGGCCCCGGATCAACCTGGAGGAGTCACTCGCCGACATCTGGATGGAGGCGGCGTGTCGTATCTGACGGGCACCCCGGCGGGTACCGCGAGAGCCGGCACCACCGGCGTCCGCACCGGCCTCGGCGTCCCCGGCTTCGCGCACCCCCTCGTCGCGCCCACCGAATGGGGCGAACTCACCCGCCCCGACCGGCCCCTGCACTGGGTCGTCCTCGACGTCGGCGACGGACCCGGTACCCGCCCCGACCCGCACTGCCTGGAGGCCGTCGGACGGCTCCGCAACGCCGGTGTCCGCGTCCTCGGCCACCTGGACCTCACCTACGGCGCCCGCGCCTTTCCCGAGGTGATCTCCGACGCGCAGCGGTTCCTCGACTGGTACCAGGTCGACGGCTTCCTGCTGGACCGGTGCCCGGCGGACCGCACGGCCCTCCCGGAGATCCGCCGCGCCACCGGCGTGCTGCGGACGCTGCACAGCGCGCCGCACATCGTCCTCGGCCACGGCACCCACCCGTTCCCCGGCTACGCAGAGAACGCCGACCAGCTCGTCACCTTCTCCGGACCCTGGAGCGACTACCGCTGGTCGCAGGCGGCCGAGTGGACCGCCGCCTACCCGCCCGAGCGCTTCTGCCACTTCGTGCACGGGGTGCCCCGCGGCCATCTCGAGGAGGCGTTGCGCATCGCCCGCTGGCAGGGAGCGGCGACGATCTGGTTCACCGACCGCACCGACCGCGGCGGGCTGCTCGACCCCTGGGAGACCCTGCCCGGCTACTGGGACGAAATCGTCTCGCGGATCGGAACAGGTGTCTCGGAATGAAGATGGCCATGGCAGTGTTACGGGGAGAACAACTGTAGTGATTGACCGACCAACGGAGTCCCCGTGTCGTTGCCACCCCTGGTCGAGCCCGCCTCGGAGCTCACCGTAGACGAGGTCCGCAGGTACTCCCGCCACCTGATCATCCCCGACGTCGGGATGGACGGGCAGAAGCGGCTGAAGAACGCCAAGGTGCTGTGTGTGGGCGCCGGCGGCCTGGGCTCGCCGGCGCTGATGTACCTGGCCGCGGCGGGCGTCGGCACGCTCGGCATCGTGGAGTTCGACGAGGTCGACGAGTCGAACCTGCAGCGCCAGATCATCCACAGCCAGGCTGACATCGGCCGCTCCAAGGCCGAGTCCGCCCGGGACAGCGTCAAGGGCATCAACCCGTACGTGAACGTGGTCCTTCACGAGGAGCGGCTCGAGGCCGACAACGTGATGGACATCTTCAGCCAGTACGACCTGATCGTCGACGGCACGGACAACTTCGCGACCCGCTACCTCGTCAACGACGCGTGCGTCCTGCTGAACAAGCCGTACGTGTGGGGTTCGATCTACCGCTTCGACGGCCAGGCCTCCGTCTTCTGGTCCGAGCACGGCCCCTGCTACCGCTGCCTCTACCCGGAGCCCCCGCCCCCCGGCATGGTCCCCTCCTGCGCCGAGGGCGGTGTCCTGGGCGTGCTGTGCGCGTCCATCGGCTCCATCCAGGTCAACGAGGCCATCAAGCTCCTCGCGGGCATCGGCGAACCGCTGGTCGGCCGTCTGATGATCTACGACGCCCTGGAGATGCAGTACCGCCAGGTCAAGGTCCGCAAGGACCCGAACTGCGCGGTCTGCGGCGAGAACCCGACGGTCACCGAGCTCATCGACTACGAGGCCTTCTGCGGCGTCGTCTCCGAGGAGGCCCAGGAGGCGGCCGCGGGCGCCACGATCACTCCCAAGCAGCTCAAGGAGTGGATCGACGACGGCGAGAACATCGAGATCATCGACGTCCGCGAGCCGAACGAGTACGAGATCGTCTCCATCCCGGGCGCCAAGCTGATCCCGAAGAACGAGTTCCTCATGGGCACCGCCCTGGAGGGCCTGCCGCAGGACAAGAAGATCGTCCTGCACTGCAAGACGGGTGTCCGCAGTGCGGAAGTCCTCGCCGTCCTGAAGTCCGCGGGCTTCGCGGACGCCGTCCACGTCGGCGGCGGTGTGATCGGCTGGGTCAACCAGATCGAGCCGAGCAAGCCGGTCTACTGAGCCGAGCTGCCCGACCTGACGGCGGGGGCCTCGCGCACCACGGGTGCCCGAGGCCCCCGCCGCCGTCATGAGCAGACCGTGCCGTCCTTCGGCACCGTGCCGTTCAGCAGGTAGCCGTCCACCGCCGAGTCGACGCAGTCGCTCCCACTGCCGTACGCACCGTGTCCCTCGCCCTTCCAGGTGAGCAGCACACCGACGCCCTTGCCCAGCTCGTCGGCCATCTTCCGCGCCCCCTCGTACGGCGTCGCCGGGTCCCCGGTGTTGCCGACCAGCAGGATCGGCGCCGCGCCCGCCGCGCTCACCTCCGGGGTGTCGAACTGCCCGGCCACCGGCCAGTCGTGGCACCAGCCGGCCGTGTCCCAGCCCAGGAAGGTGCCGAACACCGGCGAGATCTTCTCGAACTCCGGCAGCAGCTTCTTCGTCTGCTCCAGCGTCGGCCGCTGCTTCTCGTCCAGGCACGATATGACCCGCTGCGAGTGGGTCGTCGTGCCGTAGCGCCCCGAGGAGTCCCGCTCGTTGTAGGCGTCGGCCAGCGTCAGCAGCTCGGAGCCGTCCCCCTGCTCGGCCGACTCCAGGGCGCTGGTCAGGGTGGGCCAGCCCTCCTGGCTGTACAGCGGCAGGACGATGCCGGTGACCGCGAGGTTCTGCGTCAGCTTGCGTCCGGACGACGTCGGCAGGGGCTTCGCGTCGATCCGGTTCAGCAGGTCCGCGATCTTCGCGCTGCCCTGCTCGGGGTCCTGGCCGGTCGACTTCAGGTAGTTGTCCAGGGCCAGCTGGAAGCCCTTCGCCTGGTTCTTCGCGTGGCCCACCGTGTCGGCACTCGGGTCGACCACGGCGTCGAGGATCAGCCGTCCCACGTTCTTCGGGAACAGGTGGGCGTAGACGCCGCCCAGTTCGGTGCCGTAGGAGATGCCGAAGTAGTGCATCTTCTTGTCGCCGAGGACCTGGCGCATCAGGTCCATGTCGCGGGCGGTGTCGGTGGTCGAGACGTGGGCCAGCAGCGGTCCCGCGGCCCTCTCGCAGCCCTCGCCGAAGTCGGCGGCGTCGTCGAGGTAGGCCTGCTCCTCGGCCGTGGTGTCCGGCGTGGAGTCGACCGACTCGGCGGCCTGTATCCGCTTGTCGCTGCGGCAGCGGACACCCTCGCTGGCGCCCACCCCGCGCGGGTCCCAGCTGACCAGGTCGTAGCGCTCGCGCAGTGACGAGACCGTGGAGCCGTAGGCCGGCAGCGTCGACACACCCGAGCCACCGGGGCCGCCGAAATTGAACAGGAGCGAGCCGATCCGCTCGCCCTGGGAGCCACTGGCCCTGGCGCGGACCAGCGCCAGGTCGATCGTGTTCCCGTCAGGCTTCGACCAGTCCAGCGGCACCTTCAGCGTCGCGCAGCGCCACTCGCTGCTCGGCGCGGGAGAGTCCGAGCTGTCCTCGCAGCGCTCCCAGTCGAGCTTCTGCCCGGTCAGTGAGGCGGGCAGGGCCGCCGACGCGCCCGTCGTCCCGGAGGAGCCGGCCGACGGCCGCGCGCCCGTCGCACTCCTCTTGCCGTCCTCGCCCCCGTCCGACGTGCCGCTGCTGCAGCCCGACGCCAGCAGCGCGGCAGCGGCGCCCAGCGCCGTCCACCGTACGAATCGCGCCATGTGCACTCCCCCCTCGCGGAACCGTCCGCACCGGGCGGCGGACGGCTGTCAGGCCATAGTAGGCGGATCACGCCGCGTCCGTCGCAGCCTGTGGATAACCGTCTGACCTGGTGGTTTGTCCGCGATTCGGGGTGAGGTCCGAGCCAGGCCGCCGCGTGTGCCTCAGGAGCAGACCGTCCCGGCGGCCGGCACCTTCCCGTCCAGCAGGTAGCCGTTCACCGCCGCCTGCACACACTTGTTCTTGCTGTCGTACGCGCCGTGTCCCTGTCCCCGGTACGTCAACTCGACCCCGACGCCCTTGCCCAGCGCGGCCACCATCTTCCGCGCTCCCTCGTACGGGGTGGCCGGGTCGCCGGTGTTCCCGATCACGAGGATCGGCGCCGCACCGGGCGCCCGACACGACCGGATGATCGGCGGCGCCCGGCACCGCCCAGTCCGTGCAGCTGAGCATGCCCCAGGCCAGGAACTCCCCGAACAGAGGGGAGGCGGCCCGGAACTCGGGCAGTCTCCGCTCCACGTGGTCGACGGAGTAACGCGCCTTGTCGTCGGAGCAGTTGATGGAGATGTTGGCCGCGGCGAGGTTGCTGTACTCGCCGTTCTCCCTGCGGCCGTTCATCGAGTCCGACAGCAGCATGAGGGTCCTGCCGTCGCCGGCGTAGGCCTGCTCCAGACCCTCCGTGAGGTACTCCCAGAAGTCCTTCGAGTACAGCGCCTGAGCGATGCCGTTGGTGGCGGCGCTCTGCGTCAGCTCGCGGGGGAAGATGCCCTGGATCGGCCTGCGGTCGAGGTCCGTGAGGAACGTGGCGATCCGGTTCTTCACGTCCTCGGCGGTGTCCCCGAGGGGGCAGTCCTCGGTCTTCGACGTGCAGTCCTCGGCGAAGTTGTCGAGCGCGCGCTGGAAGCCCCTGGCCTGCCCGAGCGAGCCCTGCTCCGGCGTCTGGGTGGGGTCGACGACCGCGTCGAAGACGGCCCGCCCGACGTTCTTCGGGAACAGGTGGGCGTAGACGCCGCCCAGTTCGGTGCCGTAGGAGATGCCGAAGTAGTGCAGCTTCGCGTCGCCGAGGACCTGGCGCATCAGATCCAGGTCGCGGGCCGTGTCGGTGGTGCGCACATGCGGCAGGATCTTCTCGGAGTTCTCCTCGCAGGCCTCGTTGAACTCCTGGGTGTTGTCCAGCAGCGTCGAGCGCTCGGCGGAGTCGTCGGGCGTCATGTCCTGCTGGAAGTAGGCGTCGAGCTGCTGGTCGTTCTGACAGCGGACGGGGGAGCTGCGGCCGACTCCGCGCGGGTCGAAGCTCACCAGGTCGTAGCGGGTGCGCAGGGCCGCGTAGTCCTCGGCGAAGGCGGGCAGCGCGGTGACGCCGGAGCCGCCCGGGCCGCCGAAGTTGAACAGCAGCGAACCGATCCGCCCGCTCTTGTCGCCGCTCGCCTCCGCCCGGATCAGCGCGATGCCGATCGTGTCGCCCTCGGGCTCGTCCCAGTCCAGGGGCGCCCTCATGGTGGCGCACTGCCACTCGTCACCGTTCGCCAAGGGGGACGGTGCGTTGCCGCCGCCCTCCGCCTGAGAGGGGGCCGGGCAGTCCTTCCACTCCAGCTCCTGCTCCGTCAGGTCCTCGTCCTCGGAGTCGTCGCCGCAACCGGCCACCAGGGAGGTCAGCAGGACGGCGGTGGCGGCGGCCAGGGCGGCGACGCGCAGGCGGGAGGGGTTCGGCATGATCCCATCCTGGAGTCGCGCCCGCTCCCGCGCGCGGGGCGCGGTCCGTACGAGGTACGCCGCCGTCGTGCGTCCGGGCGTGGCCCGACGGGACCGGGCGCGGTCGCCGTCGGGCGTTCGGTCGGGGCCCGGGGTGCCGGGGTGAGGTGGCTGTCGTGCGTCCCGTCGGGGCCCGGGCGCCGGGCTGTCGTGCGTCCGGTCGGGGCCCGGGAGGACCACGGGGCGCGGTCGCCGGCGTGCGTCCCGTCGTGGTCCGGGAGGGCGCCGGGGGTGAGTCGCTGTCGGGCGTCCCCCGTGGCGCTACAGGGCGCCCTTGCGGGTCAGGTGGTTGAAGGCCAGCCAGCCCGGCAGCACCGGCAGCCACAGTGTCAGCAGCCGGAACAGGAGCACGGCAGGAGCCGCAACCTCCTTGGGAAGGCCGACGGCGATCAGACCGACCGTCAGAGTGGCCTCGACCGCGCCCACGCCGCCGGGCGTGGGCGCGGCGGAGCCCAGCGCGTTGCCGGCGAGGAAGACGACGGCGACGCTGGCGATGCTGATCGACGTCGTCTCGTCGCCGAACGCGCGGATCGACGCGTCCAGGCACATCACGAAGCAGGCGGTCAGCAGCAGCATGCCGCCGATGCCCGTGACCAGCTTCTGCGGCCGCTGCAGCACGTCCAGCATGCGCGGCACGACACCCGCGAAGAGCGACCTCACGCGCGTGACGACGAATTTCCGCAGGAACGGCACCGAGGTCACGACGAGCACGAGCACGGCGACCGTCAGCAGACCCGCGATGACCGTGCGGGACGGCGACAGCGACGGCGTCTTCTCGGTGCCAGTCAGATAGCCGAAGGACAGCAGCATCAGGATGTGGCAGCCGAGCCCGAACAGCTGAGAGGCGCCGACGCTGGCCACCGCGAGCCCCGGCCGCACCCCGGCACGCTGCAGGAAGCGCGTGTTGAGGGCGACGCCGCCGACCGCGGCCGGGGCCACGATCTTCACGAACGACCCGGCGACCTGCGCCGCCACCGTCCGCAGGAAGGGCACCCGCTCCGGCACGAACCCGAGCAGACTCATCGCGGCGGCGACGTAGCTCAGCGCGGAGAACAGCACGGCCGCGGCGACCCAGCCCCACTCGGCGTTGGCGACGAGCGGGCCGAACTCGATGTGGGTGAGCTGCGTCAGCAGGAAGTACGCACCGATGGCGCCGGCGATGAAGCTGATCAGGGTGCGCGGCCGCACGCGCTCCAGCCGGGCCGGCTCGACCGGCGCCTGGGGCCGGATCCGCAGCACCTCGTGCCGGATCTGCGTCAGCAGATCCTCCTCACGGGCCTCCTCCAGCGCCTCGTCGATGGCCCGCTTCTCGGCCCGCGCCTCCGCGCGTTCCGCCTTCTTGCCCGGCTTGTCGAGGGCCGGCTCCGTGTCGTGTCCGGCTGCCTCCTGGCGGGCCTGTTTGGACAGCCGGGACGCCTCCAGTACCGCCTCGCGCTCGCGCTCGGCCCGCTCCCGGGCCAGTTTGCGCAGCGTCGCGCGCGTGGAGCGGCTCAGTGCGATGGGCTGGAGCATGGGCAGGCAGTCCGCCACGGCGTCGGGACCGAGCACGCTCACCGCCGTCGCGACCGCGCGCTCGGCCCCGACCCGCAGGCCGAGCGTCACGAGCAGCTGGGAGGTGTCCATGCGCAGCAACAGGTCACCGGCCGCGATCTCGCCGACGCGCAGGTCGGTGAGGATCACCGTGCCGGAACGATCCACCAGGATCGCGTCGCCCACCAGCCTGCGGTGCGCGATGCGCCGGGACTGCAGGGCGCGTACCTGGTGCCAGGTGTCCCGCAGCAGCTCGTCGGTGATGTCCTCGTCCGGCAGCGAGTCCAGGGTACGGCCGCCGGTGTGCTCGTAGACCAGCATCACGGCGTCGGGGCCGAGCTCCGAGGTCGCGATCAGCTTGGGCGCGTTGGCGCCGGCCGCGATGGCCGCGTAGGCCAGCAGGGCCTCCTGCTCCAGTGCCTGGCGCAGCGACTGCAGGCTGCTGCGGGTGGCGAAGCCGCGCAGGGTGAGGTTGCGCCACGCCCGGTAGAAGAAGCCCTGCGCCTGCTGTTCGCGGTCGACCACCGTGACGTCCAGCGGCTGACCGTCCTCCAGGGTCACGAAGTAACGCCGGCCCCGGTCACCGGTCTCCGCGGTGTCCGAGGCCGGGAGCTCCTCGCGCGCGGCGCTCACCGGGCGGAAGCCGACATGGCGCAGACCGGCCATCAGCGTCCGCCCGGTGGGGCGGACGTTCGGCGAGCCGACCGCGTACAGCGTCCCGTAGGCCACCATCCAGCCGATCAGGACGGTCAGGATGATCGAGAACGGTGTGGTGTAGCCGGTGACGAGCATCGAGAACGCGTCGAGCATCAGCACGATCCACAGCACCGCCCGCCAGCGCGGTCTGCGTGACATGCCCACGGCCGTCATATAGGCGATGACCGGCGCGAGGTAACCGTGCACGGGGTCGGTGAGGGCGTGGATGTCGCCGGGGGAGGGCTGGGTGAGCGCCTCCTGGATCGAGCCGGGGGCGGCCTTGGCCACCCACAGGTCGGTGGCGAGGGTCACACCGTGCGCGAGGACCGCCGCGAGGACGCCGTCGGCGATGCGCAGGCCGTCGCGCTTGATCAGCCGCTCGATGGCGAAAGCCACCGGCACCAGCAGGATCGCGATGCTGGACGCCAGCCCCGCGATCTTGATCAGCAGGTCGGGTGCCTGTCCGGTGCCCTTGTTGATGTCCTGTTCCAGGCCCGAGGTCGTTCCGTGCGCAAACGCCGCGATGCCCAGCAGGACGATGACGCCGAGCACACCCACCAGCAGCCGCATCAGGTCGGACGGGCGGTGCACGCGCGCGGGGAGCAGCGGTTCGTCGCCCTCGACCTCGTCGATGTGCGTCACCTCGACGAACTCCGAGTCCTGTCCCGCCGCGTCGGCGGTGTCCGGGCGCGACGCAGCGTCAGAGGTGCCCTCCGCGTCCTCGGGATGCACACCCTGCTGCTTCATCGTCTCTTCTTGATCTCGTATCACCGGTCACCGCCCGCACGATGGTGGCATGCCCCACCGACACACGGGGGCATCAGGGTGCAAACGCGGGGCCGCACAGTCTGCCCGAACGGTCGCCGCGGGGCGAGGGTCACGCACCGCGGGCCCGTCGCATTGTCGGTGGGGTGGGGCAGGATGGGGCGGATGAGCGAGCAGAGCCTTCCGGACGACGCCCGCCCGGAGTACACCGACACGCTGCCGGAGTACGCCGAGCGGGTCCTCGACGTGGCCGAGCTGATCCCGCCCGGGCGGGTCATGACGTACGGGGACGTCGCCGAGTGGCTCGGCGAGGGAGGCCCCCGGCAGGTCGGCCGGGTGATGGCCCTCTACGGGGGAGCCGTCCCCTGGTGGCGCGTGGTGCGAGCCGACGGGGTGCTGCTTCCGGGCCACGAGCTGCGGGCCCTCGGCCACTACCGCGCGGAGGGCACGCCCCTGAAGGAGGCGGGCAGGGCCGCCGAGGGCCATCTGCCGCGCCTCGACATGAGACGCGCGCGATGGGACGGCGGCGGACGCGCGGAGGGTCACACCTGACAGCTTCCGCCATCGGACCCGCCCAGCGGGACCTTGTGGCCCGTACGGGGGAAAAGGGGCACGTCCGTGACATGGCGTACGTTCGAGGGGTGAGGGGCACGCGTGGTGGGCGGGCCGCACGGGGCGTGAGGGAAGAACCGGAAGCTGCCCTTGCGGACCGTCCGTCGGCGTAGCGTCGCCGTCACGCGTCCCCCTCATCCCCCGACCACCGCCCGCCACGAGCGGCCGTCTGCCAACCAGCACACCCACCAGGACCGGCGAACCACGTGAGCTCCTCTTCCTCCACCAGGCGCCTGCCACCCCCTCAGGGACGGCAGGGGAACCGTGGCGCTTACCGGCTGGTACGTACCCCGCCGGAGCGGGTGGATCCCCCTCGTCTGGACGCCGCCCAGCGCTCCGTGGTTGACCACGCCGCCGGCCCGCTGCTCGTCCTAGCAGGTCCCGGCACCGGAAAGACCACCACCCTCGTCGAGTCCGTGGCCGCCCGGATCGCCCGCGGCGGCGACCCCGCGCGCATCCTGGTGCTGACGTTCAGCCGCAAGGCGGCCGTCGAGCTGCGCGACCGGATGGCGCTGCGCATGGGCGCCGCCCGCGCGCCCCAGGCGACCACCTTCCACTCGTACTGCTACGCCCTCGTCCGCGCCCACCAGGACAGCGACCTCTTCGTCGAACCGCTGCGGCTTCTGTCCGGTCCCGAACAGGACGTGGCCGTCCGCGACCTGCTCGCCGGGCAGCTCGACCTGCAGCGGCTCGGCCTCGCGCACGTGCGCTGGCCGGACGACCTGCGGGCCTGCCTCACCACGCGCGGCTTCGCCGACGAGGTCCGCGCGGTGCTCGCCCGCAGCCGCGAACTGGGCCTGGACCCGGCGGCCCTGGACGCCTTCGCCCGCCGTATCGGCCGGCCGGACTGGCGCGCCGCGGCCTCCTTCCTCGCCGAGTACCTCGACGTCCTCGACCTGCACGGCGTGATCGACTACGCCGAACTCGTCCACCGCGCGGTCCTCCTCGCCCGCCGCCCCGAGGCCGCCGCACGCCTCGCCGCGCAGTACGACGCCGTGTACGTCGACGAGTACCAGGACACCGACCCGGCCCAGGTACGGCTGCTGCACGCCCTCGCCGGCGGCGGCCGCACCCTGCTCGCCTTCGGCGACCCCGACCAGTCGATCTACGCCTTCCGGGGCGCCGACGTGAACGGCATCCTGGAGTTCCCGAGCGCCTTCCCACGTTTCGACGGCCGCCCGGCCCCCGTCGAGGTCCTGCGGACCTCCCGCCGCTCCGGCGCCGCGCTGCTGGCCGCCACCCGGCTGCTCACCCAGCGCATGCCGCTGACCCGCCTCCCGGCCGAGAAGGTGCGCGCCCACCGCGACCTCGCCCCGGTGCGCGACGGCGGCCGCGTCGAGGTCTACACGTACCCGACGCCCGGCACCGAGCTGGACAACGTCGCCGACATCCTCCGCCGGGCGCACCTGGAGGACGGCGTTCCCTGGCGCGAGATGGCCGTCCTGGTGCGCGCCGGCTCCCGCTCCATCCCGACGGTCCGCCGCGCCCTCACCGCCGCCGGCGTCCCCCTCGACATCGACGGCGACGACCTGCCCCTGCGCCACGAACCCGCGGTGGCGCCCCTGCTGACGGCCCTGCGGGCGGTGGCCTCGGCGGAGGCGGGGATACGGCCGGAGCACGACGACGAGGCGGCCGAGGCCGCCGCCGGGGCGTCCGGGGCTGCGGTCGCCCCCGGGAACACTGGCCCCGCTGCCGGCGCAGGGGACGAGCCGTCCGCTTCCGCCTCTGCGGACGACGAGCTGCCGGCTTCCGCCTCCGTGGACGACGAGCTGCCGGCTTCCGCCCCTGGGGACGACGTGGGGCCTGCTTCCGCCTCCTCGGACGACGAGCCGCCCGCTCCCGCCGTCGCGGGCCGCCAGGACTCCGCCCCCGCCGCCGCAGGCCCGTGCTGGCTGGACACCGAGACGGCCCTCACCCTCCTCGCCTCTCCCCTCGCGGGCATGGACGCCGCCGATCTGCGCCGTCTGGGACGCGCCCTGCGCGAGGAGGAGCGGGCCGCGGGCAACCCGCTCCCGCCGCCCTCCGACGAGCTGCTCGCACGGGCGCTGGCCGAACCGGAGCGCCTGGTCACGCACGACCCGGTGTACGCGCGCGGTGCCCAGCGTCTCGGCGCGCTGCTGCGCAAGGCCCGTGAGCGGCTCGCGGGCGGCGGTACGGCCGAGGAGGCGCTGTGGGACCTGTGGGAGGGAACTCCCTGGCCCGCGCGCCTGGAACGGGCCGCCCGGCGCGGCGGCGCGGCCGGCCGCAACGCCGACCGGGACCTCGACGCCGTGTGCGCGCTGTTCGCCACCGCCGCGCGCGCGGAGGAGCGCACCGGCGGCCGGGGAGCCCTGAACTTCCTGGCCGAGATCGAGGCCGAGGACATAGCCGCCGACACCCTCACCCGGCGCGCCGTGCGCCCCGACGCCGTACGCCTGATGACCGCGCACCGCGCCAAGGGCCTGGAGTGGAGCCTGGTGGTCGTGGCCGGCGTCCAGGAGGGGCTGTGGCCGGACCTCCGCCGCCGCGGCTCCCTCCTGGAGGCCGACCGCATCGGCCGCGACGGACTCGCCGAGCCGCTCACCCCGGGCGCCCTGCTCGCCGAGGAGCGCCGCCTGTTCTACGTGGCCGCCACGCGCGCGCGTGACCGCTTGGTCGTCACCGCGGTGAAGGCGCCCGCCGACGACGGCGACCAGCCGTCCCGGTTCCTGACCGAACTCGGCGTCGAACCCAAGGACGTCACGGGCCGCCCGCGCCGCCCCCTGGCAGTGGCGGCGCTCGTCGCGGAACTGCGCGCCACGACGGTCGACCCGCGCGCCTCCGCTCCCCTGAGGGAGGCCGCGGCGCGCCGTCTCGCCCGCCTCGCCGCCCTCACCGACGAGGACGGCCGGCCCCTGGTGCCGTCGGCGCACCCCTACCGCTGGTGGGGCATGTTCGAACCGACCGAGAGCAAGGTGCCGCTGCGCGACCGCGACAAACCCGTCGTGCTCTCCGGCAGCGCCCTGGACCAGCTCGCCAACACCTGCGCCCTGCAGTGGTTCCTGGGTCGCGAGGTGAAGGCCGACGCGCCCGCCACCGCCGCCCAGGGCTTCGGCAACGTCGTGCACGTCCTCGCCGACGAGGTCGCCTCCGGACACACCCCGGCCGACCTCGACGTCCTGATGGAACGCCTCGACTCCGTGTGGAACGCGCTCGCCTTCGACGCGCCCTGGAAGTCGGCGCAGGAGAAGGAGCACGCGCGCGTGGCGCTCGAACGCTTCCTGAAGTGGCACGTCATGGACCGCACCGGACGCACCCCCGTCGCCAGCGAGCACGACTTCGACGTCACCCTCGAGGCGGGCGACTACGAGGTGCGCATCCGCGGCCAGATGGACCGCGTCGAGGCGGACGGCGAGGGCCGCGCCTACGTCGTGGACTTCAAGACCGGCAAACAGGCGCCCACCGCGCGCGAGGTGGAGCACCACCCGCAGCTCGCCGTCTACCAGCTCGCCGTCCGTGAGGGCGCCGTCGACGAGGCCTTCGACGGCGTGCGTCCCGAGGCGGGCGGTGCCGAACTCGTCCAGCTGCGCCAGGGTGCCGCCAAACGGGACGGCGGCGAGAGCCTGCCCAAGGTGCAGGCGCAGGAGCCGCTGGAGGGGGAGTGGGTCGGCGAACTGCTCGCCACGGCGGCCGGCAAGGTCCTCGACGAGCGGTTCACGCCCACGGCGGGGCAGCACTGCACACACTGCGCGTTCCGGGCGTCGTGCAGTGCGCGTCCGGAGGGGCGGCACGTGGTGGAGTGACCGGGGTGACATATCGCACCACCCTTGTTGACCTGCGCTTCTTGCCAAATCGCGCGCTGATCGGGCCTCCGCTGTCAGTGCCCGCCGCTAGCCTCTGACGACATGCCCGCCCGTATCACCGACCCCGAGCAGCTCAAAGAGCTCCTCGGTATCCCGTTCACCCCGGAGCAGACGGCCTGCATCATCGCGCCGCCCGCCCCGCAGGTGATCGTGGCCGGAGCCGGGTCGGGCAAGACGACGGTGATGGCCGCGCGCGTGGTGTGGCTGGTCGGCACCGGCCAGGTCGCCCCCGAGCAGGTCCTCGGCCTGACCTTCACCAACAAGGCCGCCGGAGAACTCGCCGAGCGCGTCCGCAAGGCCCTGATCAAGGCGGGCGTCACCGACCCCGACGCCATCGACCCGGACAACCCCCCGGGCGAGCCGGTGATCTCCACGTACCACGCCTTCGCGGGCCGCCTGCTGACCGACCACGGACTGCGCATCGGCCTGGAGCCGACCTCCCGTCTGCTCGCCGACGCCACCCGCTACCAGCTCGCCGCGCGCGTGCTGCGCGAGGCGCCCGGCCCCTACCCGGCGCTCACCCGCTCCTTCGCCGACCTCGTCAGCGACCTCCTCGCCCTCGACGCCGAGCTCGCCGAGCACCTCGTACGCCCCGAGGACCTGCGCGCGTGGGACGCCGGGCTGCTGCGCGCATTGGAGAACGCCAGGCTCACCAACGCCGATCTGCGCAAGGTGCCCGAGACCGCCGCCGCCCGGCGTGAGCTCGCCGACCTGGTGCTGCGCTACCGGGCCGCCAAACGCGCACGCGACCTGCTCGACTTCGGCGACCAGATCGCGCTCTCCGCGCAGCTCGCGCAGATCCCCGAGGTCGGGCGCGTCCTGCGCGACGAGTTCCGGGTGGTGCTGCTGGACGAGTACCAGGACACGTCGGTGGCCCAGCGCATCCTCCTGGCCGGCCTGTTCGGCGGCGGCACCGGCCACCCGGTGACCGCCGTCGGCGACCCCTGCCAGGCGATCTACGGCTGGCGCGGCGCCTCCGTCGCCAACCTCGACGACTTCCCCGAGCACTTCGCCCGCGCCGACGGCCGCCCCGCCACGCGTCAGGCGCTCAGCGAGAACCGCCGCAGCGGCGGCCGCCTCCTCGACCTCGCCAACGGCCTGGCCGAGCCGCTGCGGGCCATGCACGCGGGCGTGGAGGCCCTCCGCCCGGCGCCCGGCGCCGAGCGCGACGGCGTGGTCCGCTGCGCCCTCCTGCCCACCCACGCCGAGGAGATCGACTGGATCGCCGACTCCATCGCCCACTTGGTGGACACCGGCAAGGCACCCGGCGAGATCGCCGTCCTGTGCCGCACGGCCACCGACTTCGCGGAGATCCAGGGCGCCCTGGTCGCCCGGGACGTTCCCGTCGAGGTGGTCGGGCTCTCCGGGCTGCTGCACCTGCCCGAGGTCGCCGACCTCGTCGCCGTCTGCGAGGTCCTCCAGGACCCCGGCGCGAACGCCTCCCTGGTCCGCCTGCTCACCGGCCCGCGCTGGCGCATCGGACCGCGTGACCTCGCCCTCCTGGGACGGCGGGCCCGGCTGCTGGTGTCCCACGCGCGCGGGGACGACGCCGACGATCCGGACCGGCGGCTCGCCGAGGCCGTCGAGGGGGTCGACCCGGCCGAGGTGATCTCGCTCGCGGACGCCCTCGACACGTTCCTCGAAACCCCGCTGGACGCCGCCGGGGACGACGACGGGCTGCCCTTCTCGCCGGACGCGCGCGTGCGCTTCGCCCGGCTCGCGGCCGAACTGCGCGACCTGCGCCGCTCCCTGTCCGACCCGCTGATGGACGTCCTGCACCGGGTGCTGGCCGTCACCGGCCTCGAGGTCGAACTGTCGGCGTCCCCGCACGCCCTGGCCGCCCGCCGCCGCGAGACCCTGTCGAACTTCCTCGACATCGCCGCCTCCTTCGCCGCCAACGAGAACGAGGCGAGCCTGCTCGCCTTCCTCGGCTTCCTGCGCACCGCCGCCCAGTACGAGAAGGGACTCGACAACGCCCTGCCGGGCGGCGAGAACACCGTCAAGGTGCTCACCGCGCACAAGTCCAAGGGCCTGGAGTGGGACGTCGTCGCCGTCCCGGGCCTGGTCACCGGTACCTTCCCGAGCGGCCAGGGCCGCGAGAAGTGGACCGCCCAGGCCAAGGTGCTGCCGCACGAACTGCGCGGCGACGCCGACACGCTCCCCGAGATCGAGGCCTGGGACTCACGGGGCATGAAGGCCTTCCACGAGGCCATGAAGGACCACCAGCACACCGAGGAACTCCGCCTCGGTTACGTCACCTTCACCCGCCCCCGCTCCCTCCTCCTCGGCTCAGGCCACTGGTGGGGGCCCACACAGAAGAAGCCCCGCGGGCCCTCCGCCTTCCTCCAGGCCCTGTACGACCACTGCGCGGCCGGCCACGGCGAGATCGAGGCTTGGGCGGAGGAACCGCAGGAGGATGCCGAGAACCCGGTCCTCCACCAGGTCACCGCCGACCGGGTCTGGCCGCTGCCCCTGGACGACGACGCCCTGGCCCGCCGCCGCGCCGCCGCCGCGACCGTCCTCGCCCACCTGGACGAGCTCGCCTCCCATGAGCCCGGCACCGACCCCGACTGGCCCCCGCCACCGGACGAGGACGAGCCTTCCTTCGCCGAGCGGTCTTACGAGGCTTCTTCGTACGAAACCTCCGCGTACGAGTTTTCTACGTCCGAAACCTACGCATATGAGGCATCCGCGTACGACCAGCCGTCGCACGAGGCGTCCGCGTACGAGGCCTCTCCGTACGACGAGCCGCCCTTCGCGGACGTGTACGACGACGAGCCGCCCTACGGTGAGACGGACCCCTTCGAGGACGACGCGCCCGCAGCCACCTCCCCGGAGGCGGCCCCCGCCGACCGGGGCGAGTGGACCCCCACCACCCGACCGACCGTCCCGCACCAGGCCACGGCCCCCGAGCCCTCCGCCGCGCGAGCCCGCCCGCCCGAGCCGCGGCGCGGCCCCCTCACCCCCGAGGAGGCCCGCACCATCGCCTCCTGGGACCGCGACCTCGACGCGCTCACCGGAGAGCTCCTGCGGGCCCGGCAGAACGTCACGGACGTTCCCCTGCCCACGGCGCTGACCGCGTCGCAACTGCTCCGCCTGGCCGCGGACCCGGACGGATTCGCGCAGGAACTCGCGCGCCCCATGCCGCGCCCCCCGCAACCGGCCGCGCGCCGGGGCACGCGCTTCCACGCGTGGGTGGAGGCCCGCTTCGAGGAGTTGACCCTTCCGCTGCTGGAGCCGGAGGAACTCCCCGGCGAGGACGCGGAGATCGCCGACGAACGCGACCTGGAAGCCCTGAAGGAGGCCTTCGAGCGCACCGACTACGCCCGCCGTACGCCCTACCGCGTCGAGGCCCCCTTCCAGCTCGCCCTCGCCGGCCGCGTCGTACGGGGCCGTATCGACGCCGTCTACAAGGAGGGCGACGGCGAGACGGCGACGTACGAGATCGTCGACTGGAAGACCAACCGGGGCCGCACCGCCGACCCGCTCCAGCTCGCGCTGTACCGGCTCGCCTGGGCCGAGCAGCAGGGCGTGCCCGTGGAATCCGTCACAGCGACGTTCCTCTACGTGCGCACCGGCGAGGTCGTACGGCCCGACGGTCTGCCGGACCGTGCCGCGCTGGAGCGGCTGTTGACGCAGGAGGAGGCGCGCGCGGACGGCCTCGGGGGACCGGCCGGCCGCGACGACCGCGCGCGAGAACCCGGCGAGGATGTCGGTACGGGCCGATAGGCTCGTGACCATGAGCCATCCCGTTGACAGTGTGGTCAGCGTCGTCCGCACGTATGTCGAGCGCCACCGCGCCGCCTTCCTCGACGATCTCGCCGAGTGGCTGCGCATCCCCTCGGTGTCGGCCCGGCCCGACCACGCGGCCGACGTGCGCCGCAGCGCGGACTGGCTCGCCGCCAAGCTCAAGGAGACCGGCTTCCCGACCGCCGAGGTCTGGCAGACCCCCGGCGCACCCGCCGTCTACGCCGAGTGGCCGTCCGAGGATCCGCAGGCGCCCACCGTCCTGGTCTACGGCCACCACGACGTGCAGCCCGCCGCCCTCGAGGACGGCTGGGACAGCGACCCCTTCGAGCCCGTGGTCCGCGACAACCGCCTCTACGCGCGCGGAGCGGCCGACGACAAGGGCCAGGTCTTCTTCCACACCCTCGGCGTCCGCGCCCACCTCGCCGCCACCGGCCGCACCACCCCCGCCGTCACCCTCAAGCTGCTCATCGAGGGCGAGGAGGAGTCCAGCTCCCCGCACTTCCGCGCCCTGGTCGAGGAGCACGCCGGGCGGCTCGCCGCCGACGCCGTGATCGTGTCGGACACCGGCATGTGGTCCGAGGACACCCCCACCGTGTGCACCGGCATGCGCGGCCTCGCCGAGTGCGAGATCCGGCTCCACGGCCCCGACCAGGACATCCACTCCGGCTCCTTCGGCGGCGCCGTGCCCAACCCGGCCACCGCGGCCGCCCGCCTCGTCGCCGCCCTGCACGACGAGCACGCGCGCGTGGCCGTCCCCGGCTTCTACGACGGCATCGTCGAGCTCACCGACCAAGAGCGCGCGCTCTTCGCCGAGCTGCCGTTCGACGAGGAGCGGTGGCTGAGCACCGCCAGGTCGCACGCCACCCACGGCGAGGCCGGACACACCACCCTGGAACGCATCTGGGCCCGCCCCACCGCCGAGGTCAACGGCATCGGCGGCGGCTACCAGGGACCCGGCAGCAAGACGATCATCCCGTCCTCGGCCTTCGTGAAGCTGTCCTTCCGGCTGGTCGCCGGCCAGGACCCCGACCACATCGAGAAGGCCGTCCGCGCCTGGGCCGAGGAGCAGGTGCCCGACGGCATCCGGCACGAGATCACGTTCAGTCCGGCCACGCGCCCCTGCCTGACCCCGCTGGACCACCCCGCCCTGCAGTCCGTGGTCCGCGCCATGGGCCGCGCCTTCGAAGGCCCCGTCCGCTTCACCCGCGAGGGCGGTTCGGGCCCGGCGGCCGACCTCCAGGAAGTCCTCGGCGCCCCCGTGCTCTTCCTGGGCATCTCCGTCCCCTCGGACGGCTGGCACGCCCCGAACGAGAAGGTCGAGCTGGACCTCCTCCTCAAGGGCGTCGAGACCACCGCGTACCTCTGGGGCGACCTCGCCGAGACCTGGAGCCATGCGCCCTGACGACCCCGCTCGGTCCGGAGCGGAACCGCGCGCGGGGCACACTGGAGGGACCGCCCCGCACCGCGCCACCGCACCGGACCCGGTCGCCCTCTGCCGCACGTCCCGCTGAACCGCCCGCCGAAACAACCGTTCCACCGGGGGAGTTGGAAGCACCCGTGACCACCTGGACCGACCAGAACGCCGACCGACCCATCTCGCTCACCGCGCCGAGCGGCATCGACCGGGCCGCCCACCACCGGCTCGACGAGGCCTGGCTCGCCGCGGCGTGGAGCCACCCCACCACCCGCTGCTTCGTGGTCTCCGGCGGCCAGGTCCTCATCGACGAGACGGCGGACGGCCGTACCGAGCTCGTCATGACCCCCTCCTTCGAGGCCCCGCTGACCGAGGCGCACCGCTACTTCCTCGGCATCGACGAGGACGGCGTCAGCTACTTCGCCCTCCAGAAGGACGCCCTGCCCGGCCGTATCGACCAGTCCGCGCGCCCGGCGGGGCTGCGCGAGGCCGGCCTGCTGCTGTCGCCGCGTGACGCGGGTCTGATGGTGCACGCGGTCGGACTGGAGAACTGGCAGCGCACCCACCGCTTCTGCTCCCGCTGCGGCGAACGCACGGTCATCGCGGCGGCCGGTCACATCCGCCGCTGCCCCGCCTGCGGCGCCGAGCACTACCCGCGCACCGACCCCGCCGTGATCATGGCCGTCACGGACGAGGACGACCGCATCCTCCTCGGCCGCCAGGTCCACTGGCCGGAAGGCCGCTTCTCGACGCTCGCCGGTTTCGTCGAGCCCGGCGAGTCCATCGAGCAGTCGGTGCGCCGCGAGGTCTTCGAGGAGGCCGGCATCACCGTCGGGCAGGTCGAGTACGTCGCGAGCCAGCCGTGGCCCTTCCCGTCCAGCCTCATGCTGGGCTTCATGGCCCGCGCCACCTCCACCGACATCGACGTCGACGGGGACGAGATCCACGAGGCCCGCTGGTTCTCCCGCGACGAACTGAGCGCCGCCTTCGAGTCCGGCGAGGTCCTGCCGCCCTACGGCATCTCGATCGCGGCCCGCCTGATCGAACTCTGGTACGGCAAGCCCCTGCCGACGCGCGGCTTCGTCTGAGGACGACGCGGACGCCGAAGGGGTGGCCGCCCCGTCCGGGGCGGCCACCCCTTCACCACTGCACCGCCGACCGCCGAAAACCGCTCACACGCGGCTCCTCGGCTCACCAGCGGATCTTCCGCCTATGCGCCGGCTGGTCTTCGGGTCACACGCTTATCTTCTGCTTCACCTGCGCCAGCGACGGGTTCGTCAGCGTCGAGCCGTCGGCGAAGAGCACCGTCGGGACCGTCTGGTTTCCGCCATTCGCCTTCTCCACGAACGCGGCCGACTCCGGGTCCTGCTCGATGTTGATCTCGGTGTACGCGATGCCCTCGCGGTCCAGCTGGCTCTTCAGCCGGCGGCAGTAGCCACACCACGTGGTGCTGTACATCGTCACAGTGCCCTGCATCTCGCTCGCGCTCCTCTGGCAGCTCGGGGAAGGTCGTCCAGCAGAGGAACACATACGACCGGGCCGCCATTCCCACCCGGGGTATCCGAGGGGACGTGACCCCTGCCGCACGGCGCTGCCCGCCCGGCGTCCCCGGCCCGACGTGACGCCTGCCGCATTAGTACGACTGCGGGTGCCCGCCTGTGGACAACCGGCTCGTCCGTCTCCGGTGACCTGGCAGCATGGCTGTGTGACAGCAGCAACGCACTCCCCCCTCTTCCCGCGGGTACCGGACTCGGCCGACGCGGTGCTCGAAGGGCTCGACCCCGAGCAGCGCGAGGTGGCCACCGCCCTGCACGGTCCGGTGTGCGTGCTGGCGGGAGCCGGCACGGGCAAGACCCGGGCGATCACCCACCGCATCGCCTACGGCGTGCGCGCCGGCGTCCTGCACCCCTCCAGCGTGCTCGCCGTCACCTTCACCAACCGCGCCGCCGGCGAGATGCGCGGCCGACTGCGCCAGCTCGGCGCCCACGGCGTCCAGGCCCGCACCTTCCACTCGGCGGCCCTGCGGCAGTTGCAGTACTTCTGGCCGAAAGCGATCGGTGGTTCCCTGCCCCGGCTGGTGGACCGCAAGGTCCAGCTCGTCGCCGACGCGGCGGCCCTCTGCCGCATCCGGCTCGACCGGGGAGAGCTGCGGGACGCCGCCGCGGAGATCGAGTGGTCCAAGGTCACCCAGACCGTCCCCGCCGACTACGCCCCCGCCGCGGCCAAGGCGGGCCGCGAAGCCCCGCGCGACCCCGCCGAGATCGCCCAGATCTACTCCGCCTACGAGGACCTCAAGCGCGAGCGGGGCGTCATCGACTTCGAGGACGTCCTGCTGCTGACCGTCGCCGTCCTCCAGGACCGCCAGGACATCGCCGAGCAGGTCCGCGCCCAGTACCAGCACTTCGTGGTCGACGAGTACCAGGACGTCAGCCCCCTCCAGCAACGCCTGCTGGAGCTGTGGCTCGGCGAGCGGGACACCCTGTGCGTGGTCGGCGACGCCAGCCAGACGATCTACTCGTTCACCGGAGCCACCCCCGACCACCTCCTCGACTTCCGCACCCGCCACCCCGGCGCCACCGTCGTCAAGCTCGTCCGCGACTACCGCTCCACCCCCCAGGTCGTCCACCTCGCCAACGGGCTGCTCGCCCAGGCCCGCGGGCGCGCCGCCGACCACCGTCTGGAGCTCGTCTCCCAGCGCGGGCCGGGACCCGAGCCCGTCTACACCGAGTACACCGACGAACCCGCCGAGGCCGAGGGCGCCGCCCGCCGCATCCGGGAACTGCTCGACGCCGGCGTCCCGGCCGCCGAGATCGCCGTCCTCTTCCGCACCAACGCCCAGTCGGAGACCTACGAACAGGCGCTCGCCGACGCCGGCATCCCCTACCAGCTGCGCGGCGCCGAGCGGTTCTTCGACCGCCCCGAGGTGCGCAAGGCCGGCATCGCCCTGCGCGGCGCGGCCCGCTTCGGTGGCAACGACACCCTCCTCGAGGACGCCGTCGACCTGCCCTCCCAGGTGCGGGCCGTCCTCTCCGGCGAGGGCTGGACCCCGCAGCCGCCCGCCGGTTCCGGCGCCGTCAGAGAGCGCTGGGAGTCGCTGGCCGCCCTGGTCAACCTCGCGCAGGACTTCGCCGCCGCCACTCCCGGCGCGACCCTCGCCGACCTGGTCGCCGAGCTCGACGAGCGGGCGAACGCCCAGCACGCCCCGACGGTCCAGGGCGTCACCCTCGCCTCGCTGCACTCGGCCAAGGGCCTGGAGTGGGACGTCGTGTTCCTGGTGGGCGTCGCCGAGGGCATGATGCCGATCACCTACGCCAGGACCGACGAGCAGATCGAGGAGGAGCGGCGCCTGCTCTACGTAGGGGTGACCCGGGCCCGCGAGCGCCTCCACCTGTCCTGGGCGCTGTCCCGCGCGCCCGGCGGCCGCCCCAACCGCCGTCCCAGCCGCTTCCTCGACGGGCTGCGCCCCGGCTCGGGCAGCGCAGCCGGCCGGGCCGGCACCGCCGGCGCGGGAGGCGTCGAGCGTGGCCATCGGGGCCCGATCGCGGGTGGTGCCACGGCGGTGCCGCGGCGCACGCAGCGCGTCCCGGCCCGCTGCCGGGTCTGCGGGCGCACGCTGACCGACGCCGGCGAGATGAAGCTGATGCGCTGTGAGGACTGCCCGTCCGACATGGACGAAGGGCTGTACGAACGGCTGCGCGCCTGGCGCGCGCTCCAGGCGCGGCGCAACGGACAGCCCGCGTTCTGTGTCTTCACCGACAAGACGCTGATGGCGATCGCCGAGACCGTCCCGGAGGAGGCGGGCGAACTCGCGCGGATCCCCGGCGTCGGCATGCGCAAGTTCAACCGCTATGGAGCCGATGTCCTGGCCATCTGCGCAGGCCAGGACCTGGGAGGGGACGCTGAGCGCGATTGATGCGAACTCGTCGGAAAAATAGTTTGCGCATGCCCCAGCAATCCCCATAGGTTCTTAGGCACGAGAACAGAGGCCTTCTCCAAGGCCCTGCTTCCGTGCTGTACTTGCATACCCGCCGGACCGGTTCACCCCCGGTCCCCCGAGACGCCGAGAGGAGGCGATTCCAGTGATCATCAACACCATCAGCTCCACCAGCACCGTCAAACTGACCGATCGCTCGACCGTCTCCGTGTGCATGCTCGGCGCCTCGAACCTGGGCACCGGTGTGTCCGGCATTCGTGCCGACCGGCCGGCGTCCCTCTCCGTTGCTCCCGCGGGCCTTCCCGTCCGTGAGCGCAGTGAGCGACCGACCAAGGCACTGGAAGCGGCAGTAGCGGCACAGGCGAAGGCCTATGCCTTTACGGCGACCGGTGCCGGATTCCGGAAGCAGACGACGCAGCACCACCTGATGTGGGCCTTCCGTGGGCCAGAACCCTGGAGTGATCCAGCCTGATCGTCGATCAGGCCGGCGCCTTCAGGGCCGCGGAACCCCATCCGGGATCCGCGGCCCTTCTGTTTGTCCTCCAACGGGGATGACGGAGCGAAGGGGCCTCGGGACAAGAAAAGAACCCGGTACCCAGCCGCCACCGGCCCAACAGGGCCGGACCGACCAGACGAGGAAGACGAACCGTGCAACTCGAAGCGCACGCCCCGTCCGTACCGCCTTCCGAAACGATCCCCCCGCCCGGCCTCACGGAGGACTCCACCTTGACTCCGCTCACCGCGCTCACCGCGCTCGACGACGCCATCGAGAACCTCGGCGTACCCGTCCCCTGCCGCTCCTACGACCCGGAGGTCTTCTTCGCCGAGTCGCCGGCGGACGTCGAGTACGCCAAGTCCCTCTGCCGCACCTGCCCGCTGATCGAGGCCTGCCTCGCCGGGGCGAAGGAGCGGCGCGAGCCCTGGGGCGTCTGGGGTGGCGAGCTGTTCGTCCAGGGTGTCGTCGTCGCCCGGAAGCGGCCGCGTGGCCGCCCGCGCAAGAACCCGGTCACGGCATGAACACCGCAGGAACGATCGACCGCCCCCTCACGCACGACCCCAAGAAGCAGGCCCCGATGAAGCCGTCCACCAACGAGCCCGCCGGCTCCGCGACCGAAGACGTCACCACCACCGGCGCGATCGACTCGCGTCAGAACAGGACCCGAGAGATGCAACTCATCCCAGAAGCCCTGGCTCGTGCGCATATGCACGAGCGACTGCACGAGGCCGAGCGGGAACGCCGGGCCGTGCGCCTGGCGACCGCCCGCCGGATGCAGCGCCGGGCCGAGCGCGCCTCGATGCGTGCCCGCCGGGCGCTCGCCATGGCCGTGATGCAGTAACCCCTCCCACCTGAAGCGGTGGCCTCCCGTCAGGGAGGCGAAGCTCTCCCCGCGGGGGCCGGTCCGTCCGAACGGACCGGCCCCCGCGGTGCGTTGCGCCCCTCGATCCACCGGCCACGGCGTTATCGTCCGAGGATGACGAGTCTTCCCGGAGGCAGTGACCACTGCGGCTCCCCGACGGAGCGCCACCCCCTCGTGTGCGACCGCTGCGGCGCCTTCGCCGGGCCGTCACTGCCTGTCACCTGGACCTGCTCGGTGGAGAACGGCGTCAGGCGCCACTTCTGCGAAACCTGCTCGCGGGAGAACCTCAGGGCGATCGAAGGGCGGCTGGACTCGCCCTGGTGGTGAGACACGCCCACCGAGCGGCTCACGCCTCCGCCACCGAGTCCTCCGCCTCGTCCTCCAGCACGAACCCCGGAAGCCACTCCTCCAGTTCCTCCCGCAGTCGCACCGTCGCACCGAGCTGGCACAGCACCCCGATCGTGCTGAGCGTCACCCGGTGTATCAGGAGGTAGGCCGGGGGCAGGTTCAGCTGCTTGCCCAGCTGATGGGCGGGGGAGCGGGGATCGGCGATCCTGGCCGCCTGGCTGCGTATCCAGTCACGGGTGAACGTGAACTCGTCGACCCGGGCGGGTTCGATGATCGGCAGGAGGTAGTCGAGGACCGCGTCGGGATCCAGCTCTATGGACTCCTTGACGAAGCCCTCCGCACACAGCAGGGCGTAGACCTCGTCCGCCTCGCCGTCGAGCGTCATCCGCAGGGACTCGCCGATCGGCTCCGGCAGACCGCCCGGAAGCCGGTCGACCGTCCCGAAGTCGAGGACGCCCAGGCGCCAGTCGTCCTCGCCTTCCGGGCCCCCGGGCAGGAGACGAAAGTTGCCGGGGTGCGGATCGGCGTGCAGCAGACCGGTGCGGGCCGGACCGGAGAAGAGGAAGCGCGACAGCAACTGGCCGGCGCGGTCCCGTTGCTCCCGGGTGCCGTCGGAGATCACCTCGGACAGGGGCACACCGTCGATCCACTCGGTGATCAGCACCTGGTCGCTCTGGTGGACCACCGCCGGCACCACGACGTCGGGGTCACCGGCGAACTCCTCCGCGTGCGCCTGCTGCGCCCTGGCCTCCAGGCCGTAGTCCAGCTCCTCGGAGACACGGTCCCTGAGCTCGGTGATCAGGGGTTTGACGTCCATGCCGGGAATGAGGGGACCCAACAGGCGGGCGAACCGGCTGAGCTGGGTGAGGTCGGAGAGCAGGGCCTCGCCCGCCCCGGGGTACTGGACCTTGACCGCGACCTCCCGCCCGTCGTGCCACACGCCCCGGTGCACCTGGCCGATCGAGGCGGCCGCGGCCGGTTTGTCCTCGAACTCGAGGAACAGCTCGGACCAGTCCTCGCCGAGCCGTTCCGCGAGCACGGAGTGCACCGTGCGGGTCGGCATGGGCGGGGCCGCGTCCTGGAGCTTGGTGAGGGCCGCGCGGTAGGGGCCGGCCACCTCCTCGGGCAGGGCGGACTCGAAGACGGACAGGGCCTGCCCGAACTTCATCGCACCGCCCTTCAACTCGCCCAGGACCTTGAACAGCTGCTCCGCCGTGCGCTGTTGCAGCTCACGGCCGACGATCTCCGCGGACTCGCCCACGATCCGCTTGCCCAGGCCCCAGGTCGCCCGGCCGGCGAAGCCGAGCGGGAGCGCGGCGAGCTTGGCGGTCCGGGTGACCGCCTTCCGGGGAAGATCAGACATGCGCCCTCCAAGTCCCAGCCCGCCGCGCCGCGTCCGCCGTACGGCGTAACTCCTTCGAATGCCGTTGCCCCGCCATTGTGGCGCGCGATTCCGTGTCCTCGGAGGGGTTGTGTTTCTCCTTACCTTTCTGCGCTGCCCCACACGGGCACGCGGAGTGGGCCCAGACCGGTCGCGCGTGCCACTGGAGGGCGGGCGACGAGACCTCCCAACGAGCCCCGCCGCTCGACGGGAGCCGGCCGTCGAGGAAGGTCAGCGCATGGGCGGCCGCCAGTCCGGCGACCGTCGTGGCCAGCGCCAGATCGCAGGCACGGGCCGAGCGGCGGCTCCCGGAGTGCCACTGCGCGACGAGCCGGGGCCAGGTCGGATCCCGGTCGGCGCGCGCCTGGTGCAGACAGCCGGCGCAGCCCGTCTCGCCGGGCAGGACGAGCGGTCCGACCACGCCGGTGGCCTCCACGACCCCGGCGTACAGATGCGGTGTGCCCGACGCGATGAGGGGCTCGGCCGACGCCGGAGAGGGCGCGTACACGGACACGTCGTCCCGAGGGGCGAGGATCACCAGGGACAAAGCGGAGTGGTCCGTATCACCCGATGGCCGGGTGCCGCCGCGGGGTGGACGGTCCGGGGCCGCCCGGCGCACGGCGCGGCGGGCGGTGAGGTCCCGGCGCTCGCCGATCGCCTCGGCGGGCAGCCCACCCGGTGCGACGTCCCCCGGCTCCACCCGGCCGCCGTCGCGCACGTCCACCTCGCCGACCCCGGCGCCCGCCAGCAGTGCGGCCAGCACCGCGCCCACCCGGCCCGCGCCGCGCACCTGTACCCGCGACCGGCGCCGGGCCGCCAGTTGCCCCAGCGCCCCGCCCGGTTCCGGCGCGGTCAGCGACAGTGACGCGAGGTCGGGACGCAGCCGGTCCAGGACCTCCTTCCTCTCCCGCAGGGCGCCGGCGTCCGGTCCGCCGCCGCGCGCGTCGTCGAGCAGACCCGCGTCCGCCAGCCGCTCCACCAACCGGTCGACCTGGTCCTCGGCCAGGTCCATGCGGCGCGCCTCCTCGCGCAGCAGCGCGAGCCCGCGGGTGCCGTCGAGCAGGTCCAGGAGACGGCCCGTCGCCGCGTCCACCGGGCCCAGTGTCATCGCGTGCGCCGGTGTCATCCCGAACTGCACGGTGTTCAGGTCACGCCAGCCGCGCCGCAGCGCCGGCTTCACCATCGGATGCATCGAAGACCCCCGTCCGTCTGGAAACCCCCCGTACGCCGGCGGAGCGGGGGCGTGGGGACGACCTCGCTCCGCCGGCGAGTGCCAGCATGCCGGGCCGCGCCGAGGCGTGCCGAAAGTTGTC
Organism: Streptomyces sp. NPDC051315; assembly: GCF_044455165.1. Classification (NCBI taxonomy): domain Bacteria; kingdom Bacillati; phylum Actinomycetota; class Actinomycetes; order Kitasatosporales; family Streptomycetaceae; genus Streptomyces; species Streptomyces sp. NPDC051315. The sequence continues at coordinate 31,000 of NZ_JBITEN010000012.1, forward strand.
CACAGGCCGGGGAATTCGTCGTACAAATCCGTCGTACGGGGCGAAAGCGAGGTGGGGGGACGGAACCGAACCGTCCCCGGGTCGGGACTTGCGCCGTGTGCAGCGGGTAACGTCTGGGCGTGCCCGCCGACCCACTGCACCGCGCCGGAACGCCACAGCGCAGCACGACGAGCCAGCCGCCGAGCGGCTCCGGGGCGAGCGCGATCGAGGTACGCAGGAGCGCCCGCCGACGCCGGACGGTCTCCGCGTACCGCGAGGGCGATCGCACCGTCGTGCTCATCCCTGCCCGGATGTCCGAGGCCGAGGAACAGCGCTGGGTCAACGTCATGCTCGACAAACTGGCCGCCCAGGAGAGCCGGCGCGTACCCGGCGACGCCGAGCTGGCCGAGCGTGCCGAGCGGCTGTCCGCCCAGTACTTCGGAGGCCGGGCCCGCCCCGCCTCGGTCCGCTGGGTCACCAACCAGAACACGCGCTGGGGCTCGTGCACCCCGGCCGAGGGCAGCATCCGTCTGTCGCACCGGCTGAAGGGCATGCCCGAGTACGTCATCGACTACGTCCTCGCCCACGAGCTGGCGCACCTGCTCGTGCCCGGCCACGGCCCCGACTTCTGGCGGCTGCTGGAGGCCTACCCGCGGACCGAGCGGGCCCGCGGCTATCTGGAAGGAGTGGTCGCCGCCGCGCGCCTGCCGCATCCGCCCGGCGCGCGCGACGAGTGAGACCGCCCGCGCGCGGGTCGTCGGGCACCGTCTACGCGCGGGTTGTGTACCGGGTCTGTACCGACATCGTCGGGTGTCCGAGTTTGCCGTTAGCCTGGCGCGACGCACTCGCATTCGGGATGGGGGACGGTCGTTACGCATGCCCAGGGAATTCCAACGCGGCCACAAGGCCAGGATCAGTGACCTCACGGCGGGCACGGATCTGTACGTAGGCGTGCAGATCTCCGCCCCCGGCCTGACCTTCGACATCAGCTGCTTCGGTCTCGACGCCGACGAACGGCTCTCGGACGACCGGTACTTCGTCTTCTTCAACCAGCCGAAGTCCCCGGAGGAGTCCATCCAGCTCCTGGGCGCCCAGGCCGGTGACACGGAGTCCTTCCGCGTCACCCTGGACCGGATCCCGCCGCAGATCCAGAAGCTGTCCTTCACGGCGACCATCGACGGCGCCGGCCAGATGTCGCAGATCAACCCGGGATACATCCGCATCGTCGCGGGCGGCGAGGAGGTGGCCCGGTACGCGTTCGACGGCTCGGAGTTCTCCACCGAACGTGCCGTCATGCTGGGCGACTTCTATCTGAAGGACGTGTGGCGCTTCGCGGCCGTCGGACAGGGCTTCGACGGCGGTCTGGACGCGCTGCTGAGGAACTTCGGCGGCGAGGTCGCCGAGGAAGAGGCGCCCGCCGCCCCGCAGCAGCCGCAGTCCGGTGCCGCTCCAAGCTTCGCCCCGCCGGCCCAGTCCGCCGCACCGCCCGCGTTCGGCGCCCCGTCCGCCCCGGCCCCCGCGCCCGTCCCGGCCCCCGCCCCGCAGCCGCAGCCCGCGGCCCAGGGCTTCGCCCCGCCGGCGGCGACGCCCCCGGCGGCGACACCGCCGCCGGTGCACACCGCGCCGACCATCGTCGCGCCCATGACACCGCCCGGCGGCGTCCAGGTCCCACCCCCGTCCCCGGCTCCCGCACCCTTCGGCCAGCCCGGCCAGCAGCAGCCCTACGGCCAGCCGCCCCAGCAGCAGCCGTACGGCCAGGCCGCCGCCCCCACCGCCCCGCCGCCCCCCGGCTACGGCCAGCCCCAGGCACCCCAGGCCCCGCCCGGTTACGGGCAGCCGACCCCGCCGCCGGGCTACGGCCAGCAGCCCCCGTTCGGGCAGGTGCCGGGCCAGCAGGCGTACGGCGTGCCGCAGGGAGCGCCCCAGGGCGGAGCCGGTGTGGCCGCCGCGCTGGCGCAGTTCAAGGAGACGCCCACCGGGCAGCGCTGGACGCAGCAGACCCGGAAGATGGTCCGCGTCGACCTCGGCATCGGCGGCCAGCCCGTGCTCGCCCGCCAGGGCAGCATGGTGCTCTACCAGGGCAAGGTCGACTTCAGCTACAAGGGCGCCGGATTCGCCGGCCGGATCGTGGGCAACGCGACCGGCCAGGAGATGCAGCTGATGCGCTGTACCGGCCAGGGCCAGGTCTTCCTCGCCGAGAACTCCACGATGCTGCACCCGATCGAACTCCAGGGCGACGGCGTCTGCGTCTCCGCGGAGAACGTCCTCGCGTTCGACGAGGGCCTCCAGTACGAGGTCCGTCGCATCGAGGGCCACGGCATCCCGGGCGGCGCGCTGTTCACCATGCAGTTCACCGGCACCGGCACGGTCGTCGTGAAGACGCACGGCACCCCCGTCGTCCTGCCGGTCACGCCCACCACCTTCGCCGACTGCAACGCCGTCGTCGCCTGGTCGGCCGCCTCCCAGGTGGTCGTCTCCAGCCAGGTGCGGATGCGCCGCAACGCCTACCCCGGCGACACCGGCGAGAGCGTCAACCTGCAGTTCCGGGGCGCGCCCGGCAACTTCATCGTCGTCCAGCCGTACGAGGTCTGAGGGAGCCCGTCATGAACCAGCCGCTCGCGGGCTACGCCCCCGCACCCGTCACCGCCCGCATGGAGAACCACGGCAACCACATGCTGAAGGTCGCCATGCAGACCGGCAACGACCTCCTCGCGCGCGTGGGGTCGATGGTCGCCTACGAGGGCTTCGTCCAGTACGAGCCCAACCCGCCGGCCGTGCGCCAGATCGCGCGCGACTGGATGACCGGCGAGGGAGCACCCCTGATGAAGTGCTCCGGCGACGGCCTGCTGTATCTCGCCGACTACGGCGCCAACGTCGTCGTGATCAACCTCAACGGCGACGGCATCTCCGTCAACGCCACCAACCTGCTCGCCTTCGACGCGCACCTCACCTGGGGCGTCGAGCGGGTCAAGGGGCTGGCGAAGTTCGCCGGACAGGGGCTGTGGAACACCAGGATCTCCGGGCAGGGATGGGTCGCGCTGACCTCCCGGGGCAAGCCGATCGTCGTCGACTGCGGCGGCGGCGAGAACGAGACGTACGTCGACCCCGACGCGCTCGTCGCCTGGTCCCCGAACCTCAAGGTGAAGGGCAAGCGCAGCTTCAGGGCGCAGTCGCTCATCGGCCGGGGCAGCGGCGAGGCCTACCAGATGGCCTTCTCCGGCGAGGGCATCGTCGTCGTCCAGCCCAGCGAGGACAGCACCGACCGCCTCCGGATCCGGGGCTGAGGGGGAGCCAGAGTCACATGCAGAGCCCGCTTTTCGCCTACAACGACCAGCAGACCCAGGAGCGCTGGAGCCTGCAGAACAAGCAGATGCTCCGCGTCACCCTGGAGGGTCACGACGACATCCTCGCCCGCAAGGGCACCATGGTCGCCTACCAGGGCCTCGTCGAGTTCGACGCCGAGTACCAGGGCAGCGACCAGTCACGCGCGCGTGCGCACACCGGTGAGGGCCTGGACCTGATGCGCTGTCACGGCCAGGGGACCGTCTACCTCGCCAACCTCGCCCAGCACGTCCACCTGGTGGACGTGGAGCAGGACGGCCTGACCGTCGACAGCAGCTACGTCCTGGCGATGGACTCCTCACTGCACCACGAGGTCATCGCCGTCGACAGCCTCTACGGCATCTCCGGCTCCGGGAAGTACCAGCTCAACATCACCGGCCGGGGCCGGGTCGCGCTCATGACCTCGGGCGCCCCGCTGATGCTCCAGGTGACGCCCGACAAGTACGTCAACTGCGACGCCGACGCGATCGTCGCCTGGTCCACCGGGCTGCGGGTGCAGATGCAGGCCCAGACGCACTCCTCCGGGGTGTGGCGGCGCCGCGGCAACACCGGTGAGGGCTGGGAGCTCAGCTTCATGGGCACCGGCTTCGCCCTCGTCCAGCCGAGCGAGCTGCTCCCGCCGCAGAACGCCCAGATCGGCTCCGGCATCGGCGCCCAGTACGGGATGGGCCAGCAGGGGGCGCGGGGACAGAACCAGGGCAACGTCTGGAGCTGACCGTCCGGGAAGCAGACGTGAGGGGCGACCGCACAGGAGGTCGCCCCTCATCCGTTCCGGCTCACAGCCGTGACCGTGTCGCCTCGAGCAGCCGTACGACCGACTCGTCCGCCACCTCGGGGACCGCGTCGTAGGGGAACCAGCGCAGGTCCAGGGATTCGTCGCTGATGGCCTGGGTGGCGCCGGGCGGGGCCACGGCCGCGTACTGGACGTCCAGATGCCAGTGGCACGGGGCCGGGATCGGGTGGCGGTCCAGCCGCACCGGGCCGCCCGGCAGCAGCGTCAGCCCCGGGATGCCGGACTCCTCGGTGGCCTCCCGCAGTGCGGCCGCCGACAGCGAGACGTCCTGCGGCTCGCAGTGGCCGCCCATCTGCAGCCACATCCGCAGCTTTCTGTGCAGGGTCAGCAGGACGCGCCCGCGCCGCGGGTCGATCACCAGGGCGCTCGCCGTGAGATGCCCGGCGGCACAGGCCTTCCACATCCCGTCCGGATGGGCCGCGAGATGGTCCAGATAGGCCTGGCGCAGCTCGTGCTGGTCCTCGTACCCCTTCAGGACGAGGACCGCGTCGTCGTGCAGGCTCACTCGGTGCCGTCGCTCTTGCCGTCGTCCTTGCCGTCGTCCGTGGCGTCGTCCTTCTTCAGGTCCGGCTTCTGGCCCGAGCCGCCGTTCGCCGCCTCGCCGAGCATCTTGTCCCACTCGGAGAAGTCCATCTGCTCGCGGTGCACGAAGCCGTCCGGGTCGTCCAGGTCGGCGGCCGTCGGCAGCATGTCCGGGTGGGCCCACAGGGCGTCACGGCCGTCCACACCGCGCGCGTCCGTCAGCGACGCCCACAGCCGGGAGGCGTCGCGCAGACGGCGCGGGCGCAGCTCCAGACCGATCAGCGTGGCGAACGTCTGCTCCGCCGGACCACCCGAGGCGCGGCGGCGGCGCAGGGTCTCGCGCAGCGCGTCCGCGGACGACAGGCGCGGCTTCGCGGCCGCGTGCACCACCGCGTCCACCCAGCCCTCGACCAGCGCCAGCGCCGTCTCCAGGCGGGCCAGGGCCGCCTTCTGCTCGGGGGTGTCCTCCGGCTGGAACATGCCCTGCTGGAGGGCGTCCTGCAGCTGCTCGGGATTCTGCGGGTCGAACTGGCCGACCACGTCCTCCAGCTTGGCCGTGTCCACCTTGATCCCGCGCGCGTAGCCGTCGACCGCGCCGAAGAGGTGCGAGCGCAGCCACGGGACGTGTGCGAAGAGGCGCTGGTGGGCGGCCTCGCGCAGGGCGAGGTAGAGCCGCACCTCCTCCTTGGGCACGCCCAGGTCCTTGCCGAACGTCTCGACGTTGACCGGCAGGAGCGCGGCCTTGCCGGCCGGGCCGAGCGGCAGGCCGATGTCGGTCGAGCCGACGACCTCGCCCGCGAGCACGCCGACGGCCTGGCCGATCTGCGAGCCGAACATGGCGCCGCCCATCGAGCGCATCATGCCGATCAGCGGGCCGGCCATGGCCTGCATCTCCTCCGGCAGGACATCGCCCATGGCCGCGCCGACGCGCTCGGCGACCGGGTCGACCAGCTCCTTCCACGCGGGCAGGGTCGCCTCGACCCACTCCGCGCGTGACCAGGCGACGGCCGAGCCCGCGCCGGACGGCAGGGACGTCGCGTCGTCCAGCCACAGGTCGGCCAGGCGGACGGCCTCCTGCACCGCGGTGCGCTCGCCGGGGCCGACGCTCGTGTCCTTGACGCCGTCGGCGGTGCCCTGGGAGACCGTCTGGCGGGCGATCTGCTTGGCCATGTCCCAGTTCACCGGGCCGCCCTCGTACGAGAGCATCTGGCCCAGCTGCTGGAACGCGGCGCCCAGGTCGGTGGGGTTCAGCGAGCCGAACATGGCAGCGAGCGGATTGTCCGCGCCGGGGCCGCCAAAGCCTCCGGCGCCGGGCAGCCCGCCGAAACCGAACGGGTTGGCCGGTCCCTGACCACCGCCGGTCTGCGGGTCCTTCTTCTTGCCCTCGTCGCCGTCTTCCGGCTCCTCCGGCGGAAGGCCGAATCCGAATGGGGTGTCACTCACGGGGTTCCTCGGCTGGTAAGGCCACCGGCTCTCGTCCGGCGGCGCGGCTGCCCTGCAACACCACCCAGCGTAGACACCCCGGCTCGATCGGGCCTCGGTGCTTCGCCGACTCTCGGCCTGCGGCAGGATGGATGCCACCTGGTACGTACGCGTCACTCGCGCCCGTATGGAAAACAACCGCTGGAGACACCTGGTGAGTTCCCCAGATCCGCAGGTTCGCGCAGCGCGAAACCACTCGACCCCGGCCGGAGGGCGCGGGCCCGTCGTCGCCGTCACCGGCGCCGCGACCGGGGTGGGCGCGCTGCTGACCGAGCGCCTCGCCGCGTCGGACGAGATCAAGCAGGTGGTCGCCATCGACGAGCGGCGGGGGGAGTGCGACGCCGCTCAGTGGCACATCCTCGACGTCCGCGACCCGGCGATCGCCGACAAGTTGCGGGGCGCGGACGTGGTCGTCCACCTCGCGCTCGATCTCGACCTGGGGAGTGACAGCGCCGCCCGGACGGCGTACAACGTGCGGGGAACGCAGACCGTGCTGACCGCCGCCGCGGCGGCCGGAGTGCACCGCGTGGTGCTGTGCACCTCCGCGATGGTCTACGGGGCGCTGCCGGACAACGAGCTGCCGCTGTCGGAGGACGCCGAGCTGAAGGCGACGGCCGAGGCAACCGGGGTCGGCGACCTGCTGGAGATCGAGCGACTGGCGCGACGCGCCCCGCGCGCGCATCCGGGGCTCAACGTCACCGTGGTGCGGCCGGCCGTGCTGGTGGGCGGTACGGACACCGCGCTGACCCGGTACTTCGAGTCGCCCCGTCTGCTCGTCGTCGCCGGGTCGCGGCCGGCCTGGCAGTTCTGCCACGTCGAGGACCTGTGCAGTGCCCTCGAGTACGCCGTCCTGGAGAAGGTCGACGGGGAACTGGCCGTCGGATGCGACGGGTGGCTGGAGCAGGAGGAGGTCGAGGAGCTCAGCGGGATCCGGCGGATGGAGCTGCCGTCGGCGGTCGCGCTGGGCGCGGCGGCCCGGCTGCACCGGATCGGGCTCACGCCGTCTCCGGCGGGCGACCTGGCGTACACGATGTACCCGTGGGTGGTGAGCGGGAGCCGGCTGCACGATGCCGGGTGGCGGCCGCGGTGGACCAACGAGGAGGTGCTGGCGCAGCTGCTGGAGGAGGTGTCGGGGCGGCACACGGTGGCCGGGCGCCGGCTGGGCCGGAAGGACGCGACGGCGGCCGGGGCGGCGGGGGCGACGGTGGCGCTGCTGGGTGCGGCTGCCGTGGTGCGGAGGGCTCGGAAGGCTCGGCGGAGGTAGGGCAGCCGGGGTGAGGGAGCGAGGGCTGTGGCTGCCGGAGGCGGTGGTGGTCGCAGCTCTCCGGGGGACCGCCCGCCGCCCGTACCCACCGCATCGAAAGAGCTCGCCCCTGTAGAAGGCTCCGAACGGCCACCCGCGTGTGCCGGGTGATGACGCTATTCCGCCTCGTCGCGGGTGTGCGGCACGATGAAGGTATGGCACCCAGTAACGATCACCCCGGCGAGCAGACGGCGCAGGACCCCATCAAACTGATCGCGATCCGCGAGACCGCGCTCTCCCTGGACGAGGTATTCACGGCCGTCGGTGACGACGCGGCCGGCGGGACGGCGCTCTTCGTGGGCACCGTGCGCAACCATGACGGGGGTGCCGACGTCGACGCGCTCGGGTACTCCTGCCACCCCAGCGCCGAGGCGGAGATGCGGCGGATCGCGGAGAAGGTGGTCGCCGAGTATCCGGTGCGGGCGCTGGCGGCCGTGCACCGGGTGGGGGACCTGGCGGTGGGCGATCTCGCCGTCGTCGTCGCGGTGTCGTGTCCGCACCGCGGCGAGGCCTTCGAGGCCTGCCGGAAGCTGATCGACGACCTCAAGCACGAAGTGCCCATCTGGAAGCACCAGAGGTTCTCCGACGGGACCGACGAATGGGTCGGCGCGTAGCGCCGTCGTCGAGGAGCGATGGCCGGGCGACGGGAGGCAGGGGGGCGCCTGCTGAGCCCGGGCCCCTCCTCCGACGGCCTCCGGTTGCGTAACCGCACCCCTGCCGTGAGCGTTGTCGGTGCGGATGGTTAATCTGCTGATCAGTCAGTTGCGGTGGCTCGAACGGGGTTGGGAGGTCGGCATGGCGGTGCTCGCCTGGTTGCTGATTCCGCTGGTGGCTGCGATCGGTGCCGGTCTGTGGGGCAGCTGGGCCAACCGGACCCGCAGGTCTCGTGGCGACGGTCCCGAGCTGGACGGGTACGCGAGGTTCCGCGCGGCCATGGAGAAGTCCCACTCCGGTACGTGAGGTGTCGGGGGCCTTGAGGCCGGTGACCCGGGCGGTGGCCCTGACGGTGCGCTGACAGACGCGTCCCGTAGTGTCGATGCATGCCACGCCGCACTGCGACGATGCTCGCCTCCACCCTGATGCTGATCGCGCTCCTGTGCGCGGGAGTACTCATCAACGTGCCGTATGCGGAGATGTCTCCGGGGCCGACGGTGAACACCCTCGGGGAGCACGACGGCGAGCCGGTGCTGCAGATCTCCGGCCGGAAGACGTACGAGGCGACCGGCCACCTCAACATGACCACCGTGCGGGTCACCAGCGCCGACTACCGGATGAACCTCGTCGAGGCCGTCTACGGATGGCTCGCGCACGACAACAAGGTCGTTCCGCACGACACGCTGTACCCGGACGGCAAGACCGAGGAGGAGTCCACCCAGGAGAACGCCGAGGAGTTCAGCCAGTCCCAGGAGAGCGCCAAGGTCGCCGCCCTGAAGGAGCTGGGCATCCCGGTGCAGTCCTGGGTGATCGTCTCCACCGTGGTGAAGGGCTCGCCCGCCGAGGGCAGGCTGCACGCCGGTGACGTGATCAAGTCGGTGGACGGTACGGTCGTGAGGGAGCCCGCCGACGTCGCGGAGCTGGTGACAGAGCACAAGCCCGGCGAGAAGGTCGTCTTCACGATCGTGCCGGCGAAGGAGCAGGCCGCCGCCGAGAAGGAGAACCGGGCGGCGACCAGGACCCAGAGCATCACGATCACCACGGCGACCTCCGACGACGGCGGCGAGAAGCGGGCCATCGTCGGGATCTCCGCGGGGACCGACCACACGTTCCCCTTCACCATCGACATCAAGCTCGCCGACGTGGGCGGGCCGAGCGCCGGTCTGATGTTCGCGCTCGGCATCTACGACAAGCTCACCCCGGGCAGCCTGACCGGCGGGAAGTTCGTCGCCGGCACCGGGACGATCGACGACGACGGCAAGGTCGGGCCGATCGGCGGCATCGAGATGAAGACCGTCGGAGCGCGCAGCAAGGGCGCCCAGTACTTCCTCACGCCCGCCGACAACTGCGCGGCCGCCGCCAAGGACACCCCGAGCGGGCTCACCCTGGTCAAGGTGAACACGATCGACGACGCTCTCGGCGCCCTGAAGGACATCCGCAGCGGCGACACGGCCGACCTGCCGACGTGTGCGGCCAAGTAGCCGCACACACGGTCGGACGGAGGACCGGGGGGACTACTCCTCGAAGGTCGCCGAAAGCGCCTCGGCCAGACCCGGCACCAGCTCGCCGCCGGTGAGGACCTCCGTCGGGCTGTCCTTCTCACGCAGCCGCAGCGCCGACTCGCGGGTGCCGTCCCGCAGGACCGCGACCGTCATCCGGACCTCGTGGCGGTCGGGGTGGTCCGCCACCCACCGCGCCAGCTGCGCCTCGCTCAGCCCCTGCGGGACCTGCGCCTCGGCGGACGGGGGCAGCATCAGCCGCTCCACGGTCAGGGCGCAGCCGACCACGGCGTCGGGCCAGGCGATCGTGGCCAGGAACTCGTCGAGCGGCTTGTCCGTTGGCACTTCGTCCTGCTCGATCGGGGTGAGACCGGTGGTCTCGGGCTCGTCCTGCAGGCCGAGCTGGGCGGCGAGCGAGGGTTCCTGGGCCCGCAGCCGTGCGGTGTCTACGAGGGCGAAGAGGCGGGCGGGCTGGTCCCAGCCGAGGCCGGAGGCGTACTCGTCGATCTCGAGCACGGCCCGGGTGAGCGGGCTCGCCGCCATGGGAGTGTTGGACATGGTCACAATCCTGCCTCGTTCCCGGCCGGAATCGGGAACCGAGTAAACGGTGAGTAAGTTGCATAGGTGTGGGCCCACGATCACGGGGGGCCACCCACGGCCCACGAACACGCGGGCCTGACGGACTCAACAGCGACTTTCGAGGTGCCACCTTGGCTTTCCAGATGCCGGACCGCGGCGGAGGCCCGACGGGGCCACGGATCAGAGTGGGCCGCCCGTCCCGGCGCGTCCGGACCCTGCTCATGACACTGGGCGTCCTTGCCGTCCTCGGCATGGCGTTCACCATGTTCGCCGGGTTCTGGACGGACTGGCTGTGGTACCGGTCGGTGAACTACTCATCGGTGTTCACGACGACCCTGTGGACCAAGATCGGGCTCTTCTTCGTCTTCGGTCTGCTGATGGCGCTCGCGGTCGGCTTCAACATCTGGCTGGCCCACCGGCTGCGCCCGCCGCTGAGCGCCATGTCGATGGAACAGCAGAGCCTCGACCGCTACCGGATGGGCATCGCGCCGTACAAGAAGTGGCTGCTGTTCGGGATCACCGCGCTGGTGGGCCTGATCGCCGGCGCCTCGGCCTCCGGGCAGTGGCGGACCTGGCTGATGTGGGTCAACGGCGTGCCCTTCGGGCAGAAGGACCCGCAGTTCCACCTCGACGTCAAGTTCTACGCCTTCGACCTGCCCTGGTACCGGTTCCTGCTCGGCTTCGGCTTCGCCGCCGTGATCCTCTCCCTGATCGCCGCCGCGCTCACCCACTACCTGTACGGCGGGCTGCGCGTCACCAGCCCCGGCGCACGCGCCACGGCCTCGGCCACCGGGCACCTGTCGGTGCTGCTGGGCGTCTTCGTCGCGCTGAAGGCGGTCGCGTACTGGCTCGACCGGTACGGCCTCGCCGTGAAGTCCAGCGACTTCAAGGCCACCGACAACTGGACGGGCCTCAGGTACGTCGACGCCAACGCCTATCTGCCGGCGAAGACGATCCTGTTCTGCATCGCCGTCATCTGCGCCCTGCTGTTCTTCGCCACCCTGTGGCGGCGCACCTGGCAGCTGCCGGTGATCGGCTTCGGCCTGATGGTGCTCTCCGCGATCCTCATCGGCGGCCTGTACCCGGCGATCGTGCAGAAGTTCCAGGTCCAGCCGAACGAGCAGGCCAAGGAAGCGCCGTACGTCGAGAAGAACCTCAAGGCGACGCGTGAGGCCTACGGCATCGACGGCACGCAGGTCACCGAGTACTCGGGCACGAGCAAGACCCAGGACAAGGCCACCCTGCGCGACGACGTCGACGCCACGGCGAGCATCCGCATCCTGGACCCGAACATCGTGTCGCCGACGTTCCAGCAGCTCCAGCAGATCCGCAAGTACTACGCGTTCCCGGACAACCTCGACGTGGACCGGTACCGCGTGGACGGCCAGGACCAGGACACGGTCATCGGCCTGCGCGAACTGAACCTCGCGGGCGTGGACAAGCAGAACTGGATCAACAACCACTTCCGCTACACCCACGGCTACGGCGTGGTCGCCGCGAAGGGCACCGCCGCCGGCGCCGAGGGCCGTCCGGCCTTCACCGAGTCCAACCTGCCGTCCAAGGGCGTCCTCGGCTCGTACGAGCAGCGGATCTACTACGGCGAGAAGACGACCACCTACTCGATCGTCGGCGGTCCCCAGAAGGAGATCGACTACTCCGACGACAACGGTGAGAAGACCACCAGCTATGAGGGCAAGAGCGGGGTCAACCTCTCCAGCGTGGTCAACCGGGCCGCGTACGCGGTCGCGTTCGGCGAGCCGCAGATCCTGTACTCCGGTGCCATCGGCGAGGGGTCGCGGGTCCTGTACAACCGCACGCCGAAGGAGCGCGTCGAGGCGGTCGCCCCGTGGCTGACCATCGACGGCGACGCCTACCCGGCGGTCGTGGACGGGAAGATCCAGTGGATCGTCGACGCGTACACGACCACCAACGGCTACCCGTACGCCTCGCGTACGACCCTCGGTGACACGACCGCCGACTCGCTCACCGCGACCAACGACAACCGCGCGGTGGTGGCCCAGCAGAACCAGGTCAACTACATCCGCAACTCGGTGAAGGCGACCGTCGACGCGTACACCGGCGAGGTCGAGCTCTATCAGTGGGACACCCAGGACCCGGTCCTGAAGACCTGGATGAAGGCGTTCCCCGGCACGGTGGAGAAGAAGTCGGCGATCTCCGACTCGCTGATGGCCCATCTCCGGTACCCGCAGGACCTGTTCAAGGTCCAGCGCGAGCTGCTCACCCGCTACCACGTGAAGGACGCGACGACGTTCCTCAGCGGCAGCGAGGTGTGGCAGGTGCCGGACGACCCGACCAACAAGTCGGGTGACGCGGTGCCGCCGTACTACCTGAGCATGAAGATGCCCGACCAGAAGGCGCAGGCGTTCTCGCTGACGACGACGTTCACGCCCAACGGACGGGACAACCTCAGCGCGTTCATGGCGGTGGACTCCGAGGCGGGCACGGCCGACTACGGCAAGATCAGAGTCCTCAAACTGCCGACGAGCACCACCGTGGACGGACCCAAGCAGGTCCAGAGCCAGTTCAACTCCGAACAGGACATCGCCGAGTCCATCAGGCTCCTGAGGGGCGGCGACTCGGAGGTCGAGTACGGCAACCTGCTGACGGTGCCGCTCGACGGGGGACTGCTCTACGTGGAGCCGGTCTACGTACGCGGTGGTGGACTCAAGTACCCGCTGCTGCGCAAGGTGTTGGTGACCTACGGAGGCAACACCGCCTTCGAGGACACCCTCGAGGAGGCCCTCAACAAGGTCTTCGGGACGGAGGGCACGGTCCCGACGCCGCCGTCGGACGACGGCGACACCACGACCCCGCCGCCGACGTCCACCAACCCGACGGTCGAGGAGGCCCTGAAGGACGCCCAGGAGGCCTTCACGGCCGGCCAGGAAGCCCTGAAGAAGCCCGACTGGGACGCGTACGCCCAGGCGCAGAAGGATCTCGAGGCCGCGCTGCAGCGAGCCGCGAAGGCCCAGGCCGCGGCGGACGCGAGCGGGAGCGGCGGCAGTGGTGACAAGGCCACCAGCAGCCCGAGCCCGAATCCGAGCACCAGCCCGAACGCGGGCGGCAAACCCGCCGCGAGTCCCAGTGGCCCTCCGAGCAGCAGCCCCAGCGGTTGATCGAAGCCGCTGATCCCAGCGGCTGATCAAGGCGGTCCCGCGCCGTGGTACGGTTGTCGAACACGGCGCGGGGTGGAGCAGCTCGGTAGCTCGCTGGGCTCATAACCCAGAGGTCGCAGGTTCAAATCCTGTCCCCGCTACTGCAAGCGAAGGCCCGGATCCTGAAAAGGATCCGGGCCTTCGTGGTGTGCGAACGCATGTGCCCGGGCACCGGATCGCCGCGCCGCCTCGGGGAGTTGGGGGCATCTGTGTTTGACTTGTCTCTCTGTGGGCATGTCGACAAAACGCTGAAGTGACCTCACGGGCTGCGGTATACCAGGTGTACCCGGGTTGCAGGTGGTGCGACGATGGACGTTATGGGGGACAGGTCAACTCTGTTCGAGACAGGGCGGTTTGTGCAGCCTTCCATTGAGGAAGCGACCCCGGACGAGGCTCCGTACGAGAGTCGGGAAGAGACCCGGGACGAGACGGGGGAGGCCGTCGAGGAGGCCCGCCGACGGCTCGCCGCCGAGGCCGGCGACGTCGAGGCGATGAGCGTCCTCGGGGCCATGCTGTTGCGCCGCGGCGATCTGGACGGAGCCGAGCCCCATCTGCGCGCCGCGACCGCCGCCGGAGACCGGGCCGCCGCCAACAACCTGGGTGTCCTCCTTCATCAGCGCGGCTACGCCGACGACGCCGCCGGATGGTGGCGGGTCGCCGCCGTCGCCGGCTCCGCGGCCGCCGCGCACGCGCTGGGCCGCCACCACCGCGAGCGCGGGGACGAGCCGGCCGCCGAGTACTGGCTGCGCCAGTCCGCCGAACAGGGACACGTGCTGGGCGCGTACGCCCTCGCCGACCTGCTGGAGCACCGCGGGGACCGCGAGGCCGAGCGGTGGATGCGGGCCGCGGCCGAGCGCGGTCATCGGGAGGCGGCCTACCGCCTGGCACGCGCCCTCGACCGGCGGGGAACCCCGGGCACCGACGCCGACGGCTGTGCCGTCGACAACGGTGTCCCGTCCTCCGCGGAGGCCGAGCAGTGGTACAGACAGGCCGCCGCTCGCGGCCACCGCCGGGCCGCACTGCACCTCGGGGCGATCCTGGAGAAGCGGGGCGACCTCAAGGAGGCGGGGCGCTGGTACCTGACGTCCGCCAAGGACGGCGAGCCCCGGGCCGCCTGCGCGCTCGGGTTCCTGCTGCGCGACGCCGGGGACACCGAGAACGCCGCCGTGTGGTGGCTGCGGGCCGCCCAGGACGGCGACGGCAACGCGGCGAACGCGCTGGGCGCGCTGTACGCCGAGCGGGGCCAGACCCAGACCGCCGAGCGCTGGTACCGGGCCGCCATGGACGCCGGTGACGTCAACGGCGCCTACAACCTGGGGCTGCTCTGCGCCGAGCAGGGCCGCACCGCGCAGGCCGAGCAGTGGTACCGGCGCGCCGCGTACGCCGGGCACAGGGAGGCCTCCAACGCGCTCGCCGTGCTGCTGCTCCAGGGCGGGGACACGGCCGGGGCCGAGCCGTGGTTCTCCAAGGCCGCCGAGGCGGGGAGCGTCGACGCCGCGTTCAACCTGGGGATCCTGTTCGCGGGGCGCGGCGAGGACGACGTGGCGCTGCGCTGGTACGAGCGGGCGGCGGCGGCCGGGCACACCGAGGCCGCGCTGCAGGTCGGGATCGCCCGGCTGCGGGACGGGGACGAACTGGAGGCCGAGCGGCACCTGCGCTGTGCCGCGGGCGGCGGGAGCGCGGAGGCGGCGTACCGGCTCGCGGCCGTGCTCGACGCGCGGCGGCCGCCGGTGTCCGCGCACGAGCTCGGGGAGTCGGCGCACGAGAAGACCGAATGCGAGGAGTGGTACGAGCGGGCGGCGACCCAGGGGCACCGGCGGGCACAGGTGCGGGTCGGAATGCTGGCCGCCGCGCGCGGTGATGTGGTGGAGGCGGCCCGGTGGTACCGGGAGGCCGCCGAGGCCGGGTCGCGCAACGGCGCCTTCAACCTGGGGCTGCTGCTGGCCCGGGAGGGCAGCGAGCCGGAGGCCGCCGTGTGGTGGACGCGGGCGGCCGACGCCGGACACGGTCGGGCGGCGTTGCGGCTGGCCCTGGTCTACGCGCGTCGCGGTGAGCTGGCCGAGGGGCAGCGCTGGGCGGACCGGGCGGTGTCGCTGGGGCCGGGGGAGGTGGCGGCGCGGGCGGCGCGACTGCGGGACGCGCTGCGTGAGGAACTCTCGGCGTGACAGGTGCCCCGAGACCGGGTGACGGCCCCGCTCCCAGGGCCTTCGCCTCGGCCCGCTCGGTATTGATTTGCCTCGGCGCTCCTCCTTGACGTAACGTTGCATTCATCGCCGCGGGGTGGAGCAGCTCGGTAGCTCGCTGGGCTCATAACCCAGAGGTCGCAGGTTCAAATCCTGTCCCCGCTACTGAAGGCCGAGGGCCGGAATCCGTAAGGGTTCCGGCCCTCGGTGCGTTTCGTGGCCTTCGGCGTCGGTGCGGGCCCTGCCGGGGACTGTCGGCGGGGGCCGGGCTGTCGGAGCGGGCGGCCGGGGGCCCCGCCTCCTCGTAGGTTCGTCGAGGGGCTGGACTGTGCTGCCCGGCTCGCCTTGGAGCCCTCGGACACATGACGAGACGCCCTCCACCTCGGGGTCTTCGCGGGAAGCGGGGAGAAAGCGCTGGACGGTGGCGACGGCGGCGGCGCGACGGGCCGCCGGGGAAGGGTCGCGGGCCTGACCGGCCGCAGCCTGCGGGAGGTCGAGCTGCCCGGCATCGGGCATGGCGATCTGGTGGACGAGGACGGGGATGTCGATGGGGCAGCGTGTCGCCCGGTCGCCGACAGCGAGGGCGCCGCCCTGCGGCAGCCGGCGCCGGCACGGCTGCTCGCGCAGAGGACAACGGCCTCCCCATCCCGGGCTCGCGCAGCCCCGCCCGTGTCGCGCAGAGCGGCGCCACGGCGCACCTGACTCCCACCGCCGAGGACCTCACGCGCATCGCCGCGATCGCACGGAAGGCGGCCTCGGTGGGCGACTCGGGTGACTGTCACCGCTGAGCCGAGCGAGCCCGCCGGATTCCCCGCGCCGGAATCCCCGCGCGGATGATCAGGCCGGTCGATCCGTATGCCCGATGGCAGCGCGAAGCCCCGGCCCCCCGCCAAGGGGACCGGGGCTTCGGTGCGGGTGTCTACGTCGTGGGGCTCACGCCGCCGCGCAGTTCGGGCAGACGCCGCGGTAGGTCACCTCGACGTCCGAGACCGTGAAGCCGAAGCGCTCGGAGTCGGGGAGGTCGGCGAGCGGGTTGCCGCTCGGGTGGACGTCGCGGATCGCGCCGCACTGGGCGCAGACCAGGTGGTGGTGCGGGCGGTGGGCGTTGGGGTCGTACCGCTTCGCGCGCTTGTCGGTGGCGACCTCGAGCACCTCACCGAGGGACACCAGCTCACCCAGCGTGTTGTAGACGGTCGCCCGGGAGATCTCGGGCAGCTTGGCGACGGCCCGGGCGTGCACCTCGTCGGCCGTCAGATGGACGTGATCGCCGTCGAGGACCTCGGCCACGACGCGCCGCTGCGCGGTCATCCGCCATCCGCGACCGCGCAGCCGTTCCAGAAGGTCACTCATACGAATCAGCCTAACAGCAGGGGGACCGAGTCCCGAACGGGTGTGACTTTGGAGCCTCACTTGACTTAGACATTGTCCATTGTAGGATCGAGCTCGGCTTCGGCCAAGCGACAGGAACAGCAGAAGTCAGGACCTGGCAGAAGTGACGCCGGCACTACCAGCCATTCCCGCCGGGGGTGTGCGCCCCGGCCGTTCCATCGCCCGAAGTTCCTGAGCACCGTGATCCGCCCAGCCCCCCAAAAGGATTCCCCCATGACCGAGAACCATGACGCGATCGTCACTGACGAGAAGCCGGCGGAGGCAGGCAAGTGCCCGGTCGCGCACGGGCGCGCCCCGCACCCCACTCAGGGCGGTGGAAACCGCCAGTGGTGGCCGGATCGCCTGAACCTGAAGATCCTCGCCAAGAACCCCGCCGTGGCGAACCCGCTCGGTGAGGAGTTCGACTACGCCGAGGCCTTCAAGTCCCTGGACCTCCCGGCCGTGAAGCGGGACATCGCGGAGGTGCTCACCACCTCCCAGGACTGGTGGCCGGCCGACTTCGGGCACTACGGCCCGCTGATCGTCCGTATGGCCTGGCACAGCGCGGGCACCTACCGGATCAGCGACGGCCGCGGTGGCGCCGGCGCCGGTCAGCAGCGCTTCGCCCCCCTCAACAGCTGGCCGGACAACGCCAACCTCGACAAGGCCCGCCGTCTGCTGTGGCCGGTCAAGAAGAAGTACGGCCAGAACCTGTCCTGGGCCGACCTGATGATCCTCGCCGGCAACGTCGCCCTGGAGAACATGGGCTTCAAGACCTTCGGTTTCGCCGGCGGTCGCGCGGACGTCTGGGAGCCCGACGAGGACGTGTACTGGGGCCCCGAGACCACCTGGCTCGACGACCAGCGCTACTCCGGCGACCGTGAGCTGGAGGAGCCCCTGGGCGCGGTCCAGATGGGCCTCATCTACGTCAACCCGGAGGGCCCGAACGGCAACCCGGACCCGGTGGCCGCGGCCCGCGACATCCGCGAGACCTTCCGCCGGATGGCGATGAACGACGAGGAGACGGTCGCCCTGATCGCGGGCGGTCACACCTTCGGCAAGACCCACGGCGCGGGTCCGGCGGACCACGTCGGCAACGACCCCGAGGCCGCCTCCATGGAGGAGCAGGGCCTGGGCTGGAAGAACACCTACGGCACCGGCAAGGGCGGCGACACGATCACCAGTGGCCTCGAGGTCACCTGGACCAGCACGCCGACCCAGTGGAGCAACGGCTTCTTCAAGAACCTCTTCGAGTTCGAGTACGAGCTGACCGAGTCCCCGGCCGGCGCCAAGCAGTGGGTGGCCAAGGACGCCGAGGCCATCATCCCCGACGCGCACGACCCGTCGAAGAAGCACCTCCCGACGATGCTCACCACCGACCTGGCGCTGCGCTTCGACCCGGTCTACGAGCAGATCTCGCGTCGCTTCCACGAGAACCCGGACGAGTTCGCGGACGCCTTCGCGCGGGCCTGGTTCAAGCTCACGCACCGTGACATGGGCCCGGTCGTGCGCTACCTCGGCCCGGAGGTCCCCTCCGAGACGCTGATCTGGCAGGACCCGCTGCCGGAGCGCACGTTCGAGCTGATCGACGCCGCGGACGTGGCCGCCCTCAAGGCGAAGATCCTCGAGTCCGGCCTCACGGTGTCCGAGCTGGTGTCCACCGCCTGGGCGTCGGCCGCCTCCTTCCGCGGCAGCGACAAGCGCGGTGGCGCCAACGGCGCGCGCATCCGCCTCGAGCCGCAGATCGGCTGGGAGGTCAACCAGCCCGACCGGCTCCGCCAGGTGCTGCGCACCCTGGAGGGCATCCAGGAGTCCTTCAACGCCGCCCAGACCGGTGGCAAGCAGGTCTCGCTGGCCGACCTGATCGTGCTCGCGGGTGCCGCGGGCGTCGAGAAGGCCGCCAAGGACGCCGGCTACGACATCGAGGTGCCCTTCACGCCGGGCCGTGTGGACGCCTCGCAGGAGCAGACGGACGTCGAGTCCTTCGCCGCGCTCGAGCCGAAGGCCGACGGGTTCCGCAACTACGTCGGCAAGGGCCAGCGCCTGCCGGCCGAGTACCTGCTGATCGACAAGGCGAACCTGCTGAACCTGAGCGCGCCCGAGCTGACGGTCCTCGTCGGTGGCCTGCGCGTCCTGGGCGCGAACTACCAGCAGTCGAAGCACGGCGTGTTCACCGACACCCCGGGCACCCTGACGAACGACTTCTTCGTCAACCTGCTCGACCTGGGTACGACCTGGAAGTCGACCTCCGAGGACCAGACCGTGTTCGAGGGCCGGGACGCGGCCACGGGCGAGGTCAAGTGGACCGGCACCCGTGCCGACCTGGTCTTCGGCTCGAACTCCGAGCTGCGCGCGCTCGCCGAGGTCTATGCGAGCGACGACGCGAAGGAGAAGTTCGTGAACGACTTCGTCGCGGCCTGGGTCAAGGTCTCGAACCTGGACCGGTTCGACCTGGTCTGAGCATGAGTCTCGGCCAAGGCTGAGCGACGGGCCGGATTCCCCTCGGGGAGTCCGGCCCGTTCGTGTGCGCGCCCGCGGGTGGCGGAGCGGTGCGCCCGTCGGGTGGCGGGGCGGCCCGGGTCTCAGGCCGCCGGAACCTGCTGCCGTGCCGGGACCCAGCAGCGGATGATGTCGCGGACCGAGACGATGCCGGCCGGCTCGCCGCGGTCGAGGACGACGAGGTGACGGAAGCCGCCGTGGGTCATGGCGTGGGCCGCTTCCTCCAGGGTCCAGGCCGGGGTGGCGAAGACGACGTCGGTGGTGGTGTGGGCGTGGGCGTGTTCCGTGTCCGGGTCCTGACCCAGGCCGACGGAGTTGAGGATGTCCCGTTCGGTGAGGATGCCTATGCCGCCGGCGTCCGGGTCGAGGACGACGGCCGCGCCGACGCGGCGTGCGGACATCAGGGCGGCGGCCTGGCGGAGGGTGTGGGCGGGGCCGATGGTGAGGACCACCGAGCTCATGGCGTCGCGGACGAACATGGGTTCCGGTCACCTCCTGGGAATCGCCGGGACCACCGGGGTAGTTCAGCGATTCACAAGTTCACAAATTGAGGGTGGTCCCAGAGTCCCAGGTAAAGTCCGGGTCAACAAGAGGGCGCGCGCGGCCAATTGAGGGCGCGCGCGCTCATCTGTGCCGGTCACTGGCGCTGGTTGAGATACCCCAGCAGCTCGTCGTGGAGCAGCCCGTTGGAGGCCGCCGCGTTGCCGCTGTGCGGGCCCGGACGACCGTCGAGGCCGGTGAACGTGCCGCCGGCCTCCGTCACGACGATCGCGTTGGCGGCCATGTCCCAGAGGGAGAGCTCGGGTTCGGCGCAGAGGTCCACCGAGCCCTCGGCGACCATCATGTACGGCCAGAAGTCGCCGTACGCGCGCGTGCGCCACACGTCGCGGGTGAGGTCGAGGAAGCCGTCGAGCCTTCCCTGGTCCTCCCAGCCGCTCAGCGAGGAGTACGCGAAGGAGGCGTCCGAGAGCTTCGAGACGCGGGAGACCTGCAGGCGGGTGGCCGAGGAGAGGCTGCGGCCGCTGTAGGCGCCGTGCCCCTTCGCGGCCCACCAGCGTCGGCCCAGCGCGGGGGCGGAGACGACCCCGACCACGGGCTGGTAACCGCCCTCCGCCGCTTCCATCAGGGCGATGAGGGTGGCCCAGACGGGGACACCGCGTACGTAGTTCTTGGTGCCGTCGATCGGGTCGATCACCCAGCGGCGGGGACCGGTGCCCTCGACGCCGTACTCCTCGCCGAGGACCGCGTCACGGGGGCGGGCGCGCTGGAGCTGGCCGCGGATGAGTTCCTCGGCGGCCTTGTCGGCCTCGCTCACCGGAGTCATGTCCGGTTTGGTCTCGACCTTGAGGTCGAGGGCCTTGAAGCGGTCCATGGTCGCGGCGTCGGCGGCGTCCGCGAGGACGTGGGCGAGGCGGAGGTCGTCGAGGTAGTCCGGCATGGGACAAACGGTATCCGCCGAGGTGGGCGCGGGGCCACAGGGGTTCGGTGAGTGGACGGGGGCTTGGGACGGTGGTCGCTGGGCACCCTGCCTCTGTCCGCACCCTGTCCCGCAGGCCCCGGGGGCAGGTCCCGCCTCAACCCGCCGCACCCCCTCCTCACCGAGTCGCACCGCCATGGCCAACACCCGCCCCCACTCCTCCCGCGCACCCTTGACAGTGCATGCGGGCGCGTCAAACCTGGGCGCAGAGTCGCTCGCCCCGGGGAGGCGATGATGCCTGCAGCGCGGGAATCCCTACTGGACGCCGCCTCCGCGGCGCTGGCGTGCCGGCCGTGGGCCGCTGTGCGGATGGTGGACGTCGCCGCGGCGGCCGGGGTGTCCCGGCAGACCCTCTACAACGAGTTCGGCAGCAAGGAGGGGCTGGCCCGGGCGCTCGTCAGGCGGGAGGCCGACGGATATCTCGCGGGCGTCGAGCGGGCGCTGTCCGTGCACGGGGACGCCCGGGACAGGCTGACCGCCGCGGCGGAGTGGACGGCGTCGGCCGCGCGGGGCAACGTGCTCGTACGGGCCATCCTCACCGGCTGCTGGAGCGAGCGCCTGCCGTCCCCGACGCTCTCGGCGGTGCCGTCCTCCTCCTCGGTGCCGGCGCAGCGGCGGGCGGACGGGCCGCTGCCCTCACCCGGGGATCTCGTGGCGACCGTCCGGGACCGGGCCGTGGCCGCGCTCACCGGTCCCGGCACCACGCCGGACACCACCGAGCTCGCCCGCTCCTGCGAACTGGCCGTCCGGCTCGCCCTCTCCTGCGTCGCCGCGCCCCCCGGCGAGGGCGGCGTCGCCGACCTGGTGCGCGGCGCCCTGCCCCGACAGCCGGCCGGATAGCGACGGGGGCCCGCCGGACAGGGCGCCTGGGCCAGAAGGGTCCCGGCAGGACAAGCGGGCCCGGGCAGACGTACCCCTAGTGCGCCGACCCCGACAACTGCAGCCCGATCACCCCGATGATCACCAGACTGATCGAGACGATCTTCAGGATCGACACCAGGTCACCCAGGAAGACCATGCCGTAGATGGCGGTGCCCGCCGCGCCGATGCCGGTCCACACGGCGTACGCCGGACCGACGTCGAGCTTCTTCAACGACAGGGTCAGCAGACCGAAGCTGCCGAGCGCGAACACGCAGAAAGCGATCGTCGGCCACAGCCGGGTGAAGCCGTGCGACAGCTTCAGGCAGACGGCGAAGCCGGTCTCGAGCAGTCCCGCGACGATGACCAGCAGCCACGCCATGTGCTGTCCTCCCGTTGTGCGGCTCGGTGCGATTATGCACTTACCGGCCGGACGTACGGACAAACAACGCGGAGGTCAGTCGCCTTCCGTGCGCTCCCGCGTGGACAGCAGCCGGCGCAGCGAGTACAGCCGGGCCGGATCCGCGTGGCCCTCGGCCACCCACGCGTCCAGCGCGCAGTCCGGTTCGTCGTGGCTGCACGCGCGAGGGCAGCCCACCGTGCCCGGTTCCAGGTCGGGGAAGGCGTTGATCACGCGGGAAGGGTCGACGTGGTGGAGCCCGAAGGACCGTACGCCCGGGGTGTCGATGACCCAGTCGTCCGTACCCGCCAGGGGCAGGGCGAGGGCCGACGTCGTGGTGTGGCGGCCGCGGCCGGTCACCGCGTTCACATGGCCCGTCAGACGGCGCCGCTCCTCCGGGACCAGCGCGTTGACCAGGGTCGTCTTGCCGACGCCCGAGTGGCCGACGAACGCCGTGATCCGTCCGGTCAGATACGCGCGCACCCGGTCCGCCGCCTCGCCGTCCTCCAGTTCCTCACGGCTGGTGACGACGTACGGGATGTCGAGGTCGCCGTAGAGCTCCAGCAGCTTGTCCGGCGAGGCCAGGTCCGACTTCGTCATGACCAGCAGGGGTTCCAGACCGCCGTCGTAGGCCGCCACCAGGCACCGGTCGATCAGACGGGGGCGGGGCTCGGGGTCGGCCAGGGCCGTGACGATCGCCAGCTGGTCGGCGTTGGCGACCACCACCCGCTCGTACGGGTCGTCGTCGTCCGCGGTGCGGCGCAGCACCGAGGTGCGCTCCTGGATGCGGACGATGCGCGCCAGCGTGTCCTTCGCGCCGGAGAGGTCGCCGACCAGGGCGACCCGGTCGCCCACGACCGCCGCCTTGCGGCCGAGCTCGCGGGCCTTCATCGCCAACACGATCCGGTCGTCGACGAGACACGTCAGACGGCCGCGGTCGACGGTGAGGACCAGACCCTCGGCCGCGTCCTCGTGCTTGGGCCGGATGTTCGTCCGCGGCCGGTTGCCCTTGCGGTTCGGGCGGGAGCGGATGTCGTCCTCGTCGGTGTGCTTGCCGTAGCGGCGCATGGCGACTCCTCAGGCCCCGAGCATCCCGGTCCACAGCTCCGGGAAGTCCGGGAGGGTCTTCGCCGTCGTCGCCACGTTCTCGATCCGCACACCTTCCACCGCCAGACCGATGACCGCTCCGGCCGTGGCCATGCGGTGGTCGTCGTACGTGTGGAAGGTCCCGCCGTGCAGCGGGCGCGGGCGGATGTGCAGCCCGTCGGCCGTCTCCGTCACGTCTCCGCCGAGCTCGTTGATCTCCTTGGTGAGCGCGGCCAGCCGGTCCGTCTCGTGCAGACGCAGATGCGCCACGCCCCGCAGGGTGGAGGGGGAGTCCGCGAGGGCGGCGACCGCGGCGATGCCCGGGGTCAGCTCGCCGACGTCGCCGAGATCGACGTCGATGCCGTGGATCGAGCCCGAGCCGGTGAACACCAGGCCGAACTCGGTCAGCCGGCAGGAACCGCCCATCTCGGTGAAGATCTCCCGCAGCCGGTCGCCCGGTTGGGTGGTGCGGGCCGGCCAGTCGGGGATGACGACCCTGCCGCCGGTCACCAGCGCCGCCGCCAGGAACGGCTGGGCGTTGGACAGGTCCGGCTCGATCGTCAGGTCCCGGCCGAGCAGGGCACCCGGCGTGACCCGCCACACGTTCGGCTCACCGCCCGACTCCGGGGTGTCCACCTGGGCGCCGACCGCGCGCAGCATGTCCACCGTCATCCGGATGTGCGGCAGCGACGGGAGCGAGGAGCCGGTGTGGCGGACCTCGACGCCCTGGTTGAAGCGCGGGCCGGACAGCAGCAGCGCCGACACGAACTGGGACGACGAGGAGGCGTCGATCTCCACCGGGCCACCGTCCAGCGCGCCCCCGCCGTGCACCGTCAGCGGCAGCGCGCCCCGGCCGTCGTCGTCGATCCGGGCGCCGAGGACCCGCAGCGCGTCGATGACGCCGTTCAGGGGACGCTCGTACGACCGGGGGTCGCCGTCGAAGCGGACGGGGCCGTCGGCGAGCGCGGCCACCGGCGGCAGGAACCGCATCACGGTGCCCGCGTTGCCGACGTCGACCGTGGCCGGACCGCGGAAGCCCGCCGGCAGCACCCGCCAGGCCTCACCGGTGCTGTCGGGACCGCCCGCGACGGAGGAACTGGACGACACCGTCTCCTCGATGCCGACGCCCATCGCACGCAGCGCGTCGGCCATCAGCAGGGTGTCGCGGGAGCGGAGCGGGCGGCGCAGCCAGCCGGGCTCGGAGGCCAGGGCGGCGAGGACCAGGGCACGGTTGGTGACCGACTTGGACCCCGGCACGTGGACCGTCGCGTCGACGGCTCCGCTCGCGTGCGGGGCGGGCCAGAGGGCGGTGTGGGCGGGGGTTTCGGGCATGCGCCCACTTTAGTCTGCGGCCGTCGTCCGGGTGCAGCGCCGCGGTCCGCCGCCGTCGCTCGGACGGGGTGCGTCGTGGCTGGTCGCGCCCCGCGGCGCGGCCGCGCACCGGAGCGGGTCCCGAGCCGGCCGACGGGGCCCGCTCAGACCTCCAGCAGCCAGCGTCCGCCGCCGATCAGGGAGCACAGGCTCACCGCGTGGAACAGGAACAGCCACAACGCGGCCGGCGCGTGCGTCAGCCGCGACAGCTGGTCCGCGTCCGAGTCCCCGGCGCCGCCCCGGGACCGCTTAGCCTGCAGCTCGAAGGCCGGGCGCACGCCTCCCAGCAGCAGGAACCACACCACCGCGTACGCGAACGCCG
Source organism: Streptomyces sp. NPDC051315 (assembly GCF_044455165.1). NCBI lineage: Bacteria > Bacillati > Actinomycetota > Actinomycetes > Kitasatosporales > Streptomycetaceae > Streptomyces > Streptomyces sp. NPDC051315. The sequence goes on from NZ_JBITEN010000012.1 coordinate 55,893, forward strand.
CCTGCACCTGCGGGCCGGTCAGCCAGGACACCGTCAGGAACGTGCCGCCCGTCAGGAGCACCGTCACCGCCCCGTACGCGTTGCGGATCATCACCAGCATCGCCACCAGCAGGACCGTCGCCAGCCACAGCAGCAGCGTGATGCGGCCGGCGCCGAGCAGCGCGGCGCCGCCCAGGCCCAGCAGCGGGGGAGCGGTGTAACCGGCCGCCGCGGTGAGGATCATGCCGAGTCCGTGCGGCTTGCCGCGGCTGACGGTCAGGCCGCTGGTGTCGGAGTGCAGGCGTATGCCGGTGAGCGTGCGGCCCGTCAACAGGGCGACCAGGCCGTGGCCGCCCTCGTGGGCGATGGTGATGGCGTTGCGGGAGACCCGCCACAGAGTGTGGGGGACGACTATGGCGAGCGCGGCGACCATGGTGGCGAGCACCACCCACAGGTCGGGGTCGGGCTGGGTGCCGACGAGCCGGTCCCAGAGGTCGGGCAGCGCGGTGGCGGCGGTGCTGTCCATATGTCTAGGTGGCTCCCTGTCGTCGTGCGGAGTCTGGCAGTGTGGCACGTATGTGCGGACGGTATGCAGCGAGTCGCAGGCCCGAGGATCTCGCAGGAATCTTTGAGATCGAGAAGTGGGATCCCGAGGAGACCCTGGCACCCGACTACAACGTGGCCCCGACGAAAGAGGTCTACGCGGTCGTCGACCGTCCTCTGAAGGACGTGGACGACCCGCGCCCGGTTCGCCAGCTGCGGAAGCTCAAGTGGGGCCTGGTCCCGTCCTGGGCCAAGTCGCCCGAGGGCGGCGCCCGCATGATCAACGCGCGCGCGGAGACCGTGCACGAGAAGCCGTCGTACCGTCGCGCCTTCGCCTCCCGGCGCTGCATCCTGCCCGCCGACGGCTACTACGAGTGGGTCACCGGCCGGCAGGAGCGGGAGCTGGAGGTCGAGGGCCGCAAGAAGCGGCCCCGCAAGCAGCCCTACTTCGTGCTGCCGGCCGACGGCTCGGTCTTCGCGATGGCTGGGCTGTACGAGTTCTGGCGGGACCGGACCCTGCCCGACGACCACCCGCAGGCCTGGTGGGCGACCTGCTCGGTCATCACCACGGAGGCCGAACGCACCCCGCTGGCGGTGGCCCCCGCCGACGGCCCGCACGCGCTGGCCGACATCCACCCCCGCATGCCCCTGATGCTCACCCCCGACCGCTGGGACACCTGGCTGGACCCGGCGCGTACGGACGTCGACGACCTGCGCGCGCTGCTCGAACCACCGCCGGCCGGTCTCATGCGCGCCTACCCCGTGGCCACGGCCGTCAGCAATGTCCGCAACAACGGCCCGGAGCTGCTGAAGGAGCTGGAGGGGCCCGAGGAGGGCACACTGTTCTGACGTGACGACCGAGATCATCAGCACGGACGCGGGGGACGCCCGCATCACCTGGCACCCGGCGAGGAAGGCGCGCCTCGTCCTGGCGGTCGGCCACGGCGCCGGGGGCGGTGTCGAGACGCGGGACCTGCAGGCCCTCGCACGGGTGCTCCCGGGGCACGGGGTGAGCGTCGCGCTCGTCGAGCAGCCCTGGCGGGTGGCCGGGAAGAAGGTGGCGCCCGCGCCGAAGACGCTGGACGTGGGGTGGCGGGGCATCTGGCCCGCGGTGGCCGGGCCCGGGCTGCCCGTGATCTCCGGCGGACGCAGTGCCGGGGCCCGGGTCGCCTGCCGGACGGCCACCGAACTGGGCGCGCACGCCGTCCTCGCCCTCGGCTTCCCGCTGCACCCGCCGGGCAAGCCGGAGAAGTCCCGCTCCGAGGAACTGCTCGGGGCGGGAGTGCCCACGCTCGTCGTCCAGGGCGGAAACGATCCGTTCGGCAGGCCGCAGGAGTTCCCGGTCGGGCCGTACGAACTGGTCGAGGTGCCCGGCGGCGACCACGGCTTCGCCGTGCCGAAGCGGGCGGACCTCACCCAGGAGCAGGCCGTGACGGTCATCACCGACGCGGTCGTGAGGTGGGCCGGGTCACTGGGGTGAGGATCAGGGGAATGTCGGGCCGCGAACCTCTGTTGAGGCGGACAGAAGTGCTGAGCAACCAGCACCGACCGTTGGAGAGAGGAAGTCCGCCGCATGGGTTCGACCTTCTGCCCGAGCCGCAGCAGTCGCGCTGACCTGGACTGGACGGTGCTGCATGCGGCCAAGACCACCCCTATTCGAGGGGCGGTCGGGACGGGTCGTCGTCTATCCTCCGAATCTGGTGGGACCGGTCTCGGTTCTGCCCGCGATCTTGAGGAGGTGGGTCCGGTCACCGGTACCGACGCAGGGACCGACAACGGCCAGGCGGAGCTGCCCGAGGGCCAGGGTGTGGGCGTCGAGGCGAGCAGCGAGTCGAGCGCCGAGCGCAGTGCGCGCTTCGAGCGGGACGCGCTCGAGTTCCTCGACCAGATGTACTCGGCCGCCCTGCGCATGACGCGCAACCCGGCGGACGCCGAGGACCTGGTGCAGGAGACGTACGCCAAGGCGTACGCGTCCTTCCACCAGTTCCGCGAGGGCACCAACCTGAAGGCCTGGCTGTACCGGATCCTCACGAACACCTTCATCAACTCGTACCGCAAGAAGCAGCGCGAACCCCAGCGCAGCGCGGCCGAGGAGATCGAGGACTGGCAGCTGGCGCGCGCCGAGTCGCACATGTCGACCGGTCTGCGCTCGGCCGAGTCCCAGGCCCTGGACCACCTTCCCGACTCGGACGTGAAGGAAGCGCTTCAGGCCATCCCCGAGGAGTTCCGCATCGCCGTGTACCTCGCCGACGTCGAGGGCTTTGCGTACAAGGAGATCGCGGACATCATGGGGACACCCATCGGAACGGTGATGTCCCGGCTGCACCGGGGCCGCCGTCAACTGCGCGGCATGCTCGAGGACTACGCCCGAGAGCGTGGGCTGGTCCCGGCCGGCGCCGGAGAGTCGAACGAAGCGAAAGGCTCGGGCTCATGAGCTGCGGAGAGCCGCACGAGACGGACTGCAGTGAGGTCCTCGATCATCTCTACGAGTTCCTCGACAGTGAGATGCCGGACGTCGATCGCGACAAGTTCAAGCAGCACTTCAAGGAGTGCTCGCCGTGCCTGGAGAAGTACGGGCTCGAAGAGGCCGTGAAGAAGCTGGTCAAGCGGTGCTGCGGCCATGACGACGTGCCGATCGACCTGCGCTCCAAGGTCATGGGCCGGATCGAGCTGATCCGCTCCGGCCAGACCGTTCCCGAGCACGATGTGACGGCCACCCGTCAGGAGTCCTGACGCTCTCCGAGCGGAACGCCACCGTCACCCGAATGTGCTAATCCGCGGGTGATACGCCCGCAGTGCCACCCCCCGCCACCCTAGGCTCCGGACCCGGAGGAAGGCGTGGTCGGGGGGAGGGCGACATGGAGACGGTCCCGGCGCGGGCGCGTGCGTACGTCGTCTGTGTCGCACTCGGTGCGCTGCTCTGTCTGCTCCCGTTGCCGCAGGTCCGCGCGTCCTGGTGGGCGGTCCTGCTGCTTGCCGCGCTGTACGCCGGCGGCGAGCAGGTCGCCCGGCGCCGCTTCGCCGGCACCTTCTACCCCGTGCTGCTCGCCGGGGCCTTCCTGCTGCCGCCGCACGCCGCCGCGTTCGTCCCGCTGCCCGGCGCGCTGTTCTCCGTCGTCGAGCAGCGGCCCTTCCTGCTGCGGCGGATCAGCCGCGCCGCCCACCTGGTGATCGCCGTGTGGGCCACGGCCCAGGTGCACGGGGCGCTGGACGCGCGGGCCGCCGTCGAGGCCTCCGACTTCCCCTACGTGCTGCTGCCGGCCGCGGCCGCCGTGCTGGTCTTCTGCCTGGTGCTCGCCACGCTCGACGGCGGGATCCTCGCCCTGGCCGAGGGACTGCCGCTGCGACGGCTCTGCCGCGGGCTGTTCCGGCGGACGCTCGCCCCGGTGGCGGTGCACGGCCTGGCCGGGCTGATGATGGCCGTGCTGTGGCGCAGCCCCTACGGGCCGGTCGCCGCGCTGCTCGTGCTGTTCCCGATGGCCGTCTCCTGGTGGGTGTTCGCGCAGTACCACCGCGAGCGGGCCGCCCACCAGGCCACGATCCGCGCGCTGGTCCAGGCCGTCGACATCAAGGACGGCTACACGCGCGGGCACAGCGAGCGGGTCGGACAGGCCTCGATGCTGATCGCGCGCGAGCTGGGCATGGACGAGGGACGGGTCGAGGTGCTGCGCTTCGCCGGGATCCTGCACGACGTCGGCAAGCTCGGCGTGCCCACCCGGTTGCTGCGCAAGGACGGGCCGCTGACGCCCGAGGAACGGCGCGTGATCGAACTGCACCCGGAGTACGGGCACGAGATCACCCGGGGCATCTCCTTCCTCGGCGAGGCCCGCTCGGCGATCCTCCACCACCACGAGCGGATCGACGGCACCGGCTACCCCTACGGGCTGGTCGGCAGTCAGATCCCGGAGTGCGCCCGGGTGGTCGCGGTCGCGGACGCCTTCGACGCGATGACCTCCACGCGGTCCTACAGCAGGGCCCGTCCGGTGGAGGTGGCCCTGGCGGAACTCCAGCGGTGCGCGGGGGCCCACTTCGACCCCCGGATGGTCACCGCGCTGGTCCGGGTGATCGCGCGGGACGGATGGCATCCGGTGGTGACCGCCGACGAGACCCGGCCCACCGTGCCGTCACCGTCCGCGGCCCCCGACCGGCCCGGAGCACGCCGATGACCTCCCGCCGCCCGCTGATCGCCCTGCACGCCTGCGCCGCCGTCCTCGGCACCGTCTCGCTCGCCGTCACCCTCCGCACGGGCGTCGAGGAGCGGCCCGTCGCCCTCGCCTTCGGCGTGCTGATCGCCGTCGGTGAACTCTCCCTCCCCCACTCCCGGCGCTCGAGCGGCGGTCCCCCGGCGAGCGGCCCCGCGTGCGGGCCGGGGCCGCGGGAGGCCGCGCCGCTCGGGGCCGCCGGGTCGCTGTCGTACGCGCTGCTCGGGGAGCACGCCGGGCACGCCACGCATCACGGGGTCGCGCAGGTCGTCTCGGTGGTGGTCGCCGCCTCCCTGCTCGGCAGCGTGCCGCACTTCGCGCGCGGGCAGGGGCCGGTCCTGGACCACCTGGTCCGGCGGGTCCTGGCCGTCGGCTTCACCGCCGTGTGCTGCCAGCCCCTCTACAACCACGGGGTGTTCGACCGCTGGAGCGGCCCCACGTACGCGCTGCTGCTGCTCGCGCTGCTCGCCCTCACCGTGCTGTGCGACGCATTGGTCGCCGCCGCCCTCGCCCACTCCCGCACCCGCTGGCCGTTCGCCCCGCTGCTCCGCGACGAGCTGCGGTCGGTGCCCGGGATCGGGTCGGCGGTGTGCGCGACGGGCGCGGTGATGGCGCTCGCGGTGGCCGTGGTCGGGCTCTGGGCGCTGCCCGTGTTCTCGGTGCCGCTGCTGCTCACCCAGCACTCCCTGCGCCGGTACGCCGCCGTCCGCGCCACCTACCGGCAGACCATCGCCTCCCTCGCCCGTGCCACCGAGATCGCCGGGTACACCCCGGCCGGCCACGCCCGCCGGGTCGCGGCCCTCAGCCAGGCCGTGGGCCGGGACCTGGGGCTCACCGAGCCCGAGCTGACCGTCCTGGAGTACGCGGCCCTGATGCACGACATCGGGCAGCTCAGCCTCGTCGACCCGGTTCCGGCCGGGGCCACGGCCGGGCTGCCGGTCGCGGAACAGCGGAGGATCGCGCTGCTCGGCGGAGCCGTCGTCCGGCAGACCGGGGCGGGCGCCCAGGTCGCCACGGTCGTGGAACGGCAGGCCGACCCCTACCCCGAGCAACCGGTGGCGGCCCGGATCGTGCGGGTGGTCAACGCCTACGAGGAGAAGGTGCGCGACGCCGGCCCCGGCGGGCCGCTCACCGCCCTGGAGCAACTGCGCCTGGGGACAGGCGGGGACTACGCGCCCGAGGTGGTGGAGGCGCTGGCCCGCGTGCTGTCCCGTGACTGTCTGACCCTCCCCGCCGGTGGGTAACCCATGGGTAATGAGCGCCCTTCCAGCCACACGTGGTTGGATGCGAGGGAGAGGGTGTCCGGGGGCACTGGCCAGCCCACACCACGGAACTGGCAGGCGGGAATCGTGAGGATCTTCGGCAAGGGACGGCACCGGCCCTCCGCCTCCTGGCGGCAGGCCACCGACCGCGCGTTCACACTGATCGGCGACGGCCGGTACGAGGACGCGGGCGCGTTGCTGACACGTGCCGCCGACCTGGAGCCCTGGCTGTCGGAGTCCTGGTTCAACCTCGCCCTGCTGCACAAGTTCCGCCACGACTGGGAGCAGGCGCGCACCGCCGGGCTCCGCGCGGTGGCCCTGCTGGACCGGGAGACCGGCGCCCCCGACTGGTGGAACGTCGGCATCGCGGCCACCGCCCTCCAGGACTGGCCGCTGGCCCGCCGCGCCTGGCAGGCCTACGGGCTGTACGTGCCGGGCGGCGCCACCGCCAACGGCGAGCCCCTCGGCATGGACCTGGGCAGCGCGGCCGTACGGCTGTCGCCCGAGGGGGAGGCCGAGGTGGTGTGGGGGCGGCGGCTGGACCCCGCCCGGATAGAGGTGCTGTCGATCCCGCTGCCGTCCTCCGGGCGGCGCTGGGGCGAGGTCGTGCTGCACGACGGGGTGCCGCACGGCGAGCGGACCACGTCGACCGGGCACGCGTACCCGGTCTTCGACGAGATCGAGCTGTGGGCGCCCTCCCCGGTACCGACCTGGGTGGTGCTGCTGGAGGCCGCCACCGAGTCCGACCGGGACGCCCTGGAGCAGCTGGCCGCCGACGCGGGCTTCGCCGCGGAGGACTGGTCGTCGTCCGTACGGCTGCTGTGCCGGATGTGCTCCGAGTCACGGATGCCGGCCGACGAGGGGGACGGCGAGCACCTCGACCCGCACGACCACAGTGAGCCGGGCCATCCGGGGCCGCTCGGTCACCGCACCGACGGGCAGCTGTGGGTGCCGGAGCGGGAGTGCGGGGTGGCTGCGCCGGCTTCGCTCGTGAGGGGGTTGTTGGACGGGTGGGTCGCCGACAGTCCGGATTCCAGGGACTGGCGGGATCTGGAAGAGGTCTGCTAGGTCCGTGGGCCGCCGCGGTTCCTCGTGGCGGGTGGGGCTCGCAGCGGAGCCGTATGTCGAACACGGTCCCGCGCCCGCCCGGGGCGCGTCCCCGTACCCTGTATCGAGCATTCATCCCCTGTTTTTCCGAGGAAGGCGTACGTCGGTCATGGCGCAGCAGGACACCGATCAGCAGCACGCGGGCGTGCTCCCCGTGGACGACGAGGGCTTCGTCATCGACACCGAGGAGACGGAGGAGCGGGAGCGGGCCTGGCGGGAGGCCGGGACCTCGCGACCGATCACGGTCGTCGGCAACCCGGTGCTGCACAAGGAGTGCAAGGACGTCACCGACTTCGGCGAGGAGCTCCAGCAGCTGGTGGCGGACATGTTCGCCTCGCAGCGCACCGCCGAGGGCGTGGGCCTGGCCGCCAACCAGATCGGCGTCGACCTGAAGGTCTTCGTCTACGACTGCCCCGACGACGAGGGCGTACGGCACGTCGGCGTGGTCTGCAACCCCAAGCTCGTCGAGCTGCCCGCGGACAGGCGCCGGCTGGACGACAGCAACGAGGGCTGTCTGTCGGTGCCGACCGCGTACGCGCCGCTCGCGCGGCCGGACTACGCCGAGGTGACCGGCCAGGACGAGAAGGGCAACCCGATCAAGGTGCGCGGCACCGGCTACTTCGCTCGGTGTTTGCAGCACGAGACCGATCACCTGTACGGCTACCTCTACATCGACCGTCTCTCCAAGCGCGAACGCAAGGACGCGCTGCGGCAGATGGCCGAGAACGAACCCCGCTACCCCGTGGTCGCCAACGACTGAACCACGCCCTTCTCACAAGACGCCTGGCCGGGATCCTTCCCGGCCAGGTGTCGTTCGTGCGACCGACGCACGTTCGATCGCTTATGCACATCTGCTGATCGATAACCAGTCATAGGATGGGGATTCTCGGTGGGTTGGGGTAGCGAATGAAGCAAATCCGTTCCCATAAGCGTCAGTTGTAGGGCTGAATGGGAAGTGCGGGGATACGCAACGGCGCACGCCCGGCACGGCGGGAGGGGCGCGCGCCACCGGCGGCTGAGAGGGGTTGTTCGTGCCAGCTTTCCCATACAGCACCACATACCGCACCACATACCGCACCACAGCGACGGTGACCGCGGTCGCGGTTCCACCCTCGCTCTCCCTCCCGGTCATCGAGGCGGCGTTTCCCCGGCAACTGCACCCTTATTGGCCGCAGTTGCAGGAGAAGACCCGCTCATGGCTTCAGGAAAAACGGCTCATGCCGGCGGACAAGATCGCGGAATATGCCGACGGCTTGTGCTACACCGACCTGATGGCGGGTTACTACCTCGGTGCCTCCGAGGAGGTGCTCCAAGCCATCGCCGACTACAGCGCGTGGTTCTTCGTCTGGGACGACCGGCACGACCGTGACGTCGTGCACGGCCGGGCCGCCGCCTGGCGGCAGTTGAGGCTCCGCTTGCACGCGGCGCTGGACGCGCCGGCGTCCTACCTGCACCACGAGGACCCGCTGGTCGCCGGACTCGCGGACAGTGCGGGCCGGCTGTTCTCCTTCCTTCCCGACACTTGGAACGCGCGGTTCGCCCGGCACTTCCACGCCGTCATCGAGGCCTACGACCGGGAATTCCACAACCGCGCCGTAGGGCGGATACCGACCGTCGAGGAATACCTTGCGCTGCGTCGGCTCACCTTCGCGCACTGGATCTGGACGGATCTGCTGGAGCCGAGCGTGGGACAAGAGCTCCCCGACTCGGTGCGGAAACATCCCGCCTATCGGCGCGCGGCCCTGCTGAGCCAGGAATTCGCCGCCTGGTACAACGACCTCTGCTCGCTCCCCAAGGAAATAGCGGGCGACGAGGTGCACAATCTCGGGATCAGTCTCATCACCCATGAGGGACTGACTCTGGAAGAAGCTGTCGAGGAAATACGGCGGCGCGTCCAGGGATGCATATCCGACTTCCTGGCCGCCGAGAAGGACGTCTTGCTGCTGGCCGACGGGCTCGCCGACGGGACGGTCCACGGAGAGCGGACGAGCGCCGCCGTACGGTCCTGCCTCGCGAACATGCGGAACTGGTTCAGCTCCGTCTACTGGTTCCACCACGAGTCGGGCCGCTACATGGTCGACAGCTGGGACGACCGGTCCACCCCTCCGTACGTCAACAACGAAGCGGCAGGTGAGAAATGACCGTCGAGTCGGTGCAGCCCGCGACTCCCGGGACACCCGAACTGCGTGATCCTCCCCTGGCCGGAGGCGGCATTCCGCTTCTGGGTCACGGCTGGAGGCTCGCCCGGGATCCGCTGGCCTTCATGACCCAACTGCGCGACCACGGCGACGTCGTCCGCATCAAGCTCGGCCCCAAGACGGTGTACGCCGTCACCGACCCCGACCTCACCGGGGCGCTGGCCCTCAGCCCCGACTACATCATCGCCGGACCCCTGTGGGAGTCACTGGAAGGCCTGCTGGGCAAGGAGGGCGTGGCCACCGCCAACGGGCCGTTGCACCGGCGCCAGCGCCGCACCATCCAGCCCGCGTTCCGGCTCGACGCCATCCCGGCCTACGGGCCGATCATGGAGGAGGAGACCCACGCGCTCGCCGAACGCTGGAAGGGCGGCGAGATCATCGACTGCACCTCGGAGTCGTTCCGCATCGCGGTCCGCGTGGCCGCTCGCTGTCTGCTGCGCGGCCATTACATGGACGAGCGCGCCGAGCGGCTGTGCGCCGCGCTCGCCAGTGTCTTCCAGGGCATGTACCACCGCATGGTGGTGCCGCTCGGGCCGCTGTACAGGCTGCCGCTTCCGGCCAACCGCGTATTCAACCGCGCTCTGGCCGATTTGCACCTCCTGGTCGACGAGATCATCGCCGAACGCCGGGCATCCGGTCAAAAGCCGGACGATTTGCTGACGGCATTGCTGGAAGCGAAGGACGACAATGGCGACCCCATCGGGGAACAGGAGATCCACGACCAGGTCGTCGCGATACTCACGCCCGGCAGCGAAACCATCGCGGCCACGATCATGTCGCTGCTGCTGGTCCTGGCCGAACATCCGGAACACGCGGACAAAGTGCGCGCCGAGGTCGAGGACCTAACCGGGGGCCGGCCCGTCGCATTCGAGGACGTACGCAAGCTGACACACACCAACAACGTTGTCCTGGAAGCGATGCGGTTGCTGCCGGCGGTATGGATTTTGACGCGGCGCGCGGTCTGCGAAACTGAACTCGGCGGGTTTCGCATTCCGACCGGTGCCGACATCGTGTACAGCCCGTACGCGATCCAGCGCGACCGGCGTTCCTACGAACGGCACCTGGAGTTCGACCCGGACCGGTGGCATCCGGAACGCTCCCAGGACGTTCCGAAGTACGCCATGCGGCCGTTCGGCGTGGGCAACCGCAAGTGCCCCAGCGACCACTTCTCGATGGCCCTGCTCACGCTGGTCACGGCGGTGCTCGCGAACACGTTCCGTTTCGAGCAGGTCGCCGGCTCCGTCGACGCGACCCGCGTCGGCATCACGCTGCGTCCCCAGCGGCTGCTGCTGAGGCCGATGCCCCGCTGACAGCTCCGCTTCCGGCGCGCGTTCAGGCGGCCTCCGGCCCCCGGAACGTGCGCCGGTAGGCGTTCGGGGTGGTGCCCAGAGTCCGCACGAACTGGTGCCGCAGCGCGGCCGCCGTGCCGAAGCCGGTGCGCCAGGCGATCGCGTCGACCGTCTCGTCGGTCGCCTCCAGCAGGTGCTGGGCGAGCAGGACGCGCTGACGCAGGATCCAGCGGTAGGGGGTCGTGCCGGTCTCCTGCTGGAAGCGGCGGGCGAAGGTGCGCGGGGACATGTGGGCGCGGGCCGCCAGCTGCTCGACGGTGACCTCCTCGTCGAGGTGCTGCTCCATCCACGCGAGCACCTCACCGACGGTGTCGCACGGCGACCGGGGCAGCGGCCGCTCGATGTACTGGGCCTGGCCGCCGTCCCGGTGCGGCGGTACGACCATACGCCGGGCGATCCTGTTGGCGACCTCCGGCCCCTGCTCCTTGCGCACGAGGTGCAGACAGGCGTCGATGCCGGCGGCCGTGCCGGCGGAGGTGATCACCGGGTCGTCGTCGACGTAGAGCACGTCGGGCTCGACGGTCGTGCGCGGGTACTGCCGGGCCAGCTGCCGCGCGTGCCGCCAGTGCACCGCACAGCGCCGCCCGTCCAGCAGCCCCGCCGCGCCCAGCACGAACACCCCGGAGCACACGCTGAGCACCCGCGTCCCCCGGTCCACGGCCCGGCGCAGCGCGTCGAGCAGCTCGGGCGGGTACTCCCGCACCGTGTACGTGTCCCCGGCCGGCACGGCGATCAGGTCGGCGCTCTCCAGCCGTTCCAGCCCGTGTTCCGTGCCGAGCGTGAAGCCCGCGTGCGTGGTCAGCGTCGGCCCCTCCGCCGAGGCGACCGCGAAGTCGTACACCGGCAGCCCCTCGTCGCTTCGGTCGATGCCGAACACCTCGCAGACGACACCGAGTTCGAAGGGGTGCACGCCGTCGAGGAGGATCACGGCCACGTTCTTCAGCATGCCGCCAGTGTGCCCGGAAGTGGCAGGAAGTTGAAGGTGTACGGCAGTCCTGCCACTGTCATGGGTGTTACCGGCGCATGATGCTTACCCCATGAACGCATTCGGCGCATCCCTCACGGTCCTGCTCACGTTCCTCCTCCTCGCCGGTCCGGCGCTCGTGTGGCTGGCCCACGAGCGCCGGATCGACCGTCAGCTGCGACAGACGAGGACTCAGAAGTCCTCGTCCAGGTCGACCGTGCCCTCCACGGCGACCTGGTACGCCGACGGCCGGCGCTCGAAGAAGTTGGTCAGTTCCTGAACGCCCTGGAGCTCCATGAAGGAGAAGGGGTTCTCGGAGCCGTACACCGGGGCGAAGCCGAGGCGCGTGAGGCGCTGGTCGGCGACACACTCCAGGTACTGCCGCATCGAGTCGGTGTTCATGCCCGGGAGGCCGTCACCGCACAGGTCGCGCGCGAACTGCAGCTCGGCCTCGACGGCCTCCCGCAGCATGTCGGTGACCTGCTGCTGGAGCTGGTCGTCGAAGAGGTCCGGCTCCTCCTTGCGGACGGTGTCGACCACGTCGAACGCGAAGCTCATGTGCATGGTCTCGTCCCGGAACACCCAGTTGGTGCCGGTGGCGAGACCGTGCAGCAGACCCCGGCTGCGGAACCAGTAGACGTACGCGAAGGCGCCGTAGAAGAACAGACCCTCGATGCACGCGGCGAAGCAGATGAGGTTGAGCAGGAAGCGGCGGCGGTCGGCCTTCGTCTCCAGGCGGTCCAGCTTCTCCACCTCGTTGATCCACGTGAAGCAGAACTCGGCCTTCTCGCGGATGGAGGGGATGTTCTCCACGGCGTCGAAGGCCGCCGCGCGGTCCTCCGGGTCGGGGAGGTAGGTGTCCAGCAGGGTCAGATAGAACTGGACGTGGACGGCCTCCTCGAAGAGCTGGCGCGACAGGTACAGGCGCGCCTCCGGGGAGTTGATGTGCTTGTACAGCGTCAGCACCAGGTTGTTCGCGACGATCGAGTCGCCCGTCGCGAAGAAGGCGACCAGGCGGCCGATCAGGTGCTGCTCGGCGGGCGTCAGCTTCGCGAGGTCGGCGACGTCGGAGTGGAGGTCGACCTCCTCCACGGTCCAGGTGTTCTTGATGGCGTCCCGGTAGCGCTCGTAGAAGTCGGGGTAGCGCATCGGGCGGAGCGTCAGCTCGAAGCCGGGGTCAAGAAGGTTCTGGGTGCTGGACATCACTGGCAGGCCTCGCAGGACTCGGGGTTCTCAAGGGAGCAGGCCACCGCTTCGGGGTCGGCGGTCGCCTGCACGGGGACAGTGGCCCGGGCGGCGCGGGCGATGCGGGTCGCCGGGCGCGAGCGCAGGTAGTACGTCGTCTTCAGACCCTGCTTCCAGGCGTACGCGTACATCGAGGAGAGCTTGCCGATGGTCGGCGTCTCCAGGAACAGGTTCAGCGACTGCGCCTGGTCCAGGTACGGGGTGCGGGCGGCGGCCATGTCGATCAGGCCGCGCTGCGGGATCTCCCAGGCGGTGCGGTACAGGGCCCGGACGTCCTCGGGGATCCACGCGAAGTCCTGCACCGAGCCGTTCGCGTCGCGCAGCGCCTCGCGGGTGCGCGCGTCCCACACGCCCAGTTCCTTCAGGTCCCGCACCAGGTAGGAGTTGACCTGGAGGAACTCGCCGGACAGCGTCTCGCGCTTGAACAGGTTGGACACCTGCGGCTCGATGCACTCGTACACGCCGGCGATCGACGCGATGGTGGCGGTCGGCGCGATGGCGAGGAGCAGGGAGTTGCGCAGGCCGACGGCCGCGACGCGCTCGCGCAGCGCCGCCCAGCGCTCCGGCCAGGTGAACTCGACGCCGTAGTGGTCGGGGTGCAGGACACCGCGCGCGGTACGGGTCTTCTCCCAGGCCGGCAACGGACCACTGCGCTCGGCGAGGTCGGTGGACGCCTCGTACGCGGCGAGCATGATCCGCTCGGCGATACGGGTGGAGAGCGCCTTGGCCTCCGGCGAGTCGAAGGGCAGCCGCAGCTGGAAGAAGACGTCCTGCAGGCCCATCGCGCCGAGGCCCACCGGACGCCAGCGGGCGTTGGAGCGGCCCGCCTGCTCGGTCGGGTAGAAGTTGATGTCGACGACACGGTCCAGGAAGGTCACGGCGGTGCGGACGGTCTCGTCCAGCCGGTCCCAGTCGATGTCCCCGTCGGCCACGAACGCGCCCAGGTTGACCGAGCCGAGGTTGCAGACCGCCGTCTCGCCGTCGCTGGTGACCTCCAGGATCTCCGTGCAGAGGTTGGAGGAGTGGATGACGTGACCCGGCTCGGCCGTCTGGTTGGCCGTGCGGTTGGCGGCGTCCTTGAAGGTCATCCAGCCGTTGCCGGTCTGCGCGAGGGTGCGCATCATCCGGCCGTACAGGTCACGGGCCGGGATCGTCTTCTTCGCGAGCCCGTCCGCCTCCGCCCTGCGGTACGCGGCGTCGAACTCCTCACCCCACAGGTCCACCAGCTCGGGCACGTCGGAGGGGGAGAACAGCGACCACCGCTCGTCGGCGTTCACCCGGCGCATGAACTCGTCCGGGACCCAGTGCGCGAGGTTCAGGTTGTGCGTACGGCGGGCGTCCTCACCGGTGTTGTCGCGCAGCTCCAGGAACTCCTCGATGTCGGAGTGCCAGGTCTCCAGGTAGACCGCGGCCGCGCCCTTGCGCCGGCCGCCCTGGTTCACGGCGGCGACCGAGGCGTCGAGGGTCTTCAGGAACGGGACGATGCCGTTGGAGTGCCCGTTGGTGCCGCGGATGAGGGCGCCGCGGGAACGGATGCGCGAGTAGGAGAGCCCGATGCCGCCGGCGTGCTTCGACAGCCGGGCCACCTGGTGGTAGCGGTCGTAGATCGAGTCCAGCTCGTCCAGTGGGGAGTCGAGGAGGTAGCACGACGACATCTGGGGGTGCCGGGTGCCGGAGTTGAAGAGCGTGGGGGAGGAGGGGAGGTAGTCGAGCCGGCTCATGAGCCCGTAGAGCGCGGCGACTTCGTCGACGGACCGGGCGGTGTCGTCCTCGGCGAGACCGGCGGCGACGCGCAGCAGGAAGTGCTGGGGCGTCTCGACGACCTTACGGGTGATCGGGTGGCGCAGGAGGTAGCGGCTGTGGAGGGTGCGCAGACCGAAGTAGCCGAAGCGGTCGTCGGCGTGCGGGTCGATCAGGGCGTCGAGGCGGGCGGAGTGGACCCGGACGAACTCGGCGGTGCGGTCGGCGATGAGGCCCTCGCGGTGGCCGACGGCGACGGACTCCGTGAAGGAGGTGACGCCCTGGGAGGCGGCCTCGGCGCGGATGCCGATCGTCAGCAGCCGGGCGGCCAGCCGGGAGTAGGCGGGGTCCTCGGAGATGAGTCCGGCGGCCGCCTCCGTGGCCAGCTCGCGCAGCTCCGTCTCGTCCGCCCGCGCGGACCGGCCCCGCAGGGCGGCGGCGGCGACCCGGCCGGGGTCGGCGTCGGGGAGGTCGGCGGTCAGTTCGGTCAGGGTCCGCAACAGCGCGGCGCCGGGACCGTCGGTCTCCGGGGCCGCTGAAGCCGGGTCGGCTGGCGCGATGGTCACGTGGGGGGCTCTCCCTCGCTCGGCAGGGGCCTGGCGGAGGGCAGGGGGCAGCACACGAGCGCGCACGGCGTCGCGTCCACCGGCCCACTCCGCGAGGCCCGGACGTCAGGCACCCGGAACGGACGGACCGGGCGCACTGTCGGCAGGTCCTCGGACTGAACATGCGTGCGCAAACACGCAAGTACACCGTTGCGGGACAGTTCCGGATTCGCACCGGATTCCCCTGCGGCGACAGCGAGCATGAGCATACATCTTGTGCCGGGCTGTCGCGCCACCCCCAGATGTTGTGTCGCGTCGACTTCATCGCGGCAACGCGTAGGTGAGCGGAGTGGTGCCGTCCGGGTGCCGGAGGGGGTGCTGGTCCCGCTCAGGTGTACGGACGAGACCGAGGTGTCGGGGGTCCCGGCGAGCGCGGAGCGCACGACAGCGGGCCGCCGTTGATCCTGCTCCTCGGCGGCCCGCTGCGGGGTGTGTGATGGTCGGCGCGGTTCCCCGTGCCTTCGGGGAGGGCGCGGTTCCCCGCGCCCTCAGGGACGTGCTGTCCCGTGCGTCAGTGGCTCGTGCCCGCCGTGGCCGGCGGCAGTTCCACCTGGACGCCCGGGTCGCCGGCGTCCGCCGTGTAGTCCTCCGGGCTCGTCTCGTCGATGCCCTCGGGGGCCTTCACCGCCTTCAGGACGAAGGTCAGGACGACCGTCACGACCAGGTTCAGCACGAACGCCGTCAGGCCGATGTAGCCGATCTCGCCGATGCCGGGGATCTCCTTCGCCGAGCCGCCGAAGTGCTTCTGGGTGGGCGAGGCGACGCCGTACGCGGCGACCGTGCCGTAGACCATGCCGACCGCCCAGCCCGCGAGCAGCGCCCAGCGGTGGAACCAGCGGGTGAACAGGCCGCCGACCAGGGCCGGGAAGGTCTGCAGGATCCAGATGCCGCCGAGAAGCTGGAAGTTGATGGCGACCGTCTTGTCCATCGTGAGGACGAAGGCCAGGGCGCCCACCTTCACCAGGAGGGAGACCAGCTTGGAGACGCGGGTCTCCTCCTTGGGCGTCGCGTCCGGCTTGATGAAGTCCTTGTAGATGTTGCGGGTGAAGAGGTTCGCGGCCGCGATGGACATGATGGCCGCGGGGACCAGGGCTCCGATGCCGATCGCCGCGAAGGCCACGCCCGCGAACCAGTCCGGGAACATGTCCTCGAACAGCTGCGGGATCGCCAGCTGCCCGTTCGTGACCTTGACCCCGGCCGCGATCGCCATGAAGCCCAGCAGGGCCAGCAGGCCGAGCATGAGGGAGTACAGCGGCAGGATCGTGGTGTTGCGGCGGATCACCTCACGGCTCTTCGAGGAGAGCGTCGCGGTGATGGAGTGCGGGTACATGAAGAGCGCCAGCGCGGAGCCCAACGCCAGCGTGGCGTACGTCCACTGGCCAGCCTCGGCCGGCACCAGGGCGCCGCGCGGCTTGTCCGTCGCCGGGTTGACCTGCGCGTAGGCGTCTCCCGCCTTGGCGAAGACGTCGTCGAACCCGCCCAGCTTGATCGGGATGTAGATGATCGCCACCGCGATCACGATGTAGATCAGCGTGTCCTTCACGAACGCGATCAGCGCGGGAGCACGCAGGCCCGAGGAGTACGTGTAGGCGGCCAGCACGCCGAAGGCGATCAGCAGCGGCAGGTCCTTGATGAACCAGTTGGTGTCCTCGCCGCCGCCGACGCCCATCACGTCCAGCACCGCCTGGATGCCGACGAGCTGGAGCGCGATGTACGGCATGGTCGCCAGGATGCCGGTGAGGGCCACGGCCAGGGAGAGCCCCTTGGAACCGAAGCGGCCGCGCACGAAGTCCGAGGTCGTCACGTACCCGTGCTTGTGCGAGACCGACCACAGGCGCGGCAGGAACGTGAAGATCAGCGGGTACACCAGGATCGTGTACGGCACCGCGAAGAAGCCGGCCGCGCCGGCCGCGTAGATCGCCGCCGGGACCGCCACGAACGTGTAGGCCGTGTAGAGGTCACCGCCCAGCAGGAACCAGGTGATCCAGGTGCCGAACGACCGGCCGCCCAGGCCCCATTCGTCGAGGCTGTGCTCGTTCTCGGCCTTGCGCCAGCGCGCGGCCAGGAAGCCCATGACCGTGACGGCCAGGAAGAAGAAGATGAAGACGGCGAGTGCCACGCCGTTCACGCCGTCGTTCACCGCGACGCACCGCCCTTCGCGGAGGAACGGGCGCGCTGGTCACGCTGCCACAGCTTGTAGGCGACCATCGTGAGCGCGGTGGAGATCAGTACCCATGCCATCTGGTACCAGTAGAAGAAGGGGATGCCGATGAACGTCGGTTCCGCCTTCGCGTACGACCCCACCCACAGCATCGCCACGAAGGGCGCGAACAGGCAGAGGGCGATGACGACGCGCACGGGCGTCACCACCGCTCCTCCGGACACTTCAGGCGCTTCTGACATCGGCGGCTCCGTCCCCTAGCTGATCACGTGTCGACGCAGGCGAAATGTAGGTGACGGATAAAGCTCAGCGGAAGACCTCGTCCGGATATCGGTCCCCGGCCTCGGGAGACGAGGAGCGGAAGGCGGAGCGGGGGCGGGAACCGGAGACGGAGCCGGAGCGGGAGCGGGAACCGGAGGCGGGGCGGAGGCGCGAACCGGAGACGGGGCGAAAGTGGGGGGAGCCGGAGCGGGAGCCGGAGGGAAAGTGGGAGGCGGAGCGGGAGCCGGAGGCGCGCCGGCGTGTGCCACCCCGGGCCGCTCAGTCCTGCGGACGCTTCAGCCGGGCCACGAACTTGTACCGGTCCCCGCGGTACACCGACCGCACCCACTCCACCGGCTTGCCCTCCTTGTCCAGGGAGTGCCGGGACAGCATCAGCATCGGCAGGCCCACGTCGGTGCCGAGCAGCCCGGCCTCGCGCGGAGTGGCGAGCGAGGTCTCGATGGTCTCCTCGGCCTCGGCGAGGTGGACGTCGTAGACCTCGGCGAGCGCGGTGTAGAGGGAGGTGTACTTCACCAGGGACCTGCGCAGGGCCGGGAAGCGCTTGGCGGAGAGGTGGGTGGTCTCGATGGCCATGGGCTCGCCGTTGGCCATGCGCAGCCGCTCGATGCGCAGCACGCGCCCGCCGGTGGTGATGTCGAGCAGGCCGGCCAGGGTGTCGTCGGCGGTGATGTAGCCGATGTCCAGCAGCTGCGAGGTGGGTTCGAGGCCCTGGGCGCGCATGTCCTCGGTGTAGGAGGTGAGCTGGAGCGCCTGGGAGACCTTCGGCTTGGCGACGAACGTGCCCTTGCCCTGGATGCGCTCCAGGCGGCCCTCGACGACCAGCTCCTGGAGGGCCTGGCGCACGGTCGTGCGCGAGGTGTCGAACTCGGCCGCCAGCGTCCGCTCGGGCGGCACCGGCGTACCGGGCGCCTGCGTCTCCGTCATGTCGAGCAGGTGCTTCTTCAGGCGGTAGTACTTGGGCACACGCGCGGTACGGACGGTCGCCCCACCCTCGTTCTCCGCACTGCTGACGTCGGTGCTCATGGCCTGCCTTCCCGGCTCCGGGTGCCAAGCGGCCGACATAGCCATCGGCCGCGGCTCACATCGTGGCACGGGTTCGTGGGCGGGGTGTCCCGTGCGGGTGACCTCGCGCGCTCCGTGATCTCCTCTGTATACCTTTGGCACCCTTCTTGGTCTAGTCCAGCACGCGGTCCGGCACGCCTTCGGAGGCGGTGGTACATCCCGCGCGCGAGGCCCCGACGACCGCTCAGAAATTGAAAAGTTGCTGCATATCGCGGTCGCGTAACGGACGACTCAACCCCCGTTGCACACCCTTGACAGCCCTATTGGTCTGAGCCAAGCTCCCCGTACTGGTCTACACCATTGGTCCAGGTCCTGGCCTCACGGACGGTACGCGTTGACGCTCGACCGCGGCGGGGAGGCAGGGGGGTTTGTGGCATCCCTGAGGAGGGTGGCGTGAAGCGCAAGCTGACAGCCGCGATCGGTATCGCGGGCATGATGGTCTCCATCGCGGCGTGCGGGGACAACGGCGACGGCGGGGGCTCGGACAAGGGCACCGAGGCCAAGGAACTGACCGTCTGGCTCACGGTCGACGCGCAGAACAACTGGCCCGACCTGGTGAAGGCGGCCGACGCCGCCGTGCAGAAGAAGCACCCCGGCCTGAAGATCACCCACGAGTACTACGGCTGGCCGGACAAGAACGCCAAGCTCGACGCGGTCCTCGCCACCGACAAGGCCCCCGACGTGGTCGAGATGGGCAACACCGAGATGCTCGGGTACATGGTCAAGGGCGCCTTCGCCCCCCTCGACGCCTCGAAGTTCGACAACTCCTCCGCCTGGCTGGACGGCCTCAAGGCCTCGGTGACCTACGAGGACAAGACCTACGGCGTCCCGTACTACGCCGGCGGCCGCGTCGGCAACTGGCGCAAGGACCTCTTCGCCTCCGCCGGCGTGAAGAGCGCCCCGAAGACCTACGCCGAGCTGACCGCCGCCCTGGACAAGGTCCAGAAGAAGGAGGGCGACAAGTTCAGCGCCTGGTACCAGCCCACCCGCGACTGGTACGCGGCCATGTCCTTCGTCTACGACGCCGGCGGCTCCATCGCGGTCGAGTCGGGCGGCGAGTGGAAGGGCAACCTCTCCTCGCCGGAGTCCCTCAAGGGCCTCAACGAGTTCAAGAACGTCGTCGACACGTACATGCACGGCGACAAGACCAAGGACGAGTCCGACCGCTACATCGTCTACGGCCAGGGCAAGTCCGGCATGATCTTCGGCGCCGCCTGGGAGGGCGCGACCGCCGAGGCCCCGGAGAACGACAAGACCGGCAAGCTCAAGGGCAACCTCGAGAACTTCGTGATGCCCGGCCCGTCCGGCAAGAACCTCCCCGTCTTCCTGGGCGGCTCCGACCTCGCCGTGCCGGTGAAGTCGGACGCGCAGGACCTCGCCGCCGAGTGGATCAACGCGTTCACCGGTCCCGCCGGTCAGAAGGGCCTCATGGCCAAGGGCAACCTGCCCAACAACAAGACCGACCTCGCGACCCTGAAGAACGACCCCAAGACGGTCGTCCCGGCCACCGCGGCCGAGTCCAACTGGTTCGTCCCGATGGCCCCCGGCTGGGGCCAGGTCGAGAAGGCCCAGGTCCTGCAGACCATGCTGCAGAACATCGGCACCGGCAAGAAGACCGTCGAGCAGGCCGCGAAGGAAGCGGACGCCGCGATCGACAAGGTCATCAACACCAAGTGACGTGAGGCGGGGCCCCGCTGCGGCGGAGCCCCGCTGTCCGTACGGCCTACGGGGCGCCTCCGTCCCCGACGGGGCTTCGCCTTCGTACGGCCCGCGGGCCGCCGCATTCGTACGAACCTGAGGGACCGCTGAGGAGCGCGCGATGAGTGCCGCAGACACGACCACCCCCGCCAAGGTGCCGCCGCCGCGGTCGGTACCGCCACCGCCCGCACTCCGGCCGCAACGCGGGAAGCGGACCTCCGGTACCGCGGGCACCCCCTGGCTGCTGCTCGCGCCCTGCCTGCTGGTCCTCCTGCTGGTGATGGGCTATCCGCTGGTCCGCCTGGTCACCCTCTCCTTCCAGAAGTTCGGCCAGTCCCAGCTGTGGGGCTTCCAGCCGGCCGAGTCGGCCGGGTTCGACAACTTCACCCAGGTGCTCGGCGACGGCGAGTTCTGGGCGGTCGTCCTGCGCACGATCGTCTTCGCGGCCGGCTGCGTGATCTTCACGATGGTCCTCGGCATGTTGATCGCGCTGCTGCTCCAGCGGGTCTCCGGCTGGGTGAAGACGCTGGTCAACATCGCCCTGGTGGCCAGCTGGGGCATGCCCGTCATCGTCGCCACCACCGTCTTCAAATGGCTGTTCGACGCCGACTACGGCATCCTCAACGCCGTCCTGAGCAAGTTGCCCGGCGTCGAGATGATCGGCCACAACTGGTTCGCGAGCGGGCCGCAGGGCCTCGCCGTGATCATGCTGCTGGTCGTCTGGGGAGCCGTGCCCTTCGTGGTCATCACGCTGGGCGCCGGCCTGACCCAGGTCCCCAAGGAGCTGGAGGAGGCCGCCCGCCTCGACGGCGCCGGCGCCTGGGGCGTCTTCCGGTACGTCACCCTGCCCATCCTCAAGCCGATCATCGTGATGCTCACGACCCTGTCGGTCATCTGGGACATGGGCGTCTTCCCGCAGGTCTTCGTGATGCGCAACGGCCACCCCGAGGCCGAGTTCCAGATCCTGACGACCTACTCCTACGACCGCGCCTTCGTCGTCAACGACTACGCGCAGGGCTCGGCGATCGCCCTGATCACCGTGGTGCTCCTGCTCGGCGTGGTCGCCGTGTACATGCGCCAGATGCTGAAGATCGGAGACGTCGAATGAGCACCCTGGCCCCCCAGGCGCGCCGGAGGTCCAGGCTGGGCTGGAACCTCCTCGGCCTCCTCGTCTTCGTCACCGCCGGCTTCCCCGTCTACTGGATGCTCAACACGGCCTTCAAGCCGGCGAAGGACGCCATCGACCCGGACCCGAGCCTGCTGCCCACCGGCCTCACCCTCTCCAACTTCGACCGGGCGCTCCACATCGCCGACTTCTGGGGCCCGGTCGGCCGCAGCCTGGTCGTCTCGCTCGCGGTCGTGGCGATCGGCATCGTCGTCGGCATGCTGGCCGCCCTCGCCATCTCCCGGTTCGCCTTCCGCGGCCGCAAGATCGTGATCGTCGGCATCCTGGCCGTCCAGATGGTCCCGCTGGTCGCGATGATCATCCCGGTCTTCCTGCTGCTGAACGACCTGGGCCAGTACGACCGGCTGACCGGCCTGATCATCACCTACCTGACCTTCATCCTCCCCTTCACGGTGTGGACGCTGCGCGGCTTCATCGTCAACATCCCGAAGGAGCTGGAGGAGGCCGCGATGGTCGACGGCTGCTCCCGCACCGGCGCCTTCCTGCGCGTCGTCTTCCCGCTCCTCGCCCCCGGCATGGTCGCCACCTCGGTCTACGCCTTCATCCAGGCCTGGAACGAGTACCTCTACGCCCTGATGCTGCTCAGCCAGAAGAACCAGACCGCGACCGTCTGGCTCGGCAACTTCACCACCAAGCACGGCACCGAGTACGCGCCCATGATGGCCGGCGCCACCATGATGGCCGTACCGATCGTCGTCCTCTTCCTCCTCGTCCAGCGCAAGATGGCCGCGGGTCTGACCGCGGGCGCCGTGAAGGGATAACGCCCCCGATGACGACACTCGCCAGCGCCACCGACACTCTGACGCGCGACGCCCTGACGGTCCTCCAGCCCGGCTTCACGGGCACCAGCGCCCCCGACTGGCTGCTGCGCCGCCTCGGCGAGGGCCTCGCCTCGGTCGGCCTGTTCGGCCGCAACATCGCCTCACCCGAGCAACTGGCCTCCCTCACCGCCCAGCTGCGCGCCGAACGGGACGACGTGCTCGTCGCCATCGACGAGGAGGGCGGGGACGTGACCCGCCTGGAGGTCAGGACGGGCTCCTCCTTCCCCGGCAACCACGCCCTGGGCGCGATCGACGACACCGAGCTGACCAGGGAGGTCGCCGCGGAACTGGGCCGACGCCTCGCCGCCTGCGGGGTGAACTTCAACTGGGCCCCCTCGGCGGACGTGAACTCCAACCCCGCCAACCCGATCATCGGCGTCCGTTCCTTCGGCGCCGACCCCCAGCTGGTCGCCCGGCACACCGCCGCCTACGTCACCGGCCTGCAGTCGGCGGGCGTCGCCGCCTGCACCAAGCACTTCCCCGGCCACGGCGACACGGCCGTCGACTCCCACCTCGCCCTGCCCCGCATCGACGCGGACCCCGCGGTGCTCGCCGAGCGCGAACTGGCCCCCTTCCGCGCCGCGATCGCCGCCAACACTCGCGCGGTGATGAGCGCCCACATCCTCGTCTCCGCCCTGGACCCCGACCGCCCGGCAACGTTGTCCCGTCGCGTCCTGACCGACCTCCTGCGCGGCGACCTCGGCTACGACGGCCTGATCGTCACCGACGGCATGGAGATGCAGGCCGTCGCCGCCACGTACGGCATCGAGCGGGGGAGCGTCCTGGCGATCGCGGCGGGCGCGGACGCGATCTGCGTCGGGGGCGGCCTCGCCGACGACGAGACGGTACGCCGTCTGCGCGACGCCCTCGTCACGGCCGTCCGCACGGGCGAACTGCCCGAGGAACGCCTGGCCGACGCGGCCGCACGGGTCCGGGCGCTCGCCCGCTGGTCGGCCTCGGCCGCGCCGTCCGCCGAGGGGCGCGCGGCACGCACCGACGTCGGCCTCCTCGCCGCCCGCCGCGCCGTCCGCGTCACCGGCGCGGACCGCTTCACACCGCTCACCGACCCCCCGTACGTCGCCGCCCTCACCCCGGTCGCCAGCATCGCCGTCGGCGACGAGACCCCGTGGGGCGTGGCTGCCGAACTCGCCCGGCTCCTGCCCGGCACCGAGACGGGCAGCTTCGCCGGCGAGGACGCCGGGCCGGCGGCGCTGGCGGCGGCCGGGAGCCGGCGCATCGTGGCCGTGGTCCGCGACGAGCACCGTCACCCCTGGATGGCGACGGCCCTCGACACCCTCCTCACCGCCCGCCCCGACACGCTCGTCGTCGAGATGGGCGTCCCCCAGGCCGCTCCGCGCGGCGCGCTCCACCTCGCCACCCACGGCGCGGCCCGCGTCTGCGGCCGGGCGGCGGCGGAGATCATCGCGGGCACACGGTAGGGCACGCGGTAGGGCACGCGGCGGTCCGTACGACGCCGAAGGCGCCGGGTTCCAGCGAGGAACCCGGCGCCTTCGGCTACCGCAACCGATCCCGCCGAGTCCTCAGATCCCCTGCCAGCGCGGCTTGTTGGCGTACGTGTGGCGGAAGTAGTCCGCGAGCTTGAGCTTGGACGCGGCGGCCTCGTCGACGACGACCGTCGCGTGCGGGTGCAGCTGGAGTGCGGAGGCGGGGCACACGGCCGCGACCGGGCCCTCCACGGTCGCCGCGACCGCGTCCGCCTTGCCCTCGCCGGTGGCGAGCAGCACCAGGTGCCGCGCCTCCAGGATGGTGCCGATGCCCTGCGTGATGACGTGGTGCGGGACCTGCTCGATGTCACCGTCGAAGAAGCGCGCGTTGTCGAGCCGGGTCTGCTCGGTCAGTGTCTTGATCCGGGTCCGGGAGGCCAGCGAGGAACACGGCTCGTTGAACCCGATGTGCCCGTCGGTGCCGATCCCGAGCAGCTGCAGATCGACCCCGCCGGCCTCGGCCAGCGCCCGGTCGTAGGCTTCGCACGCCGCCTGCACGTCCTCGGCGGTGCCGTCCGGGCCGAGGAACGCGTCCATCCCGATGCCGAGCGGCTCCAGCACCTCCCGCCGCAGCACCGAACGGTAGGACTCCGGATGTTCGGCGGGCAGCCCCACGTATTCGTCGAGCTGGGCGATCCGCACTCGTGAGGTGTCCACGGCACCGGAGCGCACCTGGGCCGTCAGCGCCTGGTAGACGGGCAGCGGGGTGGAGCCGGTGGCCACGCCGAGCAGGGCGTCGGGCTTGCGCCGCAGGAGCCGCGCCATCGCCTCGGCGATGAGCTCGCCGCCCGACCTGGCGTCCGCAACGATGACAACTTCCACGCTGGGCCTGCCGTTCTGGAGAGATCTGAAGGGGCTGGAAGGCTATGTGGTTTAGACCAATCTAGCAGAGGCGGGTGAGGGCGGCACGGCCCCGCGACGGCGGCCGGCCGGCTCCTCCGGTGTCCTCTCCACCCTCCTCCGGGCTCCCCTGATCGGCCAGGTGATCGGCCCTGTGTCCCGACCGCGCGGGAGGCCGCGTGCCGGATCGCGTGCCCGGTCAGGGGATCCTCAGGTCAGCGAGCCCCCCGTCGCGTCCACCCAGCTGCCCGTGACCCACCGTCCCCCGTCGCCGGCCAGGAACGCCACCACGTCCGCGACCTCGGCCGTCTCTCCCACCCGCCCCAGCGCGGATATCGCGGCCGCCCGGGCCCACGCGCCTTCGTCCGCGTGGAGCAGCTCATGGGTGTTGTCGGTGGCGATGATGCCGGGCGCCACCGAGTTCACCGTGATGCCCCGGCGGCCCAGCACCTTGGACAGGTCCCGCGAGAAGACGTCCAACGCGCCCTTCGTCATCGCGTACGCCATGTTGTCCGGCATGATCGCGGTCCGGGACAGTCCCGACGAGATGTTGATGACCCGGCCGCCTTCGCGCAGCCGTGTCATGCCGTGCCTGACGATGAAGAACGGCGCCTTCACGTTCACCGCGAAGACCCGGTCGTACTCCCGCTCGTCGATCTCCGCGATCGGCCGGGTGTTGCCGATCCCGGCGTTGTTCACCAGGATGTCCAGCCCGTCCGCGTGCCGGTCGAACTCCTCCCACAGTGCCTCCGCGTCTCCCGGCAGCCCCAGTTCCACGCCGATGGCGAACGCCGAGCCGCCGGCTGCCTCGATCGCGGCGACCGTCTCCTTCGCCGCCGTCTCGTTCCTGCCGTAGTGCACCGCGACCCGGGCTCCGTCGCGTCCCAGCCGCTCGGCGATTCCCCGCCCGATCCCCCTGCTCGCCCCCGTGACGAGTGCCGTCCTGCCGGTGAACACGCCCATGCCGGCGCCCCTTTCGCATATTCCTAGCGGTCGCTACAGAAAGACCGTACAACAGTCGTCGGTTTTTTCTCTAGCAGCCGCTATAGAATTCACTCCATGGTGCACAGCGAGGAGACGAAAGAGCAGGTCGGAAGAGAGTCCAAGCCCCGAGGCCGTCCGCGCTCCTTCGACCGGGCGACCGCGCTGGAGCGGGCGCTCATGGCGTTCTGGGAGCACGGCTACGAGGCGACCTCCGTATCGGACCTCACCCGCGCCATGGGCATCGGCGCCCCCAGTCTGTACGCGGCCTTCGGTGACAAACGGGCGCTGTTCGAGGAGGTGGTCCGCGAGTACGGCGTGCGGTACGGCTCCTTCGGTGACCGCGCCCTCGCGGAGGAGCCCACGGCCCGCGCCGCGGTCGAGCGGATGCTGCGCGAGGCCGCCGTCGAGTACACGGAGCCGGACCGCCCTCGCGGCTGCCTCGTGATCCACGCGGCCACCAACTGCACCAGCCCCGAGGTGGAGGAGTCGCTGCGGGCGAGGCGCAACGCCAACATCGCCGCCTTCGAGCGGCGGATGAGGGCTGACGTCGCCGCTGGGATACTGCCGGCGGACACCGACGTCGCCGCGCTCGCACGGCACACGGGAGCGATCATCCAGGGCATGTCCCAACAGGCGCGCGACGGCGCGAGCCGGGAGGAACTGGAGGCGCTCGTGGAAATTGCCCTGTCCATCTGGCCCCGCACAGGAACCCACACAGGCTAGGCTGCGTTGTGAATACCAGGACGTCCGACCAGTCTGCCGCCGCCGGGTGACCGGCTCGCGAACTGACAACAACGAACAACCTCCGACGCATGGACACGGCGAAGTGGTCTAGTCCACAATCAGAAAAGCCGAGCCGTGCGACGGAGCACCGCCACGCTTCCGTCTTCCCCGCACAGGAAGGCGGACCGAGGATCCGGAGCTCTCTGCCCTGACTGCCTCCGGCTCCTCACCTTCGGCCGACCGGGACCGCACACCCCACGGCCGATACTGCTCCGGGCTGCGGTGCCGGGAGGGTTGAGGGTCCCTCCCAGGCGCCGCGGCCCGCGGGTGTTTTTCGGGCAGGTCCGAACCCCCGGGTACGCTCGCAGACGTGCCCTCCATGAACGAACTCGTACGCCAGCACACCGCGCTCGGTGACTCCGACCTCGAGTGGCTCCACCTGCTGGTCTCGGAGTGGCAGCTGCTCTCCGACCTCTCCTTCGCCGACCTGGTCCTGTGGGTCCCCACCCGCGACGGAACCCGCTATGTCTCCGTCGCCCAGATGCGCCCCAACACCGGCCCGACCTCCTACCAGGACGACATGGTCGGCCACCTCGTCCCCCGCGGCCGCCGCCCCCTGCTGGACGCCGCCCTGGACGAGGGCCGGATCGTGCGCGAGGGCGATCCGGAGTGGCGCGAGGAGGTCCCCGTCCGGGTCGAGTCGATCCCCGTACGCCGCGAGGGCCGTGTCCTGGGCGTCATCGCCCGCAACACCAACCTGCTCACCGTGCGCACCCCGAGCCGGCTGGAGCTGACCTACCTCCAGAGCGCCTCCGACCTCGCGCAGATGATCGCGGCCGGCTCCTTCCCCTTCCCCGACCAGCAGATGGACATGGACGCGGCCCCCCGCGTCGGTGACGGCCTGATCCGCCTCGACGCGGACGGCATCGTCCAGTACGCCTCCCCGAACGCCCTCTCCGCCTACCACCGCATGGGTCTCGCCTCCGACCTGGTCGGCCAGCACCTCGGGCAGACCACCGCCGAACTCGCCCCCACCCGGGGCCCGGTGGACGAGGCGCTCGCCAAGGTGGCCAGTGGCTGGGCGCCCCGCGAGTTCGAGATCGAGGCCAACGACGGGGTCATCCAGTTCCGGGCGATCCCGCTCAAACCCAAGGGCACCCGCATCGGTTCGCTCGTCCTGCTCCGGGACGTCACCGAACTGCGGCGCCGCGAACGCGAGTTGATCACCAAGGACGCGACCATCCGGGAGATCCACCACCGGGTGAAGAACAACCTTCAGACGGTCGCCGCCCTGCTCCGCCTCCAGGCCCGCCGCATCGAGTCCGAGCGGGGACGGGAGGCCCTGGAGGAGGCGGTCCGCCGCGTCGGCTCCATCGCCATCGTCCATGAGACGCTGTCCCAGAACCTGGACGAGCGGGTGGAGTTCGACGAGATCGCCGACCGCGTCCTCGCGATGGTCGCGGAGATCTCCCCGGGCAAGGTCGCCGGCCGGCGCACCGGACGCTTCGGCATCCTGGACGCGGAGGTCGCCACCCCGCTGTCCATGGTGCTCACCGAGATCCTCCAGAACGCCCTGGAACACGGCTTCCGTGAGGGCGACACCGGCACGGTCGAGGTCTCCGCCGTCCGCGGCGGCACCACGAAGGAGGCCCGTCTGCTGGTCACGGTCCAGGACGACGGCGTCGGCCTGCCCGCCGGCTTCGACCCGCACACCTCGGGCAACCTCGGGCTGCAGATCGTACGGACGCTGGTGGAGGGGGAGTTGGGCGGCACCTTCGACATGGTCGCGGCGCCGGAGCGGGGCACGCAGGTGATCCTGGACATCCCGGTGCGGGCGCAGAAGTAGGCCGTACGGACACAGCAAGAAGCCCCGGACCGGTCAGGGGTCCGGGGCTCAACATGCTCGTTGCCAGCAATTGCTGCGCATCGGGGGTACTGCGCGCTGCGGCTCGGGGGCGGGAGATGCGTACTCGCTGTACGCGCCGCCAAGCTCAGGCTGTGTGCGGGGCGGGTGTTGTCAGGCGGAGGCCTGACGGGCCCGGTTGCGGGCGGCGCGGCGCTTCATGGCACGGCGCTCGTCCTCGCTGAGACCACCCCAGACGCCGGAGTCCTGGCCGGACTCGAGCGCCCACTGCAGACACTGCTCCATAACCGGGCAGCGACGGCAGACGGCCTTGGCTTCCTCGATCTGCAGCAGCGCAGGACCGGTGTTGCCGATGGGGAAGAAGAGCTCGGGGTCTTCCTCGCGGCAAACGGCGTTGTGACGCCAGTCCATGGCTGCTACCTCTCCTTGGTGTTACGTGCAGGTGCTTGTGAATGTGAACGCTTTCACGAATCCCTCAACAAGTGAAGGGCCACCAGCCAGGTTCCCTGGCGTTGGTCCTGTGGATTGAAGAGGGGTTCTGGTGATCAGTGGAGGCCGATGTTGCGGGCCGTCCCGATCGCCACGTAGAGACTCGCAAACCTCAGCGGCGGATACAACCCCTTCCGGAAAGTTTTTTTTGATTCCTCGGTGTCGACTAGGTCACAGCCGTACTTCCATGGGGTGGATCCTGGCCTAAACGTTCGAGTGAAAGGACTTTCGCCTCTTCTGCTCACACAATCACACGCAGTGCACGGCGTACGCCTGTGAACGTCACGCTGGTACGCAGCCCCAGGTGGTCACCGTCCATCTGGAGGGGTAGCGGGGCCTTCGAATGCAAGGTGAACTGGTCCAGATCGTGCAGTGAGACGGCGTGCTTGCCGTGGGGTCCCCGCTCGGGGGACGAAGTGAGCAACTGCGTTCCATACCGGACAACCGCGGCGGTGGACAGACGGCTGAGACCGAATACGTCGAGCCCGGTATCGAACGAGGCCTTAGGTGATGCGTACACCGGGCGATTGCCCAGATAGGTCCACGGAGCCGTGTTGCAGACGATGGACAGCACCAAATCGGTCACCGGGTCCGCGCCCGGACGCTCCAGGGTGATCGACCCGTGCCGGCGCTGCGGCTCGCCGAGGAGCTGGCGCATCGCCTGGCGGACGTAGAGAGCGTGTGTGGATTTCTTGCCGCGTTCGCGGTGTTGCTCGACCCGGCCCACCACACCCGCGTCGAAGCCGAGCCCGGCGTTGAAGGTGAACCAGCGGGCCGGCACCGCCTCGTCCTCGGTCCCGGGGGTGCCCGAGGTCAGCCCCAGCCCGACCGTGCGCTCGCGGCCCTCGCGCAGCGCGTCCAGCAGGGCGCCGGTGGCCTCCACCGGATCGTTGGGCAGGCCCAGGGCGCGGGCGAAGACGTTGGTGGAGCCGCCGGGGACCACGGCGAGGCCGGGCAGGTGCTCGGGGTCGGGTCCGGCGTGCAGAAGGCCGTTGACCACCTCGTTGATCGTGCCGTCGCCGCCCAGGGCGACGATCATGTCTATGTCCTCGCTCTGCGCCGCCTGCCGGCCCAGATCGCGCGCGTGACCGCGGTACTCGGTGGTGACGGCCTCGAGCTTCATCTCGCTCGCGAGCGCGTGGATGAGGACGTCACGCGTCCGTGCACTCGTAGTGGTTGCTGCCGGATTGACCACAAGGAGTGCACGCATGGAGGGCAGCGTACCTACTGGGCGGTACCAGGGCACAGGCCGATCAGGGATCGGGTAAGAGATCGAGCCGTGAGCCTCGACACCAGGTGTGGCGGCGCGTACGCGCCCCCGTGGGCGCCCGAGGGCGGGCCGGGTGTGAGGGCTACCCTTCAGGGGTGAGCAGTGAGCAGACCCCCGCCGCCCCGGAAGCCGCCGGCCCCCGCCCGCGCCGTCTGACGTACGCCGCCGGGCTCACCGCCCTGGAAGGGCTGGCGCTGCTCGTCGGCGGGGTGTGGATGCTCATCCTCGGGATCACCGGGGACCCGGACGACCGGCAGCAGGCCGTCACCGGCGGGGTGACGCTGATGGTGCTCGCGCTGCTGCCGCTGCTGGCCACCCGCGGACTGCTGGGCCGCCGCAGCTGGAGCCGGGGACCGGCCGTCATCACCCAGATCATGGCGCTGCCCGTCGCCTACAACCTGCTGCAGGCCGACAGCATGGCCATCCCGGCCGGGATCGCGCTCGCGGTCGTCGCCGTCGCCGCGCTCGTCCTGCTCGTCAACGGTGAGACGACCCGGGCCCTCGGGATCCGGGGGCCCGGCAACACCGACACCGGCGCACGGAAGTAGCGGTCGGTCCTGGGAAGGCCGTCTCTCGGAAAGCCGTCGCTGCCCGAGCGGTGACGGTCACTCCTCCACGAGCAGCTTCTCCCGCAGCTGTGCCAGCGTCCGCGCCAGCAGACGCGAGACGTGCATCTGCGAGATGCCCACCTCCTGCGCGATCTGCGACTGGGTCATGTTGCCGAAGAAGCGCAGCAGCAGGATCCGCTTCTCGCGCGGCGGGAGATCCTCCAGCAGCGGCTTGAGCGACTCGCGGTACTCGACGCCCTCCAGTGCCTCGTCCTCCGCGCCCAGCGTGTCCGCCACGGCCGGGGACTCGTCGTCGGTGTCGGGCACGTCCAGGGACAGCGTGGAGTAGGCGTTGGCCGACTCCAGGCCCTCCAGGACCTCCTCCTCGGAGATCGCCAGCTTCTCGGCGAGCTCGTGGACGGTGGGGGAGCGGCCGTGCAGCTGCGAGAGCTCGGCCGTCGCCGTCGTCAGCGACAGACGCAGCTCCTGGAGCCTGCGCGGCACCCGCACAGCCCAGCCCTTGTCGCGGAAGTGCCGCTTGATCTCGCCGACGACCGTCGGGGTCGCGTACGTGGAGAACTCCACCCCGCGGTCCGGGTCGAAGCGGTCCACCGACTTGATCAGACCGATGGTGGCGACCTGGGTGAGGTCGTCCAGCGGCTCACCGCGGTTGCGGAAGCGGCGGGCGAGGTGCTCGACGAGCGGAAGGTGCATCCGGACCAGCTGGTTGCGCAGCTCCGCGTACTCCGGGCTGCCCTGGCTCAGGCCGCGCAGCTCGAGGAACATCGCCCGCGCCCCGCTGCGGTCCTGCGGCTCGCGATGCTGGGGCTCGCGGTCCTGCGGCTGGCGGTCCTCAGGCTCGTGCCGCGTGCCCGGCACGCCCTGTTCGTCGTCTCGCTCGTGCTCGCTCATCGTCCCGCCCGTCGCCCTCTGTCGAGCCCTCGCCTGCGCCCGGCCGGGGGTGCCCCCGATCCGCCTCTCCCTGGGCGAGTCCTGCACGGCACTGTCCGGGGCGCCGGCCCGCGCGGAGGGCGAGTCGTCCTCCGGGTGCGGCCGGGCCTGCTCGGGAATGCCGTCGATGCCGTCCGCCGTGCGTCGGGAACCGCCCGGAGTGACCGAGTTGTCGGCACTCTCGGCCGGCAGCTCCCATGTGCCGCGCTCTTCGTCCCGCACCGGCCCGTCCCCGTTCCTCACGCCGGCCCGGGTCCCGCGCCGCGCTGTTTGTAGAGGCTGATCGAAACGGTTTTGTCCTCGTCCACGGCAGAGGAGACCTTGCCCGCGAGGGCGGACAGCACGGTCCAGGCGAAGGTGTCGCGCGAGGGCGCGTGGCCGTCCGTGGTGGGCGCCGAGACGGTGACCTCCAGCGAGTCGTCGACCAGGCGGAAGACACAGCTGAGCACCGAGCCGGGCACGGCCTGCTGGAGCAGGATCGCGCAGGCCTCGTCCACCGCGATGCGCAGGTCCTCGATCTCGTCCAGGGTGAAGTCCAAACGGGCCGCGAGGCCGGCCGTGGCCGTCCGCAGCACCGACAGGTAGGCACCCGCAGCCGGCAGCCGGACTTCCACGAAGTCCTGGGTCGCGGGCTCGCCTGCGATCTGGGACACCCTCACCTCCAAGGTGGTACAAGCTTTTCGGGGCCGAGGGTCGCCCCCCGGGGTAACGCGTCTTTGGTGCAGCGGTGACGCTACCGCGCTCTCAAGTGTCCTGTCCCCGGGACCCCAACCCCCTGGCGTCACTCACAGTAAAGCTGTGAACACGCTCCGTGTCTAGGGGTCTGCGGGCCCGAACGGGAAGAGGGCGCGCCGGGTTGACGTACCCAGACGTCAGATGCTCGAACCGTACCCGCTGGACCGGCCGGCCGTCCCGGGGCCGGCTCATACGAGGACGTGGTCGACGAAGCACCAGCGCCAGTTCTCACCGGGTTCGAAGGTCCGCATGACCGGATGACCGGAGTCCTTGTGGTGTTCTGTGGCGTGGCGGCCCGGCGAGGAGTCGCAGCAGCCGACGTGGCCGCACGTCAGACACAGCCGCAGCTGCACCGGGTGGGTGCCGTCCCGCAGACACTCCGGACAGGTCTCGCCGAGGGGGACCGGTTCGGGGTGCGGCAGCGCGTCGGCGTGCGTGCACTGTTTCATGATTGCCAGGTTACGACGGGCGTACGGACGCCCGCGCGGAAAAACGAGGGCGGGCGAAACATGGACGTGATGCCACTGCTGTTGCTGGTGGCGGGCAGTGCGGCGATCGCCGCGGCGGCCCGGCGCACCCCGGTGCCCGCGCCCCTGCTCCTGGTCGCCGTCGGCCTGGCCGTGTCGTACCTCCCGGGGATCCCCGACTACACCCTCGACCCCGACGTCGTCCTCCCGCTGCTGCTTCCCCCGCTGCTGTACACCTCCGCCACCGACAGCTCCTACCTCGACCTGCGCGCGCAGGTGCGGCCCGTGGCGCTGCTGTCGGTCGGGTACGTGCTCTTCGCGACGGTCGTCGTCGGCTGGGCCGCCCACCTGCTCGTCCCGGGGCTGCCGCTGACGGCGGCGCTGGTGCTGGGCGCGGTCGTGGCGCCGCCGGACGCGGTCGCGGCGACGGCGGTGGCCCGCCGGGTGGGCCTGCCATCGAAGATCACCACGATCCTCCAGGGCGAGTCCCTCCTGAACGACGCCACCGCCATCACCGCCTACAAGGTCGCCCTCGCGGTCGTCGTCGGCGAGGGCGCCTCCTGGGCCGGCGGGATCGGGGAGTTCCTGGTGGCGGCGGTCGGCGGTACCGCGGTCGGCCTGATCCTGATGGCCCCGCTGCACTGGCTGCGCACCCACATCAAGGAGCCCCTCCTCCAGAACACGCTCTCCCTGCTGATCCCGTTCGTCGCGTACGCGGCCGCCGAACAGTTCCACGCCTCCGGTGTCATCGCCGTGGTCGTCGTCGCCCTCTATCTCGGCCACCGCGCGTGGGAGGTCGACTTCGCCACCCGCCTCCAGGAGGAGGCCGTGTGGAAGATGGTCGCCTTCGTCCTGGAGTCGGCGGTCTTCGCCCTGATCGGCCTGCAACTGCCGGTCGTCCTGAGAGGACTCGGCGCCTACGAGGGCGTGGAGGCCGCCTGGTACGCCGTCGCCCTCTTCCTCGTGGTCGTCGCCGTCCGCTTCCTGTGGGTGTACCCGGCGACCTTCCTGCCCCGGCTGCTGTCGAAACGCGTCCGTGAACGCGAGGAGGACCCGACCTGGCGGGGGCCGATCGTCATCGCCTGGGCCGGCATGCGGGGCGTCGTCTCGCTCGCCATCGCCTTCTCCATCCCCCTCACCGCCGACCACGGCGAGGCGCCCTTCCCACACCGCAACCTCATCCTCTTCCTGACCTTCACCACGGTCATCGGCACCCTGGTCGTGCAGGGCCTGAGCCTGCCCCCGCTGATCCGTCTGCTGAGGTTCCCCGCCGCCGACCCGCAGGCCGCCACGCTCGCCGAGGCCAACGCGCAGGCGCAGGCCTCCCGGGTCGCCGAGGAACGTCTGGACGCCCTGCTCACCGACGAGCGCAACGCCCTGCCCCCGCCCCTCGCCGACCGTCTGCGCACCGTCCTGGAGCGCCGCCGCAACGCCGTCTGGGAACGCCTCGGCCAGGTCAACCCGGTCACCGGCGAGACCGTCGACGACACCTACCGCCGCCTGTCCCGCGAGATGATCAGCGCCGAACGCGAGGTCTTCGTCCGCCTCCGCGACGGCCGCTACATCGACGACGAGATGCTCCGCACCCTCCTGCGGCGCCTGGACCTGGAGGAGGCGGCGGCCTACCGGGAGGCGGGGTGAGCCGTGCGCCCGTCGGCCGCCGGTCCCGCGGCCGACGGGCAGCCGGGGACGGCGAAAACGGCGGTTTCCGCCGCGTGCCGTGCCGTGTCCCGCTTGAATGAGGGGACGCCCGCCCGGACGGCGGTCTGGGGACGACGAGTTGGTCATCTCGGCCGCCCACAACCTGGCGGCACTCACGTCGCTGCGCGAGCAGAGGGACGCGGGCGCTGCCGGCCGTCGCCGCCCGGCCACCCGACGGCACCGCATCCGTCACCCGTCGAACGGGGCTCCCGTGACCACGGCCGCCACGGCGGTCCCGGGCGCGAAGGCTCCTTCCTCGGCCAGGGTGACCAGTCCGTACAGCAACTTGGCGACATAGAGACGTTCGACCGGCAGGCCGTGGCGCTGCTCGAAGTCCTCGGCGAAGGCGTCCAGGGCGGGGGTGGTGCGGGCGTAACCGCCGAAGTGGAAGCGGTCGTCCAGCCGCCAGTCGCCCCGCGGGGCGCCGAAGGCCTCCGTCTGCAGTGCCCGTATGCCGGTGCTCAGGAAACCGCCCTTGAGAACCGGTATGCCCAGGGCCCGCTCGCCGGGGCCGAGCCCGGCGGCGAGACCCGCGAGGGTGCCGCCCGTGCCGCAGGCGACGGCTGCGACGTCGGCCCGGCCGCGCAGCTCCTCGCCGAGCGCCCGGCAGCCGCGGACGGCCGCCGCGTTGCTGCCGCCCTCGGGGACGACGTACGCGTCCTCGGCGCCGACCGCGCGCAGGACGGCGGCGAGGGTGTCGGGGTCGGTCTTGCGACGGTAGGCCGAGCGGTCGACGAAGTGCAGCCGCATGCCGTCGGCCGCGCAGCGGGCCAGGGAGGGGTTCAGCGGCCGGTCGGCGAGCTCGTCGCCGCGCACCACGCCGACCGTGGTCAGGCCCAGCAGGCGGCCGGCGGCGGCCGTGGCCCGCAGGTGGTTGGAGTAGGCGCCGCCGAACGTGACGATCGGCCGGCCGGCCGC
This sequence comes from Streptomyces sp. NPDC051315, assembly GCF_044455165.1. Classification (NCBI taxonomy): domain Bacteria; kingdom Bacillati; phylum Actinomycetota; class Actinomycetes; order Kitasatosporales; family Streptomycetaceae; genus Streptomyces; species Streptomyces sp. NPDC051315. The sequence continues at coordinate 91,292 of NZ_JBITEN010000012.1, forward strand.
AGCCGCGAGGTTCGGCACGAGCTTGCGCCACTTGTTGCCGATCAGCTCCGGGTGGATCAGGTCGTCCCGCTTGAGCAGCAGCCGTACGCCGTGCCGGGCGAACCGGTCGTCGGTCACCTCCCGGAGCGGGGAGGGGAGCCGGGGGCGCAGGGCGGCGGGGTCGGTCACCAGGCCATTGTCGAACACCGTTCGGTGCGAAAACTCGCTCTGCCCCGACCGCACATGATCCATTCCCGCTCTTTCGTGTAATAGCACCAGCACGCTTCGTGATGGAAGGGTGGTTCACGAGAACAGTGCGTCGGCGCAGTACGGCGCCTGTGACTGATTGGGAGGGCATTTCTCTATGTCGGTAGGCGAAGAGGTCCGCACCGAGCAGGGCAAGCCGCAGCAAAGTCTCGGCACCGTGGCCGCGCGGAACCTGGCCACCACGACCAAGTCCGTGCCGCAGATGCAGGAGATCAGCTCCCGCTGGCTGCTGCGGATGTTGCCCTGGGTGGACGTGCAGGGCGGCACGTACCGGGTGAACCGGCGATTGACATACGCGGTCGGCGACGGCCGGATCACGTTCGTCAAGACCGGCGACCGCGTCGAGGTCATCCCCGCCGAACTGGGCGAACTGCCGGTGCTGCGCTCGTACGAGGACGAGGAAGTGCTCTCGGAGCTGGCCTCCCGCTGCCGGCAGCAGGAGTACGGCCCGGGCGACGTCATCGCCTCCTTCGGCAGCCAGAACGACGCGGTCTACCTGCTGGCGCACGGCAGGGTGGAGAAGGTCGGCACCGGCCCCTACGGCGACGACCAGGTCCTCGGGGTCCTCGCCGACGGCGCCTACTTCGGCGACCACGCGCTGCTCGACGGCGACTCCATCTGGGAGTACACCGCCCGCGCCCACACGGCCAGCACGGTCCTGATCCTGTCCCGCCAGGACTTCGAGCAGGTCGCCGAGCGCGCCGACTCCCTGCGCGAGCACGTCCGGCAGCAGCGGGCGATCCCCCGCCAGCGCACCAACAAGTACGGTGAGAAGGCCGTCGACCTCGCCGCGGGCCACTCCGGCGAGCCGGACATCCCCCACACGTTCGTGGACTACGACGCCCGGCCGCGCGAGTACGAACTGAGCATCGCCCAGACCGTCCTGCGCATCCACACGCGCGTGGCCGACCTGTACAACCAGCCGATGAACCAGACCGAGCAGCAGTTGCGGCTCACGGTCGAGGCGCTGAAGGAGCGCCAGGAGCACGAGCTGGTCAACAACCGGGACTTCGGACTCCTCCACAACTGCGAGTACGACCAGCGGATCCAGCCGCACGACGGCGTGCCGAGCCCCGACGACATGGACGAACTGCTCAGCAGGCGCCGCGGCACCAAGCTCTTCCTCGCCCACCCGCGCGCGATCGCCGCGTTCGGCCGCGAGCTGAACAAGCGGGGGCTCGTCCCCGAGACGATCGACGTCGGCGGCAACCGGATCCCCACCTGGCGCGGGGTGCCGATCTACCCGTGCAACAAGATCCCGGTCACCGAGGCCCGGACCAGCTCGATCATCGCGATGCGTCTCGGCGAGCAGGACCAGGGCGTCATCGGTCTGCGGCAGTCCGGTATCCCGGACGAGCTCGAGCCGAGCCTGTCCGTGCGGTTCATGGGCATCAACGAACAGGCCATCATCAAGTACCTGGTCACGGCCTACTACTCGGCCGCCGTGCTGGTCCCGGACGCGCTGGGCGTCCTGGAGAACGTCGAGATCGGCCGCTGGCAGTGACCTCGCCCGCGCGGACGCCGTGTCCCCGCCCGCCGGGGCGGGTACACCGAGGGCGTACCTGCCGGGTGACCGTACGTCCGTCACCGTCCGCGGACCCTGCGAGGGGGACCCCATGACCGACTTCGTGACGGAGGCCAGGCCGTACTCGGGTGACGCGCGGGAAAGGCGGGAGCCCATCGCGAGCCACGGCGACGGTGGGACGGGAGCGTTCGACGGGCAGGAGGCGGCGGCGATCCTGGAAGCCGCCCGGCTGTCGGTCGATCCCGCCCTGAGGGCGGCCCTCGGCTCGCTGCCCGGCTCCATGCGCCGGATCGCGCTGTACCACTTCGGCTGGGAGCACGCCGACGGCACACCGGCCGCGGGCAACCCGGGCAAGGCGATCCGCCCGGCGCTGGTACTCGCCGCGGCCGCCGCCCTCGGCGGGCAGACCGCCCGCACGGCGGCCGTGCGGGCCGCCGCGGCGGTGGAACTGGTCCACAACTTCACGCTGCTGCACGACGACGTGATGGACCGGGACACCACCCGACGGCACCGCCCCACCGCCTGGACGACGTTCGGCGACGCCGACGCGATCCTCGCCGGGGACGCCCTTCAGGCACTGGCCCTCGGACTGCTGGCCGAGGACCCGCACCCGGCGTCCTCGGCGGCCGCCGCCCGCCTCGCGGCCTGCGTGATCGAGCTGTGCGCCGGGCAGCAGGCGGACACCGCCCTGGAGAAGCGCGGGCCCGCCGACGTCACGCTCGACGAGGTCCTCGCCATGGCCGAGGCCAAGACGGGCGCCCTGCTCGGCTGTGCCTGCGCCGTCGGCGCGCTGTACGCCGGGGCGCCGGACGATGACGTCGAGGCGCTGGACGCGTTCGGCCGGGAGGCCGGGCTCGCCTTCCAGCTCATCGACGATGTGATCGGCATATGGGGCGATCCGCGGCACACCGGCAAGCCGGCCGGCGCGGACCTGGTCGCCCGCAAGAAGTCCCTGCCGGTGGTCGCCGCCCTCACCTCCGGCACCCCGGCCGCCGCGGAACTGGCCGAGCTGTACGCCGTCCCCTACGACCAGGCCGATCTGGAGCGCACCACACTCGCCGTCGAACGGGCCGGCGGGCGTGCGTGGGCGCAGGAGCAGGCGGCCGACCACATGGCGCGGGCGATGTCCGAACTGGCCCGGGCGATCCCGGACCCCGAGTCGGCGGGCGGTCTGCTGTCCCTGGCGGAGTTCGTGACCCGGCGCACCACGTGACGCCGCCTACGCCCTGAAGACCCCGGGGTCCCCGGCACCGCGCGGCTCCTGACCCCGCACGGTCACCGGGGGCCCCGGCCCGGCGGGTCCCGCGCAACCCCACGGTGCGCGGGACCCGCTTCGGTGTGTGCGGGCGTTGGTGCCGTGCGGGGGTGCGGAACGCTTCGGCGTGTGAGGGTGTTGGCGCCGTGAGGGGGGCGGACCACTTCGGCGTGGGCGCGGGGTCTTGCCGTGTGGGGTGCGGGGCGGGTGCGCGACGGGTTTTGCCGTGTGGGGGCGGGTCGCGCCTGGATGTGTGCGCGGGGTCTTGCCGTGTGGGGGCGGGTCGCGCCTGGGTGTGTGCGGGTTCGCGCCGTGCGGGGTCGGGGTCGCGCCTGGGTGGGGGCGGCGCGTGCCTGCCGTGCCGCGCGGCCTCAAGCCCGCGGCACCACCGTCTCCACGATCCGTTCCACCAGTCCCTCCGGCACGGTCACGTCCGGCAGGGCGCCGTCCAGGACGCCGGGCAGGGTCAGGTGCTCCAGGATCAGGCCGAGCATGGCGAGGTAGAGGACGACGACGGTCTCATCACCGCCGGGCAGACCGGCCTCGCGGTGGAACCGCATGCCGTACTCCAGATCCGTACGCACCGACTCGGTGTAGGAGGAGCGCAGTTGGGGGCGGCGGGTGGCTTCCAGGCGCATTTCCAGGAGGGCGAGGTATCCGGTGCGGTCGCGGACCGCGCGGGCCATCAGGTCCCGCATGAGTGCCGTGACGAGGGAGCGGTCCTTCGGGCGCTTCATCAGTTCGGCGAGCGCGTGCGGGTCGGGGGCGAGGCGGGTGTGCAGGCGGGCGTCGATCTGGCGCAGCAGGTCGTCGCGCCCGGTGAAGTAGTTCGACGCGGTGCCCACCGGCACCCCCGCCGCCGCGTCCACCGCGCGGAAGGTCAGCCCCCGCGCGCCCTCCCGCGCGAGCACCTCGACCCCGGCGTTCACCAGGGCCGCGCGCCGTTCCGGATTTCCGGCCATGCGGAACCCTCTCTCCCACTTTCTCCCTTTCCGGGGAAGCCCCGGAAAACACCTTGCAACCACTACAAGTGGAGTACTACAACTGTCGTGGTTAGAGATCAGCCTACGGAAAGAGACCGGCTTGCGAAAGCTCACCTACTTCGTCGCCTGCTCCATCGACGGCTTCATCGGCGACCCCGACGGCGACGCATCCTCGATGTACGCCTTCCTCGACGAGGAGTTCATCGGCTACCTCACCTCGACGTACCCGGAGACCATCGCCACCCCGGGCCGCGTCCAGATGGGCATCGAGGACGCGGAGAACCTGCACTTCGACACCGTGATCCAGGGCCGCGGCAGCTACCAGGTCGGCCTCGACGCCGGCCTCACCAGCCCGTACGCCCATCTGCGGGAGCTCGTCGCCTCCCGCACCCTCGGCGCCTCGCCCGACCCGAACGTCGAGGTGATCGACGGTGACCTCGTCGCCCGGGTCCGTGAGCTGAAGGCCGAGGACGGAAAGCTCGGCATCTGGCTGTGCGGCGGCTCGCGGATCGCGGGCGAACTGCTCGACGAGATCGACGAACTCGTCATCAAGACGTACCCGCAGGTCTACGGCTCCGGCATGCCGATGTTCGGCGGCACCGGGTTCTCCGTGTCCGACTTCGCCCTGGAGTCGGTGCGCGCGTTCTCCAACGGCGTGCTGGTACGCGTGTACGCACGCAAGCGGTGACGGGCCTACCCTGGTGGCATGGACAGGGAACACCAGGTCTGTCCCGCCTGCGGGCAGCCCGTAGACACCGTCGTCCGGCGCCACAAGACCCTGGGTGCGTGGGTTCCGCGCTGGGTCCCGGGACCGTGCCACAACCCCGAGTGCGAGGCGTACGTCGAGCCTGGCGCCGAGCGGCACGGTCACAGCGAGCACCACGGCCACACGGAGCACCACGACCACCCCGAGCAGCAGCACGACCGTCCCGGTCCCGTGGAAGAGGCCGAAACCCCTGCCTCCCCCGCCTCGTGACCTTGGTCGAGGCGTTGGCGTGACCCGCATGGCCGAACGGGGAGGGGCGGACGTGACCGATGCGGGAAGGCGGCGTCGCCGGTTGTGGCGGTGGGCGGTGGTCGTCTGGCTCGTGACGGCCACCGCAGGGGGCGGCCTGACCCTGTGGCTGCAGGATGCCGCCGAGCCGCCCGAGCCGCGTGGCGGTCAGGAGAGCGGCGCGCCCGCTCCCCTGCTGGGGGTGGAGGTGGGCGAGGAACACGCGTGTCCGCCGCCGCAGGAGGAGGACACCGTCGTCGACTGCCTGTTCGTGGAGAGTCGCTAGCTAGTGCGCAGCGGGGGTTCCGGGCAGTCCTCCCGTCTGCGGGTCGCGTCCGGTCAGGCAGTACAGGCCGCCCGCCGGGTCGCGCAGCACCGACCAGTGCGAGTGGGTGGCGACCAGGGCCGCGCCGAGCCGCTCGTGCCGGGCGCGCACGGCGTCGATGTCCGGTCCGCAGGCCAGGTCGAGGTGGGCGGAGAGGGGACGTTCGTCGTCCAGCCGTTGCAGGAGGACGCGGATCGGCAGCCCCGGCGGCGGTGCGACCGAGTGGAACTCGGGCAGGGAGCCCGGCCGGGACGACCAGGTGGGCAGCAGATCGCTCCAGAAGGCGACTTCGGCGTCGTACGCGGACGGCGGGACGTCGACGCAGACCTGGTCCAGACGGCTGCCGGACACCACGGGAGGGCGTACCGACTCGCCGTGCCAGGGGACCGCGCAGAACAACTGCCCCGCGGGGGAGCGCAGGACGGCCCAGCCGTCGTGCGCGGCGACCTCCTTCGCCCCGAGGTCCACCGCGGCCCGCACGAATCCGGACACGTCGTCGACGCAGAAGTCGAGGTGCGCTCCTCCCTCGCCCTCGGTGACCCCCTGGGCCTTCACGCACGCGTCGGCGGCTTCCGGCAGCAGCGTGACGAACTCGCCCCCGTCGCCCCGCGGTTCGGACAGGTGCGTGTCCGTGACGGCGGTCCAGAACGCACAGGCCCGCTCGAAGCGTTCGGCGGGCCGGTCGACGAAGGCGTACGTCCAGCGGATGCGGATGCTCATGGGGCGATCGTAGGCGGGCGTGGCGCGCCGCCGGGGTGGGGTTGTGCCGCCTCCCCCGCGCGACGGTGGTGGCGTACGGGATCCGTCCGGTCGGCCCACGGGTCCACCGAGGGGGCCGCGGGGGGCGTCCCCGGTGCGCCGACGGGCGCCGGTGGCCACGGTCCCAAGGGCAGGAAGATACCTGGTCACCCTTGGCCTTGCGGGTCGGCGGGCGGAGTAGTGTGAAGGCACCGGAGGTCTTCGCGCACCGGCTCCGACCCGGTGCCGTTTCCGGTGATCGACGATGCCGGGCCGTCCCCACGAGCCCGGGGGCAGGTCAGCGCCATGACCGTGACCATCGACCGTACGGCGTCGAACAAGCGTGCGCCGTCGCTGCCGGCTCGGCTGTCCCTGACGCCCGCGGCGGGCGGACCGGACGGCATGTGGTGGCCTCGCTCCCGTGCCCTCACTCGTGAACTGCCGTCGCTGACGGCCGCCCCGGGCGGCTTCTGGGGCCGCGTCACAGGCGTCACGGTGAACCCGGCGTACTGGCCCCTCATCCCGCGTTGGGTGTCCGCCGCCGGGCGCACCGTGCGGGTGGGCTGGTTCACCGGGGAGCGGGATCCGCACCGGCTGCCGGTCTTCTTCACCGGTGGTAGCCGGTACGTGCTGGTGATCGCGCCGGACACCGGTGGGGATGCCGCCGCACGGCCGATGGCCGACGACGGCTTCGACGTCCCGGGCCGGGAGGCGGCAGCGGACAGCGTCGACACCCGAGGCCGCGGAACAGACATGGGAGGCCGGTGGCGGGGCAGCGCCGCCGGCCTCCCCGCGCCGGCCCATCGGCTCGACCGGGCGTTCGCCCGCCGGCCGCCGGAGGTGAAAGAACCATGACTGCCATCACCGTGGCCGCGATACCCGTCCTGATCGCCGTGGGAGTCGTCCTGATCCACCGGCTCAACGGTCAGCACAACGAGCGCATCGCCGCCTTCCCCTACAGCGACGCCCTGCCGGGGATCGGGCGCCGGACCCGGCGGCACCGAGGGCCGACGGGGGAAGCGACCGCCGACCGGCGCACCAAGGACGGGCGGACCCCGTGACCGACTCCGACACCCCCAAACTGCTGCCGGACACCCTGTACCGGTCGGTGACACCCGGTACGGCCCTGCTGAGACTGGCGACGACCCACGCACGCGAGGGGATCCTGGACGGTGCCTGGTGGCCGCGGTCGCGGGACATCGGCGCCGAGCTCCCCTCGCTGATCAGCGCGCTGACCGAGCACCTCGGACCTGTCACCCGCGTCGGCCTGGACAGCACCGCCTGGGACGAACTGCCGACACGGCTGACGGTCGACGGCCGGCTCGTCCACATCGACTCCTTCCCGGTCGGCGACGACACCGTCCTCGTCTCCCGGGGCGACCGCGATCTCTTCTCCCTGATGGTGATCCCGCCGGACACGGCGCCCGACGCGGCACGCGCCGCGATGGCCAAGGCCGTCCGGGCCGACAACATCACCGAGGCCGGACAGATCCTCATCGGCGTCGACACCGGCGGCGACACTCCGCATCCACCGACCTGACACCGCCGCCGCGGACCGGCTCGCCGGGAGCCCGATCCGGTCTCCGGCAGCTCGATTCGGTCTTCGAGGGCGCGGGCCGGTCTTCGGGGGCGCGGGCCGGTCTTCGAGGGCGCGAGCCAGTTGTCGGATGCCGGGCGCGTGACCGTTTGACCGACGGGGGAGAGCGCCTACTTGGGTCGTCGTGTCCACGATGGATCTCTACGCGGAAAGCGCACAGGAACCCCCGACACCGCGACTGCGCGCAGTCGCACGCGGCTCCGGCCGGTCGGTCGGCCCGGGTCACTGCTGCGGCCCGCCCGTCGTCACGACCGGACGGGCCGGTCGATCCCCGCCTGTACTCGTTCGGCAAACCCGGCACGACATCCACCACGCCGACCCGGCCCGCGCCCGGACGGCGACGTCCGTAGCGGAGCGACCTCTGCGCCGCCGTCATCCGCCTCCTCCGACACCTTCGGCCGGATGTGCTGACGTGCGTCCTCCGTTCCGGCCCGCGTTGCCGCGGGCCGGAACGGACCGGACCCCGATCACCAGTAGTGACGTCGCCCGGCGACGGCGTGTCCCATCGATCCGAGGATCCACAGAATGGCTCCGACGACCACCAGGATGATTCCGATGGTCCACAGGATGGACACCCCGGTGACGAAGCCGATGACGAGCAGAATGATGCCCAGGACGATCATGATCGCTCCCTTGGGGAGTAGTGCTGGCTCCCCTGCGAACCGCTGAGGACCGCAAGGGGCGGATACGGAAGGGTCGGTCTCCTCCTCACTCCGCGCGGTGTGCTCTGTGACGGGCGACCCGTAGGCGGACCTCGGTGGGCATGTCGGCGAAGCCGGTGGACCGACGAGCGGTCCGCAGCGGACCTCGGCAGAGTGCGTCCAGGGCGGCGCGGGGCGCCTCCTGGGGCCCGAGGGTGACCCTGACGCCGGTGTGCGGGTGGGCAGGCTGACCCGTGATGCGCACGGCCGTACGCTCGATCCCCGGCAGGGCACCGGCTTCGGCGGCGATCGCGTCGCCGAGCACGTGGTCGCGCAGTTCGACGCCTTCCTGCGGGTGCGCGCCGCCGACGGGCAGCGCTCCGGGGCGGCGTCGGCGCAGCTGGGCGAGCAGCCACCACAGGGCGAGCAGGGCGCAGACGGCGAGGGCGGCTAGGACCGCGGGCCACCACCAGCCCTGACTGCTCCAGCGGGCCCGGTCGGCGGAGCCGAGCAGGACGTCGTCCGGGCCGGTCAGAGGCCAGCCGGCGGGCGGGGCCAGACCGTATCGCCGGTAGACGTCGAGCCCGGCGAGGAGGATCAGCAGACCACCGCCGAGCAACACCAGTCCGGCGAGGGCCAGAAGACTGCGGTTGAGTACGGGTCGCGGCGTCATGGGCGGGCTCCGGTCCTGGGGGTTCTCCTCTAGGGGGTGCGCTGCCGCACCCGTACGGTGATGCGGGGAGGACGGGCGAGCGCCAGCCCGTCGCGTTCCTCGTGGAGGACGGCGGTGAGGTCGTCCTTCACCTGCCCGGGGTCGCGGAAGCGGACGTCCGCGCGGGCTGTGACGCGGTGGCGGCGCACCCGGACGCGGGCAGCGCCCACTCCGGGGACCCGCATGGCGGCGTCGCGCAGCAGGTCGGCGGCGCCGTCGCGGTCCAGGGAGGCCCGCAGCCCGCGCGAGGGGGAGCGCAGGGGCAGCCAGTGGCGCAGGCCGGGGGTGAGGGCCAAAACGATCAGCCAGAGGCCGACGGCTGCGGCCACGGCGGCGCCCGTGAGCATCCACACGTCGTCCACGGGGCGGGTGGCCAGTTCGTCGGCCAGGTGCCGTCGCCAGGCCGCCGCCGGGCGTCCCGCCCGCACGGCGACAACGTCGACCAGGGTCGCGACCGCGGCCAGGAGAATCCCCGAGGCCACCAGCGCGGCCGGGACGCGGCGCGCGGACCACGGGCGGTGGGTCCGGTGTCCTGTGTCGCGCTCGCCCGCTGCCGCGTCCGGCGGAGGGGGTGCGTCGTGTCCGGGCGGACCGGGTGCTGCCGGCTCCCTCGGTTCCTCGGGCTCCTTCGTCAGCGGCACGGTGTGCGCGGACGGGGCGGGGCCACGGGCGTGAGGACCCTCGTCGGGTGTCATCCCGGTCCTCCTTCCTGCGCGGTGGGCCCTGTGGTGCGGGCCGGGGGGCGGCTCACCGGACCCGCCCCCGGTTCGCGCCGGCGGCGGTCACCAGCCGCCGCACGGTGAGGGTGACCTCTCCGACCCGCAGGCCGGTCAGCTCGGCCACCCGTTCGGCGACGTCCCGCTGGATCCGCTCGCAGACACGGGGGATGTCGGTGGGGTAGGGCAGGTCCATGGACAGGCGCAGGCGCACCGATCCGCTCCGGACGGCGGCGGAGGCGCCGGGTGGCGCCGGTCCGCTCCGGCCGGGCGGCAGGGCGGCGCGCCGGGACTGGGCCGTGCGGGCGGCCTGGGCGGCGATACGGGCCACCACCCGCTCCGGGATGACGGTGGCGCCCCGCACGGCCGGAGGCGGCAGGCCCACGGCCCGCGCCGGTGGGCCGGGCCCTTCGTCGGGGGGTGCGGAACCGGGCCGGGTCCTCACCGCTGCCCCCGGCCACGGAAGTCGAGGTCGCCCTGCGCGACGAGGCCGACGATCAGCCCCGCCGTCCCCAGGACGAGAACCAACAGAAAGGCCCAGAAGCCGCCGAAATAGCCGGCGAAGCCGAGGGCCATCCCGGCCGCGAGGCCCGTCGTCGCTGCGTTCATCATGCACACACCCGTCTGGCGAACGTTACGTCGCCGGTCGTGTGATCAGCCGCGTCCGTCTGGCGAACGTACGTCGCCGGTCGTGTGATCAGCCCGCGCACGCGCCCGGGGCGCGTGCGGGGATCACCGCACGCGGCCCTCGTCCGGTCCGGCCTCTTCCTCCTCGTCGGGGAGGTGCACGTCGGCGACGGCGATGTTCACCTCGACGACCTCCAGCCCCGTCATCCGCTCCACGGCGCCGATCACGTTGGTGCGTACGTCGCCGGTGACGTCGACGATGGAGACGCCGTACTCGACGACGACGGCCAGGTCCACGGCGGCCTGCCGCTCGCCGACCTCGACCTTCACTCCTCGTGTGACGGCTCCGGCTCCGCCTCCGGGGACGTGTTCCCGCATGGCGCCGAAGGCGCGGGCCATGCCCGCCCCGAGGTTGTGGATGCCCGACACCTCGCGGGCGGCCATGCCCGCGATCTTGGCCACCACGCCGTCCGCGATGGTGGTTCGCCCCCGAGTCTCGGCCGGAGCCCCGGCCCCGGTGCGGCCCTTCAGCGCGCTCACACCCGCCTCGGGCCGGCCGCCCCCGCCGACGCTCGTGATGTTGTCCGTCATGGCGGTCGCCTCGATCGATCGGTAGGACACCTGCGTGGTGCCGTCGACAGGTTGGACACGCCGGGCGCCGTACTCCTCATCCAGATGTGGTGTGATGTGCATCACATTGCTGTACGGGGGTACACGGCTCTTCCGAGCCTGCGCGGGGGCGCCATGACCGAACGTATTGCTTCCCCCCGGCCGGGATGTGACCTGCCGGACAGTCTGTTGGCCGTACGGGCGGCCGAGGGGGACGAGGACTCCTTCGCCGTACTCGTCCAGCGGCACAGCCGGTCCCTCCTTGTCCTGGCCCGCTGCATGCTCGCCAACCCCCAGGACGCCGAGGAGGCCGTTCAGGACGCCTTCGTCAGTGCCTGGCGGCGACTGCCGGAGTACCGCCACGGCGCGGAGTTCCGTACCTGGATGTACCGGATCACCGTCAACCGGTGTCTGACCATGCGCCGCCGCCGGCCGCCGCCCCTCCCCCTGGACGCCGTCGGCGAGCCCGCGGCGGGCGACGCCTGGAGCCAGCCCGCCCGGTCCGCCGAGCAGGACGCGGCCACCGCCGCCCTGTCCCGCGCGCTCGCCGAGCTGGACACCGGGCAGCGGGTCTGCTGGATCCTGCGGGAGGTGCAGGGCCTGCCCTACAAGCAGATAGCCCAGGTGACGCGGACCAGTGAGCAGACGGTGCGCGGCAGATTGTTCCGGGCGCGCCGATCCCTGCAGGAGGCGATGGCCCCATGGCGCTAGACGACCCGCACGCGCGCCCCTCCGGACCGCCCGGAGCCCACGGGCCCCGCACCGGCCCGGCCGTCGGCGTGCCCCCGTTCACGGGGGACGAGGTGCTGCCGTGCGGCCGACTGCTCAGCCGGGTCTGGGAACAGGCGCGGGACGCGCCGCCGGCCGCGGACCCGCACACCGTCTCCTGCCCCCACTGCCGGGAGGTCGTGGAGGGCCTGGCCACGCTGAACGCGGCCACCGGGGCCCTGCGCGCCGAGGACCCCCCGGGCCTGAGCGCACTCGCCGACCGCGTCATGGGCGTCGTCGGTGCGGAGATCCGGCTCGGGGTGCTCCTTCCCCTGGCCGACCCGGACCGGGACCTGCGGATCGCCGAGAGTGCCGCGGCGAAGGTCCTGCGGTGGGCCGCGGACGCGGTTCCCGGGGCGAGGGCCGCCGCCTGCCGGCTCGTACCCGAGGGGGAGGGCACCGACGTGCGGGTGACCATGACCCTGGCCGCCGCCCTCGACCGCCCGCTGCCCGACCGGGTCCGTCAGGTGCGCCGGTCGGTCCTCGACTCCGCCGGGCAGGACCTGGGCCTGGCCGTGACGGCCGTCGACATCACCGTGGTCGACGTACTGGAGCCGGGGCCGCCCCTGGGCCCCGGCCTCCCGGTCGGCGGTGGTACGCGATGACCACCATCCCCCCGACCGCGCTCCTCGGCGTCGCGGCCGAGGCGGCCCTCGCGGTCCCCGGTGTCGACGGCCTGCAACCCCGCCTCTTCGACCGCCTCACGGCGGCCGCCGCGCCCGCCGGGACGGACACCCCGTCTCACCGCACGGCGCCCGAGGCGGGCGTCCGCGCCGACGTGGCGCCGGACGGTTCGGGATGGCGCATCGAGGTGCGCTGCGTCCTGGCCGAGGGCCGGCGGGCGCTGGACATCGCCCGGAACGTCCACGACCGGGTGGGGGATGCCGTCGTCTCCCACCTCGCCGCGCTGGGTGCCGAGGAGCGGGTGACCGTCGCGGTCACGGTGACCCGTATCGCCGCCCGGCACGACGCGGTATGACCGCGAGGCGACCTGCCTCCCGCGGCGACCGTCCACCCGTGGCGGGGGAACTCCGCAGGCCCCTGTGGGCTGCCCGCACCGTGCGGAGGCCACCTCCGCCGCCGGGTACGTCGGCCTTCGTCCGGTGTCTTGCGGACGGGGCGGACGGGGCGGACGGGGCGGACGGGGCGGACGGGGCGGACTGTCTTCTCCGGGGCCGCGTCGTCGACCGCCGTCAGGGCGCCGGGTTCCCGGGGCTGACGCCGGGGAGGGCGAGTGCGGCGGTCCGTGGCCAGGTTGCCGCCTCTTCACCGACATAGGTCCGCCCCGACGTCGTCGCCTGCCGCGTGACCGAGAGGGCGGCCGGGGCGGGGTGATCTCCCGCGCGATCTCCGGGCGCGGTGACGGTCGGTGGGCGTGAGGTACGGAGGTGATCGTCCGCGTGCCGGACCGCGAACAAGACCGCACCCGGACCGTCATGGACGCCGTGCTCGGCGGCCTGCGGGCCGGGTGCGGACAGGAAGACCAGGCGACCGAAAGGGTAATCGCAGGTCAATCGGCATGATCGAGGATCAGGCCTTCTTGGTCTCCCAGAAGATCTTGTCGATCTCGGCGATCAGCTCCAGGGCCTTCTCACCGGTCTTCGGGTCCGTCGAAGCCTTGGCGGCCGACAGCGCCTTCAGGGTGTCGTTGACCAGCTGGTGCAGCTGGGGGTACTTCTCGAAGTGCGGGGCCTTGAAGTAGTCGCTCCACAGTACGGAGACGTGGTGCTTCGCGAGCTCGGCACGCTGCTCCTTGATGACGGTGGCGCGCGTCTGGAAGTGCGGGTCGTCGTTGGCGGCCATCTTCTCCTGCACGGCCTTCACCGACTCCGCCTCGATGCGGGCCTGGGCCGGGTCGTACACGCCGCAGGGCAGGTCGCAGTGCGCGCTGACCTTGACCTTGGGGGCAAACAGGCGGGAAAGCATGGAGCGTTCCTTCCTCGTGATCGTCTTCTCAGGTGGGACATTACTCCCTGCCATACGGGTTTTCGCGAGTGCCCCCATGGGCTTAGGACAAAAGTCCGGGGTCAGACTGGGACTGGTGGACGAACGGACCAGGGGAGGTGCCGGCGATGCCGGAGCTGTCGCGGGAGACCGAGCGGGGGAGGGCGGCCGCGCCCTTCGGACTGGCCGAGGTGACCGGCCCGTCCATGGTGCCCACCCTGCACCACGGGGACCAGCTGGTCGTGCAGTACGGCGCCCGGGTCAGGCCCGGTGACGTCGTCGTGCTGCGGCATCCCTTCCAGCAGGACCTGCTCGTCGTCAAGCGGGCGGCCGAGCGCCGCGAGGGCGGCTGGTGGGTGCTCGGGGACAACGCGTACGCGGGCGGCGACAGCACCGACTACGGGGCCGTGCCCGACGACCTGATCCTCGGCACGGTGCGGTTCCGCTACCGGCCGTTCCGGCGGGATCAGCGCTCGCCGCTGGCGGTGCTGCGCTGGGCGCTGTCGGCGGCCAGGCCGGTGCTGGCCGACCGGTCGGCCTCCAGGCGTTTGCGGGCGCGGTAGGCGGCGACGTTGGCGCGGGTGGCGCAGCGGTCGGAGCAGTAGCGCCGGGAGCGGTTCGTGGAGGTGTCCAGGTAGGCGTTGCGGCACGGGGCGGCCTCGCACAGGCCGAGGCGGTCCACGCCGTACTCGGTCAGGTGGAAGGCCAGGCCCATCGCGGCGATGGCCGCGTAGCCCGCGGTCGCGTTCGACGGGTGGTCGGCCAGGTGCATGTGCCACAGCGGGCGGCCGTCGTCGTCGCGGAAGTCGTGGCCGGAGATCTGGGGGCTGACCGGGAACTCCAGCAGGAGTGAGTTCAGCAGGTCCACGGCGAGGGTCTCGTCACCGCTGTCGGCCGCCTCGAACACGGCGCGCAGCCGGGCCCGCACCGAGCGGAACCGGGTGACGTCCGCGTCGGTGGCGCGCCGGGCCGCCGACTGGTTCCCGCCGAACAGGTCCCGGACGGCCGCGACCGAGGTCAGTGTGTCCTTGCCCCGGGCCGGCTCCTCGCTGTTGACGAGGCGTACGGCGTAGTCCGAGTAATAGGCCAGTTCCACTTGTAGTCCTTACGGCTGGGCTCTATGGTCGTGTGGGCGGTCGGGTAACAGCCGGTCGTGCTTCCAGGGTATTACGCAGGCGACCGAAGAACGGGCTACTGAAGAGGGGGGTCTCATGACCACCAGCACGGGCACCGGAACCGGAACCGACTGGCAGGCCTGGCAGGAGAGCTGGGACCGGCAGCAGGAGTGGTACATGCCCGACCGGGAGGACCGCTTCCGGATCATGCTCGACATGGTCGAGGCCCTCGTCGGCACCGCACCGCGCGTCCTCGACCTCGCCTGCGGCACCGGCAGCATCACCGCCCGGCTGTTGCACAGGTTCCCCGAGGCCACCAGCACCGGCGTCGACCTCGACCCGGCCCTCCTCGCCATCGCCGAGGGCACCTTCGCCGGCGACGACCGGGTCACCCTGGTGACCGCCGACCTGAAGGACCCCGACTGGCCGGCGCGGCTGCCGTGCGACTCCTACGACGCCGTCCTGACCGCCACGGCCCTGCACTGGCTGCACAGCGAACCCCTCGCGGCCCTCTACGGTCAGGTCGCGGGACTCGTCCGCGACGGCGGTGTCTTCATGAACGCGGACCACATGATCGACGAGAGCACGCCCCGGATCAACGCGGCCGAGCGCGCCCAGCGCCACGCCCGTATGGATCGGGCCAAGGAGTCCGGTGTCGTCGACTGGTCCGGGTGGTGGCAGCTCGCCGCCGCCGACCCCGCCCTCGCCGAGCCCACCGCCCGCCGCTTCGAGATCTACGGCGAGCACGCCGACGGCGACATGCCCTCGCCCGCCTGGCACGCGCGCGTGCTGCGCGAGCAGGGCTTCACCGAGGCGCGCCCGGTGTGGGCCTCGCCCTCGGACACGCTGCTGCTCGCGCTCAGGTAGGGCCCCGGGGGGCCGGCACACAGGGAAGGGGCGGTACGGGATCCCGTACCGCCCCTCACCCGTGTGCGGCTACAGCACCTTGGACAGGAACGCCTGCGTCCGCTCGTGCTGCGGGTCGGTCAGGACGTCGCGCGGGTTGCCGGACTCGACGACCACGCCACCGTCCATGAAGACCAGGCTGTCGCCGACCTCGCGGGCGAAGCCCATCTCGTGGGTGACGACGACCATCGTCATGCCGGACTCGGCCAGGTCGCGCATGACGTCGAGGACGTCACCGACCAGCTCCGGGTCCAGGGCCGAGGTCGGCTCGTCGAACAGCATCAGCTTGGGCTCCATGGCCAGCGCCCGGGCGATCGCGACGCGCTGCTGCTGGCCGCCGGAGAGCTGCGAGGGGTAGTTCCCGGCCTTGTCGGCCAGGCCCACCCGCTCCAGGAGCTGCATGGCGCGCTCCTTGGCCTGGGCCCTGTTGGCGCCCTTGACCTGCACCGGCGCCTCGATGATGTTCTCCACCGCCGTCATGTGCGGGAAGAGGTTGAACCGCTGGAACACCATGCCGATGTCCCGGCGCTTCAACGCGACCTCGCTGTCCTTGAGCTCGTACAGCTTGTCGCCCTTCTGGCGGTAGCCGACCAGCTCCCCGTCCACGTACAGGCGGCCGGAGTTGATCTTCTCCAGGTGGTTGATGCACCGAAGGAAGGTCGACTTGCCGGAGCCGGACGGTCCGATGAGGCAGAACACCTCACCGGAGTTCACCTCCAGGTCGATGCCCTTGAGGACCTCGACCGCGCCGAAGGACTTGTGGACGCCCTCGGCCTTCACCATCGCGGTCACGGCCTGCCCCTCTCACTGCCCAGCGAAAGCATGTTCGCCTTGATCTTCTGGAAGACGGTCGGCGGCAGGCTCCGGCTGGAGCCACGCGCGTAGTACCGCTCCAGGTAGTACTGGAAGACGCTGAACACGCTGGTCATCACCAGGTACCAGATCGAGGCGACGAAGAGCATCTCCATCACGGCGTACGAGGTGGAACCGATCACCGAGGTGGAGCGCAGCAGCTCGTTGTACGTCACCGCGTACACCAGCGACGAGGTCTTCAGCATGTTGATGAACTCGTTGCCGGTGGGCGGCACGATCACCCGCATCGCCTGCGGGATGACGATGCGGCGCAGCGTCTTGGAGTGGCTCATGCCCAGGGCGTGGGCCGCCTCCGTCTGCCCCTCGTCCACGGCCAGCAGGCCGGCCCGGCAGATCTCGGCCATGTACGCGGCCTCGTTCAGGCCGAGGCCGAGCAGGGCGCACATGAACGGCGTCATCACGTCCGTCATCTCGTCCTTGTAGATCGGACCGAGATTGAGGACGGGGAAGATCAGCGCCAGGTTGAACCACAGCAGCAGCTGCACGTAGACCGGGGTACCGCGGAAGAACCAGATGTACAGCCAGGCCACGCTGCTGGTCACCGGGTTCTTCGACAGCCGCATCACGGCCAGGACGATGCCCAGCACCACGCCGAGCACCATCGCCAGGATGCTGATCAGCAGCGTGCGGCCGGCGCCCGCGATCACGGTGGAGTCGAACAGCTTGTCCGACACCGCCTGCCACTGGATGTCGCCCTGCGCGAACGCGATGACGAGCAGCACGAGGAGCGCGAGGACGACGACGCCGCTGACCCAGCGGCCGTAGTGGCGCACGGGGATGGCCTTGATGGCCTCCGGCGGGCCGGAGAACTCCGAGTCCTTGGCCACCGGCGGCTGGTCCGCGGGTGGCGCGCCGGCGCCGGACTTGTCGAGCTTGTCAGTCATGGGGACTGCCCTTCAGTGGTGCTGGGAGATCACTTGCCGCCGTTGATCTGGGCGGCCTCGATCGCGCCGCTCTGAGCGCCCCACTTCTCCAGCACCTTCTGGTACGAACCGTCCTTGATGATCGCGTCGACGGCCTCCTTGAGGGCGTCCCGCAGCTGGGTGTTCTTCTTGTCGACGGCGATGCCGAAGGGGCCGGCGTCGATCTGCTCACCGACGACCTCGAAGGCGTTGCCACCGTCGGCCTTGCGGGCCAGGTCCACGGCGACCGGGTAGTCGTTGACACCGGCCACGGCGCCACCGGACTTCACGCGGGTCTGGGCCTCGGTGTCGTTCTCGAACGACTCGATCTTGACGGCCTTCTTGCCGGCGTCCGTGCACTTCTTGGACTGGTCCTGCAGCGCCTTCTCGTACGTCGTGCCCCGCTGCACCGCGGCGGTCTGGCCGCAGAGGTCCTCGATGGACTTGACGCCCTTCGGGTTGCCCTTCTTGACGTAGACGGCCGTGCCGGCGGTGAAGTAGTCGACGAAGTCGACGCCCTCGCCGAGCTTCTTGCCGCTGTCGTCCAGACCCTCCTGGCGCTGCTTGTTGTCCGTGATCGACGACATCGCGATGTCGTAGCGGCCGGTGTTGACCGCGGTGATCAGGCCGTCGAAGGAGCCGGAGGTGAACTTGAACTCGACGCCGAGCTTCTTGCCCAGCTCCGCGGCGATGTCGGGGTCGACACCCACGATCTTGCCGTTCTCCACGGACTCCATCGGGGCGTACTCGGCGTTCGTGCCGACCTGGATGACGCCCTTGTCCCGGATCTCCTTCGGCAGCTTGGAGAAGAGCGGAGCGGTGCTGGCCTTGCCCGTCGTCTCGGAGGAGCCGCTGCCGCTGTCGGTCTGGTCACCACAGGCGGTGAGCAGCAGGGCGCCCGCGACCGCGAGGGAACCGACCGCGGCTAGCCGGGTGCGCGCGGCGGTGGTACGGCGGGTGGAGCGTGCGGTCATGGTGAGTGCCTCCGGCGGATGGATGGAGATGCCGATGGGTCGACGAGAACACACACCTTCGGGTGTCGCGACCTCGTGTGATTACGGGCATCTTGCCATTCGGACTGCGCCATTCAGGGGGCCGGTCATGTCAAAATCGGATAACGGGCGACCCCCGAACCGCACAGTCCGGTACATCACGGCCGGACCGGACCGCACCATCTCCTGGAATGCTCCCTTCCGGCCGGAAGATCTTCGGTTCATCTCACGATGTGATCGTCCGGAATCCGGTCCGTACGCCCACTTGGGCTCGTGTCAAGGATGTGGCCGATATTCGTCGGCTTCTCGTCCATGAGTCATGTCACTGGCATATGCCCACGCGATCGGTCGCGTGCGCGGGCTGTGGGAGTCCTGCAAGACGCGGCATGTGACCTTGCACGGAATGGACTCGTCGCCGGTGGCGTCCGTCCGGTAAGAAGGTTCTTTACACCCCTCATCCGGGGCTCAGGGCGCGTGTGCGGCGCGCCCGACGCGCAGTGGTCCGTACGTATCACCACAGGGCTCTGCGCGATGCCCGCCCACTTCTCAACCAGGAGTGGCCACCCTCAAACCATGAACACCTAAGGGGTAAGACACAGTGGCAGCGGAGATCGTCAATCCTCGCAGCGAGAGCGAAACCGACCATACGGGCCAGGAGGGCGGTGCGGAGCCCCTCGACTCGTTCGACCCGGTCTTCGCGTTGCACCGTGGCGGAAAGATGGCCGTGCAGGCCACCGTCCCGGTCCGCGACAAGGACGACCTGTCCCTCGCCTACACGCCCGGCGTCGCGCGCGTGTGCACCGCGATCGCGGAACAGCCGGAGCTGGTGAACGACTACACCTGGAAGTCGAACGTCGTGGCCGTCGTCACCGACGGCACCGCGGTCCTCGGCCTCGGGGACATCGGGCCCGAGGCGTCCCTTCCGGTGATGGAAGGCAAAGCGATCCTCTTCAAGCAGTTCGGCGGCGTCGACGCGGTTCCGATCGCGCTGGCCTGCACGGACGTGGACGAGATCATCGAGACGGTGGTGCGCCTCGCACCCTCGTTCGGCGGCGTGAACCTGGAGGACATCTCGGCGCCCCGGTGCTTCGAGATCGAGCGCCGGCTCCAGGAGCGGCTCGACATCCCGGTCTTCCACGACGACCAGCACGGTACGGCTGTCGTGACGCTGGCGGCGCTGCGGAACGCGGCGCGGCTGAGCGGACGGGCCGTCGGCGACCTGCGGGCCGTCATCTCGGGCGCCGGCGCGGCCGGTGTCGCCATCGCCAAGATGCTGGTCGAGGCCGGCATCGGAGACGTCGCGGTCACCGACCGCAAGGGCATCGTCTCGGCGGACCGCGAGGACCTCACCGACGTCAAGCGCGAGCTGGCCGGGTTCACCAACAAGGCCGGGCTGACCGGGTCGCTGGAGGACGCGCTGTCCGGCGCGGACGTCTTCATCGGCGTCTCCGGCGGTACGGTCCCGGAGGCGGCGGTGGCCTCGATGGCGGAGGGCGCCTTCGTCTTCGCCATGGCCAACCCGAACCCCGAGGTGCACCCCGACGTCGCCCACAAGTACGCGGCGGTCGTCGCGACCGGGCGGTCGGACTTCCCGAACCAGATCAACAACGTGCTGGCGTTCCCGGGGATCTTCGCGGGTGCGCTGCAGGTGCGGGCGTCCCGGATCACCGAGGGCATGAAGATCGCGGCGGCCGAGGCGCTGGCGGGAGTCGTCGGTGACGACCTCGCCGCGGACTACGTCATCCCGTCGCCCTTCGACGAGCGGGTGGCCCCGGCTGTCACGGCGGCTGTCGCCGCGGCGGCTCGGGCCGAAGGGGTCGCTCGTCGCTGACGTGCGTGCCCAGATGAATGGCCCCGCCCGCTCGGGCGGGGCCATTTCCTTGCCCACCCGCCCGCCCGCCCGTTCGGGTGGTCGGCGGGTGGGCGTCGCGGCCGTGGCGGTGCGGTGAGCCCGTCGCCGGCCGGGGGTGCGGCTCCCGGTCGGCGGCGGCGGTACGGGCCGCGGGGCGCTGTCCGACGGGCCGCGTCGCACCGCCGGAGCCCGCTCCCGCCGTCCCGCCGGCCGGGATGGGGAGCGTCCCGGCGTCCGCAAGAGGGCATTGCTCACAGCGCCTTCCGGTTTCGCCCGCTGCTCGTGGAACCTATCGTCGGCTGCATGTTCGCCGTCTACGCCGCTCGAATCGACCGTGATCAGCCGCTGTCCGGACTGGAATTGGGGGAGCGTCCGGCCCCCGAGGCACGGCCCGGCTGGAGTACCGTCACTGTGCGCGCCGCCTCCCTCAACCACCACGACCTGTGGTCCCTGCGGGGCGTGGGCCTCGCGGAGGACAAGCTGCCGATGATCCTCGGCTGCGACGCCGCCGGCGTCGACGAGGACGGCAACGAGGTCGTCCTGCACTCCGTGATCGGCCAGAGCGGGCACGGGGTCGGCCCCCGGGAGCCGCGCTCCATCCTCACCGAGCGCTACCAGGGCACCTTCGCCGAGCAGGTCGCCGTACCGACCTGGAACATCCTGCCCAAGCCCAAGGAGCTCTCCTTCGAGGAGGCCGCCTGTCTCCCCACCGCCTGGCTGACGGCGTACCGCATGCTCTTCACCAACGCCGGGGTGCGACCGGGTGACTCGGTGCTGGTCCAGGGGGCCGGCGGCGGGGTCGCCACGGCCGCCATCGTGCTGGGCAAGGCCGCCGGACTGCGGGTCTTCGCGACCAGCCGGGACGAGGCCAAGCGCAAGCGTGCCCTCGAGCTCGGTGCCGTCGAGGCGGTCGAGCCGGGGGCGCGGCTGCCGCAGCGGGTCGACGCCGTGATCGAGACCGTCGGGGCCGCCACCTGGTCGCACTCCGTGAAGTCCCTGCGGCCCGGCGGCACGCTCGTCATCTCCGGTGCCACGAGCGGCGACCGCCCCTCCCATGCCGAGCTGACCCGCATCTTCTTCCTCGAACTCAAGGTCGTCGGCTCCACGATGGGCACCAGGGACGAGCTGGAGGACCTGCTCTCCTTCTGCGCCGCCACCGGTGTCCGCCCCGTCATCGACGAGGTGCTGCCCCTCGACCGGGCCCGTGAGGGCTTCGAACGGCTCGCGTCGGGTGACCAGTTCGGCAAGATCGTCCTCACGCACTCCTGACGGGCGTCCGGCGCGGTCGTCGTCGCCCCTCTTCCCCTGGGCGGGTCCGGATCCACGGGCCCGCCTTTTGCGTGCCCGTCAGCTCCTGTCAACTCTGGTTGACAGTCGGACGGTGTCAACGTACGTTGACACCATGACCGAAGCAACGGATCTCGCCGAACGCGCCGGCGACCGCGATCCACGGGTCGGACTGCGCGCCGTAGCCGCCCTGCGCCGGCTGCTGGAGCAGTTGGAGGCGGTGCAGGTGCGCAGCGCGCGCCATCAGGGTTGGTCGTGGCAGGAGATCGCCGCGGAACTCGGAGTCAGCAGGCAGGCCGTGCACAAGAAGTACGGGAGGCAGTGATGTTCGAGCGGTTCACGAAGGACGCCCGCACCGTGGTGCGAGGGGCCGTCGAGCGGTGCGAGAGCTCCGGAGCACGGACCGTGGGGCCCGAGCATCTGCTGCTCGCCCTGCTGGACCATGAGGCGAGCCGCGGATCCTTCGCGCTGACCGCCCTCGGACTCGCGGCGGAGCGCAGGGAGTCGGTACGGCGGGAACTGGACGAGGCACGCCGGCGGGCCGGCCTGTCCCGGGCCGACGCCGACGCCCTCGCCGGACTCGGTATCGACGTCTCCGAGATCGTCTCCCGGGTGGAAGAGGTGCACGGTGTCGGGGCGATGGCCGGCGACCGGCGGGGCAAGGGCGGCCGGACGGGCCGTCCCGGCTTCGGGCGGGACGCCAAGGACGTCCTCGAGAAGTCGCTGCGCATCGCCCTGGCCCACCGCGACCGGCACATCGGCGACGAACACATCCTCCTCGCCCTGACCGCCCGCCCCGGTCCGCCCGCCGAGACCCTCGCCGACCACGGCGTCACCCACGCGTCCCTGACCCGGGTGCTGTACGGCGGGGGAGAGGCGCAGGCGGGCTGAGCCGACGGGGCCGCGGGGTCGACGGGGCCGTACGCTGCGGCGGCGTCACTCCCCGACCGCTCACATCTTGGGCGCCCGCAGTATCGCCCCGATGTGCGCCGCCGCCGTCGACAGATGGCGGCGCGCGTCGCGGAGCTGGTCCGCCGTGACCCCGTGGTCGCGGGCCGCGTCGCGGATGTCGTCGCGGAAGCGGTCCAGCAGACGGTCCAGGTCACGGGCCGGGTCGCCGCTGGAGTCCTCGTGGGCCCAGGCCGGCTCGTAGTCGGCGGGGAAGTCCTGCGGGGTCTCGGAGTACACCGGCCCCTTGCCCGCCGCGCCCTCCGTACCGCTGCCGTCGCCGCCGCGTCCGAACCCGAAGTCCTTGCCGAACTCCTTCCCGACGTCCTTGCCGAACTCGCCGAACTCCTTGGCCAGTTCGGTCAGGCCCTCCCGCACGCCCGTGGGCCAGTCGCCACGGGTGAAGTGGTCCTGGACCTTCTCCTGGACGCGGCGCGCTATGCGCTGCACCTCCTCCTGGGCCTGCGCGCGGGCCCGGTCCTGGGCCTCCTTCGCCTGGCGGCGGGCCCGTTGGGCCTCCTCGCGGGCCCTCCGGCTCTCGTCCTTGGCCCGGCGTGCCTGCTCCTTCCACTCCTGCTTGACGCGGCGCATCTCCTCCTTGGCGGCGCGCCACGCCTCCTTGTCGCCGTACTCCCCGTACTCCCCGGCCGGACCGGTGTCACCGAGGCCCGCCTGGGAGCCCTGGCGGGTCTGTGAGGCCGCTGCCCGCATCTCACGGCGCAGGTCGCCCGCGGCGCCGCGCACGTCGGCCCGGATCTCCGCGGCCAGCTCCGCGACGGAATCGCGGATCTCGAGCTCCAGGTCGGCCAGTTCGCCGCTGCGGTCGGCGAGTTCGGCCCGGCCGGCGTCGGTGATGGCGTACACCTTGCGGCCGCCCTCGGTGGTGTGGGTGACCAGACCCTCGGCCTCCAGCTTGGCCAGGCGGGGGTAGACCGTGCCCGCCGACGGCGCGTAGAGCCCCTGGAAGCGTTCTTCCAGGAGGCGGATCACCTCGTAGCCGTGGCGCGGGGCCTCGTCCAGGAGCTTCAGCAGGTAGAGGCGGAGGCGGCCGTGGGCGAAGACGGGGGGCATGTCAGAGCACCTTCTTGTCGGTCGTGCTGTCGGCCGGGCCGTCGGTGGAGGCCGTGTCGGCCGGGCCGGGAGAGAGATTGTCTCCCGTGGCGCCGGGTGAACCGTCGGCCGGAGTCGTCACGTCCGGCTCCCACGGCTCGTCCTCCGTCTGCGGACGCCGCAGCAGGGCGATGGAGCCGGAGACCGTGGTCGCCTTCAGGCTGCCGTTGCCCGCGCCGAGCCGGCCGGTGATGCGCTTGGCGCCCCACTGGCCCCTGACCCGGAGGTCCTCGAAGGCGTTGGAGACGGAGCCGCTCGCGGTGTTGGCCTCCACCCGCGCGTCCGCAGGATGGGGCAACCGGATGGCGATCTCGCCGGAGATACTGGTCAGGCTGATGTCGGTGGGGCGGCTCACCGGGTCGAGGTCGACGATCATCGACCCGCTCACCGAGTCGGCCTTCACGGAGGAGCCCGCCTCGACCACGGTCAGGTCCCCGGAGACCGAGTTGAAGCGCAGGTCGCCGGTGAGGGCCTGGGCCTCCACGCTCCCCGAGACCGTGTCCGCGCGCACCGGGCCCGTGAGCCGGACCAGGGTCGTGTCCCCGGAGACGCCCTTCACCTCGGCGCGCCCGGCGATGCCGGAGACGACCGCCCCGGCGCTCACCGCGCCCACCTCCACACGCGTGTCCGCCGGCACGGCCAGCGATACGACGGCGCTACGGCGCCACCCCTTGCGGTCGAGCCACGTGAGGAAGCCCTTCCAGGGCAGGTCCTCGTACGCCACCGTCAACGTCCCGTCGCGATGGCTCACCACCAGGGGTGGCCCCTCGATGTGGGAGACCTCCAGGCGCGCGGAACCCTCCTCGGTTCCCACGACGTTCACCGTGCCGGCGACGATGCGCACGTGCAGCTCACGCACCGGCTCGTCGAAAGAGAGCTTGCTCGGCTCGGCGACGGACCACTCGGACATGGGCAGACCTCCTCGGTCATACGCCTGGATCTCCGCGACACGCCATATCGCGTCTCACGTAATTCACGATATATCGCGGTCACGGAAAGTCAAGGCACCCGTTCGGGTGATCAAGGCGACGCTCACCTCCGGCGACCAGGGCGCTCGGCCCGGCGATCACGGCGCTCTCACTCCGGCGACCACGGCGCTCTCACTGCGGCGACCAGGGGCGCTCGGCCCGCCGACGACGCCACGCCCCGTCCGGCGATCACGAAAGCCGGTCCGGGGCGACCACGGCCGCTCGCCCCCGGGCAGGGACGGGAACGCCCGTCGACGGCAGACGCTCGCCCCGGCGGTCGGCGGTCGGCGGTCGGCGGTCGGCGGTCAGCCATCAGCCATCAGCGATCGGCGATCCCCGATCCGCGCTCACGGCTCCGCACACGCCGAAGGGCGCCCCGAGGGGCGCCCTTCGCACACAACCGACCGGACCGCGGACCTACTCCTCGTCCTCGTCGTCCAGTCGCGCCAGCCACGTCGCCAGACGCTCCACCGGCACCTCGAAGTCCGGGTTCAGGTCGACGAACGTCCGCAGCTGCTCGGCGAGCCACTCGAAGGTGACCTCCTCCTCGCCGCGCCTCTTCTCCAGCTCTTCGATGCCACGGTCCGTGAAGTACATGGGTCAAGGATAAGTGCGCGCAAACGGCTGGGCCGCACCCCCGGGACAGGGGATGCGGCCCAGCCGTTCGCGCGGGGAACGTCAGGCCTCGAAGACCTCACGCACCAGCTGCTCCTGCTCGGCCTGGTGCCGCTTGGCCGAGCCGACCGCCGGGGACGAGCCGTGCGGCCGCGAGATGCGGCGCAGGCGCTCGCCGTGCGGGACGTCGGCGCCGACGGCCAGGTCCAGGTGGTCGATCAGGTTCAGGGCGATGAACGGCCAGGCACCCTGGTTGGCCGGCTCCTCCTGGGCCCACAGGTACTTCTCGGCGTTCGGGTACTTGGCGATCTCCGCCTGGAGCTCGACACCCGGCAGCGGGTACAGGCGCTCGATGCGGATGATCGCGACGTCCGTCGCACCGCGCTTCTGACGCTCGGCCTCGAGGTCGTAGTAGACCTTGCCGGCGCAGAAGACGACCTTGCGGACCGCGGCCGGGTCGGCCGAGGCGTCGCCGATGACCGGGCGGAACTGGCCCGTGGTGAACTCCTCCGCCTTCGACGCGGCGGCCTTGAGGCGCAGCATCGACTTCGGGGTGAAGACGACCAGCGGCTTGTGGTGCGGGTTGTGCACCTGCCACCGCAGGAGGTGGAAGTAGTTCGAGGGCAGGGTGGGCATGGCCACCGTCATGTTGTTCTGGGCGCAGAGCTGGAGGAAGCGCTCCGGGCGGGCGGACGAGTGGTCCGGGCCCTGGCCCTCGTAGCCGTGCGGCAGGAGGAGCGTGACGCCGGACGTCTGGCCCCACTTCTGCTCCGCCGACGAGATGAACTCGTCCACGACCGTCTGCGCGCCGTTGACGAAGTCGCCGAACTGCGCCTCCCACATCACGAGGGCGTCGGGGCGGGCCAGCGAGTAGCCGTACTCGAAGCCCATCGCCGCGTACTCGGAGAGGAGGGAGTTGTAGACGTTCAGGCGGGCCTGCTCCTCGGACAGGTACAGCAGCGGGGTGAAGTCCTCGCCCGTCTCACGGTCGATGATCACCGCGTGCCGCTGGCCGAAGGTGCCGCGCTGGGAGTCCTGGCCCGCCAGACGGACCGGGACGCCCTCCAGGAGGAGGGAGCCGATCGCGAGGGTCTCGCCCATGCCCCAGTCGATGGTGCCGTCCTCGACCATCGCCGCCCGGCGCTGCAGCTGCGGCAGCAGTCGCGGGTGGACGGTGATGTGGTCGGGGATGTTGACCTGGGACTCGGCGATCCGCTTGACGACCTCCGTGGAGACCGCGGTCGGGACCGCGACGGGGAAGCCGTCCTGCGGGTCGTAGGAGCTGCCCGGAGCCGGCTGCGCGGTGGCCTCGCGGACCTCCGTGAAGACCTTCTCCAGCTGGCCCTGGTAGTCCTGGAGCGCCTGCTCGGCCTCTTCCAGGGTGATGTCGCCGCGACCGATCAGGGACTCGGTGTACAGCTTGCGCACCGAGCGCTTCTTGTCGATCAGGTCGTACATCAGCGGCTGGGTGAAGGCCGGGTTGTCCGACTCGTTGTGACCGCGGCGGCGGTAGCAGATGAGGTCGATCACCACGTCCTT
The DNA here is from genome assembly GCF_044455165.1 of Streptomyces sp. NPDC051315. Classification (NCBI taxonomy): domain Bacteria; kingdom Bacillati; phylum Actinomycetota; class Actinomycetes; order Kitasatosporales; family Streptomycetaceae; genus Streptomyces; species Streptomyces sp. NPDC051315. Next base: position 118,079 of record NZ_JBITEN010000012.1, read on the forward strand.
GTTGAACGCCTGGCGGAACTCGAAGGCCAGACGCGCGACGCGCACGACGGCCTCGGGGTCGTCGCCGTTCACGTGGAAGATCGGGGCCTCGATCATGCGGGCCACGTCCGTCGCGTACATGGAGGAACGCGAGGACTCGGGGGCCGCGGTGAAGCCGACCTGGTTGTTGATGACGATGTGGACCGTGCCGCCGGTGCGGTAGCCGCGCAGCTGCGACATGTTCAGGGTCTCGGCCACGACGCCCTGGCCCGCGAAGGCCGCGTCGCCGTGGATCGCCACCGGCAGGACCGTGAAGTCGGTGCCGCCCTTGTTGATGATGTCCTGCTTGGCGCGCGCGACGCCCTCCAGGACCGGGTCCACGGCCTCCAGGTGCGACGGGTTCGCGACCAGGCTGACCTTGATCTGCTCGCCGTCCAGGCCCGTGAAGGTGCCCTCGGCGCCCAGGTGGTACTTGACGTCGCCGGAGCCGTGCATCGACTTCGGGTCGAGGTTGCCCTCGAACTCGCGGAAGATCTGCGCGTACGACTTGCCGACGATGTTGGCCAGGACGTTCAGGCGGCCGCGGTGGGCCATGCCGATGACGACCTCGTCCAGGCGGGACTCGGCGGCCGAGTCCAGCACCGCGTCGAGCAGCGGGATGACGGACTCGCCGCCCTCCAGGGAGAAGCGCTTCTGGCCGACGTACTTCGTCTGCAGGAAGGTCTCGAAGGCCTCCGCCGCGTTCAGGCGGCGCAGGATGCGCAGCTGCTCCTCGCGCTCCGGCTTGGAGTGCGGGCGCTCGACGCGGTCCTGGATCCACTTGCGCTGCTTGGGGTCCTGGATGTGCATGAACTCGATGCCGGTGGTGCGGCAGTACGAGTCGCGCAGCACGCCGAGGATGTCGCGCAGCTTCATCATCGACTTGCCGGCGAAGCCGCCGACGGCGAACTCGCGCTCCAGGTCCCACAGGGTGAGGCCGTGCTCGACGATGTCGAGGTCGGGGTGCTTGCGCTGGCGGTACTCCAGCGGGTCGGTGTCGGCCATGACGTGGCCGCGGACCCGGTAGGAGTGGATCAGCTCGAAGACGCGGGCGGCCTTGGTGACGTCGTCGTCGTGGCTGGCGTCGATGTCCTTGAGCCAGCGGACCGGCTCGTAGGGGATGCGCAGGGCCTCGAAGATGTCGTCGTAGAAGCCGTTCTCGCCGAGGAGCAGGTTGGCGACGGCGCGCAGGAACTCGCCGGAGGCGGCGCCCTGGATGACCCGGTGGTCGTAGGTCGACGTGAGCGTCATGACCTTCGAGATGCCGAGCTTGTTCAGGGTGTCCTGGGAGGTGCCCTGGAACTCCGCCGGGTAGTCCATGGAGCCGACGCCCATGATCACCGACTGGCCGGGCATCAGGCGCGGGACCGAGTGGACGGTGCCGAGGCCGCCGGGATTGGTCAGGGAGACCGTGACGCCGGTGAAGTCGTCCATCGTCAGCTTGTTGTCGCGGGCGCGACGGACGATGTCCTCGTAGGCCTGCCAGAACTCGAAGAAGTTCAGCGTCTCGGCCTTCTTGATGGCGGCCACGACGAGCTGGCGGTCGCCGTTGGGCTTCACCAGGTCGATGGCCAGGCCGAGGTTGACGTGCGGCGGCTTGACGAGGGTCGGCTTGCCGTCCTTCTCGCCGAACGACCAGTTCATCGACGGCATGGCCTTGATGGCCTGCACCATCGCGAAGCCGATCAGGTGCGTGAAGGAGATCTTCCCGCCCCGGGCGCGCTTCAGGTGGTTGTTGATGACGATGCGGTTGTCGAACAGCAGCTTCACCGGGACCGCGCGGACCGACGTGGCGGTCGGCAGCTCCAGGGACGCGTTCATGTTCTTGGCGACCGCGGCGGACGGACCGCGCAGCGTCACGAACTCCGGGCCCTCGGGGGACCCGGTGGCGGGCTCCGCCTTCGCCGCCGGGGCGGGCTTGGCGGGAGCCGGAGCGGCGGCCGCGGGCTTCGGGGCGGCGGCCGGGGCCGGCGCGGGAGCCTGGGCGGCGGGAGCGGCCTGGGCCGGAGCGGCCGGAGCGGCCGGAGCAGCCGGGGCGGCGGCGGGCGCCGCGGGCGTGGTGGTGGTCCCTGCGGCCCCCGCGGCCGCAGTACCCGCCGGAGCCGGAGCGCTGGCGGCCCCCGGCTTGTAGTCGGCGAAGAAGTCCCACCAGGCACGGTCTACCGAATTCGGGTCCTGGAGGTACTGCTGATAGATCTCGTCGACGAGCCACTCGTTCGGACCGAACGCGGCAGCGGGGTTCTTGCCCGCTTGGTCGTCGGTCGAGATGCTCGATGCGTTACTGGGGGACTGTGGCGACACGGCGGCAACCGCCCTCTTCCGCTTCACAAGGTGATGGACAGCGGGAATAAAGGCTACGCCTCCCGCAGGGTGAAGGTCAGGCCGGGCCGCTGCATCGTCGCGTAAGTCACATCAAAGAGCGTGTTTCGGGGGTGGAAATGGCGGGAAACAAGCGCGGTTGCCCTCGGAAACGGGTGCGTTGACGCAGGTCGCGCACGCTGAGCGTGCGGACCCCGGCCGACCTGCGTCGGCTCGCTGCCTGACCACACGTGTCCCGCGGCTGTTCGTCAGCGCGGACGCTCGTGGATCGTGCGACTCCGCTTCGAACTTTACGTCAACTTGGCACAGATGGCTCTCCCGGGAGAGTGATAAGAATCCGGCAACCCCGCTCGGATTCGGCCACTCCGATCCGGCCCCCGTGCAGATCGACCGCCCACCGGGCGATCGCGAGTCCCAGTCCCGTGCCGCCGTCGCTGCCCGGCCCGTGCGGCCGGCGGACGGCCCCCCGGTTGAACCGCTCGAAGACGCGATGCCACTCGGACCGCGGAATGCCGGGGCCCTCGTCCAGGACCTCCAGCTCCAGCGACTCCGGCAGCGGTCCGCGCCGCGCCTTCACCGTCACCCGGCCGTGCGGCGGACTGTGTTTGACGGCGTTGTCGATGAGGTTGGCGACGACCTGGTGGATACGCTCCGGGTCCGCGTGCGCGGTCAGCTCCGGCGGGGAGACGTCCAGGTGCAGATGGACGTCCGTCCGGGTGTGACTGCCGCCCGACCCCATGGTCGCGCGGGCGGAGGCCACCATGTTGGCCTCCTTCAGCACCCCGGACAGGTACGGCCACACCTCGAACCGCCGTTTGCGCAGCGGTACGACGCCGTTGTCCAGGCGGGACAGGTCGAGGAGCGTCTCCACCAGACGTCCCAGCCGCTCGGTCTGCTTCAGCGCCGTGCGCATGGTCTCGGGGTCGGCCTCGGCGATGCCGTCGACCACGTTCTCCAGGACCGCGCGCAGACCCGCGATGGGCGTGCGCAGCTCGTGCGAGACGTTGGCCACCAGCTCCTTGCGCTGGCGGTCCTGGGCCTCCAGCTCGTCCGCCATGACGTTGATGGTCTGGGCGAGGTCACCCAGCTCGTCACGGCGGCTCTCACGGACCCGGCGGGTGTAGTCGCCGTGCGAGATGGACCGGGCCACCGTGTTCATCTCGTCCAGCGGCGCGGTGAGCGAATGCGCCACGAACTGCGTGATCAACAGTGTGGCGATCATCGAGAAGACCGTGATGAAGCGCAGCTCCGTCTCGGTGCGCATGGCGATCATCATCAGCCCGGTGGTGATCAGCACCGAGATGACGACCAGCGCCCCCAGCTTGGTCTTGATCGAGAACGGGCGTACGCCGCCCCAGGGCTCCCCGGGGCCTCTCGGTGCGTCCGGCCCGCGGCTCATGGCGTCGGGGTCTCCAGGGCGTACCCCACGCCGTGGACCGTACGGATCCGCTCGGCGCCGATCTTCCGGCGCAGCGCCTTGATGTGGCTGTCGACGGTCCGGGTACCGGAGGCGTCCGCCCAGTCCCACACCTCGGCGAGCAACTGCTCACGGGAGAGCACCGCGCGCGGGGTGTTCGCCAGGCAGACCAGCAGGTCGAACTCGGTGGGGGTGAGGTGCACGTCCTCGCTGCGCACCCGTACCCGGCGCTGCGCGTGGTCGATCTCCAGTTCGCCGAGGCGCAGGATGCCGGAGCGGGGGGTGGCCGCCGCCAGGGCGGCCCGCTCCACGCGCCGCAGCAGCACGTGCACGCGTGCCGCCAGCTCCCGCATGGAGAACGGCTTGGTCATGTAGTCGTCGGCGCCCACGCCGAGCCCGACCAGCATGTCGGTCTCGTCGTCGCGCGCGGTGAGCATCAGTACCGGCACCGGGCGGGCGGCCTGCACGCGACGGCAGACCTCCAGACCGTCGAAGCCGGGCAGCATGATGTCGAGGATCAGCAGATCGGGCTGCCAGGCCTCCGCGGTGTCGACGGCCGCCGGGCCGTCCCCCGCCGTTTGCACGAGGAATCCCTCGGCGCGCAGGCGGGCCGCGATGGCGTCGACGATCGTCGGGTCGTCCTCGACCACCAGGACACGGCGCTGCGCGCCCGGGGTCGCCGTCGTCGTGCCGTTGTGCGAGGTGTGTGTCTGGTCCATCGCCCGCCCCTGAGTGTGCTTTCCGGAATCAGTGGGGTGATCCCTTGTTTGCGCATGACTGCGGTTGACGCGTAAATGATCGGCGTCAGGGCAGCAGCGTACGGGGAGTCACCACGGCTTTGCTATCCAGGTCGGACGGCAAGATGTACGACGTCGGGCACGCCTCGGGCAACCGGGATCTCTTCGGTACGCACCCGTTGGAACCCGGCATTCCCCAAGGTTCCCTCGAATTCCGGAGAGGGCTGTGCGGACCATACGGCCAATACCCCACCCGGTCTCAACACCCTTGCGCAGCTTGCGAGTCCGGTCGGCGAGTAGAGTCCGCCGTTGCCCTCCGTGACGGTCCAGTCGGGGCCGTTGTCGATGTCGAGGCAGAGCGCGTCGAACGTGTCGGATGTCTCATTGACGTAGTCGAGCAGATCCGCTTCCAGGATCGTGGTGCGCGGGTCGGCGAGAGCGGACCCGGAGAGGGCGGACAGCGGGCCGTCGAGGTGCCAGTCGATGACGGCGCGTTCCCGCTCGACGACCGTGATGCGGCCCCAGCGGGGATCGGCGGCGGCATGTGCGAGCGAGAATCCGACGCCCAGGCCGCCGATCAGCACGTCCGGTGCGGGGCGGCCGTCCAGCGCGGTCAGGGCGGCGTCCACCAGGAGCCGCTCCGAGCGGCCGTCCGAGGTGTCCATCAGGAAGCAGCCGTTGGCGATGATCTGGAGCGTTTCCCCGTGCCGACGCAGAACGACCTCGCCGTACGGGCCCTCACGACGGTCCAGGACTTCGGGGGTGTCGAAGGAGTCGTAGGAGACGGGCATCCCTCCATCCTGGCACCGGTGCTGACGGATGGTTGAGCAATTTCGCGTGGCCCCTTCGCCCCGGCGCCCACATCGGGTGGAACGGGGTGAAAGCGGGGGTGGGGGGAGGGGTGTGGTTGACGGCGAGCGGCCGCCCTATCCTTCCGGCTCGCTGTCCCGCCGCTGTCGCGCGCTTCCGGCCTGCTGTCTCTCGGCCTCACGCCGCCTGTCGGTCGGTTGTGGCGTGCTTCCGGTGCGGTGTGAGCCGGTTGTGGCGCGCTTCCGGCTCGCTGTGCATCGGCCGTCGCGGGGCGCGAATCCTGACAGCGGGGTCGGGCGGCGCTAAGGGGGGCGCATGCCCCCCGATGGGGGTCGTTCAGCGGGGTGTGCGGGGCGGCAGGTGCCGGTGCCGGTGTGTTCCGCCTGTCCCGTCCCTACGGCTCCTGCCGTCGGCCGCGACGGGCCCGGCGGGACTCAGCCGTCGACCCCGTACGGCCGCCCGCGTGCGCGTCCCCCGTTCTCCGTACGGCGCCCTCACCCCCTCCCGCCTGCCTTTCCTCCCGTCGGCGGAGGTGATCGCTGTCAGCGAACGACGGGTCGGGAACATTCGTCGGCTCCTGTGCATTGAGTCGGCATAACTCAACTTGACTGCCGAAGGGGAGATCATGGCTGCTGAGTCCGCAGCGTTCACACCGCTCACCCTGCCTGTGCTGCCGCTCGACGACGAGGTCGTGCTGCCCGGGATGGTGGTTCCGCTCGACCTCAACGACGCCGACGTGCGCGCCGCCGTGGAGGCCGCCCAGGCCGCCGCCCGCTCGGAGCCGGGAAAGCCCAAGGTGCTCCTGGTGCCGCGCATCGACGGCACGTACGCGTCCACCGGTGTGCTCGGCACGGTCGAGCAGGTCGGCCGGCTGGCCGACGGTGACCCCGGCGCCCTGATCCGCGGCCGCGGCCGCGTGCGCATCGGCGCCGGCACCACCGGCCCGGGGGCCGCGCTGTGGGTCGAGGGCACGAGGCTCGACGAGAAGGTGCCCGAGCCGCTCCCCGGCCACGTCACCGAACTGGTCAAGGAGTACAAGGCACTCGCCACCGCCTGGCTGCGCAAGCGCGGCGCCTGGCAGGTCGTCGACCGCGTCCAGGCCATCGACGACGTCTCCGCCCTCGCCGACAACTCCGGCTACTCGCCCTTCCTGACCACCGAGCAGAAGGTGGAGCTGCTGGAGACCGCCGACCCGGTCGCCCGGCTGAAGCTCGCCACCCAGCAACTGCGCGACCACCTCGCCGAGCAGGAGGTCGCCGAGACCATCGCCAAGGACGTCCAGGAGGGTGTCGACAAGCAGCAGCGCGAGTTCCTGCTGCGCCGCCAGCTGGAAGCCGTCCGCAAGGAACTGCGCGAGCTGAACGGCGAGAAGGAGGGCGAGGAGTCCGATGACTACCGTGCCCGCGTCGAGGCCGCCGACCTGCCCGAGAAGGTCCGCGAGGCCGCCCTGAAGGAGGTCGACAAGCTGGAGCGGGCGAGCGACCAGTCGCCCGAGGGCTCCTGGATCCGGACCTGGCTGGACACCGTCCTGGAACTGCCGTGGAACGAGCGGACCGAGGACGCGTACGACATCCAGGGCGCGAAGGCCGTCCTCGACGCCGAGCACGCGGGCCTGGAGGACGTCAAGGAGCGGATCACCGAGTACCTGGCGGTGCGCAAGCGCCGGGGCGAGCGGGGCCTGGGTGTCGTCGGCGGACGGCGCGGCGGTGCCGTACTGGCCCTGGTGGGCCCGCCCGGGGTCGGCAAGACCTCGCTCGGCGAGTCCGTCGCCCACGCCATGGGCCGCAAGTTCGTCCGCGTCGCCCTCGGCGGCGTCCGCGACGAGGCGGAGATCCGCGGCCACCGGCGCACGTACGTCGGCGCGCTGCCCGGGCGGATCGTCCGGGCCATCAAGGAGGCCGGGTCGATGAACCCGGTGGTGCTCCTCGACGAGATCGACAAGGTGGGCTCCGACTTCCGGGGCGACCCGGCCGCGGCCCTGCTGGAGGTGCTGGACCCGGCGCAGAACCACACCTTCCGCGACCACTACCTGGAGGTCGAACTCGACCTGTCGGACGTCGTCTTCCTCGCCACGGCCAACGTCCTGGAGGCCATCCCCGAGGCACTGCTCGACCGTATGGAGCTGGTCCGGCTCGACGGCTACACCGAGGACGAGAAGATCGTCATCGCCCGCGACCACCTGCTCCCGCGCCAGCTGGAGCGGGCGGGCCTGGACCGGGAGGAGGTGACGCTCGACGAGGGTGCGCTGCGCAAGCTGGCCGGTGAGTACACGCGCGAGGCGGGCGTGCGCAACCTGGAGCGGTCCATCGCCCGGCTGCTGCGCAAGATCGCGGCCCAGCACGAACTGGGTGAGCGGGAGCTGCCCTTCACCGTCCGTGACGGAGATCTGCGCGACCTGATCGGCCGGCCGCACCACGTGCCCGAGTCCGCCCAGGACCCGGCCGAGCGGCGCACCTCGGTACCGGGTGTGGCGACGGGCCTCGCGGTCACCGGGGCCGGCGGTGACGTCCTGTACGTCGAGGCGTCGCTGGCCGATCCGGAGACGGGCGCGGCGGGCCTGACCCTGACGGGCCAGCTCGGCGACGTGATGAAGGAGTCGGCGCAGATCGCGCTGAGCTTCCTGCGCTCGCACGGTGCCGAGCTGGAACTGCCGGTCGGTGACCTGAAGGACCGGGGCGTGCACATCCACTTCCCGGCGGGCGCGGTCCCCAAGGACGGCCCGAGCGCCGGCATCACCATGACGACGGCCCTCGCGTCCCTGCTGTCCGGACGTCTGGTCCGTACGGACGTGGCGATGACCGGCGAGGTCTCCCTGACCGGCCGGGTCCTCCCGATCGGCGGCGTGAAGCAGAAGCTGCTCGCCGCGCACCGGGCCGGGGTCACGACCGTGATCATCCCGAAGCGCAACGAACCCGACCTGGACGACGTCCCGGCGGAGGTCCTGGACAAGCTCGACGTCCACACCGTCACCGACGTCCGCCAGGTCCTGGAGCTGGCCCTCGCGCCCGCCACGAACGGCGCGACGCCGGAGATTCCGGTCGCGGCGTGACGGACGCGACCGGATGAAGGGAAGGCCCGGGTCCCGCGAGGGAGGCCGGGCCTTCACTGAGCTGGAGGACATCGCCGTCCTGCGTCCGCAGTGGGTGACCGACTACATCAGCAAGGTCCTCGACTCGCGTGAGGTGCGGGACTCCCGGGCCCTCTTCACCAAGCGGCACCAGGGCGAGCTGTGGAGGGAGCTCGACCCCAGCCTGCGCCGCCACTTCGTGGCGATGATGGAGCACTTCGACCTGTCCTACCGCACGGACGACGGCACCAGCAGCCTCGTCGTCGAGCTGCTGCCGCTGGACCCGCCCGACTACGGGCAGGTCTGGGACGCGGCCGGGCGGACGCAGCACCGGGAGATCCGGCTGCGCTACCGGCTGCACACCGTGCCGCCGGGCATCCCCACCTGGTTCATCGCCCGCGAGCACCGCTTCACGGCGGGCCTGCACTGGCGCAGCGGCGCCCTGCTGCGGCAGTCCACCGCGGACGGTGACCACACCGCGCTGGTGACGGTGGACCGGCTCCGGGCAGGGCGTCGATCGGCGTCGGTCGAATGCCGAGGGGGACGCAGGTCGGACGCCCATCGATCCCGAGGACGACGGCCCGCCAGCTTGGCGCGATCATGTCACTCCTCCGCTCCTCACCCGGTGAACAGCTACGCACGTAGAATCACAGGGGGGAACCGGATCAGGAGCGCTGACGTGCACGAGGACGGAAACGGCGACGGGCGCGGGAGTGCACCCGAGGCGTCGACGAGAGGTGTGGACCGGGAGTTCCTGTCCCTGGAACGGGAGCTGACGGTGCTGTTGCGCCGTGCCCGGGCCAACCAGGGGGAGATGGCCCGCGAGGTCCACCCGGACCTGGAGTCCGCCGCGTACGGCCTGCTCGTCCGGCTGGAGGAGTGCGGCCGCCAGCGCGCCACCGAGCTCGCCGGCTACATCGGCGTCGGCAAGGCCACCATGTCCCGCCAGCTGCGCGCCCTGGAAGAGCTCGGCCTGATCGCCCGCGAGCCGGACCCGGCGGACGGGCGCGCCTGGCTCGTCGACCTGACCGAGGAGGGCCGCACCCGGGTGGGCCGGGTCCGCGAGGCCCGCCGGGCGCGGTACGTCAGCCAGCTCGCGCACTGGGACCGCGGGGAGGTGGCCGAGCTGGCGCGGCTGCTCCGCCAGTTGAACCAGGGCATGGCCAAGTAGGGCCCCCGACCGGGGCTCACAGCTCCACGAACACCGCCGTCGCGTCGTCGTGCCGCTTGCCGCGGCCCAGGAACGCCCGTTCCCCGTCGGCCCGTTCCAGCTCCCGTACGCGCTCCACCAGTGCGCGCGGGCCCTCCTTGCGGACGTAGGTGAACAGGTCCGCCCAGTCGCCCTCGTGGAACTTCTCCACCCAGCGGGTCACCCCGTCCGTGAGGGCGGCCAGGGCGGCCACCTCGGTGCGCGGGACGGTGCCGGTGACGGCGCGGGCGGCCACCGCCGGGTCCGCGGCGGCCGTGAAGAAGCCGCCCTCCTTGTTGCGGGCCCGCGTGTCGCAGATCTCCTCGCTCGCCAGCAGCTCGGGCGGGAGCAGGGCGAGCCGGTCGTCGAGGACGGGGGTCACCGTGCCGTCGGGGGCGGCCAGGAGGAGGGCCGAGTCGGACAGCACCAGATACTCGACCGCCTCCGGTGACCAGCGCACCAGAACCACGGTCGCCTGCGGGGTGCGTGGGTGAGAAAGGTCACAGCTCTCCGCGTGGGCGTCGGCGGTACGTGCGACAGCGCGGGCCAGTGTCTCGGCCAGAGGGACATCCGGGAGTGAAACGGTCAGTTCGGTCAGGGCGCCGCCCAGTCGTGCCGTATACCAGGGGACCGAATGCAGACAGCCCGTGCCGCCCCGCGGCGGTGTCACCCCGTCCAGCAGGACGACCGAACCGCCCTGTCCGGAGGCGGGAAGTCCGACGCTTGCGAAGTCCTCGTTGGGGTAGGCCCGATCGCTGGGCTCCGACACAAGTTCCGTACGCATCCGGCCAGTCTGCACGACGCCTTCACACCCTTCGCGAAAGGCTGGCAACGCTCCCCGGGTGGGCGCACCCTCGCAGGTCAGACGCCTGTTTTGGGAGGGAATGAAGCACTCCGGGCAGACGTGGCGGCGAATACTGCCAAAGCGCGCGGCCCACGTCCAACCGGCTCTCCGCGCAAGGCCGTCGCACACGCCAGGGGAACTTGCCCGCCAACTCCCCTCCGATGTTCACTCCTTCGGGTGGCGGGGCAGGCGATGCGCGACCCCTGCCCACCGGCACTGGGAGGGTCGGGAACCGTACCGGACGTACGCACCAGTTGACGGAGCGTCATCCGGCCCATGGGTACACGAGTCAGGAATGCGAGCACCGGTGCAGAAGACGCGGCCTCGGCGCACAGGCAGGCAGACGGCCTCCGAGGGGGGCGCGGAGCGCACCCCTGTCGGCAAGGGCCGTCAGACCCATGTACGCAACCGGCTGATCGTCGCGGTCGCCGTGGTGGCCGCCGCCATCGCGGGTGCCGGGGCACCCTCAGTCCTCAGCGCCTCCGGGCAGTTGAAGGACGCGCAGGACCTGGTGACCCTGGCCGAGCGGACCCAGGACGCGCTCGTCCTCGCCCAGTCGATCGCCGACGAGCGCGACGAGGTCACCACCTACGTCGCGGCCGGCCGGACCAAGGCCGAGGCGCCCACCGACCAGAGCAGCGCCCGGGTGGACCGGCAGGTGCGGGAGCTGACCGCCGACACCGACCTGCCGGCCGCGCTCCGCGCGGACCTCACCGGCATCGCCTCGGTCCGCCAGGCCGCCCTCACCGGCAAGAGCACGGCGCTCGAGGCGCACCAGGCGTACTCGGCCGCCATCACCGCGCTGCACGGGCTCGCCGAGCGGCTCGCCGAGCAGATGCCGCCGCGCGCGGGCTCCGGCGCGCACGCCCTCGCCGACCTCGACACCGCCGTCCAGCAGGCCGCCGCGGCCCGCGGACTGCTCCTCGCCGCGCTGAACGTGCCGACGTCCACCGAAAGCGTCTACGACCCCGTCACCGGCGAGTCGTCCACCGAGACCGTCTCCTCCGACGCCGACACCGAGCAGCGCGACGCCCTCGCCGCCGCCGCCCAGCAGGCCCGGCTGCGCTCCGACGCGGCCCTGACGGCCTTCCGGGAGAGCGCCCCCCAGCGGCTCGTCGACTCCTACGACTCCACGCTCACCGGCGGCGACGTCGAGACCGCCGAGAAGTACCTGGCGACCCTCACCGACCAGCCGAAACTGAGCGACGACGAGCTCGACACCAGCACCAAGAAGCTGGACGCAGCGCTCTCCGCCCGCGTCGACCTGATGCGCGGCGTCGAGGCCTCCCTCTACGACCGCCGCACCAAGGACCTCGCCCAGTTGCGCGACGACGACGTCACCGCGCTGGAGATCCGCATCGCCCTCCTCGGCGCCCTGATACTGCTCGCCGTCGGCATCGCCACCGCCATGGCCCGCAGCCTCACCCGCCCGCTGGCCGTCCTGCGCCTCGGTTCCGCCCGGCTGGCCGGCGCCGAGAACCCGGCCGCCGAGGAACCGGTCGCGTTCACCGGCCGCAACGACGAGTTCGCCCAGGTCGTCCGCTCCGTCAACGCCCTCCACCAGCACGCCGTCGCCCTCCACGAGCGCGTCACCACCCTCGAGTCCGACCGCAAGCACCTCGTCGGACAGCGCCAGAAGATGGCCGACGCCCGCGAGGAACTGCGCGCCGAACTCGCCGACGCCGCCGCCCGCCTGGAGCGGCTGCGCTCCAGCATCAGCGGCACCTTCGTCAACCTCTCCCTGCGCACCCTCGGTCTCGTCGAGCGGCAACTCGCCGTCATCGAGGGCCTGGAGGAGCGCGAGCAGGACCCCGAGCGGCTGGCCACCCTCTTCAAGCTCGACCACTTCGCCACGGTCATGCGCCGGCACAGCGAGAACCTGCTGGTGCTGGCGGGCACGGAGCACGTCCAGCAGCACCCGGGCCCGATCCCGCTGGTGGACGTGGTCCGGGCGGCCGTCAGCGAGATCGAACGCTACGAGCGGGTCCGTATCTCCGCGCTCCCCCCACACGCGCACGTGGCCGGCTTCGCCGCCGACGACCTGAGCCACCTCCTGGCCGAACTCATGGAGAACGCCACCTCGTTCTCCCCGCCGGACCTGCCCGTCGAGGTCTCCGGCTGGCTCCTGGAGAACGGCGAGGTCATGCTCTCCGTCCAGGACGAGGGCATCGGCATGACCGAGGAGCGCCTCACCAGCCTCAACACCCGCCTCACCGAGTTCGACCCGGACACCCCCTACGACCAGGAGGGCGAAGAGGGACTCGGGCTCGGCCTGTACGTCGTGGCCCGCCTCGCCCACCGGCACGGGGTGCGGGTACAGCTGCGCGAGCAGAAGCAGGGCGGGATCGCCGCGGTCGTCGTCGTCCCCTCCCCGCTCCTCGCCGCCGCTCCGGCCGCCCCGGCCGCCGCGGTCCCGACGGCCGCACCGGCCTCCTCCACCACCCAGAGCTTCTCCCTGCCCGGCGCGGACGCGGAGGCCAACTCCAACGTCCTGCCGGGCCGGCCGAAGGACACCGGGGACCCCTTGGTCGCCCTGGCCGAGAAGGCCGTGCACAAGGCGTCGGAGACCCCGGCCGAGACGACGATGGAACTCCTGATCCCGGCCCCGCAGTCGGAAGCGGACGGGGCCCAGGAGGACGGGTCCCCCTCGGACGGCCCGGTGTCCGCGGCTCACAAGCCCACGGAAGACCACGACGACACCGACCACGACGACACCGACCACCACGACAACGCCCACGACGAGATCGCCCACGAACCCGCGGCCGCCGGCGGTGACGACACCACGGACGGTGCGGGGGGGAAGGACCCCCTCGCAGGCGAAGCCGAGGCGGAACACGCCCGGGTCCCCGACGAGCAGGAAGACATCGTCACCGACAAGGGCCTCCCGAAGCGCACACCCAAGATCACCGCACCCGCCCAGGCCCCGCGCCAGCGGACCAGCTCCGTCGACGCCGATGCCCTCCGCCGCCGCCTGGGTGGCTTCCGCCGGGGGGCGGAGGCCGGTTACCGCGACGTAGAGGCGGAGATCGCCGAGCAGACGGGCCAGAACAAGGTGCCGTCCGCTCAAGAAGCACACGCACACGCCGAAGAAGACACGGGGGGCACAGTCGAGGAGGCAAGCAGTTGACCGCGCCCAGTACCTTCGGACTGAGCAGTGAAGCCCGTAACCTGCACTGGCTGTTGACGAACCTCGTGGAGGAAGTGCCAGGTATCCAGTCCGTCGCGGTCGTCTCCTCCGACGGCCTGCTCCTGCTCTCCTCGGACGCAGGCCGCAACGACGCGGCCCGGCAGGCCAGGGGAGCCAAACCGACCGGCCCGCGGGGCTCCTCCGCCGACCTCGCCACCATCGTCTCCGGCATCGGCAGCCTCACCATCGGCGCCGCCAAGCTCATGGAGTTCGGTGGGGTCAAGCACACGATGGTCGCCATGGACGAGGGCAGCCTCTTCGTGATGTCGATCAGCGACGGCTCGCTGCTCGGCGTCCACGGCTCCGCGGACTGCGACATGAGTGTGGTGGCGTACCACATGGCGCTGTTCGTGGGCCGTGCCGGCCACGTCCTCACCCCCGAACTCCGCAGCGAGCTGCGGAAGTCCCTGGAGTCCGAGACGACGGGGAGCATGCGATGAGCACGGGGCCCGGCAACCGGAAGCAGCAGCTCCCCGTCCGCGGCGGCGACCGCAAGCCCGCCCGCGTGCGCCCCTACTCGCTGACCGGCGGCCGTACCCGCTTCGGTCACGTCCTCCTCGTCGAGACGTTCGTGGCGACCACGGCCGAACTCGAGGCGCCCGAGGAACGCAAGGAACTGACGAACGGTTCCCTCACCACCCGGGTGATGCCGGAGCTGCGGGCCATCGTCGAACTGTGCCGCCGTATGCGTACGGTGGCGGAGATCGCCGCGCTGCTGAAGATGCCGCTCGGCGTGGTCCGGGTGCTCCTCAGCGACCTCGCGGACCAGGGAAAGATCCGTGTGTACGGCACCGGGACCGGTCACGGTACGGGCCGTCCCGACCGCGCTCTGCTGGAAAGGGTGCTGAGTGGACTCCGTCGTCTCTGACGCCGACACCCCCTTCGGCGTGTCCCCGTTCCTCGACGTCGTCCCCGAGGACGAGGAACAGCTGCAGCCCTGGCAGACGGACCGCACCAGGGCCCCCGTCGCCACGAAGATCGTGGTGGCCGGTGGCTTCGGCGTCGGCAAGACCACCTTGGTCGGCACCGTCTCGGAGATCACGCCCCTCCAGACGGAGGCGCTGATGACCGAGGCCAGTGAGGCCACCGACGACCTCACCGGCACACCGGAGAAGACCACCACCACGGTGGCCATGGACTACGGCCGCATCACGCTCGACGACGACCTGGTGCTCTACCTGTTCGGCACGCCGGGCCAGCAGCGCTTCTGGTTCATGTGGGACGACCTGGTGCGCGGTGCGATAGGCGCCGTCGTCCTCGCCGACACCCGCCGCCTGAAGGACTGCTTCCCGGCGCTGGACTACTTCGAGAGCTGCGGGCTGCCGTACGTCGTCGCGGTCAACCACTTCGACGGCAGTGAGCTGTTCGAACCGGAGGACGTGCGGGAGGCGCTGACGATCCCCGCGCACGTACCTGTCATGATCATGGATGCGCGTCGCCGGATCTCCGTGATCGAGACCCTCCTGGCCCTGGTGGGCCACGCGCTCGACGAAACCCCCGAGTAGGAGACACCCCCGCATGCGGAAGATACTCGTCGTCGGAGCCGGCCAGTCCGGCCTCCAGCTCGCCCTCGGCCTCCAGTCGCACGGGTACGAGGTCACCCTGATGTCCAACCGGACCGCGGACGAGATCCGCTCCGGCCGGGTGATGTCGACGCAGTGCATGTTCCACACGGCCCTTCAGCACGAGCGCGATCTCCAGCTGAACTTCTGGGAGTCCCAGGCCCCGAAGATCGAGGGACTCGGCGTCTCGGTGGCGGCCCCCGGCTCCCACGACCCCGGTCCGACGCAGCGCGCGATCGACTGGGTGGGCCGGCTGGACGGGTTCGCGCAGTCGGTCGACCAGCGGGTGAAGATGGCCGGCTGGATGGAGACCTTCGCCCAGCGCGGCGGCCAGCTCGTGATCCACGGCGCGGCCGTCTCCGACCTCGACTACTTCTCCCGCGCCTACGACCTCGTCCTGGTCTCGGCCGGCAAGGGCGAGCTCGTACAGATGTTCGCCCGCGACCCGGAGCGGTCCCCCTACACCGAGCCGCAGCGCGCCCTGGCCGTGGCGTACGTCCACGGGATGGGCCCGCGCCCGGAGCACCCGGACATGGAGGCGGTCCGCTGCAACCTGGTCCCCGGGGTCGGCGAGCTGTTCGTCATGCCGACGCTGACCACCTCCGGCCGCGCCGACATCCTCTTCTGGGAGGGCATACCCGGCGGTCCGCTCGACGTCTTCAACGGCGTCAAGGACCCGGCGGAGCACCTCTCCCTGACCCTGGAACTCATGGAGCGGTTCACGCCCTGGGAGTACGCGCGGGCCACCAAGGTCGAACTGACCGACGCCGGCGGCACGCTGGCCGGGCGGTACGCGCCCACCGTCCGCAACCCGATCGGCCGTCTCCCCGGCGGTGGCCTGGTCCTCGGCGTCGCCGACGTGGTCGTCGCCAACGACCCGATCACGGGTCAGGGCTCCAACTCGGCGTCCAAGTGCGCGGCCGCGTACCTCGCCTCCATCCTCGAGCGCGGGGAGAAGGAGTTCGACGAGGAGTGGATGCAGTCCACCTTCGACCGGTACTGGAACACCGCGCAGCACGTCACCAAGTGGACGAACGCGATGCTGGCCCCGCCGCCGGAGCACATCATCAACCTGCTGGGCGCCGCGGGGCAGCTTCAGCCGGTGGCTGATCGTTTCGCCAACGCGTTCAACGACCCGGCGGACTTCGAGAACTTCTTCTACGAGCCGGAGAGGACGCAGGCGTACCTGGCTTCCGTGACCGGCGGCTGATCACGGTCGGGGACCAGGGGCCCCGGGCGCCGCAGGGCCGTCCGTGGCCGGCCGCGCGGCTTTCCCCTGGACGGGCCCGCGGGCGGGCTGGTCCGGGCGTACGGCTCCGAGGATCGGGTTGGACGCGAGGGGGGAGACCCTGATCCTGTCGCCGGAGCGCGGAGCCTGGACCACTCTTCCCTTGCCGACGTACAGCGCCACGTGCGTGGCCTCGGGGAAGTAGATCACCAGGTCACCGGGTCTCAGTTGGTTCAGCGGGACCCTGGGCAGCCGTGCCCACTGCTCCTGGCTGGTGCGGGGGATCGGTGACCCGGCGGCGCGCCACGCCTCGGAGGTCAGCCCCGAGCAGTCGTACGACGCGGGGCCCTCCGCCCCCCACTCGTACGGTTTGCCGAGCTGCCGCAGGGCGTAGCGCACCGCGCGGCCGCCCTTCTCCGAGGGGTTGCGGTCGTCGCTCAGCGCGCCCGAGGCCATGAGCGTCTTCTGGGCCTTGGCCACGCCGTCGCGTTCGAGCGCGGCGAGGGCGGTGAGCTGGGCGGCGGTGAGGGAGGCGAGGAGTCTCTCCACGGCGTCGAGGCGGCTGCGCACGGCGTCGCGTTCCCTCTTCCGGCGCTCGGTGAGGGTGAGCTGCGCGTCGAGGGCGGCGCGCGCCCGGCGGGCCAGTGTGTCGGCCTTGCGTTCGCTGCCCTCCAGCCGTCCCACCGTCTCGGCCCGCTCCCGCGCCAACTGGCCGATCACGTGCCCCTGGTCGAGGGCGTGTTGCGGATCGCGGGCCAGCAGCAGCCGTACGTAGGGGGAGATGTCGGTGTTGTTCTGGTACTGCTGACGGGCGAGGCGTCCGGCGTCGCCGCGGCTCTCCTGGAGCGACAGGCGGGTCCTCGCCAGTGCGGCGTTGAGCCGGTCGGCCTCGGCCCGGCGCCGCTTCAGCCTCTCCTCGGTGGCGTTGTAGGCCTCGGTGGCCTTCTCGGCCTCCCGGTACAGCCGCTGAAGGTCCGTCAGCAGCTGGGCCACCGACCGCCGGCCGGGCACCGGGGGCTCCGGTACGGCCACGGCGGACCGGGGGGTCAGCAGGGCCTGGGTGGCCAGCGCCGTCGTGCAGACCGTGCAGACCAGACGCAGCAGCCTTCCTGACACGTCATCACCTCCGCTGCGGGGCGGCCCCTCCACCCCGCAGGGCGAGCATCAGGGGTGCGGGCCCGGGTACGTGTCAGGTGTGCGCGGTTCGGCGCAACAGGATCACCCGTCGGCGTCATCCCGGGTGCCGCCCGGCGCGGCGTCGGGTTTCGACCACGGCCACCTCGGCCGGCCGCTCGCCCGTCCCTGCGGGTCGTACGCGTACTTCCAGCCCTGTGTCAGCCCGAGCCTGCCGCTGGGCCCGCGGGGCACGCGCCGGTAGACCAGGACGGTCGGCGGGCCGCCGGCCGCGTCGGGGACGGGAACGCGGTACGTCTTCGGCGGCCGGCCGGTCGGGCCCAGTAGAACGGGGAGGCTACGGCCGTCCAGGGGGCCGCCCTCGAAGGGGGTGTCTTCGCTCTTCACGGCACCAGTGTCGGTCACGTCTGAGCGGCGAACGCGTCGCGCACCAGGTCGGCGGTCTGCCGGTCGCGCGCCGCGGTCACCGTGAGGACGGCGACGAACTGCTCCACCAGCCAGTCCCGCAGCTCCGCGGCGGGCGGCTGCTTGTCCTCGTCGAGCCAGATGAGCGAGGCCGCCTCGACGGCCGTGATCCACATCCGGACGGTCATCCGCAACCGGGGGCCGGGGTCGGCCACACCGAGGTGGCTGTAGATGTGCTCGGCCGCGGCCCGCCGTACGCCGTCCACGATGGCGGTCGTACGGGAGGTCTCGACGACGCTGCCGCCCTGGAGGAGGGCGCTGAAGCCGGCGTCGTGCTGGTCGACGAAGGCGAGGTAGCGGTCCAGGGCGCGCGCGAGCCGGGGCAGCAGGGGGCCGTCGTGGGGCTCGTCGAAGCAGTGCCGGAGCTCCTCGGCGGCGGACCGGAGGGCAGCCTCGTACAGCTGTTGCTTGCCGCCGGGGAAGTAGCGGTAGACCAGCGGCCGGGAGACTCCGGCCGCCTCCGCCACGTCGTCCAGCGAGACGTCCTCGGGGACGCGGTGGGCGAAGAGGGAGAGCGCCGCGTCGAGCAGCTGGCTGCGACGTTCCTCGACGCTGAGGCGACGGTAGGCGGGGGCGGCGGGCGTCATGACGTGCAGCGTAACCGCCCGCCCCCGCCGGCGCGCCCGCCCCGGCGAGCAGGACGGCGAGGTCAGGCCAGTAGCCCCGACGACTTCCACAGCCGTCGTCCCACGCCCCGCAGCACCCCGATGTCGTCCAGGAAGTCCGTCAGGCGCCTGGCTCCGTTCTGCATGACCTCGCGGCGGTGGGCACTGGCCTTGACCTGCGCCATCGCCTCCCGCTTGTCCAGGCCGACGTTCGTGTAGACGTCGGGGTTGACGAAGGCGACGGAGAAGACGCGGGCGAACTCGCCGGAGGTCACCCGGGTGAACTCCTGGGACCACCTCGGCGCGGTCACCATCTGGCGGCGGAGCTCCTCGCGGGCGTACCGCACATGGCGGGCCTCCTCCACCACGTGGATGCGGGTCACGCCGCGGATCAGGGGCTGTACCCGCTCGTCCGGGAAGGTCAGCCGCTGCATCCAGTCGAGGACCTCCTCGCCGAGCAGGGTCGCGGTGAACGACCCGGGCGTGGTGGAGATCGTCTTGAAGAGGCGGCCGAGGTTCTGGTGGACGCGGCTCACCGGGTACCAGGGCGTGCCGCCGTGGGAGATCAGCCGGGCGAACATCTTCGAGTGCCGGCACTCGTCCTCGATCTCGGTCAGCGCGTACCGCACGTGCGCGCTCGTCGCCGCCTTGTCGTAGATGTGCCGGACGAGGAGCTGCATCAGGATGATCTCGAACCAGATGCCGAGCGAGGCCAGTGCCGCCGCCTCGTGCTGTGACAGCAGGATCCGCTGCTCCTCGCTCATCCGCTTCCACATCGGAGTGTCGTACAGCGACACCAGTTCCGGCGGCCAGAACCACTTGCCCTCCTCGAAGGGCGCGTCCCAGTCCAACTCCTTGTCCGGGTCGAAGGAGTGCTTGGCGGAGGAGGCGAGGAGCCGCTCGGCCACCTGCTCCCGGTCCTTGAGCGCGCCGAGCGCGTCGCGCAGTCCGTCGAGCGCGTCGGCTTCCGTGAGGGTCGTCATGGCTCTTATGAGACTGCTTGTCAGCAAGGTCGTCAATCCCTCGCGCACGACTTGTTGACCCGCCGTCCACCGGACCCGGCATGGGAGACTTGACGGCCTGCAAGCCGTCCGGGGGAGACCGAGTGAGCACCGCAGCAGCGACCGAACCGCACCGCGCCGCCGCGCGCCGCAGCCTGGAGGGGCTGTCCCTCGGCGACGCCTTCGGCGAACGCTGGTTCCCGCTCTTCCGTGACCGGCGGCAGGCATACGAGGAGGTACGCGCCCGCCGTACCCCCGAGGAGCCCGACTGGCACTGGACCGACGACACCGCGATGGCCCTCGGCCTCTTCGGGGTGCTCGACCGGTACGGCGAGGTACGGCAGCGGGAGCTCGCCCTCGCCTTCGCGCTCGGCCACGACGCCGACCCGGCCCGCGGCTACGGCCACGGCATGCACGACCTGCTGCCCCGCCTGCTCCAGCAGCCCGACGGCTGGCCGGAGTTCACCCGCGAGCTGTTCGGCGGGCAGGGCAGTCTCGGCAACGGAGCCGCGATGAGGGTGGCACCGCTGGGCGCATGGTTCCACACCGACCTCGGGCGCGTCGTCGAGCAGGCCACCCGGTCCGCCGAGGTCACCCACGCCCACCCCGAGGGCATCGCCGGCGCGATCGCCGTGGCGGTGGCGGCCGCGCTCTCGGCCCGGGGCCGGCTGAGCATCGCCGACGTCGTGTCCCTCACGCCGGACAGCGCCACCCGCGACGGACTCTCCCGTGCCGCCGGCCTCCCCTTCACCACCGAACCCTGGAAGGCCTCCGACGTCCTGGGCAACGGTCAGCGCATCCGGGCCGACGACACCGTGCCCTTCGCCGTCTGGTGCGCCGCCCGCCACCCGGACGACCTCGTCTCCGCCCTGTGGGCCACGGCCGAGGGGTTCGGCGACGTGGACACCACCTGCGCGATCACCGGCGGCATCGTGGCCGCCCGCACGGGAGTCGGCGCCGTACCGGCCGACTGGCTGCGGCGGCGGGAGCCGCTGCCCGGGAGAGGGGAACACCGATGACAGCCACCCACGGCACGCCGGCGCCGGTGCTGCGCGTGCGCAACACCGGCGAGGAACTGCTGGAGCTCGTCCTGGAACCGTACGGCAGCGACCACTGGCTGCGGCCCGGCGAGACCTTCGTGATCTGGGCGACCGGGCCCCAGGACGACGGTCTCTTCGAGGTGGAGCACCAGCCGGGCTCGGTGACGGTCATCGCCGCCGCGTCCGCCTACGTCGGCGACGCGGACGGCAACGAGATCGACTGCGGCCACAACCGGCCGCAGTGGGCCCGGCCCTACTGGCTGGACCTCGCTAGACCGAGCACCCGAGATCCTCGGGCACCGCGAGGCTGACCGGCTCAGCCCCCTGCGCCGGGAACGACGTGCGCAGGGTGAAGGCGTACGGCGTCGGGCCGTGGGCGCGCAGGTGCAGCAGCCGGGCCTCCGCCTCCGCGACCGTCGGGCGGTGGCCGGCCGGGACCCACCACAGGGCCGTCATCGCCTCCCGGACCCGCTCGAACCACTCCCGCCGACGGGCGAGCATCTCGCGGTGGCGGCCCTGGTACATGTACGCGGTCAGGGCGTCGGTGTCCCGCCACACCGTCATGTTGAGGATCAGCCAGTCGTCGTCGAAGACGCGGATGTCCGTCGCGTCGCCGCCCTCCGACTGCAACCGCCACCGGTAACCGTCCGCGGCCTCCGCGTCCGCGTTGACGGGATCGAGGGCGTCGACGAAGTCCTTCAACTCCGGTGAGTCCAGCGGGAACCTGAGGCGGGAGATGTTGACCTGGGCGAGTTCGAAGGCAGCACCGGTGTCCGTCATGACCGAGAAGGTATGACGCACCTGGCCCGCCCGGAACCCCCCGTCTCACGGGTTGAGCACCGCCTCCATCACCGCCCGCGCGACCGGCGCCGCCAGCCCGCCCCCGGTGATGTGCCGCCGGTTCGCCGCCGAGTCCTCCACCACGACCGCGACCGCGACCTTCGGCTCCGGATCCCGGTTCCTCTGCGCCCAGGAGACGAACCAGGCGTACGGCGTCCCGGCGTTGCCGATGCCGTGCTGGGCGGTGCCCGTCTTGCCGCCGACGGTCGCGCCGCGGATCGCCGCCTTCCCGCCCGTGCCCTCCCGCACCACGTCCCTCATCAGCTCCCGCAGCCGCCGCGCGGTCGACGGGTACATCGCCTGCCGCGCCGGGCGCGAGCCGGCCGTGGCGAGGATCGCGCCGCCCCGCCTGGTCGTGCGCTCCACCAGATACGGCGTGCGCACCAGCCCGCCGTTCGCGACGGCCGCCGCGACCATCGCCATCTGCAGCGGAGTGGCCCGTGTGTTGTACTGCCCGATCGAGGACAGCGCCAGCTGCGCCCGGTCCAGCGAGGTGTCGAAGGTGCTCCTCGCCACGGAGAAGGGGATGCGCAGGTCGGCCGCGTTGAACCCGAACGCCTCCGCCGTGGCCGCCATGTCCGTCAGCCCCACGTCCACGCCGAGCTTCGCGAACACCGTGTTGCACGACCACATGAAGGCCTCCCGCAGCGACGCGTCCGCACAGCCCTCGGACGCGTTCGTCAGGCTCGTCGTGGTCCCCGGCAGGCGGTAGGGGTCGGGTGAGCCGGTCGGCTGGTCGAGATCCCGGATCACGCGCGCGTCCAGCGCCGCCGCGGCGGTCACCACCTTGAAGGTCGACCCCGGCGGATACGTTTGGCGCACCGCCCGGTTCAGCATCGGCCGGTCCGGGTCGGAGTTCAGCCGCGTCCACGCCTCCTCGGCGGTCGGCCCGTTGCCGGACAGCAGGGAGGGGTCGTACGACGGTGCCGAGACCAGCGCCAGGATCCGTCCCGTCGTCGGCTCCACCGCCGCCACCGCGCCCTTGCGCCCGGCGAGCCCCTGGTACGCCGCCCGCTGGGCGTCCGGGTCGAGGGTGGTCACCACGTTCCCGCCGGGGGGCCGGGAGCGGGTGACGTCGTTCCACAGCGGGAACGGCTGCAGCAGCGGATCCGCGCCGGACAGGACCTCGTCCTCCGTGTGCTCCAGGAACGTCGTCCCGTACTTCTGCGAGGCGAACCCGGTCACCGGCGCGTACAGCGGCCCGTCGCGGTAGGCGCGTTCGTAGCGCAGCTGCTCCCCGGTGTCCCGGGAGCCGGTGACCGGTTCGCCGCCGACCAGGATGTCGCCGCGGGGCTGTCCGTACCGGGCGATGGAGGCACGCCGGTTGGCCGGGTTGTCGTCGTAGGAGGGGGACCGGACGACCTGGACGCGGGCGGCGTTGACCAGCAGGGCCACCAGGAGCAGGGCACAGAAGGCGGCGGCGTGCCGGATGTGGCGGCTCATCACGAGGTCACCTCGCCTCTCACGGCGCCGCCTTCCCGTCGTACTGGCGCCGCGCCGAGTTGCTCACCCGGATGAGCAGCGCCACGATCGCCCAGTTGGTGACGACCGACGAGCCGCCCTGGGCCAGGAACGGCATCGCCATACCGGTCAGCGGGATCAGGCCGGTCACCCCGCCCGCGATCACGAAGACCTGGAGCGCCACGATCGAGGCGAGGCCGATCGCGAGGAGCCTGCCGAAGGGGTCGCGCAGGGCGAGGCCCGCCCGGTAGCCCCGCTCCACCAGCAGTCCGTACAGCAGGAAGAGGGCGGAGAGGCCGGCCAGGCCCAGTTCCTCGCCGGCGGTCGCCAGGATGAAGTCGGACTTGGCGGCGAAGCCGATCAGGACGGAGTGGCCGAGCCCCAGGCCGGTGCCGAGCATGCCGCCGGCCGCGAAGGAGAACAGCGACTGCGCGAGCTGGTTGGGGCCCTGGCCGGCCTCGATCGACGCGAACGGGTGCAGCCAGTCCTCGACCCGGCTGTGCACGTGCGGTTCCAGCCAGCCGACGGCGACCGCGCCGAGGGAGGCCAGCAGCAGGCCGACGGTGATCCAGCCGCCGCGGCCGGTGGCGACGTAGAGCATGACGACGAACAGGCCGAAGAACAGCAGCGAGGTGCCCAGGTCGCGTTCGAGGACGAGGACACCGACGCTCAGCAGCCAGATCGCGACGATCGGGCCGAGGACCCGCCCGGTGGGCAGCTGCATCCACCAGATCCTCCGGCCCGCGTACGCCAGCGCGGTGCGGTTGGCCGCCAGGTACGCGGCGAAGAACACCGCCAGCAGCACCTTCGCGAACTCGCCCGGCTGAATGGAGAATCCGGCGATCCGGATCCAGATGCGAGCGCCGTTGACCGCCGGGAAGAAGACCGGCAGCGTCAGCAGGGCGAGGGCGGCGACCACGCTCACGTACGCGTACCGCTGCAGCACCCGGTGGTCGCGCAGCGCGGCCACCACGAAGATGAACAGGGCGACCCCGAGCGTCGACCACACCAGTTGTGTGGGCGCCGCCCGGTCGTCGGGTGTCTCCAGGTCCAGCCGGTAGATCAGCACCAGGCCGATCCCGTTGAGCAGCACGGCGATGGGCAGCAGCAGGGGGTCGGCGTAGGGGGCGCGCAGCCGGACCGCGACATGCGCCAGCAGCGCGAGTACGCCGAGCCCGGCGCCGTAGCCGGCCGCGCCGGGCGGGACCGCGCCGTTCTGGGCGATCCCGACGGCGCAGTAGCCGTACACGGACAGCAGGACGGCCAGGAGGATGAGGGAGAGTTCGATGCCGCGGCGCCGGGGGAGGCGCACCGCGGGAGCCGGGGCGTCGACCGCCCGGGTGATGGCTTCGGCTCCGGCTCGCGTCATGTCCGGAACTTACCCACATGGGGCTCCTTGTGAGCCTTGGATGGATTTTCGGGTCAGCACCACCGGGGGGACGGCCCGAGGTCGCGGATGTAGCGCGCCGAGGCCCAGGCCCAGGAGCCGCCCGCGAGGCGGTACCACTGGGAGTTGCCCTGGATGGTCTGACCGGTGGCCTTGCAGTAGATCGTGAGGACGTCGCCGCGCTTGGCGAACCCGAGCACCTTGCCGCGCTGGTTGGCCGCGTCCCGCAGAACCAGCTTCTTCGCGGTGACGACGCCCTTGTACAGGCGCGGAGCGTGGCTGCCGGACCGGCTGCCGCCGATGCCCTCCCCGTCGGCGCTCGCGGCGGCGGGCGTGACGGCGACCGCGGAGGCGAGGACGCCGGCGGCGCCGGCTATGGCCAGGCGGGTGAGAGTGGAGCGCAGGGACATGGCTACCTCCATGAAGGGGGCGAAGCTGACTGTTCGCCACATTAGGAGCGGTTCGCGCGAGCCGCCCGTCACACTGCGCCATCGGAGAGAGCGTCCCCGGTCGGAGGCGTCCAGGGCAGCGTCAGCGTGGCCACCGCGCCGCGGTCCGGCGCGTTCGCGAACGTCAGCCGGGCGCCCAGCACCTCCGCCTGGCCGACCGCGATCGTCAGCCCCAGCCCGTGCCCCTTCGCCCCGCCCTCGGTACGGAACCGCTGCGGCCCGTGCGCCAGCAGGTACTCCGGATACCCGTCCCCGTGGTCCCGTACGGTCACCACCGGCCCGTCGACCGTCAGCACCACCGGCGCCCGCCCGTGCCGGTGCGCGTTGGCGACCAGGTTGCCCAGCACCCGCTCCAGCCGCCGCCGGTCCGTCTCCACCCGCGCGTCCCGCGCGATCCGGACCCGCGTGTCCGCCCCCGACGCCCGCACCACCCGCCCGGCCAGCGCGCCCAGCTCCTCGGTGTCCAGCTCCACCCGCTCCCGCCCGGTGTCCAGACGGGAGATCTCCAGCAGGTCCTCGGTGAGGGTGCGCAACGCCGCCACCCGGTCGCGCACCAGCTCCGTCGGCCGGCCCGGCGGCAGCAGCTCGGCCGCCGCGTGCAGCCCCGTCAGCGGGGTGCGCAGCTCGTGCGCCACGTCGGCGGTGAAGCGCTGCTCGCTCAGCAGCTTGCCCTGCAACGACGACGCCATCGAGTCCAGCGCGACGGCGACCGCCGCCACCTCGTCCTGCGGCCGGGTCGGATCCTTCGTGCGGGGGTCGTCCACCCGCGCGTCCAGGTCCCCGGCACTGATCCGCCGGGCGACCCGCGCGGTGGTGTGCAGCCGCCGGGTCACCCGGGTCACCGCGAACGCGCCGACCACCAGGGTCGCCCCGATCGCCAGCGCCGACGACCACAGGATCGCGCTGTCCAGGCCCTCGATGGTGCGCGCCTGCTGCCCGTAGTCGACGGCCACGGCCAGCGCCCGCCCGCCGTCGGCCGGGCCCGCCGCCCACATCACGGGCCGCCCGTGGTGGTCGGCGACCATCGTGCCGCGCTCCCCGGCCGCGGCCAGCTCCCGCAGTGCCGGCGGCAGCCCCTCGGCGTCCACCCCCGTTCCCGGCGGCAGCGAGTCCCCGGCCTCGTACGCCTCCGTCGCGTCCGCCAGCCGGGACAGCGCGAGTTCGCGGGCCTGACCGACGGTCTGGTCGGTCACCTGGACGTGCACCAGCACACCGAGCAGGGCGGCGAGGGCGCAGCACATCACGGTGATGAAGACGGCCGCCTTCACCGCCAGCGTGCCGGCCCACCGCGGGAGGGCGGGTCTCATCGACCGCTCGCCGAGGGGGACGGCGACGGCTTCCCGGGCCCGGGCCCGCGCCTGTCCGAGCGCAGCATCTCGTCGTGCGTGAGCAGCATCGCCTTCCGCTCGGGGTCCCAGGTCCACTGGAGCCGGTACTCGTACTCGGCCAGGTCGGACGGCGAACGGATGATCACCGACCGTCCGGCCAGCTCGACCGCGCTCACGGCGTCCTCCCAGGCCATCACCCGCACCAGCCGGTGCTGGTCCACGGTGTAGACGCGGACGGCGGTGAGGTCGCCCGGCAGCAGCCGGAACCCCAGGGTCAGGTCGGGACGCCCGTCGCCGGTCAGGTCCCGGTAGTACGGCTGGAGAACGGGGCAACGGCTCCCGGCGCCGCCCGGACCACCGTGCCCGGCGCAGTCGGCCATCCCGTCGGCGGTGTCGCGGTAGGGCGCCTTGTCGCCGTCGTAGTCGTCGGGGTTCGCGGCGATCTCGGCGCGGACGACCGCCACCGGGTCGACCTCGCGGACGTCGTCGCCGGGTACGCCGACGCCCTTGACCGGCTCGGTGTCCGCCTCGTCGATGTCCCAGGCCGGACTCGAGGCCGGCGTCAGCTGCGGCCAGAGCCGGGCCGGGCTGATCGCGGTCGGGGTCGGGCCCGCGCCGCGCAGCCCGCCGGCGTCGCCGCAGGCCACGGTGGCCGACGCCAGCAGGGCGGCGGACGCGACGGCGAGGACGAGGCGGCTGCGGGACACGGGGCTCCTGTGATCAAGGCGGCGGTCGGCCCCGTACACCTTATTCGTAGGGAAGTCCTATTTGCGCAGCGGAACGGGTCGGCGGGTGCGGGGCCGACCTGCCGCGAAGGGGCGTGGGCCGGGGCGGGAAACGACTACTCGGCCAGCTCCTCCAGCAGTCGGGCCGTCGGCAGACCCGCCCTCAGGTACTCCACGAACAGCTCGTTGTGCAGGGCCCAGGGCGAGCGCCGCGACCGTATCAGCCGGATCGCCTCCTGCGTCGAGTGGCCCCGGCACACCAGCGCGTGGGCGACGACCAGCCCCGAGCGGTTGTAGCCGTGCCAGCAGC
Source organism: Streptomyces sp. NPDC051315 (assembly GCF_044455165.1). Taxonomy (NCBI): domain Bacteria; kingdom Bacillati; phylum Actinomycetota; class Actinomycetes; order Kitasatosporales; family Streptomycetaceae; genus Streptomyces; species Streptomyces sp. NPDC051315. Next base: position 145,202 of record NZ_JBITEN010000012.1, read on the forward strand.
GGACCAGGACCGTACGCCCCTCGTCCAGCGCCTCGCCCGCCGCCTGCGCCAGCCGCATCACCCCCGCGAGCTGGGTGCCGTCCAGCGGCCCGTCGGGGATCGGCCACACCTGGTGCGGGACACCCCGGTCGGGCCCGTGTCCGGGCATCCGTAACAGGGTCTGCACGAGATCGAACTCGCCGCGCACGACGGCGAACTCCCGCTGCCCGGCGCGCCCCCGGAACTCGTGCCCGCCCATCCACAGGCCGGGCACGATCTCGTTCCACGGAGCGTCCGGAGCTGGTACGTCGGCTTGCTTCCCGAGGGTCCGCAACGGCGCCTCCCCAAACCGCGCTCGCCAGAGCCTGCCCGGCTCCCACCCAAGGTAGCCGCCTTCTTGCCCCTGGAGCACCCCACCTGTTCCCATGGTCGTGGGGTGATGGTGCATGAGCGGACTGCGCGTCGTACCGACCTGGCGCCACGGACACGAGCGGCTCTACGTCTGCCTGACCGACGGCCGGAACATCGCCTGGTACGACCGTGAGGCCGGCCGGGTCAACGTGCTCGCCGACGATCGCAGGGAGGACGTCCTGGAGGCGCTCGGCCCCTTCCTGACCGGCTCGGTCACGGTGGGCCCGCCCCCGGTCCCCACCCCCGCCGAGCTGGCCCGCCTCGCCCTCCACCCGGACGACGACCTGGCCCCCAACCGCCCCGGCGAGGCCCTGCTGATCGCCCTGGACCGCGATCCCGGCCCCGCCCTCCTGCTGCGCCCCGACCCGCGCCGCCGCGCGCTCACGGCCGAGCAGACGGCCGGCGAGGCCCTGGACCGGCTCGACGGCGCCGGCTGGCACACCCTGCACTCCGTTCCCCTGCCCGGCGGCGACCGCATCCACCACCTGGTCATCGGCCCCGGCGGCCTGTTCGCCGTCCACGCCCTGTACGCCCGCAGGCAGCGGGTGCTCGTCGCCGACCCGATGGTCGCCCTGGGCCGCCGGGAGCCGTACCCGCTCCTGCGCCGCGTCCGCGCCGACGCCGACCGTGCCGCCTACGTCCTGACCGCCGGGGTCCGCCCGGTGCTCGCCCTGGTGGGCCCGGCGGACGTACGGATCACCACGCCCCCGCGCGAGGTCCGCGTCCTGCGGGACACGGAGCTGGCCGCGCTGGCCAGGACGGGCGGGGTGCTGAAGCCGGCGGACGTGGAAGGGCTGCACGCGATCGCCCGGGACCGCAGGACGTGGGCCTCCGGCGGGTGAGCGGGGGTGCGGGGGGTGGTTTCACCCAGGGCGACGCCCGCTGGGCTCCACGCAGGGCGCCCCCAGCTCCACGCAAGGCGCCCCCTGGCGATCAGTGATCAGGGCAGCTCACCGGCCGTATCCCTGTCGAACAGCGGAGCGAGCAGATCGCCGTCGTCCCGCACCCGGCCCATGACGTCCTCCGCCCGGAACACCAGCCGCTCCGGTGCCCCGCACTCCTCGACCTCCTCCCAGGTCACGGGCGCCGACACGGTGGGCTCGGGCCGGGCCCGCAGGGTGTACGGCGTGGCCGTGGTCTTGCGTGCCGCGTTCTGGCTCCAGTCGACGAAGACCTTGCCCGGGCGCAGGCTGCGGGTCATCCGGTGCAGGACCAGCCGGGGCATGGTTCGCTCCGCCTCCACCGCCAGCCGCTTGGCGTAGTGCGTGACCCGTTCGGAGGACGCCCCGCGCACCGCCGCCAGCAGGTGCAGCCCCTTCGCCCCGGACGTCTTCGCGTACGCCTCGATCCCGTCCGCCGCCAGCCGCTCCCGCAGCCACAGCGCGACCTCGCAGCACTCGACGACGGTCGCGGGGGCGCCGGGATCGAGGTCGAAGACGATCCGGTCGGCCTGCTCGGGGTCCTGGATCACCCACTGGGGCGTATGGAACTCGGTGACCAGGTTCGCCGCCCACATCAGGCTCGCCAGGTCCTGCACGATCACCATCCGGGACGGCCCCTCCGCCCGCGGCACCTCGGCCGTGGTGACCCACTCGGGGGTGCCCGGCGGCACGTTCTTGGCGAAGAATTGCTGCCCGCCGGGCCCGTCCGGGTAGCGCAGGAAGGACAGCGGCCGGTCCCGCAGATGCGGCAGCAGGGCCTCGGCGACCGTCGCGTAGTAGTGGAGCACCTCGCCCTTGGTGAAGCCGGTCGCCGGGTACAGCACCTTCTCCAGGTTGCTGAGCGGGAGCCGTCGCCCCTCCACCTCTGTAATCGGCGTCATACCATGAGAATCACACGAATCACGTGAATTGGGCTGTTACGCCGCTTTGCCTGGTTTCACATAGATTCACCTACATTTTCTAGGTGAACGCCCGGAAAGGTGCGCACGTGCGATCCATCTGGAACGGAGCCATCTCCTTCGGTCTCGTCAGCATCCCGATCAAGCTGGTGAACGCCACCGAGAGCCACTCGATCTCCTTCCGCCAGATCCACACCGAGGACGGCGGCCGCATCCGCTACCGCAAGGTCTGCGAGCTGGAGGACCGCGAGGTGAACCAGGCGGAGATCGGCAAGGGGTACGAGGACGCGGACGGCACGATCATCCCGATCACCGACGAGGACCTGTCCCACCTGCCGCTCCCGACCGCGAAGACGATCGAGATCGTCGCCTTCGTGCCGGCCGAGCGCATCGACCCGCTCCAGATGGACGCCGCGTACTACCTCCAGGCGGGCGGCGCCCCGGCCGCCAAGCCGTACACCCTGCTGCGGGAGGCGTTGAAGCGCAGCAACAAGGTCGCGATCGCGAAGTACGCGCTGCGGGGCCGGGAGCGGCTGGGCATGCTGCGGGTGGTCGGCGACGCGATCGCCATGCACGGCCTGCTCTGGCCGGACGAGGTCCGCGCCCCCGAGGGCGTCGCCCCCGACACCTCCGTCACCGTCCGCGACAAGGAGCTCGACCTCGCGGACGCCCTGATGGACACCCTCGGCGAGGTCGACCTGGACGACCTGCACGACGAGTACCGGGAGGCCGTCGAGGAGGTCGTCGCCGCGAAGGCGGCCGGTGAGACACCTCCCGAGCTCCCCGCCCCCGCGTCCAGCGGCAAGGTGCTGGACCTGATGGCCGCGCTGGAGAAGAGCGTGCGGGCGGCGAAGGAGTCGCGCGGCGAGGAGCCGGCGGCGGAACCCGAGCGGGCGGAGGTCAGACCCCTCCCGCAGCGGAAGTCGGCCCGTGCGGCACCGAAGCAGACGGGCGGGAAGAAGTCGACGTCGACGGCGGAGAAGACGGCGGCACCGGCGAAGAAGACGGCGGCGAAGTCGACGGCGAAATCGGCACAGGGCGCGAAGAAGACGGCGGCACCGGCGAAGAGCACGGCGAAGAAGACGGCCGCCAAGAAGACGACGACGAGCAAGTCGACGGGCGCGGCGAAGAAGACGGCGTCCCGGAAGCGGAGTGCCTGAGCGGCGGCTTGGCGGGGGAGCGTCCAGGCGACGGCTTGGCGGGGTGCCGGCCCGATCCCGGGCGCCGGGCGGGGTGCGGCGGCGCGGGCTCGGGGCGGGATCCGGGGGAGCGCCCGAGCGTCGGCTTGGCGGGGAAGGGGGTGTGTCCGGGCGGTGACTCGGCGGCGGGACCCCAGCCCCCGCAACCCACCGGACCACAAGGGGACTTGACAGGACGACTCCGTCGACCGGAGCCTCTGATCACCACGAACGGGCGGCGCCCCAGGGGTAGTCGAGCAGCCGGCGCACCCCCGCCCCCGATGGCCAGGAGTGTCCCGCCCCGTATGTCGCACGCCCGCTTCGACCGAAGAGTCCGCACGCTGGTCGAGGTCCGTGGCGGCCCCGACGACTGGGAGGAGGCGGAACAGCGCTTCCAGGCACACGGCTGGCCGGTGCGCGGCTTCTCCCCGTCCGGTGCGGACCCGCGCGGCGCCGGACTGGAGGCGGACCCCGAAGCCCGGGTGTACGAGGTCGAGGTACGCCTGTTCGGCGCGGCCGGGAACTGCGAGCGCGGGGCCGCGGCCAGGGTCCGCAAGGTGCTGCGGAGCGCGGGGCTCGAGGCGTACGTCCGGCTCGCGGAGCCCGTCCGGCGCGACCGTGAGATGTTCACGCAGTGGCGGATCGTCGACGCGACCCCCCGGCGCTCCGCCCCACCCCACTCCTGGCGCCGCCGTCTCGCCCGGCTCACCGCCCGCTGGGGCCGGCACGACGTCGGAGGCCTCGTGACCGGACGGCCCGGGGAGGCCCTGCGCATCGCCCGCGCCCACACGCCGGACGCCGCCGCCACGGGGGTGCGTCCCCTCGACGGACGCTGGCGGGCGTCGACGACGTACTGGCCGGAGGAGGAGACCGAACGCCGGCTGACCCGCGCGGCGGCCTGGTCCCTCGCGACGGCTGCCGCGCTGGTCTTCGCGGACGGCCGGACCGGTGCCGCCCGCTGGTTCTGGATCACGGCGGCGCTGCTGGGCGCGGCGGGCGTCGTCCGCGCCGGAGCGAGACTCGTCAGGTCGGGCCGCTGGTACGGCGTCACGGCGGCCGTACTGCTGTGCGCGTTCCTCACCGCCCTCGGCCTCGGTCTGTTCGACGCGCAGGGGCGGGGCCTGACCGGACGCCAGGTCCTCATGTCCGCGCTGGTGGGCGGTGTGGTCGCGGGCCTCTGGCTGCTCGTGCGGCAGTGGACGTGGGGCGAGTGGGCGGCCTGGGCGGTCCCGTTGGTCGTGACGCTGGCCCTGTCCTCGTTCCTGGCCGCCGGCTCCGTGCTGCACGCCCTCTACGCCGACGGCCTGTCCCTCACGCCCGGCGACATCGACGTGCCCGCCCTGTGGCAGGTGCTCGCCGCGGTGAAACTCCTGACGCTGCTCAGTCCCGTCCTCGTCGGCCCCGCCTGGTGGGGCATCGCCCGCCACCACCACCACGCCTACGCGATGCCCGGCGAGCGGCTGAACGTCACGCTGAACGTCTGCGTCTTCCTGATCATGCTCGGCGTGGCCACCCTGCTCGCCCTCGACTCGGCCCGCACCGCGGTCGACAGGACGACCGCGGCGGCGGAACGGGGCGCCGAGCCGCCGTCGTACTTCGGCGTCGAGCCGGAGTGGACCTGCGTCGAACCCGTGGTCCCGGTCGACCGCCTGTCGGGGGAGGGGCCGCGCCTGGCGCCCGAGCGCCCCTACCTCTCCTTCGGCGTCACCGGCGGCACGGCCGTCCTGTGGGACCGGTCGACCCGGGAGCCGGTCAAGCTGCGCGCCTCCCAGGTCCGGCTGGTGCCGGCCGAGTCCGCGACGGCCCGCTGCGCGGCTCCCGGCGCCACGTAGCCGCCGGCCGCACGGGTCCACCCGGGTGCCAGGACCAGCGCCGTCCCCACCGCGAGCCCCGCGGCCGCCGGCAGCGGGAACCGGCCCCCGTGGGCGAACCCGTGCCCCGCGAAGTGGGCGAGCGCGGGCACGGCGAGGGCGAGCCCGGCCCACACCCGCAGCCCCGGCCGCAGCCGCACGTCCGGCCGCGCCCGGCGCCCCACCCAGCCGGCCGCGCTGCCACCCTCGTTCCGTGCCCGCTCCCAGGATCCGGCGGCCGCATGCCCTCCGGCCAGGAAGAACAGCGGCATGATCTGGAAACCCAGGGTCAGCCAGTGCGTCCAGGGGACGGTGGCCAGCAACTCCGGTGCGGTGATCGTCCCGTCGGGGTGCCGGACCAGCCCGGTGATCACCCAGTGGCCCACCACGACGAGCGTGATCGCCCAGGCCCGCAGAAAGTCGACGTACCGGTCCCGTCCCATACCCCGGGATCCTCCCGCACCCCCAACTCCCCGGTCCCGAAGAGCCCTTGTCACAACCGAGCCGTGCCCACCGCGACACCGGCCGGTCCACCCCAGGGCGGAGATCTCCCACTTCACGTCTGGGGTGTCCTCCGCGGACGGCCCGCCAGGTGAAGGCTGACAGGCCATCAGGCCGGACGCGCCCTCTCCCCTCGAAGCCCCTGCCGGAGATATTGACGCCACTCATGTTACCGGTAACATCGACGACCGTCGGAAGTTCTGGCGCCCACGTCGCAGTGGGCCGTCCCCGGGAGCCCGCGTGACCGATCACTCCACGGCGCGTCGCGCCCCCGCCCCGCCCGCCGCCCCCGTCTTCACCCCCACGGCCGTGGTGGCCTCCTGCGTCGGCTTCGTCCTCATCGGCGCCCTCCAGGCCCTCTACGGCCCCGCCATCCCCGCCCTGCGCGAGGAGTTCGGGCTCTCACCCTCGGCCGCCGGACTCGCCCTGAGCGCCCACTTCATCGGCGGGGTGGCCGGCGTCCTCCTCTTCGACCGGCTGTACGGCCGGACCGGCAACCGCCGGATCCTCGGCGCCTCGTACCTCCTGATGGCACTCGGCGCCGCCGGCTTCGCGCTCGCACCGAACTGGCCCACCGCGCTGGCCGCCGCGCTCCTCGCCGGACTCGGCTTCGGCGGCATCGACTACGGCCTCAACCAACTGTTCGCCGTCGGCTTCGGCCACCGCTCCGCCGCCCTGCTGAACATCCTCAACGCCCACTTCGGCGTCGGCGCGATCCTCGGCCCCGCCCTCATCGGCGCGACCGGCGCCGGCCACTACCCGGCGGTCTTCCTGGCCTTCGCCCTGGCCAACCTTCCCCTCCTCCTCTGTCTGCGGGGCGTACGTGACAGCGCCCCACAGCCGACCGGGTCCGCACCCCCCACCGGGGCACTGGGCCGCAGCCTGACCTCCGTCCTGACGGTCTTCGTCACTCTCTACGTCCTGCACGTCGGCATCGAGGCCGGCGTGGGCGGCTGGGAGCCCACCCACCTGGAGACCGTCGGCTACGGCGCCGGCGTCGCCGCCACCGCCACCTCCGTCTACTGGCTGATGATGACGGTGGGCCGCTTCCTGGTGGCCCCCCTCGCCCTGCGCTTCTCGGCCCCGGCCATCATCACCGTCTCCTGCGCCGGCATGACCGCCTGCCTCCTGCTGGCCACCGTCCCCGCCCTGGCCCCGTACGCCTACGCGGGCGTCGGCCTCTTCATCGCCCCGATCTTCCCCACCGGCCTGCCCTGGCTGCACAGGGCGGCACCCCACGCCCGCAGGGCAGGCGCCCTGGTCATCGCCGCGTCCATGGCGGGCGGCGTGGCGGCCGGCCCCGCCCTCGGCAAGGTCATCGAATGGTCCGGCGTCGACGCGGTACCCCTCCTCCTGGCCACCACCTCGGCCGCCTGCCTGGCGGCAACGCTCTGGCTCACCCGAAGAACCCGCCCGACAGCCCCCTGAGACGGCACCCGCCCACGCACCGCGGGCCGGACGGCCCCCCGAACGCTCCGCACCGGCGAGACGGCGGAAGCAGTCGGCCCGCCCCCCAACGCCCCGAACGGTCCCGAACCCGCGAGACGGCGGGAGCGGTCCGTGGCGGCGCGGCCCCGCACCCGCGAGATGGCGGAAGCAGTCGGCCCGCCCCGAACGGTCCCGAACCCGCGAGATGGCGGGAGCGGTCCGTGGCGGCGCGGCCCCGTACCCGCGAGACGGCGGGAGCGGGTCGTGGCGGTGCGGCGCAGCCCGTCGCTCAGCGCTGCACAGCCAAGTCGGACTCTCACCAACAGGCAGCCGTACGCCCAACGCGCGACGGGCTCGCCGCACCGCCACGACCCCGACCCACCCACCGACCGCAGGCGCACCCCGCACCGTCCGCGGGCACCCCACCCGCAGGCACCCCACCCCGGAACGCCCAACCCCCGCCCCCCAACCCCACCCGAAGAAGGGACCCGCATGCCCGCCCTCACCACGACACCCGACGGCTTCCGCCTCCACGGCACCCCCTTGAGGATCATCTCCGGCGCCCTCCACTACTTCCGCGTCCACCCCGCCCAGTGGCCCGACCGCCTGCACAAGGCTCGCCTGATGGGCCTGAACACGGTGGAGACGTACATCCCCTGGAACCTCCACCAGCCCACCCCCGACACCCTCGTCCTCGACGGCCTCCTGGACCTGCCCCGCTTCCTGCGCCTGGCCGCCGCCGAGGGCCTGCACGTCCTCCTCCGCCCCGGCCCGTTCATCTGCGCCGAGTGGGACGGCGGCGGCCTGCCGCACTGGCTCACCGCGGCCCCCGTGAGCCCCGGCACCGGTACGTGGCGCGAGCAGGAGGCGGAGGCCGACCCCGGCATCCGCCTGCGCAGCAGCGACCCCCGCTTCACCGACGCCGTCGACCGCTACCTCGACCTCCTCCTGCCTCCGCTCCTGCCGCACATGGCCGCGTCCGGCGGTCCCGTCATCGCCGTACAGGTGGAGAACGAGTACGGCGCCTACGGCGACGACACCGCCTACCTCAAGCACCTCGAGAACTCCTTCCGCACCCGAGGCGTGGAGGAACTCCTCTTCACCTGCGACCAGGCAGACCCCACCCACCTCGCCAACGGCAGCCTCCCCGGCGTCCTCACCACCGCCACCTTCGGCAGCCGAGTGGACCGCTCCCTCGCCCGCCTGCGCGAACACCAGCCGCAAGGCCCCCTGATGTGCGCGGAGTTCTGGATCGGCTGGTTCGACCACTGGGGCGGCCCGCACCACGGCCGGGACACCGCCGACGCGGCCGCCGACCTGGACCGGCTGCTGTCCGCCGGCGCCTCCGTCAACATCTACATGTTCCACGGCGGCACCAACTTCGGCTTCACCAACGGCGCCAACCACCACCACACCTACGCCCCCACCATCACCTCCTACGACTACGACGCCCCGCTCACCGAGAGCGGCGACCCGGGCCCGAAGTACCACGCCTTCCGCGAGGTGATCGCCCGCCACGCGCCGGTCCCCGACGAGCCGGCCCCCGGGCCCGCCCCCAAACTCCCGCCGACCACGATCGAGCTGGACCGGCGGGCACCTCTCCTCGCGTTCGCCGGACGACCCGTGCACGCCCCGCAGGCCGTGCAGGTCCCGCAGGCCGTGCACGCCCCGCAGGACCCCCTCGCCGCCGACGACCTCGGCCTGCGCGCCGGATACGTCCTCTACCGCACCACCGTCCCCACCGGGGGAACCGGCCTGCTGCACTTCACCGGCGGCGTCGGCGACCGCGCCCAGGTCTTCCTGGACGGCGCCCCCGCCGGCGTCCTCGAACGCGAGCGCCAGGAGGAGACGTTGGCGGTCCACGTCCCGCGCCCCGGCGCCGTCCTGGACGTCCTCGTCGAGAACATGGGCCGGGTCAACTACGGCCCCCGCATCGGCGCCCGCAAGGGCCTGCTGGGCCCGGTCGCCTTCGAGGGCACACCCCTGCACGGCTGGGACGTCCACCCCCTGCCCCTGGACGAGGTCCCCGGCACGGCCTCCTTCGCGCCCGCGGAGACCACCACCTGCGCCGAACCGGCTTTCCACCACGGCACGTTCGCTGTCACCACCCCCGCCGACACCTTCCTCTCCCTCCCCGGCTGGACCAAGGGCCAGGCCTGGATCAACGGCTTCCACCTCGGCCGCTACTGGAACCGCGGCCCCCAGCGCACCCTCTACGTCCCGGCGCCCGTCCTGCGCCCCGGCGGCAACGACCTCGTCCTCCTCGAACTGCACGGCACCACCACCCCCCGCGCCCACCTCGTCGACACCCCCGACCTCGGCAGCCCGGAGCACCCCTGATGTCCCGCCAGCAGGACGCCCCCACCCACGACGCCCCCACTCACAACGCCTCCACCCACGACGCTCCCGCGCACCCCCACCCCGCCCACCACCTCCGTGTCCCCGCTGCCTCCGCACCCCCGCTGACCGGCCACCTCCCCTTCACCGACGCCCCGGGCGTCCCCGACCCCATCGAGGTCACCAGCCGCTGGCTCACCCGCGGCGGCCGCCCCTGGTTCCCGGTCTCCGGCGAGTTCCACTACTCCCGCCACCCGGCCGACGAGTGGGAGGAGGAGCTGCTGAAGACGAAGGCGGGCGGGGTGACGGCCGTCGCCTCCTACGTCATCTGGATCCACCACGAGGAGACCGAGGGCCGCGTCCGCTTCGACGGCGACCGCGACCTGCGCCGCTTCGCCGAGCTGTGCGCCCGCCACGGCCTGGACTTCGTCCCCCGCATCGGCCCGTGGTCCCACGCGGAGGTCCGCAACGGCGGCCTGCCCGACTGGGTCCTGGCCCGCACCCCCGCCCCGCGCACCGACGACCCGGCGTACCTGGCCGCCGTACGCCCGTGGTTCGAGGCGATCGCCTCCCAGCTGCACGGACTGGACCGCGCGCACGGCGGCCCGATCGTCGCGATCCAGATCGAGAACGAGCTGTACGACCAGCCCGGCCACCTGCGCACCCTGAAGCGCATGGCCGAGGACGCCGGCCTGAGGGCGCCCCTGTGGACGTCGACGGCCTGGGGCGGCGTCCAGCTCCCCGGTGACGCGCTGCTCCCGCTGTACGGCGGCTACCCGGAGGCGTTCTGGACGGAGGCGGACGCCGGCTGGCCCGACACCTGCCGCAAGCACTACTTCTTCACCCACCAGCGCGACGACGAGGGCATCGGCGCCGACCTGCGCCCGACGACCGTCCGCGGCACCGACCCGCGGGACCACGCCGACCGGTTCCCGTGGGCGACGTGCGAGCTGGGCGGCGGCATGGCGGTCGCCTACCACCGCCGCCCGCGCGTCGACGCCGCCGACATCGGTGCCCTCGGCCTCACCAAGATCGGCTGCGGCTCGGTCTGGCAGGGCTACTACATGTTCCACGGGGGCACCAACCCCGCCGGGGAGCTGACCACCCTCCAGGAGTCCCACGCGACGCACTACCCCAACGACCTCCCCGTCCTGACGTACGACTTCCAGGCCCCGCTCGGCGAGTACGGCCAGTACCGGCCGTCGTACGACGAACTCCGCCTCCAGCACCTGCTGCTGGCCGAGTTCGGCGCACGGCTCGCCCCCATGGAGTCCGTCCTCCCGGAGGAACGGCCCGACGGCCAGCACGACCGCTCCACGCTGCGCTGGGCCGTCCGCAGCGACGGCGTCGGCTCCGGCTTCCTCTTCGTCACCAACCACCAGCCCCACGAGCCGCTCCCGGCCCACCCCGGCACGAGCTTCACGGTCCACTTCCCCGAGGCGCCGCCCCTGACCTTCCCCAGCACCCCGGTGACCGTCCCCGCCGGCGCTTACTTCTGCTGGCCCCTGCGCCTGGACGTGGCCGGCCTGCGCCTCGACTGGGCCACGGCCCAGCCGGTGTGCACGGTCGAGGACGACGACGGCCGTACGGTCCTGGTGCTGGCGGCGACGGACGGCATCGCGCCCGAACTGGCCCTCGACGCGCGGACGGTGGGGTCCGTTCGAACGGGCCACGGCGACACGACCGCCACCGCGGACCGCATCCTGATCACAGGCCTGCGCCCCGGCACCGACGCCCGGGTCGAGGTGGACACGTCCGACGGCGGCCGGGTCGCCCTGCTGCTCCTGGACGCGGCCACGGCCCGCACCGCCTACCGCGGCGAGGCCTGGGGAACCCCACGCCTGGTCCTGTGCCCGGACGGCGTGGTCTTCGACACACGGGCCGACGAGGTCCGTGTCCACACCCGCACGCCCGGCCCGACGGTCTCCCTCTCCGTCCTGCCGGCGCCGCGCCGCCCGCCGACGGCACCCGGCGCGACGGTGAAGGAGACGAAGGACGGCGTCCTGACCCGCTACACCCTGGTCCCCGACGCCTCCTGCGCCGCCGGGGCCCCCGCGCCGCCGGCCCTCACCCCGCTCCGCCCGGCGGGCCCCCCGCCCGTTCCCACCACGGGCGTCCTCGACCGGGCGAGCGCCCCCGCGGACGAGGACTACGACACCGCGGCGGCGGTGTACGAGGTGCGCCTCCCGCACACGGCGCCCGGCACCCTCCTGCGCCTGCACTGGACCGGCGACGCGGCCCGCGCGTACGTCGGCGGGACGCTCGTGGCCGACCAGTTCTTCTCGGGCCGCCCCTGGGACATCGCCCTGGACCGGCTGCCGGCCGGCGAACCCCTGGTGCTGAAGGTGCTGCCGCTCGCCGCCGACGCGGCGGTGTACGTGCCGGTCCCGACCGCACCCGGTGTCGCCGGGATCCGGCACGCCGAGTGGGTCACGCGCCGGACGTGGCGGCTCGGCACGGCCTGACCCCGGCCCCTCGGCCCGCCCGGCCTATCCTGTGGATCCGCCGGGCGGGGCAGTGGCACTGCCTCCGCGGGAGTCCGAGGAACCCGAAGGAAGCACCCACCATGACCCGAAGCGCCGCCGACGGCCCGGCGACCAGGGGACGCAGCAGACGCAACTTCGCGGGCGCGCGCCCGGTGATGGACGACGTGGCGAAGCTCGCCGGCGTCTCCAAGCAGACGGTCTCCCGGGTGCTCAACGACAACCCGTCCGTCCGCGCCGAGACCCGCGAGGCGGTCCGGGCGGCCATGCGCACGCTCGGCTACCGCCCGAGCCGCAGCGCCCGCTCGCTGGCCAGTGGCCGCACCCGGATGCTGGGCGTGATCTCGTTCGACGCGGCCCGCTACGGCCCCGCCTCCACCCTGACCGCGATCAACACGGCGGCGCAGGAGGCCGGTTACCTGGTCAGTTCGATCGCGCTGGACACCGCCGACCGCGCCACGGTCGTCCAGGCCGCGGACCGCCTCTCGGCGGAGGGCGCCGACGGCGTGATCGCGATCGCCCCGCAGCTGTGGGTGGCGCGCGCCCTGGCGGAGGCCCGCCTGGACATGCCGCTGGTCGTCATGGACAACGACCTCGGCGACGGCACCCCCGTCGTCACCTCGGACGCCCGCACCGGGGCCTGCGAGGCCACCCGGCACCTCCTCTCCCTCGGCCACACCACCGTCCGCCATGTCGCCGGCCCCACCGGCTGGACGTCGGCCGACCGCCGGGCGGAGGGCTGGCGGGAGACCCTCGAGGCGGCCGGCGCCGAGATCCACGCCCCCCTCGTCGGCGACTGGAGCGCCGACTCCGGCTACGACCTGGGCCGCGAACTGGCGAAGGACCCCGCGGTCACCGCCGTCTTCGTGTCGAACGACCAGATGGCCCTCGGCGTCCTGCGCGCCCTGCACGAGGCGGGCCGCCGCGTCCCGGACGACGTCAGCGTGGTCGGCTACGACGACATCCCGGAGGCCGCCCACTTCCTCCCGCCCCTCACCACGATCAGCACGGACTTCACGGACATCGGCACCCGCTCCCTCCGCGTCCTGCTGCACCGCATCGACACCCCCGCCACGCCCCCGCCCCCGCTGACGGTCGTCCCGGCGGAACTGCGCGTCCGTGCCAGCACGGCCCGGGCCCGCGGCCGGCACGACTGACCGCCCCCACCGCGACAGCGCCACGCCACCGGCGACACCGGCCTGCGGACCGTTCGCCTCTCCGGAGAACGCGCCCCGGCCGGGCACCGTCAGCCCGGCCGCGCAGCGGCGCCGACGGCCGGGAGGAAGGGGGGTGGGGCCGACGCCGTGCGGACGGTGGGGACGCCGGTGCCGCGGTCATCTGCGGTAGCCGAGGATGGTCATCATGCCGGACTCGGCGTGGTACTGGTTGTGGCAGTGGAGCATCCACAGCCCCGGGTTGTCGGCGTCGAAGTCGACGACGAGCTTGCGGTGCGGCAGGACCAGCGCGGTGTCCTTCCGCGCTCCGGCCGAGTCGATGCCGGTGAGGGCGAAGGTGTGGCCGTGCAGGTGCATGGGGTGCCACATGTCGGTGGCGTTGATCAGGGTCAGGCGGACCCGTTCTCCTTCCCGTACCGGGTGGCGCTCCTCGACGGAGTACGGCCGGTGGTCGAAGCTCCAGTCGAACTTCCCCATGCTCCCGGTCAGCCTGAAGCGCATCTCGCGGTCCGGACCGCGGTCGCAGAAGGCCACGGAGTCGTCCGGCACGAGCCGTCTGGCCGGCACCACCTTCCCCTCCAGCTCCTTCGGATGCACGGAGGGCCGGGGCAGGCCTCCGCTCCCGGTACGCAGCACCGCCAGGGCCCGCGCCTTCTTGCCCTCGGCGAGCGCGACCAGCGGGAACACTCCGTCCCCGGCGGTGACCAGCACGTCGTAGCGCTCGCCCATGCCCAGCAGCAGCGCGTCCGTGTCGGCGTGCTGGACCGGATAGCCGTCCGTGTGCGTCACCGTCATCCGGTGCCCGCCCAGCGCCACCCGGAAGGCCGTGTCACCCCCGGCGTTGATGATCCGCAGCCGGATCCGGTCCCCGGGGCGGGCCCGGAAGACCGAGGGAGCGTGCGCGAGCCGCCCGTTGACCAGGTAGTACGGATACCCGACATGGCCGCCCTCGCTGTGCAGCAGGCGACTGCGGGCGCCGTGCAGGACACGGGAGGGGCCGACGTGCTTTCCGGTGCCCGGAGGGTGCGCGGCGTCCTCACCCATGTCCATGGGCGCAGCTCTGCCGTTGCGCAACTGCGCGAGCACACCGTCCGGGGTGGAGCCGTCCACCCCGTCCACCCAGTCGTCCAGGACGACGACCCACTCCTTGTCGTAGGCGAGGGGCTCCCGGGCGTCCTCGACGATCAGGGGGGCGTACAGGCCGCGGTCGAGCTGCATCCCCGAGTGGGAGTGCAGCCAGTACGTGCCCGGGTGCGCCACGGCGAAGCGGTAGCCATGGGCCGCGCCGGGCCTGACGGAGTGCTGGGTCAGCCCCGGGACACCGTCCATGTCGCACCGCAGACGGATCCCGTGCGAGTGCAGCGTCGTCGGCTCCGGCAGATGGTTGACGAGGGTGAGGTCGAGGATGTCCCCCGCCGTGACCCGGACCTCCTTCCCGGGCAGCGTGTCACCGTACGCCCACGACCGGACGGTCCGCCCGCCCAGATCGAGCGACACCTCGGTGGCGGTCAGCGTGAACTTCCGCAGCGGCCCGGACCCGCGTTCCCGCTCGGCGGCGAGAACCTCGGGATCGGACGGGTTGACGAACCCCTTGGGCCCCTTGGGAACGAATCCGCCCCCACCACGCCCGGCGTCCGGAGCCACCGGGGGAGAGCCGCCGGTGCCGGTGCCGGTGCCGGTATCGGGACCGGATCGGGAGCGGGTGCCGGGCCCGGGCCCCGGCCGGGGAGCGGTCTCCGAGCGGGTGCCGCCCCCGCCCCTGGAACCCGAACCGGAAAGGAGAGACGAGATCACGACCCCCGAACCGACGGCGGCGACGATCGAGGCACCGAGGACGGTGCGCCGCGTATGTGTGTGCATAACTAAATAAGACATGCTTACTAGTCATATATGTGACAATTCGGGCGGCGCGTCCGGTGAATCCCGCACCACCCCCACGCCGCACCGTCCGCGGCATCTCCTAGGCTGAGCCACCGATCAGACAGCTCGGAGGGGAGGAGCGGGGGGTGGAAGACGCCAAGAACCTGCTGGCCGTCCTCGATGCGGCAGTGGCCGTGCTCAAGGAGCCCTTGAGGGAAGAGGACCGGGGGCAGGGCTGGACCGATGACCTCCGCAGAGAGCTACAGGAAGAGATCTCGGTCAACCGCTCGGTACTCCGCCGCCACGGCACGCCCATGGCACGACACCTGCGCCCCCGCTTCGACGAGTGGATGGACCGCGAGAACGTACGCCCCGGACGCCTCCGGGACGTGGTGAGCGATGCGCAGCGGTCACTCGTGGCCGCGCGGAGTGTGACGTAGGAAACGCGTGGCGACCGGGGGCTGTGGCCGGGCCTGACACAGCCTGCCCCGGTCGCACGCCACCCGAGGAGCGAGCGAAGGCGGCCCGTGGCCGCCCGCCGTGACCACCGTCACCGAGCCGGCACCACAGTCACCGATGGGAATCGATACGCCCGGGCTACGCCACACCCGTACGGGCGGCCGCTCCCTGCCCCTCCTCGAACGGGAAGGTCTCGTCCTCCCCGAAGTCCGGGGCGTGGAAGGGGTTGGTCGTCGGAGGCGGCGATACCGCGGCGGGACAGCGGGGCGCCTTCTCCGGAGCGGAGAACAGCGAGGTCAGTTCGATGAGAGGTCTCCCATTGGTTACAGGCCCCTGAAGGGGGCCTGGCGTGCCATGACCGGCACAGCGGTCCTACAGCTTGGTCATCTTGGAGTACGGGCTCAGGATCCGCTGCTGCGCCGACCCGAAGTCGACGAGCGCCGCGATCCCCTCCTCCACGCCGATCACCCGGCCGAGGCCGTACATGTCGTGTGTGACCTGGTCACCCACGGCGAACTGCTTGGGCGGGGCCGTGACCGGAGCCTTGAAGGGGCTGGTAGGCAAGTGACGCTTCGGTGCGAATGGCTTTGTCATTGCCTCCAGTATGCGCCTGCACCCATCCTCCTCGCTGCGGCCGTCCACGTCGACCGCCGACAGGCCCGGACGACAACGATCGTTCGAGGAGTTCGATCAAGGGCTGGCCGGGGCCCTGCGCGCAGCTCTGCTCCGGCGGGCAGGAAGGCGACCCCGCCCCTGCGCTGGTACGCAAGCCGGGCCGGACTCCCTCGGCGGGCCGTCCAGTCCGGCAAGCGGGACCAGGACGGGGCTCACGCATACGGTACTTCCCTGCTGGACGGCTGGGCACTGAGATGTTCCGGCCACCGTGACCAACAACTTGTGATCGCTCGCATTACTCGTTCAGACGCGCACCTTGTGCGTGTTTCCGCCCTTCCACCCAGGCTTGGACTCGCAATGCGTTCCCGGATGAAGGTGAAAGTCCATGCCGACGTATGTCACGTTGCTGAACTGGACCGACCAAGGGGTCCGGAACTACAAGGACACCGCGAAGCGTGCCGAGGCCTTCGGTTCAGCGGTACAGAAGCTCGGGGCGAAACTCCTGAACGTCTACTGGACCGTCGGTCCGTACGACCTCGTGGCCGTGGTTGAGGCGCCCGACGACGAAACCGCCACCGCGGCGCTTCTGCAGCTCGGCGGGGTGGGGAACGTCCGTACCACGACCCTGCGGGCCTTTGACCGAGAGGAAATGGATCGCATCATCGCCAAGGCCGCCGGCTGAGGACGAACGGAGACGTCCATGCCGAAGGCCCTGGCCGTGATGGGCCCAGGGCCTTTTGCCGGTGCCCCCAGCCTGAGTAAGAAGCCCACGGAAGAAGCCCAGCTCAGAAGGCGTCTGAGCTGGGCTTCAGCGAAGCCGCCCGCGGGACTCGCGGCAGCCACGTCAGAGTCAGGCGGTCATTACTTCCTGCCCGGGGTCTGGCCGCCCGAGGTCGGCTTGACCTGGACCCAGCCGGCGGTGCTGGGCACGCCCTCCTCGTTCAGGAGGAAGAGCATGTAGTAGCCGGGAGGGGCGGCATTGGCCGACGGTGGGGCCTGGAGTTCGAGGAAGTTGCCGCTGCGGCTCTTGATCCGCAGGTCGAGGTGGCGCTGGCTGGTGTTGACCGAGTGGGTCGCGGTGGTCGGCGCCAGCAGGACGGCACGGGTGACGTCGGAGGCGGTGTTGCTGCTCACCGTGATCTTGTCGTTGTACCCGACGGACGGGTTGAACACCATGCCGAGGTGGGGACGGCTGCCCTGCTGGAGGTAGGCCGGCTCGTAGATCTCGATGCTGCCGTTCATGTCGTCCGTGATGTCGGGGTCGTTGGCGAGCTGCTGGAGCTCGTCACCGGTGACCATCACCCGGCCGTCCGGGAGCACCACGGCGTTGGAGTGGTAGCCGCGCGGCAGCCGCTGGGCCGGGCCGAGCCTCCAGTTGCCGTTCTCGTCACGCAGTTCGATCTGGCGGTACTTCAGGTCCGCGTTGGGGTTGTACGGGCCGTTGCCGTAGTCCCGGATGTCGTAGGCGCCGTTGACGGTCATCAGGGTCGCGTCCGGCATGAGCAGGGTGTCGTCCTGGGTGCGGCCGAAGGCGCGCGCCTTCTCCTTGCTCCACTTGCCGCCGACCAGCTGATACGTGTTCGGGTCGTCCCGGTCTCCGCCGAGTACCAGCACCGAGTCCGGGCCCTTGAAGCCGGCCGGGAGCGGCACGGCCGAACCGTAGTTGCGCGGCATGTTGTCCGGTCGGGGAGCCAGGTCCGTCCGGGTCTCGGCGGCGGGGTCGAAGGTCCACTGCTGCTCGGGGTTCCGGCCCAGGCCGTAGATCTTGCCGTCCCGCAGGGAGAAGAGGTGCGGGTAGTCCCGCTTGAACGGGGCGTCGGCCCTGAACCGTTCCACCGCCCAGCCCTCCGGCTTGTCCGTCCTGGCCGTGGGCACGGGCTTGTTCAGGGCGGGGAAGCGCTCGACGATCGGGCTGGGGGTGCCCCAGCCGAGCTCCGACTGGCCGGACATGATCAGCTGCCGCCCGTCCGCGCCGGTCACCACCGAGGGGTACCACCGGCCGACCACCATGTCCTGGTTCTGGTACCACTTCTCCTCCCACGGGTCGAAGACGAGGGAGAGTTTCGCGCCGGTACCGCCGTTGCCGCCGAGGTTGCCGCCGAAGACACCGAGCATCCCGTTGGGCAGGAAGGAGTGGCCGGCACAGAAGAACGGCGCGGGGCGGGGCTGGTCGAGCCCGTCCGGCATGTTGATCACGGGCGGCGTGACCTTGGTGAACGAGCCCGGGCCGGTGCCCTTGGCCGGATCCCACAGGTACGCGCGGCCCGCGTTCTCCTTGCCGATGGTGTCGGTCGGGGCCGGCTCCTTCTGGGGGTTGCTCTCGATGCGCTCGAAGGAGAACAGCAGCACCTTGCCGGTGGGCAGCATGGCGATGTGCGCGGCGAAGTCCGGGGACTGGAAGTACTCCCGGAACCTGCCGGCGTCCAGCGCGTCGAAGTCCGCGTTGACCTTGGCCTGGGAGGCCGTGAGTGCCTTGAGCCGCTCGGTGCGGGTGGACTGCGGGTACTCGCCGACGGCCTTGACGGCCCGCCTGGTCATGGCGTGTTCCTCGGCGTGCTCCTCGCCGATGACCGACGCCTCGTCCGGGTCGGCCTGCGTCCGGTCGGCCGAGGGGGCGTCACCGCCGTGCCCGTGGGCGGCGGCCGGCCCGGACGACAGCGTGGTGAGTGTCAGCGCGGAGACGGCACACGCGGAGAGCGCCGCGTACAGCATCCGTCTGGACGACGGACCGGCCGGGTTCCTGGGGGACATGGGACTCCTTGCGAGAGAGAGGGCAGGGCGCGCAGCGGTGGTGTCGCGGCCGCGCCGTGGCACCGGGTCCGATGGCGAGCACATGACGGGAGCACATGACATAGGCGTACGGAACCAGCACACGGCAGAGGTGGGCGACTACTCACAGTGTTCGCGCGCCGGGTGATCTTTGTCGCGCGATACCGGGCAGGCGGGTGACCTCTCGGCGGCCAAGTGAGTCAGAACCCTTGTGGAACAAGGGTTTTACGCCACGACCCAGGACCGCGACGCGGCCGACCCGGAGATTCTCTCCACCCTCGCTTCGATCACGTAGCGTAGTTTCATGATTACTACGGCGACCTCATGGCATATGCGAACGTCAAGGAGAACACGTGACGGAAGATCTCAAACTGCGTCAGAGTGACGACATTCAGGGCGATGTGCTCGCGGGCTTCAAGAAGGACCGCATGACGCTGCTCTTCCTCAAGTTCGAGGACCCCGCGCGGGCACGCACCTGGGTGAAGCGGCTCGCCTCCCAGATCTCCACCACCAGACAGGTGGCCACCTTCAACGCGGCGTTCCGCAAGGCCAGACAGGCCACCGGCGGCGACGACCCGAAGACGATGAAGGCCACCTGGACGAACGTCAGCTTCACCTACGAGGGTCTGAAGGTCCTCAACGGCGGCAAGGACCCACTGCCCTCGGTACCGAAGGGCGGCACTCTGGAGGCGTTCAAGGAGGGGTCCCACAAGCGCTCACTGGGCGACACCGGCGACAGCTCACCCGAGAACTGGCTGTTCGGAGACGGCAAGGGCCAGACCGTGCACGCCGTGATCACCGTCGCCTCCGACACCGCCGAGGGGCTCCAGGACGCGTTGACCGCCCAGCGCGAGGCAGCCGCGCAGGCCAAGATCGTGATCGTCTTCCAGCAGAACGGCGCCACGCTGCCCGGTACCCGCCGCGGAAAGGAACACTTCGGCTTCAAGGACGGGGTCAGCGAGCCTGGGGTCATCGGCTTCGACGAGCCCGACCCGGAGCGGCCGGAGTACGTCAAGGACCACCCGGGCACCCGGCTGGTCCCGCCCGGTGAGTTCGTCATCGGCCACGACCGGGTCGGCGGGATTCCGTACGACGAGATGCCCGAGTGGGCCAACAACGGCAGCTTCCAGGTGGTGCGCCGGCTCGCTCAGGACGTCCCGGGCTGGTGGGCCCAGGTCACCGCGCAACTGAAGGTCCTGAGGAAGGCCAAAGTGGTGCCGGACGAGGCGACCACCGAATGGCTGGCCGCCCGCGTGGTGGGCCGCTGGCGCTCGGGCACGCCCGTCGCCAAGTGCCCGCACGCCGACATGCCGGACAACGCCCTCGCGAGCCAGGACAACGACTTCGGCTACCGCAACGACCCGGAGGGCTTCACCACCCCCCTCTTCTCCCACCTGCGCAAGACCAACCCCCGGGACAGCCTGCAGGAGAAGCCCGGCACGGACCCGTTCCCCGAGAACCCGGTCATGGACCGACGCCGGATCATCCGCCGCGGCGCCCCCTACGGCGCGCCCTTCGACCCGGCCTCGGACGGCCCCGGCGGCCCCGACCACCCGCGCGGACTGCTCTTCGTCTGCTACCAGTCCGACCTCGTCGAGCAGTTCGAGTTCATCCAGAAGAGCTGGATCAACAACGTCGACTTCCCGCCGAACCGCCCCGCGAAGCCCGGCCCCGACCCGATGGTCGGCCCCACGGGCAAGGTCGCCTTCGAGAGCCCCAACGCGACGACCGAGCTGAGCTTCCACCAGTTCGTCACCACCGAGGGCTCCGTCTACGCCTTCGTCCCCTCGCTCACCACACTGCGGCTGCTGGGCGACGGCCGCCTCACCGACAAGCTCCCGGACACCGTCCGGCCGACCGACGCCTTCCTGCCGATCCCCGACCGCCAACGGGACCAGGGCAAGAGCTGGTACTGGGCCTACGGGACCGGCGGCGACGGACCGGTCTGCCGCACCATCTCCATCGCCGACGGCGACGAGCACAAGGACGTCGTCGAACGCCCCGACCGGCCTCTGTCCACCTGGCCGTGCTACGACGGCGTGTCGAAGGTGGACGCGATCCTGCCGGTGCCGGACGAGCAGTGCGTCAACGGCCGCAGCCGGTACTGGCTGTTCCACACCGTGGAGGGCCGCCAGGTCTACCGGCTGATCTCGGTCGCCGACGGAGCGGAGTCCGGGCTCGCCCCCGACACAGCAGCCGCCGTCGACCGGCCCGACCGGCCGATCTCGGCCTGGGCCTCGTTCAACGGCATCACGCAGGTGGACGCCTTCCTGCCGGTGCCCGACATGCAGCGCCAGAACGGGAAGAGCCACTACTGGCTCTTCCACTCCTCCCTGGGGGAGCAGGTCTACCGCCTGATCTCGATCGCCGACGGCTCCGCACACAACGACGTCATCGAACGCGGCGACCGTTCGCTCAGCCTGTGGCAGTCACTGGCCGGCATCTCCCGCGTGGACGAGTTCCTCGCCCTGCCGGACATGCAACGCATCAACGGGCTGAGCCTGTTCTGGGTGTTCCACCAGCAGAAATACCGGATCATCTCCATCGCCGACGGCCACGGGCACAACGACCAGGTCGCGGTCGAGGACCGTCCGATCACCCTGTGGAAGTCCCTGACCGCCTGAAGCCCGCCCCACCGCCGCCCCCACTGAACAGGAACCCAGCTCGGACACTGCCTGAGCTGGGATTCAGGGAGCAGCCTTCGGGATCCGACCCCGAGACCTCGACCTGACGAGGGCCTGCCTGATCATGACGGCGAGTGCCAGCGCCTGAGATGACATCCTGTCGTTCCAGGTCAGTGCCGTGCGGCCTCAATCCCCACGACACCCAGCCCACCGTGTGCCGAACCGTCCGCCGACGCATCGGTCACGCGGGTCTGCTCTCCCGTGCCGGATCACGTCGCACCCTTCCACGCGGCTACGCTCCGGGCCCCGGAAACGGCTGCTGACCTGCGGAAACCCTGCCAGGAGCATGACGGTTGCCATGTCTGATCACTGGCAAAACGGCTGCTTCCGGCGACATGCGCCTGCACATACGCGAAGACCCCGGCCTCAGCGTTTCCGCTGGTGACGGGGTCTTTGGGCACCTCATGCAGGGTGCCCCCGGCAGGATTCGAACCTGCGCACACGGCTCCGGAGGGCCTGTGCACCGCGAGAGTCCGTGCAGGTCAGAGACGTTCTGTGACGAATGTCAGGAGCTGCGGTTCACGCCCGGTCCCGCAAGAAGAGTGCACGCGCTGCTAGCTCTGAGATAGGCTAATCCGCCCTGGCGTGGGGTCGGTAGGGGTGGGGAATGAGCAAGGGCCTGCAGGACATGCCGCTCGAGGTACAACACATCCGGAGCGCGTTGCTGCGGGAGTTCGAACCTCGTATCTCTATGGAGGACTTCGAGCAGAAGGACCCCACGGAACGCGAGACAGCCCTGTTGTCGAGGGCCGTATCCGCTAAGGCTGCGCGTATTCTGACGGACTGCACGTCAGACGAGGCGGCGGCTGGGGTAATCGATGGCCGAGATGATTTCGGCATTGACTGTGTCGCGTTCTCTACCTCCGGGTCTGAACTTTGGCTAATTCAGGCCAAGTGGAAAAATAAAGGAACAGCCGGCTTTGATACAGAAGCCGCCCTCAAGCTTGTGCATGGACTGAAGAAGCTCGATAATCGCGACCTCGATCACTTCAACGAGCGATTGCAACTCCTCGCTGATCGCGTGCACGGTGTGCTTCGACTTCCCACCTGTAAGGTCAATCTAGTCATTGCCCTAATCGGCGACGGTCGTCTCTCTGTTGAGACTCAGAACATCCTGAATGAGGCAGCTCATGAATTCGGTGGCCTTGGACGGACTGTCGAGTACAGAGTCCTAGACCAGCGAGACTTCCACCGAGCTGTCAGGGAAGATTTGGAACCCCAGCCCATCACTCTCAAGGCAACCATGGACAGGGAGTGGTACACCAGGGAAACCCCGTATAAGGCTGTCATCGGAGAAGTCAGCGCAGACCAGCTCGCTCATTGGTATGGCGGCAAAGGTGACGACCAGGGCCATGACAAGGGGCACGGGGAGCGCCTTTACGACCGTAACGTTCGACAGTCGCTAGGCTTGACTGGGGTCAACCAAACCATGGTCGAGTCGATGATAGAAGATCCTGAAGGTTTCATATACCGCCATAACGGGATCACGGTGCAGTGCGACAGGATCGAACAGGAATATCACGCCAAGCGGGCAGTCGGTCAACCTACTACCCTCATTCTGCATAATGCCAGTGTGGTAAACGGTGCGCAGACGGTAACCTCAGCCTTCCGCGCCTACGAAAGGGACCCAGAGGCTGTTGCGGACGCCTACGTCCTAGTGCGGATCATCTCTCTTGACGGGGCGCCAGAAAACTTCGGGCGATCAATTACCAAGGCGACAAACACTCAGAACCACATGGAGCGCCGGGACTTCATCGCTATTGATACCGTTCAAAGCGAAATTCAGAAGGATTTCCGGCTTTCCCTCGATAAAGAATACGTCTTCAGGCGGGGGGAGCTCGATCCCGCTCCAGAGTCGGGCTGCTCAGTCACTGAAGCTGCGACCGCCTTGGCGTGCATGCATCGGGACTCGTCCCTGGCTGTGCGGGTGAAGGGCTCTACTAATGTGTTGTGGGAAGAGGGGCGCGGGGGCGCTTACACGCGGCTCTTCGGGCAGCAGCCTACCGCTCAGCAGATTTGGCGTGCAGTGCAGGTTTTGAGGCTCGTGCGTGATCGGCTTACCGAACTGCGATCAAAGCTCTCCGGGCGTCCGGGCTCGGTGGTGGATAGTGGCTCCCTGCTGGTCGCCCATTTGGTGTTCCAGCGTATCGGCAGGGACAAGTTTGACGAGCCAGACGACGAATGGGCGGGTGTGTTTGCTGACGTGCCCGCGCAAGTGGACGCCGTGCTCACATGCCTTATTCCGATGGTCGACACTCTCTTTACAAGTAAGAGTTTCGTCACGAGCACCTTTGCCAACGAAGAACGCTGTGCCCGCTTGGTCGCGGCCGTGCTAGGAATGCTCGAACGTGGCACCGGGCCGGACTCACCGATGAACTTGAGCGCGTTCATTGAAGGGGCCTCGCGGAATAGAAGGCGCCGACCGCAGACCGTGCGTCTCCTTGTCGACCATGACGTCATTAGGGATGGTACCCCTCTCGTCTATGCGCCAAGCACCGCCGAAGAGGTGGCCATCGGGGCATGGCTCGACGCGGACCCGAGGCGTCGGCGAGCTAGTTGGGTCAATGATCGAAAAGCACCGCTTCTCTGGGAGGCTGACGGTAAGCGCTACTCGCCAACCGGACTCGTCTCTCAGATGTGGAACGCGGCCGACTGGAAAGAGCAATGGAGCACGGTTCAGGGCCCGAAACAGTGGAAAGTCTCGGGTGAGGGAACACTTGTTGACATCGCAGAGCGGCTTTGGCGGCGCATCACTGACGAGAGTGAAACAGAGGACGAGAGCCCGCTCTAGCGCTTCAGATATGGGCGCGCTTGGTGCCGCTGCACTTGACTAGCGCCACCAGCGGAACCAGCGCGTACGGCCGGCAGGCTGCAGCTCGGCAGTGGGGCCGCCGACTACGTTGTCCGCTTCTCTAGCCAGGCGGCCGCTTGACTGCTGGCGGCCGAGATCGCCGTGCTGACCTTCCTCTCAACCGGCCATCTGCAGGCGCGGCACAGGCACCCAATGGGCTTCGCCCTGGTCAACTTGGTGGACTAGGGCGGCGAGGAGCTTGCGGCCTTCCGTCAGAGCGCACGTAGTACAGGGCGGTGGACAACCATGTCGAGGTCGTGGGGTACATTGTGTCGTTTGGGATGGCTACTGGCGCGTCGGGCGGCCGGCCTTCTATCGTTCGCTAAGGTGCCAATCGGAGGAAGCCCGTGACTGAGGTTCATGGTTCCCGCAGCAACATGTTCTGTGAGCGGGCGGTGCTGGGTAACGAGGCCAGCGTCGAACAGTTCTTTGTGAACCGGCTTATCGCCGCCCTTGACTACTCAGACAACCAGGTGCGCCCGAAAGAGTCCCTGGATGAGCTGATGGTCAACCAAGGGCGCAGTCGCAAGAGGTACCGCCCGGATTATGCGCTCGAAGTCGACGGCACCGTGCGCTGGGTCATCGAGGCCAAGGCAGCGGGCGAAAACCTTGAGTCCTTCGTCGGGCAGGCGGCCAGCTACTGCCACCACCTGAACGCTTCACATCATGATGGAAATCCTGTCACCCATTTCTTGATGACGAATGGGCTCATGACTGAGCTCTATCAATGGGATCGACAGGACCCGATTTTGAGGCTGTCATTCACCGATTTCGAGGAGAGCAACCCGAAATGGAAGCAGCTCAAGGAAACGCTGTGTCCGGATAGCTTCTCGTCGCGACGTTGGACGGTTCAACCGACGCTTTTTGAGTCTTCGCTCACCATCAACCAAGCCTCCATCTCTGAAATCAATGCCGCCTTTGCGTGGTGTCACAAACTCATCTATCGGCGAGAGAACTACAGTTATTCTGCGGCCTTCATGGAGTTTGTGAAGGTTGTTTTCTTGAAGCTACTGAGTGACAAATCGGTGCACGACAACAGCAGGGCTGTCTTCGCTGATGATGGATCGATTGCAGTTCCAGCCTCCGAGGTGAAATTCTCGCTGTCCTGGATCGAGAGGATGGAGGAGGATAGTCCCAACCCAGTGGCGGACATCCAGTTCCGCAATCTCGTGCGCCAACTGGAAGAGGAAATCAGGCAGCGCAAGAAGAAGCGCATCTTCAGTCCCGGCGAGATCCTCGACCTGTCGCCGGAGACCATAAAGGGCGTTGTCGGTAAGCTGGAAAAGATCGATCTTTACAGCATGGACTCAGACCTCAACGGTCGACTGTTTGAAACCTTCCTTAACGCGACTCTTCGAGGTAAGGATCTCGGGCAGTTCTTCACACCTCGTAGCGTCGTCAAACTGGCTACACGACTAGCAGACCTGCAGGTGAGCCGCGAGCACGTCGACACCGTGATCGACGCGTGCTGTGGAACCGGCGGATTCCTTATCGAATCGCTTTCCGACATGTGGGGGAAGGTTGAGGCGAACCGAACTCTCTCCCCCTCGGAGAAGTCTCGCATTCGAGATGAGATCGCCACGGAACATATCTTTGGAATCGACGTAGCCAAAGAGCCTGCCTTGGCGCGAATTGCTCGAATTAACATGTACCTTCACGGTGATGGAGGCAGCCGCGTCTACCAGGTAGACGCTCTCGATAAACGCTTCCACAGTCATGCGGCCGAAAGCCAAGAGGTGCGCAGCGAGAAGGAAGAGTTCAAGCGTATCGCTGGCCAGCAAGTGTTCGACGTCGCGCTTACGAATCCTCCCTTCGCCAAGGAGTATGCGCGGAAGACGGACGCGGAGCGCCAAATTCTTGAACAGTACGAACTGGCCTATCAAAACACCGCCCGAAGCCGCACTCCAGTAGCCAGGCTGAAGTCCAGCATGATGTTCATCGAGCGGTATCACGATCTGCTGAAGCCCGGTGGACGACTGGTGACGGTGATCGATGACTCGATTCTGGGTGGAGATCGTGAGGAAAGGGTGCGCTCTTTCATTCGCGAGAAATTCATCGTGGTGGCTGTCGTGTCACTTCCTGGAGATGCGTTTCAAAGGTCCCAGGCTCGAGTTAAGACCTCTATCGTGGTGCTGCAGAAGAAGAACTTCCCGGAGGAGGAGCAGCGCCCGATTTTCATGTACTACTGCACTCGAGTCGGTATCGATGAGGTGGCGCGACAGCGTGTCCTTCCGGTCGATGAGCTGAATCGGAAGGCTGCAGAGCAAGAGATCGAAGAGGTCGGCAAGCTTTATCGAGCTTTCCTGAACGGTGATACCGCGGCTAGCGACTGGATCGTGCCGGCTGAAGCGATCAGTAAGCGTATGGACGTGAAGGCGTGTCTGCCAAGTGCAGGTAGAAACGTAGAGAAGTGGGTGAGGGAGGGCCACAGAGTGGCTAAAGTCGGAGAACTTCTTCGCCCGGCCTTCTTCGATTCCGAGGATGCCACGCTGCTGAATTCCGATCGGTCCGAAGACGTCATCCTGGCCGCGGATAGCGACGAAATGGTTACTCTTCTCAGGGTTCGGTATGACGGAACTCCCGAAGTGGGCGAGACGATCGCCGCTTCAGATTCCACATACGACACTCTTTACAGAGTGCGGGCTGGCGATATCGTCATTAGCCACATCAATGCTGTCCATGGTGCTGTCGCAGTGATTCCCGAGCAGCTGGATGGTCTGGTTGCCACAAAGGAGTACACGGTCTGTCGGCCGCGTGAGGGGTACCACCCGTTCCTGATTTGGCAGATGCTAAGGACGCCAGAGGCTCGAGCCGACCTTCTGCTCTCCTCAACGGGCATGGGGCGAACCCGAGTCGACTGGAACATTGTGTCCAAGCTCCAGTTGCCCGTGCCTTCAGAGGAAGTAAGTAGAGCAACCGTCGAGGCAATTCAGAAGGCACGTGACTTGGAGCAGCAGGCTCGCGAGTTGTACCAATCGGCGGGCACGTCTATCGGCACTGCGTTGAACTTGGACAACGCAGAGGCGCGAGCTCTGCTCGCTGCTTTTAAGCCTCCGCGGTAGCAGGACCGTTGCCTGAGCGCCAGGTACGCCGGGGCAACGATGCCGTCCCGCGCGGTCGGTGGAGCGGCTTTGGGCTGGAGCTGCTTTGGCGCGAGTGATCATGGCCCCGTAAGCTTCCGGCGCGTCGGGCAGTCTGTGGACCCGCCCGGTAAAGCACGACGTTGGGGCCATGATCTTCGAGGCTCGCGCCAAAGTGGCTGCCTAAAGCCGTGGAGCCGACCGCCCCAGCCACGACGTACCCCTTCTCTGGCATCAGGCGGCTGAATGCTCAGAGTGCGGCACGGACGCCGGCCGGGCTGGAGCGGGGCGGAGACAGGAGCGCAGGCCCGGCCGGGGGCCGTGCCGCGCGCGGTGAGCGGAGCGAGCCGCCTTGAACCAGTAGAGAAAGTTGTAACTCAGTCTGTGGTGTGGGGCTGTCCGGTCCCGGGAGATGCTTGACACTTCGGTCCCAGCTGATGGTTGACAGTGGCCGTGATCGGCTTTTCTGTGCGCGTCGTTGCGGCGTGTGGCGGGAGGCCGGGATTGGCGCTGGTGGAGTTGTCGGTTGTCGAGCAGAGATACCGGGCTGTGCTTGCGGTGCTGGCGGGTGCGACGGTGACGGAGGTCGCCGCTCAACTGGGGGTCGCGGCAGACGGTGAGCGGGTGGAAGTCCCGGTATGAGGCCTCGGGTCTGGCTGGGCTGGTGGACCGTTCGCGCAGGCCGGCTTCGTGTCCGCATCAGGCGTCTGCGGAGGTGGAGGCGGCCGTGTGCGAGCTGCGGCGCAAGCATCCTCGGTGGGGTCCGCGGCGGATCGCTCATGTGCTGGAGCGGTCCGGGGCGGTGGCGCCGGTGCCGTCGCGGATGACCGTGTATCGCATCCTGGTCCGCCATGGGCTGGTGGAACCTGGGGTCCGGCGGCGGAAGCGGTCGGACTACAAGCGCTGGCAGCGGGACCGTGCGATGCAGCTGTGGCAGATGGACATCGTCGGCGGGGTGATGCTGGTCAACACGGTCACCGGCGAGCTGACCGAGGCGAAGATCGTGACCGGTGTGGATGATCATTCCCGGTACTGCGTGATCGCGTCGGTGGTCGAGCGGGCGACGGGGCGGGCGGTCTGCGCGGCGTTCGCGCAGGCCTTGCAGACGTTCGGGGTGCCGGAGGAGGTGCTGACGGACAACGGCAAGCAGTTCACCGATCGGTTCGGGCAGGGTGGTGAGGTGTTGTTCGACCGGATCTGCCGGGAGAACGGGATCGCGCACCGGCTGACGCAGCCGGCGTCGCCGACCACGACGGGCAAGGTCGAGCGGTTCCATCAGACGCTGCGGCGCGAACTCCTCGACGACTGCGGTGCGTTCGAGAGCATCGAGGCAGCTCAGGCGGCACTGGATGCGTGGGTTGAGGAGTACAACTGCGATCGTCCGCATCAGGCGCTGGACATGCAGTCGCCGGGAGACCGGTTCACCCCGGTGCCCGAGGAGGAGCGGGATGTGCTGGGGCTGAGGGTGCCCGGGGTGCTTGCGCTGGTGCCGCGGCAGCGGACTGCCCCTGCGGAGCCGGATTCGGCCGAAGCGGTGGTTGCTGCGGCCGGGCTGTCTGAGGCGGTCCCGGCAGTGGTGCCGGTGGAGCCCGTTGGGCCGGTGGAGTTCGAGCGGGTGGTGCCTGCGAGTGGGAATCTGCAGGTCGCGGGCAAGCAGTTCTGGCTGGGGCCGGCCCGGTCGGGTCTGACGGTGACGTTCTGGGCCGACACGCAGGTGATCCATCTGCTGATCGCCGGGGCGCGGATCAAGAGCGTGCGCTCGCACTTGTCCGTGGCGGATCTTGCCCAGCTGGCAGCCCGGGGCGGTCGAGCGGCCGGACCGGCGCCGCTGCCGGCTGGGGACGGGACGGCGTTCGAGGTGGACAGGGTGGTGAACAACAGCGGGCTGGTGGGCCTGGGAGGGCATCAGGTGCTGGCGGCGGAGATTCTGGGCGGTCGTGCGGTGGGCATCCGGATCGACGACGAAACCCTGTCGTTCTTCGATCTGTCCTCGCGGGAGCTGCTGCGGGTGCGGCCCAATCCGCTCACCCGCGACCAGGTGCAGCGTCTTCGTGGTCTGCGGCCCGCGGGCCCGCCACCGCGTCCGGGCGTCGAGCCGGTGAGGGTGCAGCGGCGGGGTCAGCGCGGTGGGCACGGTCATGGTCTGCCGCCAGACCGTCTCCCTCGGCCGTCCCTACGCAGGTCAGACGGTGACCGTGCACGTGTCGGACACGGCGATCAGCGTCGAGCTGGACGGCCAGGTCCGCCTCATCCGACGCACCACCGACATTCCCGTCCGCCACGTGAAAGCGAACAAGCCCCACAAGGTTTCCGATGTTGTCTAGGCCTACCGTCAAGCGTCACCTGGGACCAGAACGTCAAACATCACCTGGGACTAGACACTGTGGTGTGGGGCTTAAAGTCGTGCGCACAGGCTGGGAGTTCGATGCCCTGTCGGTGTGCGAGAGGCAGGAAGAGCACTGGGCGGATGGTCCAGGTGATGCGGGTGCTGGCGTGGGTGATCGTCACCGTGCAGGGTTCCTGACGCAGCAGGGCGCGCCTGGTTTCGCTGCGGCCGTCGTGGAGCCAGGCCCATGCCTCGTCTGAAGCGTCCGTGTCGAGTGCTGGTGAGATCGTGCGGAGCGCGATGGCTACCCATCTGTCTGCCTGGGGTGCCGAGTACGCGTCGAAGGAAGCGCGAAAGGCCGGCCCTTCTGTCGTCTCCCTGAGGCTTTCCGTCCAGCACTCGCACCAGTAGCCGCGGGCGGGCTTGTCCATCAGCACGGGTGGGCTCCCGGTCGGGTGTCGGTGAAGAGTTCCGCGGTGACGGTGTGGCCGCTCTGGTTGCTGTGGACCACCACCCGGTGAGCGAGGGCGCTGACCATGCCGAGTCCTCGGCCGTGTTCCGCCTCCTGGTCTTGGTGCTCGACCTTAGGGGCCGTGCCCGTGCCTCCGTCGTCCGTGACGGACAGGGCGATCACCTATGGGGAGACCGCGACGGCCAGATGAAAGCTGCCGGATGTCTGGCCACTGGCCGTGTGGAGGATCGCGTTCGCGCTCAGCTCGCTGACGATCAACTCGGCGTCCTCGGCTAACGGCGATCCCCGCAGGATGTCGCGGGTCCAGCGGCGGGCCCTGCTGACCTCTTCTGGGAATCCTGGGCAACTGAGTCCCCAGACCCGGGCGCCACTCGTATACTCGTGCATACAAGTCCCTTCGTGCTGGTAGGCCGCCATGTGCAGCGGGTTCGGGCTAGACGAGTTTCACGCCGTCGTGGGCGCGGACGGCCGGCGGGGACGCCGCGTCGAGTGCGTCAAGGACGCGGATCGCGTACGCCTCGTCGGCGAGTTCGATGACTTCTTCGCGGGTGGCCCAATGCAGTGCGCGGGTCTCCTCCCCCGTGGTGGGAGTGCCGTCGGCCGCCTGGCAGCGGAAGACGAGGGAGACGATCAGGCCCGTCATGTTCTTGTAGACGCCGGTCAGGGCCGCGGGAAGCGCGATCTTGATGCCGGTCTCTTCGAGGACTTCGCGCTGAAGCGCCTCGGGGATGGTTTCCTCGCGTTCGAGGACTCCGCCCGGGGGCTCCCACTTACCGTTGTCTCGGCGCTTGATCAGGAGGGCCCGGCCTTGGTCGTCGACGACGACCCCGGCGACGCTCACGGAGTGCGGGCGTTCTGTGCTCACGTTCCTCGGCCCTCTCGGCTGACTAGGCTCTCCACCGTAGCAACAAGACTCGCCCACTCGTCTAGATACCTAAAGGAGTACGCATGGCGTCTCTACCGAGCATTCTCGGCGGCCTCGACCCGACCAGTGATCGTGCGGTCTTCCGGCAGATCGCCGACCAGCTGCGCGAGGCCATCGACCGTGGCCGATTCAAGGAGGGGGAGAAGCTGCCCTCCGAGGCTGAGCTGGTCGAGCATTACGGGGTTTCCCGGATGACGGTCCGGAACTCCTTCTCGATCCTCCAGGGCGAGGGCCTGGTGCACGCCGAGCACGGCCGGGGCGTCTTCGTCCGGCCCCGGCCTCCGGTGCGCCGCCTCGCCTCCGACCGGTTCGCCCGGCGCCACCGCGAGCAGGGCAAGTCCGCGTTCATCGTGGAGGCCGACGCCGCCGGCAGTCACCCCACCGTGGACAGCCTGGAGGTGAAGGAGGAGAAGGCCAGCCAGGACGTCTCCACCCGGCTCGGCTCCGTGCGGCGCGTGCTCGCCCGGCGTCGCCGGTACCTGCTCGACGGCCGGCCGGTCGAGTTCGCCACGTCGTACCTCCCGCTCGATATCGCCCGCGGGACGCAGATCGCCGAACCCAACCCGGGCCCCGGCGGCATCTACGCCCGTCTCGAGGAGCTGGGTCATCAGCTCGACCACTTTGAGGAGGAGATCCGGGCCCGGATGCCTTCGCCGTCCGAGGTGAAGACGCTGCAACTGGCCTCCGGTGTGCCGGTGATCCACCTGATCCGTACCGCCTTCGACACGGCGGGGCGGGCCGTGGAGGTCTGCGACACGGTGATGGCGGCCGACGCGTACGTCCTCTCCTACCAGCTTCCGGCGACCTAATCGGCGGTGCGCGAGGCCACTTCCTCGGACTCGTACACACCGACACACATACTCGTATAGACGAGTGGGCAAGTCGTGTGGCAAGGTGATCCCGTTCCCGGCATCCCCGGGTTCGAAGGAAACATCTTGTCTAGACGAGTAGATCCTGCTGACCGAGGCGCCCGAGCCCAAGGTCCGCGACCGGCAGTCGGGCGAGATCGCGAAGGACGCCGTCAGCCGTGAGGCGCTGATGACCATCGGCGTCGTTTACATCGAGGAGGGGAGAGTCGTCCCTGATCAAGGTGACCGTCCCGGAGAGCGGGGTGTCGGAAGGGCTCGCCCTCGGCGCCCCGGTCTCCCTGCCGGGCCTGGTCGCCCGACCGTGGGAGAGCGTCTTCAATGGCCAGCAGCGGCACGGCATCGCCTTCCGGGCCGCCGCCGTCACTCCGGCCGCCTTCCCGGCCGCCGTGGGGGCATCGGCCTGATGACCGACCTGGCAACGCTTCTGGAGGTGGGTGGTCCCGTCGCCGCACTCGGCGGTGGGGTACCTGCGTCACCTCGTCGCCGGCCTCGCCCGCCAACCCGTCGCCCTGGTCGGAATTGACTGCAAGCGGGGCGTGGAACTGGCGCCCTTCGCTCCGCGCCTGTCGGCGCTCGCCACCGACCCGGAGCAGGCGGCCGAACTGCTGCCCGTGCTGATCAAGGAAATGGAGGACCGGTACGACCTGATCAAGGCCCGGCAGGGCATCGTGCCGAGCACGCCGGACGAGGAGATCACCTCCGACATCTGGGGCCTGCCCGAGCACGAACGCCCGGTGCCCGTCGTGCTGTTCGTCGACGAGGTGGCCGAACTCTTCCTCGTCGCCACGAAGAAGGACGAGGAACGCCGGGACGAGATGGTCACCCAGCTCATCCGGCTCGCCCAGCTCGGCCGGGCGGCCGGCATCTATCTGGAGGTCTGCGGCCAGCGCTTCGGCGCCGAACTGGGCAAGGGCGCGACCATGCTGCGGGCCCAGTTGACCGGCCGCGTCTGCCACCGC
The DNA here is from genome assembly GCF_044455165.1 of Streptomyces sp. NPDC051315. Taxonomy (NCBI): domain Bacteria; kingdom Bacillati; phylum Actinomycetota; class Actinomycetes; order Kitasatosporales; family Streptomycetaceae; genus Streptomyces; species Streptomyces sp. NPDC051315. Next base: position 178,253 of record NZ_JBITEN010000012.1, read on the forward strand.
GTCAACGACGAAGCCTCCGCCAAGATGGCACTCGACGACATCGCCCCCGAGGCGGTCGCCGCCGCCTGCGCCATCGCCCCCGAACGGCCAGGCCTCGCCGTGGCCGGTGACACCTCCGGCGGCTGGTCCCGCATCCGCACGCCGTACCTCTCCCTCGGTGACGCCGCCGAGACCTGCCGCGAGTCGGCCCACCTGGTCCCCGACCTGCCCGCGCTCCAGCCCTTCCAGCCCGACGTGCCCGTACGGCCGCCCGTCGAGACACCGGGCCCGGTCGTACGGCCCCGCCCGGTGACCGACTGACCCGCTTTCGCACGCATCCCCGGTCGGCGTGACCGCCTCACGCCATGTCCCTACCCCTTCCATGCCCCAACCCGGAAGGAGCCGCAGCATGCGCGCCCACCTGGCCCGCGTCGACGCGGTGCTCGTCCAAGCGGTCATCGCCGCCGCGCTGTCCTTCGCCCACCTGCACGACGTCGCCTCGGCGGCCGGACAGGACGGGTGGAAGGCGTGGGCCTATCCCGTCTCGGTCGACCTGTTGCTCGTCGCCGCCTGGCGCCGACTGCGGTCTGGCGACGCGAAAGCGGCCGGGTGGTGCTGGTTCCTGATCGCCCTCGCCGCGTCCCTCGGCGCGAACGTCGCCACCGCCGGACTGCTCGACCTGGACGACGTGCCGGCCTGGCTCCGCATCCTCGTCGCGGGCTGGCCCGCGGTCGCCTTCCTCGGCGGAACCCTCCTCGTCCACTCGTCGCCGACCACGCACAACGAGACCAGTGACGCCGTGGGCCATGAGGCGCCCGAGGACATCGAGGACCGGGAGGACGCGCCCGATCCCGCACCGGAACCCCCGGCGCCTCCGGCAGCCGAGTCGGTACCGACCCCGCCGTCGGTCACCGTCCCGGCCGCCCTGGTCGAGCACGCCCGCAAAGTCGCCGCCGAGCACCACGCCCGCACCGGAACGGCCATCGACCCCCCGACCCTGCGCGCCCGCCTCGGCGTCCCGCCGCCCATGGCCGACGCCATCGCCGCCCAGCTCTGAAAGGAGACCCACGTGAGCGCCAACCGCCGCTTCCGCTCCGTCACCCGCATCGGCCCCGTCCAGGTCGGCACCGCCCACGACAACCGGGGCCGCGAGAAACACACCGCCGCCTGCACCGCCCCGCGCTGCAACTTCTCCGCCGACTACGACAGCCGCGCCGCCGCCGAACTGGCCGCCCGTACCCACCGCTGCCCCGTCCGCTGAAAGGACCCGCACACCGTGACCGTCAGTCTGCCGCTCGTCGTCCTCCTCGGCCTCTTCGCCTGGGGAGCGGTCAAGTTCCTCGGCGTCCGCACGTTGATCGTCGTTCTGATCGCCCTTTTCGGCTTCTGGCTCTCGGACACCTTCCTGGCCCCCGTCATCGAATCCGGCACGCGCTCCGGCGTGGGCATCGTCAACGGCTCACATGACTAGACGAGTAGATAAGGAGAACCTCGCCGTGTTCCTGCCCAAGTACCCCGACAGCCCGACGCCGCCGCTCGCGCACCCGCACACCGTGGCCGATCAAGTGCCGGCTCGGCGGCCGGCTCCTCAGATCTCCGTCAGCACCGGAGCGGTCGCGGCCGTCCTCGTCGGCGGCGTCGTGCTGACCGCGCTCCTGGCCGCCGTCGCCGTCACGGCCGTCTCCGTGGCCGTCGCCGCCGTGGTCCTGCGCTCGCTGCTGCGCGACCAGCACCGCCGCTGACGCACCGGACCCCCGGGGCGGCCTCGATACCGCCAAGCATCCGCCGCCCCGGGGGCCGTCTCCCTCCAGCCGAACCAGAAGGAGAAAGCCATCATCACTCGCGCCACTCCGCCTCCGCTCCGCGAACTCGGCGAACTGGCTGGCTGCCCTCGGCACCATGCCCGCACTCCTGCGCCAGCTCGCCGGCCTCGGCGGCTGCACGCACCCAATCCGCCTCGACGGCCACCGCACCGAGTACGCCGTCGACACCCGCACCGGCGAGATCGGTGGCGTCCTCCACCACCTCGACTCCTCCAGCCTCCCGGCCGGTCACCTCCTGGTCCGCTGCAACAACCGCCGCACGACCCGCTGTGCGGCCTGTGCCGAGGTGTACCGCCGCGACACCTTCCACCTGATCACCTCCGGACTGCGCGGCGGCAAGGGCGTCCCCGAACGCGTCGCCGCCCACCCGCGCGTCTTCGCCACCTTCACCGCGCCCAGCTTCGGCCCAGTCCACAACCGCCCGACCGGCCCGGCCGGCTCGGTCCGCCGCTGCCGCTGCGGCACACTCCACGACCAGGACGACTCCGCACTCGGCACCCCGCTCGACCCGGACACCTACGACTACGAAGCGGCCGTGCTCTGGAACGCGCACGCCGGTCCGCTGTGGCGGCGCTTCTCCATCTACCTGCGCCGTGAGGTCGCCAAGCGCGCCGGGCTTGCGCAACGGGCCTTCCGCGAGTACGCCCGGGTGTCCTTCGCCAAGGTCGCCGAGTACCAGAAGCGCGGGGCCGTCCACTTCCACGCCGTCATCCGCATCGATGGCCCCAAGGGCGGCGACACCCCGCCTCCCGCCTGGGCCACCGCCGAGCTGCTGACCGACGCCATCCGGGCCGCCGCTGCCGCCGCCCGCGTGGACGGCCCGGTCATCGACGGTCGCGCCCATGCCTTCGCCTTCGGCCGACAGCTCGACGTCCGCACCATCCGCTCGGCCGACTTCGACGGCGACCAGGAGCTGACCGAACGGGCCGTCGCCGCCTACATCGCTAAGTACGCCACCAAGGGCGCCGAGACCGCCACGGGAGCTCTGGACCGGCCGCTGAAATTCCTCGCCGAACTCGCCCAGCTCGACATTAGCGACCACGCCCGCCGACTCATCCGCACCGCCTGGGCCCTCGGCGCCCGTAAGGACCTGGAACACCTCCGCCTGCGGGCCTGGGCCCACATGCTCGGCTTCCGCGGCCACTTCTCCACCAAGTCCCGCCGCTACTCCACCACCCTCGGCGCCCTCCGCGACGCCCGCGCCGAATGGCGCCGTGCACAGGCCCTGGCAGCGGCCGCGACCGACCCGGACACAACCCTCGTCCTCGCGCACTGGGTCTACGCCGGAACCGGTCTCACCGACGCCGAAGCCTGGCTCGCCGAATCCCTCGAACCCGCCCTCGGAACGGAAGGAGAACCGACATGGACCACCGTCACGACGAGCTGATGACTGTCCGCCAGGTGCTCGACGAACTGGGCGGTGTCTCTCGACAAACCTTCTACCGCTGGCGGGAGCTGGGGCTGGGGCCTGAGGCGTTCAAGCTCCCCAATGGAGAGCTCCGAATCTGGCGAAGCGACTTCGCCACGTGGCTGCGACAGCTGGAGGCGGCGGCGTGAAGTCTCTCGACGTGAAGGTCTGGGGCGTCCGTAAGCGGGACACCAAAACGCCCTCGTACGGTGTCCGCTGGTCCGTGGCAGGCAATGTCTTCTCGGAGTCCTTCCGCACCAAGGCGCTCGCCGACCACTACCGCACGAAGCTGATGCGGGCGATGCGCGACGGCGAGGAGTTCGACACGGAGTCGGGCCTTCCGGCCTCGATGGAAGAGAAGAAGTCGGCCGTGTCGTGGTACGCCTTCGCTCTCAGGTACCTCGCCATGAAGTGGCCCCATGCCGCACCCAACACACGGGACGGCATCAACGAATCACTTACCAGCGTGACGGTGGAACTCCTCGACGACCGCGCCGGACGTCCGTCCGATGAGGCGCTCCGTAAGGCACTTCGTAACTGGGCCTTCGTCTTGCCGGGGCCTGACGATCGGGAAGTCCCGGACGACGTGCGGAACGTTCTCCACTGGGTGTCCAAAGCCTCTCGACCGCTCGCCGATCTCGCTGAGCCCGCCACGGCCCGCGCGGTTCTCGACTCACTGAAGCTCAAGCTCGACGGCACGGCAGCCGCGGCGGAAACCGTGCGGCGTAAGCGTCGGACGCTCGTCAATGCCGCGAACTATGCGGTCGATCGGGGGAACTGCGGGAGAACCCCATCACGGCGGTCCGCTGGCAGAAACCGAAGGTGTCCAACCAGGTGGACCCGCGCGTCGTCGCCAACCCTGAGCAGGCTCGCAACCTCTTGGCGGCCGTCTCCTATGTGGGCGGATACCGGCGTGCCCGCGGCCGTCGCCTCGTGGGCCTGTTCGCCGCCATGTACTTCGGCGGTCTCCGGCCGGCGGAAGCGGTCGGTCTTGTCGAGACGGACCTGGCCCTCCCCAAACAGGGCTGGGGCTCGGCGCTGCTCCACCGGACCCGCCCGTCGGTCGGCAAGCAGTGGACCGACTCGGGGGAGACCCACGACGACCGCGGGCTGAAGAACCGACCGACCGAGGACGTGAGGCGGGTGCCGATCCCGCCTCACCTCGTCGCCGTGCTCCGCGAGCATCTGGCGACCTTCGGTACGGCGGACGACGGACGGCTCTTCTTCAGCGAGAAAGGCTCGGTCGTCCCCTCCTCGACCTACTACCGCGTGTGGCAGGAAGCCCGGCTCCTCGCGCTCCCGCCGGCCGTCGCAGCCTCGCCGCTCGCGAGTCGGCCGTACGACCTCCGCCACTCGGCGCTGTCGACGTGGCTCAATGCCGGAGTAGATCCCACCGAGGTCGCCGAGCGCGCCGGCAACAGCGTTGAGGTCCTGCTGACCCGCTACGCGAAGTGCCTCGACGGCCGGCAGGACGTCGCCAACCGGCGTATCGAGGACCTGTTGCGTGAATACGAGTGATCGCACGGAACCTGGGCCTCATACTTCCGGCGTGGACATATCCGACGATGGTCAAAAGCTCGATCCTGAGTGGGTGGAGGCCGGTAACAACGTATGCGGTGTCCTGCGCGGTTGCCGGGACGCCTCTGCGGTGACCCGACACTTCGTGCGGAAGGGGTGGAGTTCGAGGTCGTCTTCCTGGCACGGCTTCGAGGTCGAAAACAGTTGGTGCCGGTTGGAGGTCGAGCCGATCGAGGGTCCGGACATTCTGCTGAACGGAGTGGTAAACCCTCAGCGTTTTGACGAGCTCGGCGGCGTACTCCATCGCCTCGGTTTGAGCTTCTCCCTGGAGCTCTACGGGGGAGACGACACCCTGGTTCGCGAGATCCAAGTGTGATGAGTGAGTTGACGTGCGAGGCCCCGGCACATTGTCCGGGGCCTCTCTCGTTCTGAGCCCTACCTGCTGCGATGCTTCGAGTTGAGAGCGGACGAGGGGGGCTCGTGGAGCTGAAGGTCACGCGCTGGAAGCGGTACGGGCATGATCGTTTGTACGCGGATCTGCCCGATGGCACTGCGGTCGGCTGGGCGGACGTGAGGACGGGGGATATCACCGTCCTGGTCGCTGTGTATCGCGACGACGTGATCGGCGTGCTGACACACCACTTACGGGACAACCCCGAGCCGGTCCTGCCACAGGGGGCACCTGAGGCTGAAACCCGCCCGATGCTGCCGCCTTTGACGCCGACCGACGACCTGTCTGCCAACCGTCCTGGTGAGTCCCTCCGCGACCTGCTCGATAAGTCCGGCGTAGGTCTGATTGAACGGGTCGTCTCACAGCTCCTGCGGCGTCCCACGGACTGGGACTCCTGGCGGAAGGGGCTGGCGGGGGAGAAGAGAGTGGGGGCCGAGCTGAACCGCTTAGCGCGCCACGGTTGGCGTGTCCTGCACTCCATCCCCCTGGCCAACAAGGTGGATGTCGATCACTTGTTGATCGGGCCCGGCGGGGTGTTCAGCATCAACACAAAGCACCACCACAAAAGGGCCGTATGGGTCGGCGACGATTCCGTGAAGGTCGACCACGGAAAGCCGGCGCCCTACGCACGCAAGAGCCGGGCGGAGGCCAAGCGAGTGGCCCGAGTGCTTGAGCACTACTGCGGCTTTCCCGTACCGGTGGAGCCGGTGCTGGTCTTCGTCGGCGTCATCGATCTGAAGGTGGTCGCCACACAGCTCAGTGTGCGCGTGTATCAGGAGCGTCAGGTAGCGGCACTGGCGCCGCTCTCAGGGGTGCTGACTCCCGAGCAGGTCGAGCAGGTGTACAGCGTCGCTCGCCACCGCCAGGCCTGGCGCCAGGCTTGAGCTGTGTGGCCCGGTGGGGTGACAGCCTCCTCGCGAGAGCTGTGGGTGGCCTCCAAGGCATGACCATCGTTGGGGCTGGGCCATCTGGCCGCGGTGCGGGTCCTCGCTCTTTCCCGGACCTCACCTGCGGCGATGCCCCAAGATCCCGTCCACGCCTCGTCCACAGACCTCGACATACGGCCGCTCCGGGCGGCATCCGCCTGCACATACGCGAAGACCCCGTCCTCAGCGTTTGCGCTGGTGGCGGGGTCTTTAGGCACCTTCTTCGAGGTGCCCCCGGCAGGATTCGAACCTGCGCACACGGCTCCGGAGGCCGTTGCTCTATCCCCTGAGCTACGGGGGCGTGTCGGGCGGAGCTTCTCGCTCGCGGCGACGGGTAGAACACTACCAGCTCCCTCGGGGTGTTCATGAACGGGTTTCAGGGGGTCGGCGGGGGTGGGCGTCGCCCGCACGGGGTGGAAGTGGGGAAAACCCGGACGCGGTGGCCGGTGCGGACCTACTCTCGAGTTGTGCCAGGCGCGTCGGGCCGGGTCCTTGTTGTGGACGACAACAAGGTCATCCGGCAGCTGATCAGGGTCAACCTCGAGCTGGAGGGCCTCGAGGTCGTGACCGCGTGCGATGGTGCCGAGTGTCTGGATGTCGTTCACCAGGTGCGGCCCGATCTTGTGACCCTCGATGTCGTCATGCCCCGGTTGGACGGGCTCCGGACGGCCGCGCGGCTCCGTGCCGACCCCCTCACCCGTGATCTTCCCCTCGCGATCATCAGCGCCTGTACGCCCTTCGAGGTCGAGGCCGGCCTCGAAGTGGGCGTCGACGCATTCCTCCCCAAGCCCTTCGAACCCGCCGAGCTCGTGAGCCTCGTCCGGCAGCTGCTGGAGGGGAAGCGGGGGGACGGGGAGGTCGCCCCCAAGAGCGGCGGGGGAGTGGACGGCAGGACCGTAAGTGGCGCAGGCCATACGCGAGGTCCCCTCGGGCTGGACCTCGGGTCCGCGCTCGGCCCCGGGCAGGGTGTCGCCGCGGGGACAGGGAACGGGCCGGTGGTCGAGTAGGGAAGGGAAGGGAAGCGAGCGGAGGGGAAAGGGAACGGTAAGGAGCGGGTCAGGCACCCATCTCGCACCACCCGCACCCATCTCACACCACCGCACTCCCGTCCACATCCCGGACCCTCCCCAAACCGGCTCGCATACCCACCCCCCTCCTCCCCTACGCTTGTCCCGTGACCCCCGTCGAGCTCTCGCGCACCGTGCTGCATGCGGTACGGCGTGCTGTCGATGCCGGGGAGCTCACGGTGGACGTGCCGTCGCGGGTGGTCGTCGGTCCGCCGGGGCCCGGAGGGTGTGGTGACTACGCCACCAACATCGCCCTGCAGCTCGCCCGGCCCGCGGGCCGGCCCCCGCTGCTGGTCGCCGAGGTGCTGCGACCGCATCTCGCCCGTGCGGTCGGTGTCACCGGTGTCGAGATCACCGGGCCCGGGTTCCTCAACATCAGTCTCGACCGGGCCGCCGCCTCCGCCGCCCTCGTCGAGCGGATCCTCGAGGAGGGCACCCGCTACGGGCACGGGACCGCCCTCGCCGGACAGGTCTTCGCGCTGCGCGTTCCCTACGACGTCCGCGCCGAGGTGCTCGCCGACGCGCTCGCGCGGATTGTCGGATCGCAGGGTGGGCGCGTCGAGGTCGAGCACCGTGAGCCCGTCAACCTGCGGCCGGTCCCGGCACCGGAGGACCCCGCTCCGCTCGGGCTCGACGCCGCCCGGTGGGCGCTGCTCCACCCCGCCCCCCACGACCGGCCCCGCGTCACCGCCGACCACCTGGTCCAGCGCGAGGGCAACCCCCTCTTTCGCGTCCGTTACGCCCACGCCCGCACCCGCGCCATCGGCCGTAACGCCGCCGACCTGGGCTTCAGCGCCCGGCCCGGCGACGTGGACGGGCCGGACACCCGCGAGGCCGCGTCCGCGCTCGTCACGCTCCTCGCCGACCACCCCCGCATCCTCGGCACCGTCGCCGCGGTCCCGCACCCGGACGGCATCGCGGCCCCCTCCCGCCTCACCCGGCACCTCATCGCCCTCGCGGACGCCACCCTCGTCCTGCTTCCCACCGTCCTGCCCCGCGGCGAGGAGAAACCCTCGGCCGCCCACCGCGCCCGGCTCGCGCTCGCCGAAGCCGCCGGGACGGTGCTGGCCGGCGGCCTGAACCTGCTCGGCATCGACGCACCCGATCACCTCTGAGAGAGCACGCCCAAGATGAGCCGTTCCGCACACCCCGCCGGGCCCCGTCACGCCGACGTCCTTCCCGAGGGGCACTACTCCGCCCCGCCCGCCGACCTCAACGCCCTCGACCCCAAGGTGTGGGCGCAGACCGTCAGCCGTACTCCGGACGGGGTCGTCACCGTCGGCGGGATCGACGTGAAGACCCTCGCCGAACAGCACGGCACGCCCGCGTACGTCCTCGACGAGACCGACTTCCGGGAGCGGGCCCGGGCCTGGCGTACCGCGTTCGGTACCGACGCCGACGTCTTCTACGCGGGCAAGGCCTTCCTCTCCCGCGCCGTCGTCCGCTGGCTGCACGAGGAAGGGCTCAACCTCGACGTCTGCTCGGGGGGTGAGCTCGCCACCGCGCTCTCCGCCGGTATGCCCGCCGACCGCATCGCCTTCCACGGCAACAACAAGTCCGTGGAGGAGATCGAGCGGGCGATCCGCGCCGGCGTCGGCCGGATCGTCCTCGACTCCTTCCAGGAGATCGTCCGCGTCGCCCACATCGCGCAGTCCCTCGGAAAGCGGCAGCGCGTACAGATCCGCATCACCGTGGGTGTGGAAGCCCACACCCACGAGTTCATCGCCACCGCCCACGAGGACCAGAAGTTCGGCATTCCGCTGGCCGGCGGGCAGGCCGCCGAGGCCGTCCGGCGGGCGCTGCAGCTGGACGGACTCGAGCTGATCGGCATCCACAGCCACATCGGGTCGCAGATCTTCGACATGTCCGGCTTCGAGGTCGCCGCCCACCGGGTCGTGGGACTCCTCAAGGACATCCGCGACGAGCACGGGGTCGAGCTGCCCGAGATCGACCTCGGCGGCGGGCTCGGGATCGCGTACACGAGCGACGACGACCCGCGCGAGCCGCACGAGATCGCCAAGGCGCTCACCGAGATCGTCACGCGGGAGTGCGAGGCCGCCCGGCTGCGCACCCCCCGGATCTCCGTCGAGCCCGGGCGGGCCATCGTGGGACCGACCGCCTTCACCCTCTACGAGGTCGGCACCATCAAGCCCCTCGACGGACTGCGCACGTACGTCTCCGTCGACGGCGGCATGTCGGACAACATCCGCACCGCGCTGTACGACGCCGAGTACAGCGTCGCCCTCGTCTCCCGCGCCTCCGACGCCGAGCCGATGCTGGCCCGGGTGGTCGGCAAGCACTGTGAGAGTGGTGACATCGTGGTGAAGGACGCCTTCCTCCCCTCCGACCTGGCACCGGGTGACCTGATCGCCGTACCGGCCACGGGCGCGTACTGCCGGTCGATGGCCAGCAACTACAACCACGTCCTGCGTCCGCCCGTCGTCGCCGTGCGCGACGGCGAGGCGCGGGTCATCGTCCGGCGCGAGACGGAGGAGGACCTCCTGCGACTCGACGTCGGATGAGGAACTCCGGGGAAACTCCGGGAACTCCCTGAATGCATCCTCAGGAAGTCCGGGAAACCCCCGAAAGGCGAGGCGGAAGATCTCCTGTCTTCCGCCCTTGCGAAAATGAAATAGACGTCTCACGATCCGGACCGGGGATAGAAACTGCGGTTCGGTGAGTGAGACTGGTCCAACCGTAGACGGTATGAGGAAACGAGGTCGGATGATGCGTACGCGTCCGCTGAAGGTGGCGCTGCTGGGCTGTGGAGTGGTCGGCTCAGAGGTGGCGCGCATCATGACGACGCACGCCGACGACCTCGCCGCCAGGATCGGGGCGCCGGTGGAACTGGCGGGCGTCGCCGTCCGGCGGCCCTCCAGGGTGCGTGAGGGCATCGATCCGGCCCTGGTCACCACCGACGCCACCGCCCTCGTCAAACGCGGCGACATCGACGTCGTGGTCGAGGTCATCGGCGGTATCGAGCCCGCCCGCACCCTCATCACCACCGCCTTCGAGTACGGCGCCTCCGTCGTCTCCGCCAACAAGGCGCTGCTCGCCCAGGACGGCGCCGCTCTGCACGCCGTCGCCGACGAACACGGCGAGGACCTCTACTACGAGGCCGCCGTCGCCGGCGCCATCCCGTTGATCCGGCCGCTGCGCGAGTCCCTCGCCGGCGACAAGATCAACCGGGTGATGGGCATCGTCAACGGCACGACCAACTTCATCCTCGACAAGATGGACTCCACCGGGGCCGGGTACCAGGAGGCCCTCGACGAGGCCACCGCCCTGGGGTACGCGGAGGCCGACCCGACCGCCGACGTCGAGGGCTTCGACGCCGCCGCCAAGGCCGCCATCCTCGCCGGGATCGCCTTCCACACGCGCGTGCGCCTCGACGACGTCTACCGCGAGGGCATGACCGAGGTCACCGCGGCCGACTTCGCCTCCGCCAAGGAGATGGGCTGCACCATCAAACTGCTCGCCATCTGCGAGCGGGCCGCGGACGGAGGATCCGTCACCGCGCGTGTGCACCCGGCCATGATTCCGCTGACCCACCCGCTCGCCTCCGTGCGCGGCGCGTACAACGCCGTGTTCGTGGAGTCGGACGCCGCCGGGCAGCTCATGTTCTACGGTCCCGGCGCCGGCGGTGCTCCCACCGCCTCCGCCGTCCTCGGCGACCTCGTCGCCGTGTGCCGCAACCGGCTCAGCGGGGCAACGGGGCCCGGCGAGTCGGCGTACGCCGCCCTGCCCGTGTCACCGATGGGTGATGTGGTCACCCGCTACCACATCAGCCTCGACGTCGCGGACAAACCGGGCGTTCTCGCCCAGGTCGCGACCGTGTTCGCCGAGCACGGCGTGTCGATCGATACGGTTCGCCAGCAGGGCAAGGACGGCGAGGCCTCCCTCGTCGTCGTCACCCACCGCGCGTCCGACGCCTCGCTGAGCGGGACCGTCGAGGCGCTGCGCAAGCTCGACACCGTGCGGGGTGTCGCCAGCATCATGCGGGTTGAAGGAGAGTAACCAGCAATGACCCACCAGTGGCGCGGAATCATCGAGGAGTACCGGGACCGGCTGCCGGTATCCGACAGCACGCCGGTCGTGACGCTCCGTGAGGGCGGCACGCCTCTCGTGCCCGCGCAGGTGCTCTCCGAGCGCACCGGCTGCGAGGTCCATCTCAAGGTCGAGGGCGCCAACCCCACCGGGTCCTTCAAGGACCGCGGCATGACCATGGCCATCACGCGGGCCAAGGAGGAGGGCGCGAAGGCGGTCATCTGCGCCTCCACGGGCAACACGTCCGCCTCCGCCGCCGCGTACGCGGTGCGCGCGGGCATGGTGTCGGCCGTCCTCGTCCCGCAGGGCAAGATCGCGCTCGGCAAGATGGGGCAGGCCCTCGTCCACGGCGCGAAGATCCTCCAGGTCGACGGCAACTTCGACGACTGTCTCACCCTGGCCCGGGCCCTGAGCGACAACTACCCGGTGGCCCTGGTCAATTCGGTCAATCCGGTACGTATCGAGGGTCAGAAGACGGCCGCGTTCGAGATCGTGGACATGCTCGGGGACGCCCCCGACATCCACGTCCTGCCGGTCGGCAACGCGGGCAACATCACCGCGTACTGGAAGGGGTACAAGGAGTACGCCGCCGACGGCGTCGCCGCGAAGACCCCCCGGATGTGGGGCTTCCAGGCGTCCGGCAGCGCCCCCATCGTGCGCGGCGAGGTGGTCAAGGACCCGTCGACCATCGCCACCGCGATCCGGATCGGCAACCCCGCCTCCTGGCAGTACGCGCTGGCGGCGCGGGACGAGTCCGGCGGCCTCATCGACGAGGTGACGGACCGTGAGATCCTGCGCGCCTACCGGCTGTTGGCCGCACAGGAGGGCGTGTTCGTGGAGCCCGCGTCCGCCGCGTCCGTGGCCGGTCTGCTCAAGGCCGCCGAGCAGGGCAGGGTCGACCCGGGGCAGAGGATCGTGTGCACCGTCACCGGCAACGGTCTGAAGGACCCCGACTGGGCCGTCGCCGGCGCTCCGCAGCCGGTCACCGTCCCCGTCGACGCGGTGACCGCGGCCGCCCGCCTCGGCCTCGCCTGACGACGTCCGGCCGAGCCCGGCCGCACCCCGGCCGGGTGCGGTCAGGGGTAACCCCCTCGGGGGTGCACAGGGGGCCTACGACACGCATCGTGCGCCTCCTGTGCGCCCTATGTCGCCACAGAACCTTCCTTCGATAGGCTGTACCGAACCCGCCTACCGCATATGCCTTCGCATATCGCGCGGCCGGCAACGGGGCCGCGCCGTCCTCCGCGGCCCGTGGGTCTTCGTACGTCATCGAATGTCATTCGACCATCACGCAGCTCAAGGAGAGTCAACGAGCGATGGCCGGTCCAGCGTTCCGCGCCGCCGCCGTCCGGGTGCGCGTCCCCGCCACCAGCGCCAACCTCGGTCCGGGCTTCGACGCCCTGGGCCTCGCGCTGGGGCTGTACGACGACGTCGTCGTCCGGGTGGCCGACTCCGGGCTGCACATCGACATCGCGGGTGAGGGCAGCGAGACGCTGCCCCGTGACGAGAGGCACCTGCTCGTCCGCTCCCTGCGCACCGCCTTCGACGTCCTGGGCGGCCAGCCGCGCGGCCTGGAGATCGTCTGCGCCAACCGCATCCCGCACGGCCGCGGCCTCGGCTCCTCCTCCGCCGCCATCTGCGCCGGCATCGTCGCCGCCCGCGCCGTGACCATAGGCGGCGAGAGCAAGCTCGACGACACCGCCCTGCTCGAGCTCGCGACCGAGATCGAGGGCCACCCCGACAATGTCGCGGCCTGTCTGCTCGGCGGCTTCACCCTCTCCTGGATGGAGGCGGGCGCCGCGCGGGCGATCAGGATGGAGCCCTCCGATTCCATCGTTCCGGTGGTTTTCGTGCCCGGAAAGCCGGTCCTGACCGAGACCGCGCGCGGTCTGCTCCCGCGCACCGTGCCGCATGTCGACGCCGCCGCCAACGCGGGCCGTGCCGCCTTGCTCGTCGAGGCCCTGACCAGGCGCCCCGAGCTGCTGCTGCCCGCCACCGAGGACCGCCTCCACCAGGAGTACCGCGCGCCGGCCATGCCGGAGAGCGCCGCACTGGTGGAGCGGCTGCGCGCCGACGGGATCCCCGCCGTGATCTCCGGCGCCGGACCCACCGTGATGGCGCTGGCCGACGCGGGCACGGCCGACAAGGTGGAGGCCCTGGCCGGCGCGGACTGGGCAGCGAACCGGCTGGCCCTGGACCTGCAAGGAGCGAGCGTGCTGCCGCTCGCGCCCTCCGGCGACCTCTGAAAGACGCGACGGTCGCCGGATTTCGAGAGGGGGAATGTTTGTTGGATCCGGTAGTGTTAATCTCAAGTCTGCACCCGACCCCACCATGGCGAGGTGCTTCGTGTCCCCGTCCGGGGCAGACATTCTTCCGGGAGCTCCCCAAGCCGCACTGCGCTCCGTACGTCGTATCTGGGCAGTACGCCGTACAGCGACGCTGAGCGGTCTGCCGGGCACGCTCCGGAATCGGTGCGACCACGCCACGTGACACTGGGTGCCACGGCTCGTCGAGGAAGCGCCAATCACCAGATATCTCTTCCGCCGCTTTGGCGGACCACCGCCCCGGCTTCGCCACAGCAAGGACCGAAGTCGGACAGCACAACCGGTCGCCGAGCCAGACAGGCCGACGTCCGCTCCAGGGAAGGACCCTTCGTGAGCGACACCACCGATCTGATGGGCGCACGTGTCGAGGAGACCGCTGCCGCGCCCGCCACGGACGCCTCCGCGCCTGCCACCGGTGCCGGCTCCCGGCGGCGCCGCGGTACCGGCCTCGAGGGCATGGTGCTGGCCGAGCTGCAGCAGGTCGCATCCGGCCTCGGCATCAGGGGCACCGCGCGTATGCGCAAGAGCCAGCTGATCGAGGTCATCAAGGAGGCGCAGGCTTCAGGCGGCGCCCCGGCCGCGAAGGCCGAAGCCCCCACCGAGACCAAGCCGAAGCGCCGTGCCACCTCCAAGGCGCGCACCGGCGAGGCCGCCGAGAAGAAGGCGGACGCCGCCCCGGCCGAGGCCCCCGCCGAGAAGGCCGTGGCCCAGCAGCAGATCGAGATCCCCGGCCAGCCGGCCGGGGGCAACGACGCCCCCACCGAGCGCCGTCGCCGCCGCGCCACCGCCGAGGCGGGCAGCCCCGAGACCGTCACGGCCGAGGCGAAGAGCGCCCCCAAGGCCGAGACCGCGGCCCCCGAGCAGCCCGCGCAGCCGCAGGGCGAGGCCAAGGCCGACGCCGACGGTGGCGAGGGCCGCCGCCGCGACCGCCGTGAGCGCGGCCGTGACCGCGACCGCCGCGGCAAGGGCGACGACCAGCAGGGCCAGGGCGGCCAGCGCCAGCAGCAGAACCAGCAGCAGGGCGGCGGCCGCCAGGACCGTAACGTCGGCCCGCAGGACGACGACGACTTCGAGGGCGGCCGCCGAGGCCGTCGCGGCCGCTACCGCGACCGCCGTGGCCGTCGTGGCCGCGACGAGATCGCGCCCGAGCCGCAGATCGCCGAGGACGACGTCCTGATCCCCGTCGCGGGCATCCTGGACATCCTCGACAACTACGCCTTCATCCGCACGTCGGGCTACCTCCCGGGTCCGAACGACGTGTACGTCTCCCTCGCCCAGGTCCGCAAGAACGGCCTGCGCAAGGGCGACCACATCACCGGTGCCGTGCGTCAGCCCAAGGAAGGCGAGCGGCGCGAGAAGTTCAACGCGCTGGTGCGCCTGGACTCCGTCAACGGCATGGCGCCCGAACACGGCCGTGGCCGCCCGGAGTTCAACAAGCTCACCCCGCTGTACCCGCAGGACCGCCTCCGCCTGGAGACGGACCCCGGCGTCCTCACCACCCGGATCATCGACCTCGTGTCGCCGATCGGTAAGGGCCAGCGCGGTCTGATCGTGGCCCCGCCGAAGACCGGCAAGACCATGATCATGCAGGCGATCGCCAACGCGATCACCCACAACAACCCCGAGTGCCACCTGATGGTCGTCCTGGTCGACGAGCGTCCGGAAGAGGTCACCGACATGCAGCGGTCGGTCAAGGGCGAGGTCATCTCCTCGACCTTCGACCGTCCGGCCGAGGACCACACCACGGTCGCCGAGCTCGCCATCGAGCGCGCCAAGCGTCTGGTGGAGCTGGGCCACGACGTCGTCGTACTGCTCGACTCGATCACGCGTCTGGGCCGTGCGTACAACCTGGCCGCGCCCGCCTCCGGCCGCATCCTGTCCGGTGGTGTCGACTCGACCGCGCTGTACCCGCCGAAGCGCTTCTTCGGCGCGGCGCGCAACATCGAGGACGGCGGCTCGCTCACCATCCTGGCGACGGCCCTCGTGGACACCGGCTCCCGCATGGACGAGGTGATCTTCGAGGAGTTCAAGGGCACCGGCAACATGGAGCTCAAGCTCGACCGGAAGCTCGCCGACAAGCGCATCTTCCCGGCGGTGGACGTGGACGCGTCCGGTACCCGTAAGGAAGAGATCCTGCTCGGCGCCGAGGAGCTCAACATCGTCTGGAAGCTGCGGCGTGTGCTGCACGCGCTCGACCAGCAGCAGGCGATCGAGCTGCTGCTCGACAAGATGAAGCAGACGAAGTCGAACGTCGAGTTCCTGATGCAGATCCAGAAGACGACCCCGACGCCCGGCAACGGCGACTGACGGCAGTCTTCCGAAAGGGCCGCCCCTTCGCGGGGGCGGCCCTTTCCGCTGCTCGCGGGCGAGGTACGATCTCGCCCTTCGGTCGGCTTCCCGACCGCGCACCTCACCAACACCAGATCCCGAGGGGGGACTTGAGTGGGTACACCCACGTCCGGAAGCGGCCGGCACAGACGCCGGATACGGATCGCCCTGCCCGTCGCCGCGGCCGGTGTGGCCGCCGCCGTCGCCGGCGCGCTGTTCATGTCGACCGCGCAGGCGTCCGAGGCGCCGCCGTCGGTCACCCGCAGCACACCGCTGACCTCCGAGGAACTCCAGAAGCGCGCCCCCATCGCCGTCGGCGGCGACGACACGCCGGGGCAGAGCTCCAAGGAGTCCCTGAGCGCGAGCAGCAGTGCCACCACCATCGACCCGAAGATCATCGGTGGCACCACGACGAGCATCACCGCCGCGCCGTGGATGGCCCAGCTCTGGTACGCCGACAAACGGGGGACCGCCAGCACCAGCGACGACATCGGCTTCTTCTGCGGCGGCGCGGTCGTCGCCCCGACGAAGATCCTCACCGCCGCGCACTGCGTCAAGGGCTACGACTGGAAGGCCAACGGCTGGGTCGTCACCGGGACCTCGCAGCTGATGGGCGAGGACGGGGACCTGCACGGCGGCACCGCCATGCGCGTCTGGCGTCAGTGGAACCACTGGTCGTACAACGCGACGACGATCGACAACGACATCGCCGTCCTGACGCTGCCGAACCCGGTCAGGGCCACGCCGATCCGGATGACCACGAACCTGGACACCACGTCCTACGTGGCCGGTACCAAGGCCACGGTCTACGGCTGGGGCCGTACCAGTTCGACCACGCAGGACATCTCGGACACGCTGAAGACGGCCGAGCTGCCGATCCAGTCCAACACCACCTGCTCGAACTACTACGGCGCCGACTACGTCAAGGGCCACATGATCTGCGCGGGCACGCCCGCCACCGGCAGCGACACCGGGACCACCACCGCCTGCAACGGCGACTCCGGCGGCCCGCTCGTGGTCAACAACCGGATCGTCGGCGTCGTCTCCTGGGGTGTGAAGGACTGCGTCGAGAGCGGCGCGTACAGCGTCTTCAGCAAGATCTCCACGTACGTCGGCCCGGTCTACCCGCGCGTCGACGACACCAACCTCAACGGTGACCACCTGGCCGACCTGTGGGTGCGCAACGCGGCCGACAAGACCGGCTACGAGATCGACTCCAAGGGCACCTCGCTGGCCGCCCGCCAGTCCTGGGGCACCTGGAGCGGCTACAACATCGTCCTGCAGACCGACCTCGACCGGGACGGCTACCAGGACCTGATGCTGCGCCGCGCCTCCGACGGTGACGTCTTCTGGAAGCACCTCGTGCCGTCCAGCGAGAGCTGGGCCACCAAGCTGATCGGCGACAACTGGAAGACCCGCCGGGCGATCGTCACCCCCGGTGACGTCACCGGCGACTACCTGCCCGACATGCTCGCCGTCGACTCCACCGGCATCCTGTGGATCTACCCGGGCAAGGGCAACGGCGCCTTCGCCGCGCCCGTGAAGGTCGGCAGCGGCTGGAACCAGTACAACTTCGTGCGCGGCCACGGCGACTTCACCGGCGACGGGAAGACCGACCTGCTCGCCCGCAACTCCAGCACCGGCGCGGTGTACCTGTACCCGGGCACCGGCACGGCGGGCACGGCCGCGTTCGGCGCCCGGATCAAGGTGGCGACCTGGAGCGCGACCACGTACAACGCCTTCGACGCCGTCGGTGACGTCAACGGGGACGGCATCGCCGACTTCCTGGCCCGGACCCCCGGCGGAACGCTCTACCTCTACAAGGGCACCGGCAAGGCCAGTACCGCGATCTTCGCCACACGCGTCTCGCTCGGGACGTCGTTCAAGCAGTACGACATCTTCGGCTGAAGACGCTGGTGAGCGGGGTACGCCCCCGATCGTCCGGTCACTGACTGTGCCCGGCCCTCCACGGGCCGGGCACAGTCCGTTGTGCCACCCTCCCGACTTTCGCCGTCTGACGGGGCGGAGCGACGATGGTGCGAAAGGGGCGATCCGAGGGATCCGGGGGATCGACCAGGCCTGACCCTGACAACAGGGGGTAACCGAGCGAGCGACGAGACGCGAGGAGCACATGTCCGCCGAGAGCACGCCGGAGCCCGGCATACCGGGAGAGGCCGGCCCAAGGGATCAGCACACCGGCGACGGTCCGCGCCCCCGCGCGACGAGCCGCCGCCGCAAGCCGCGCAGCAGGAACAAGAGGCTGCTGATCGGGGCGTGGACCGCGGCGGGCATCGTCGTCCTCGGCGGCACCGGGGCCGGCTACGTCTACTTCAGGCTCAACGGCAACATCAAGAGCGTCGACATCGACCAGGCCCTGGGCACCGACCGGCCCACGAAGGCCGACAACGGCTCGGAGAACATCCTGGTCCTCGGCTCGGACACCCGCTCGGGCGCCAACAAGAAGCTCGGCGGCGGAACCGACGACGGCACCGCCCGCTCCGACACGGCGATGATCGTCCACGTGTACGAGGGCCACAAGAGGGCCAGCGTCGTCTCCATCCCGCGCGACACCCTCATCGACCGCCCCGCGTGCACCGACACCCAGGGCGTCACCCACGACGCCGCGACCGACGTGATGTTCAACTCGGCGTACACCACGGGCGGCGCGTCCTGCGCGGTGAAGACCGTCGAGTCGATCACCGGCGTGCGCATGGACCACTACCTGGAGGTGGACTTCTCCGGCTTCCAGAAGCTCATCGACGAGCTGGGCGGGGTCGAGGTCACCACCACCAAGGCCATCAAGGACCCCGACAGCCACCTCGACCTCGCGGCCGGCACGCACACGCTCGACGGCGAGCAGGCCCTCGCCCTGGTCCGCACCCGGCACGGCGTCGGCGACGGCTCCGACCTCGGCCGCATCCAGCTCCAGCAGGCCTTCGTCAAGGCGCTGGTCGAGCAGGTCAGGAAGGTCGGCCTGTTCACCGGCGGCACCAAGCTGTACGACCTCGCCGACACCGCCACCAAGGCCGTCACCACCGACTCCGGCCTCGGCTCCCTGAACTCCCTGATGTCCTTCGCCAACGGCCTCAAGAGCATCGGCGCGTCCGACCTGACCATGGTCACCCTGCCGGTCCAGTACGACCCGGCCGACCCCAACCGCGTCCTCGTGCAGAAGAAGAAGGCCGAGCAGGTCTGGACGGCCCTCAGGAACGACCGGCCCATCCCGAAGACGGCCACGGAGGGCAACGCGACGGGCGAGGCGGCGGGGGTCGTGACCCCGTCCTAGGGAACAGCGGTCCGGGCACCGGCCCGTCCTCGGCCCACGCGGGCGGCCCGCTGCCCGTCCACGCCGTCGGCGCGGCGCGTCACTCGTCCCGCGCCCCCGCCGCGCCCCCGGGACCCCCGCGCCCCCGGGACCCCCGCGCCCCCGGGACCCCCGCGCCCCCGGGACCCCCGCGCCCCCGGGACCCCCGCGCCCCCCGGGGCCTCCGGGAATAGTTCCGCCCACCCCCCGGTTTTGGGGGATGGCGCCAGTCCTGGCAGACTGGTACGTCGGCTCCGGTTCACGCCTCCGCATCCCGCGGCTGCGACCCGGCGCCCTCCCGAAACCTAGGAGACACCTTGAAGCGCGACATCCACCCCGCGTACGTCGAGACGCAGGTCAGCTGCACCTGCGGCGCGTCGTTCACCACCCGTAGCACGATCGAGGCCGGCACCATCCGCGCCGACGTCTGCTCCGAGTGCCACCCGTTCTACACGGGCAAGCAGAAGATCCTCGACACCGGTGGCCGTGTGGCCCGCTTCGAGGCCCGCTTCGGCAAGGCCGCCGGCTCCAAGAAGTAGCGAGCCCCATTTCGCCGGTCCACGGTCGCGCCCCGCCCGGGCGCGCCGGGACCGGCGTTTTTGGTCGTCCGCCTTCCCTTCCGTACGCAGCACAGGAGCCAGAGATGTTCGAGGCCGTCGAGGAACTCATCGGTGAGCACGCCGACCTGGAGAAGAAGCTCGCCGACCCGTCGGTCCACGCCGACCAGGCCAACGCGCGCAAGCTGAACAAGCGGTACGCCGAGCTCACCCCGATCGTCGCCACGTACCGCTCCTGGAAGCAGACCGGCGACGACATCGAGACCGCGCGTGAACTCGGCGCCGACGACCCGGACTTCGCCGCCGAGGTCAAGGACCTGGAGAAGCAGCGCGAGGAGCTGACCGAGAAGCTGCGCCTGCTGCTCGTCCCGCGTGACCCGAGTGACGACAAGGACGTCATCCTGGAGATCAAGGCGGGCGCCGGTGGTGACGAGTCCGCGCTGTTCGCGGGCGACCTGCTGCGCATGTACCTGCGCTACGCCGAGCGCGTCGGCTGGAAGACCGAGATCATCGACGCCACCGAGTCCGAGCTGGGCGGCTACAAGGACGTCCAGGTCGCGGTGAAGGCCCGCGGGCAGATCGAGCCCGGTCAGGGCGTCTGGGCCCGGCTGAAGTACGAGGGCGGTGTGCACCGCGTCCAGCGCGTCCCGGCGACGGAGTCCCAGGGCCGTATCCACACCTCCGCGGCCGGCGTCCTCGTCACGCCCGAGGCCGAGGAGGTCGACGTCGAGATCAACCCGAACGACCTGCGCATCGACGTGTACCGCTCCTCCGGCCCCGGCGGGCAGTCCGTCAACACCACCGACTCCGCCGTGCGCATCACGCACCTGCCCACCGGGGTCGTCGCCTCCTGCCAGAACGAGAAGAGCCAGCTGCAGAACAAGGAGCAGGCACTGCGTATCCTGCGCTCCAGGCTGCTCGCCATGGCGCAGGAGGAGGCGGAGAGGGAGGCCGCCGACGCCCGCCGCAGCCAGGTCCGCACCGTCGACCGCTCCGAGAAGATCCGCACCTACAACTTCCCGGAGAACCGCATCTCGGACCACCGCGTCGGCTTCAAGGCCTACAACCTGGACCAGGTCCTGGACGGCGAACTCGACGCGGTGATCCAGGCCTGCGTCGACGCGGACTCGGCGGCGAAGCTGGCCGCGGCGTAAGACAGTACCCACGGACCAGCGGCGTAAGGCAGTACGCACGGACGAGTACGACACGGAGGACACGCGTGCAGCAATCCTTTGGGGGGCGACCCCCAAGCCCTCGCAGCCTGCTGCTCGCTGAGGTAGCTCAGGCCACCCAGCGGCTGGCCGACGCCGGCGTGCCCTCGCCGCGCACCGACGCGGAGGAGCTCGCCGCGTTCGTGCACGGAGTGAAGCGCGGCGCGCTCCACTCCGTGAAGGACTCCGACTTCGACGCCCGGTACTGGGAGGTCATCGCCCGGCGCGAGCAGCGCGAGCCGCTCCAGCACATCACCGGACGGGCCTACTTCCGCTACCTGGAGCTCCAGGTCGGCCCCGGCGTCTTCGTGCCGCGGCCCGAGACCGAGTCCGTGGTCGGCTGGGCCATAGACGCCGTACGCGCCATGGACGTCGTCGAGCCCTGCATCGTCGACCTGTGCACCGGCTCCGGCGCCATCGCGCTCGCCCTCGCCCAGGAGGTCCCGCGCTCCCGCGTGCACGCCGTGGAGCTGTCCGAGGACGCCCTGGTGTGGACCCGCAAGAACGTGGAGGGGTCCAGGGTCGACCTGCGCCAGGGCGACGCCCTGACCGCCTTCCCGGACCTCGACGGCCAGGTCGACCTGGTCATCTCCAACCCGCCGTACATCCCGCTCACCGAGTGGGAGTACGTCGCCCCCGAGGCGCGGGACTACGACCCCGACATGGCCCTGTTCTCCGGCGAGGACGGCCTCGACCTCATCCGCGGTCTGGAACGCACCGCACACCGGCTCCTGCGCCCCGGCGGCGTCGTCGTGATCGAGCACGCCGACACCCAGGGCGGCCAGGTGCCGTGGATCTTCACCGAGGAGCGGGGCTGGGCCGACGCGGCCGACCACCCCGACCTCAACAACCGCCCGCGCTTCGCGACGGCCCGCAAGGCCCTGCCGTGAGCGCCACCGCGCATCACCACCCCCAGCAGTACGTGCACGAGGAGGCCCGCTAGATATGGCACGGCGATACGACACCAACGACGCGACCGACCGGGTGACGGGTCTGCGCGAGGCCGCGTCCGCCGTCCGCCGAGGCGAGCTGGTGGTCCTCCCCACCGACACGGTGTACGGCATCGGCGCCGACGCGTTCTCCAAGGAGGCCGTCGGCGACCTGCTGGAGGCCAAGGGCCGGGGCCGCAACATGCCCACCCCCGTCCTCATCGGCTCCCCCAACACCCTGCACGGCCTCGTCACGGACTTCTCCGAGCTGGCCTGGGAGCTGGTCGACGCCTTCTGGCCGGGCGCGCTCACGCTCGTCGCCAAGCACCAGCCGTCCCTCCAGTGGGACCTGGGCGACACCCGCGGCACGGTGGCGGTGCGTATGCCGCTGCACCCGGTCGCCATCGAGCTGCTGACCGAGGTCGGCCCCATGGCCGTCTCGTCGGCGAACCTGACGGGCCACCCCGCGCCGGAGAACTGCGACTCCGCCCAGGAGATGCTCGGCGACTCCGTCTCCGTGTACCTGGACGGCGGGCCCACCCCCGGCAACGTCCCGTCCTCGATCGTCGACGTCAGCGGCGACGTGCCCCTGCTGCTGCGCGCGGGCGCCATCTCCGCGGACGAGCTGCGTAAGGTCGTACCCGACCTCGAGGTGGCGAATTGACAGCCCCTGACGCGGGGCGTGGCATAGGCAACGGGGAACGCATCGCGGAGGAGACGACGACGTTCGGGTTTCCGCGCGACACCTTCCGCATCCTCCACGTCAGCACCGGCAACGTCTGCCGCTCGCCGATCACCGAGCGGCTGACCCGGCACTTCGTGTCCCAGCGGCTCGGGGTGCTGGGCGGCGGGCTGATCGTGGAGAGCGCGGGCACCTGGGGCCACGAGGGCGCGCCCATGGAGGCCAACGCGGAGACCGTGCTGGCCGACTTCGGCGCGGACGCCTCCGGCTTCACCGGCCGTGAGCTCCTCGACGAGCACGTCATCCGGGCCGACCTGGTCCTGACGGCCACCCGTGACCACCGCGCCCAGGTCATCTCCATGGGCCACTCGGCGGGCCTGCGCACCTTCACCCTGAAGGAGTTCACCCGCCTGGTCAACGCCATCGACCCGGCGACGCTGCCCCCGCTGGAGGACGGCGTGGTGATGCGCGCCCGCGCCCTGGTCCGCGCGGCGGCGGCGCTACGCGGGTGGCTCCTGGCGCCGACCGCGGAGGCGGACGAGGTGTACGACCCGTACGGGGCGCCCCTGCCGTTCTTCCGGTCGATCGGGGACGAGATACACCAGGCGCTGGATCCTGTCGTCACGGCGCTCACGGGTGTGCCCGCGCGGATGTAGTCCGTCACTTTCGGCCCTGCCGACACCGGGCGGCCCGGGTGTCCCGGGCCTACATTGGACTCACGTCACCGTCGACGCCCGGAGTCCACCATGCCGGTCACCCATGCCACCGAGGCCGACGTCCTGCAGCGGCAGGACCCCGAGCTCGCCGAGATCCTGCTCGGGGAACGGGAGCGGCAGGCGTCGGCGCTGCAGCTGATCGCCGCCGAGAACTTCACCTCGCCGGCCGTGCTGGCCGCGCTCGGCTCGCCGCTCGCCAACAAGTACGCGGAGGGGTATCCGGGCGCCCGTCACCACGGCGGATGCGAGATCGTCGACGTGGCCGAGCGCCTCGCCGTGGAGCGCGCCGAGGCGCTGTTCGGGGCCGAGCACGCCAATGTGCAGGCGCACTCGGGATCGTCGGCCGTGCTCGCCGCGTACGCGGCGCTGCTGCGGCCCGGTGACACCGTGCTGGCCCTCGGGCTGCCCTACGGCGGCCACCTCACGCACGGTTCGCCCGCCAACTTCTCCGGCCGCTGGTTCGACTTCGTGCCCTACGGGGTGGACGCCGAGACCGGGCTCGTCGACCACGAGCAGGTGCGCACGCTGGCCCGCGGCCACCGGCCCAAGGCGATCGTGTGCGGGTCCATCGCCTACCCGCGCCACCTCGACTACGCCTTCTTCCGGGAGGTGGCCGACGAGGTCGGCGCCTACCTCATCGCCGACGCCGCCCACCCGATCGGGCTCGTCGCCGGGGGAGCGGCGCCCTCCCCGGTGCCGTACGCCGACATCGTCTGCGCCACCACGCACAAGGTGCTGCGCGGGCCGCGCGGCGGGATGATCCTCTGTGGTGCCGAACTGGCGGAGCGGGTGGACCGGGCCGTCTACCCCTTCACCCAGGGCGGGGCCCAGATGCACACCATCGCCGCGAAGGCGGTCGCGTTCGGCGAGGCGGCAACACCGGCGTTCGCCGCGTACGCCCATCAGGTGGTCGCCAACGCGAGGGTTCTCGCGGCAAGGCTGGAGACGGAGGGGTTCGCCGTCACCACCGGGGGCACCGACACGCACCTCATCACCGCCGACCCGGCGCCGCTCGGCGTCGACGGGCGCACCGCGCGCGGCCGGCTCGCGGCCGCGGGGGTGGTGCTGGACTGCTGCGCGCTGCCGCACACCGACGCCCGCGGACTGCGCCTGGGCACGGCCGCGGTCACCACACAGGGCATGGGGGAGGAGGAGATGACGCGGATCGCGAAGCTGATGGCGGGCGTGCTGCGGGACGAGGTCGAGGGCAGGGCGGCGCGTGAGGACGTGCGGGAGCTGGTGCGGGGATTTCCGCCGTATCCCGGCTGAACGGGGGGTGGGCGCGGCCCGTACACAGCCGCTCATGCAACCATCGTGGCTACCCGGAAGTCCCCAACCATATGCCGCCGTCGCTAGGGTGTGGGGCTGAGATGGCCAGCGAGACCTGTGGGGAAGCCTGTGCGTGAATACCTGCTGACGCTCTGCATCACGGCCGCGGTGACGTATCTGCTGACAGGGCCGGTACGGAAGTTCGCGATCGTGGCCGGGGCGATGCCGGAGATCAGGGCCCGTGACGTGCACCGGGAACCCACTCCGCGGCTCGGCGGGATCGCCATGTTCTTCGGCCTGTGCGCGGGCCTGCTGGTCGCCGACCACCTCACCAACCTCAACGAGGTCTTCGAGAAGTCGAACGAGCCACGCGCGCTGCTCTCCGGGGCCGCGCTGATCTGGCTGATCGGCGTCCTCGACGACAAGTTCGAGATCGACGCCCTGATCAAGCTGGGTGCCCAGATGATCGCGGCCGGTGTGATGGTCATGCAGGGTCTGACGATCCTGTGGCTGCCGATCCCGGGCGTCGGCACGGTCGCGCTGACCCAGTGGCAGGGCACCCTGCTGACGGTGGCGCTGGTCGTCATCACCATCAACGCGGTCAACTTCGTCGACGGCCTCGACGGCCTCGCCGCAGGCATGGTGTGCATCGCCTCGGCCGCGTTCTTCATGTACGCCTACCGCATCTGGTACTCGTACGGCATCGAGGCCGCCGCCCCGGCCACCCTGTTCGCGGCGATCCTGATGGGCATGTGCCTGGGCTTCCTGCCGCACAACATGCACCCGGCGCGGATCTTCATGGGCGACTCCGGCTCGATGCTGATCGGGCTGGTGCTGGCGGCGGGGGCGATCTCCGTCACCGGCCAGGTCGACCCGGACGTGATGAACCTGTTCTCCGGTTCGGAGCGCAACACCGTGCACCAGACGGTGCCCGTCTACATCCCGCTGCTGCTCCCGCTGACCATCATCGCGATCCCGGCCGCCGACCTCATCCTGGCGATCGTGCGCCGCACCTGGCGCGGTCAGTCGCCGTTCGCCGCGGACCGCGGGCACCTGCACCACCGGCTGCTGGAGATCGGCCACTCGCACAGCCGCGCGGTGCTGATCATGTACTTCTGGTCGGCGCTGATCGCGTTCGGCGCGCTGACCTACTCGGTCAACTCGGCGTCCATGTGGATCGTCCTCGGCGTCGTGATCCTCAGCGCGATCGGGCTCGTGCTGCTCCTGCTGCCGCGCTTCACCCCGCGGGCCCCGCGCTGGGCCGAGGCCTTCGTGCCGCCGCGCTACCGACGCCGCAAGGTCCTGCCGGAGACGGCGGCGAGCGGCGCGTCCGCGCAGGAGTGCCCGTCGCAGGAGCAGCCGGAACCGCGCACCCCGGTCGCCATCGGCGTCTCGGGAGTCAACGGGGCGACCGCCGTGGGCGCTCGTTCGCGTACGGCTTCGCGCCCGGCCCCACGCTCGACGTCGGGCACGGCAAGGTAAGAATCTGACGAGAGCATTGCCAAGTCGTGGGGAAGTCCCGGGATGGCAAAGCGCCCAATACCAGACAAGTGGGCGCTGTTTCTGCACAGACGCGCACTGTCACTCTCATGTGTGACAGCAAGCACACCCATCAGGTAAAGACCTCATCAAATAGTTTGTGATACGGTTCACGAGAACCCCGGATGGAGCCGAAGGACCGTAGTGCGACGGTCCGAAGGTGTGAGGTCTTCACCCCCCTCGGACCGGGACTACGCTCGTCCATGACGACACCCCTGCCCCCCTTTGAAAGCGGAGTTGCCGCCATGCCGTCCAATGACGTCCGGATCCTGGCCCAGGCCGCCGTGCCCACGGCTGCCGTCGGCGCGATCGCAGCCGTCGTCAGCGGTGTGGTCGCCGGCGGCAAGGGAGCGATCGGAGCCGTCGTCGCGACCGTGGTGGTCATCCTGTTCATGGGGCTCGGCCTCTACGTCCTGCAGCGCACCGCCAAATCGCTTCCGCAGCTGTTCCAGGCCATGGGCCTGATGCTGTACGCGGCGCAGATCCTGCTGCTGTTCATCTTCATGGCCGCGTTCAAGAACACGACGCTGTTCAACCCCCGCGCCTTCGCCGTCTCGCTCGTCGCCGGCACCCTCGCCTGGATCGCCGCGCAGACGCGAGCCCACATGAAGGCCAAGGTCCTCTACGTCGAACCCGACTCGACAAGCTCCTCTGCGGGCGGCAAGCCCGAAAAGACGGGGCACTCGTCGTGAGGGGTAGGGCCGGGATAAAGACGCCTGAGAGATCCTGCTATCGTCCGGTGCCAACTGCGGCATCGCGGGCGCGGGCATCCGAGCTGACGCCTGCTCACACGCGAGGCGAGATGCCCCCACGCCGCCCCCACATCCGTAACACCAGTCCCGTGCCGAATCGCGGCCGTACGCCGCGCCGACACAACGAGGTTGCCGTACCTATGCGCCACGATGAAGGAGCCCGCGGTGAGTGCTGACCCGACGCAGGTGCTCGCCTTCGAGACCGACTGCCACCTGTTCGACGGTTGTGGCTTCCCGGCTCCGGGCCTGCACTCGTTCCTGTTCGAGCCGCTCTGGGGCGACGCCGACAGCAACCTGTACTTCAACAAGACGATGCTGCTGGCGCTGCTCGGCTCGATCATCATCGTCGGCTTCTTCTGGGCCGCCTTCGCCAAGCCGAAGGTCGTCCCCGGCAAGCTCCAGATGGTCGCCGAGGCCGGTTACGACTTCGTCCGGCGCGGTGTCGTCTACGAGACCATCGGCAAGAAGGAAGGCGAGAAGTACGTCCCGCTCGTCGTCTCGCTCTTCTTCTTCGTCTGGATCATGAACCTGTGGTCGATCATCCCGATCGCCCAGTTCCCGGTCACCGCGATCATCTCGTACCCCGCCGTCCTGGCCGCCATCGTCTACTTCCTGTGGGTCGGCCTGACCTTCAAGCGGCACGGCTTCGTCGGCGCCCTCAAGAACTTCACCGGCTACGACAAGTCGCTGGGCGCGGTGCTCCCGCTGTCCATGACGATCGAGCTGTTCTCGAACCTCCTCGTGCGGCCCTTCACCCACGCCGTCCGACTCTTCGCGAACATGTTCGCCGGTCACACCCTGCTGCTGCTCTTCACGATCGCCAGCTGGTACATGCTGAACGGCATCGGCATCGCCTACTCCGCCGTCTCGTTCGTCATGGTCATCGTGATGACGGCCTTCGAGCTCTTCATCCAGGCGGTCCAGGCCTACGTCTTCGTCCTGCTGACCTGCAGCTTCATCCAGGGCGCGCTCGCCGAGCACCACTGAGCCCCCGCACACCCACCCAGACATCCGGTGGCCAACCCCCACCGGTCATTGAAAGAGAAGGAAGAACCGGCATGTCCGCTCTCCAGACCCTTGCCGCCGGCGTCGAGATCAAGGGCAACCTCGGCTCGATCGGTTACGGCCTCGCCGCGATCGGCCCGGGCGTCGGCGTCGGCATCATCTTCGGTAACGGCACGCAGGCGCTCGCCCGCCAGCCCGAGGCGGCCGGCCTGATCCGCGCCAACCAGATCCTGGGCTTCGCCTTCTGTGAGGCGCTGGCCCTGATCGGTCTGGTCATGCCGTTCGTTTACCCGAGCGCCTGACCTGAACCGTCGGACCGCCCCTTTCGACGAAAGGCACTGATATGAGCCCCCTGGTTCAGCTGGCGGCTGAGGAGGCCGAGAACCCCCTCATCCCGCCGATTCCGGAGCTCGTGATCGGCCTGATCGCCTTCGTCATCGTCTTCGGCTTCCTCGCCAAGAAGCTCCTCCCGAACATCAACAAGGTTCTGGAAGAGCGCCGCGAGGCCATCGAGGGCGGTATCGAGAAGGCCGAGGCCGCGCAGACCGAGGCCCAGAGCGTTCTTGAGCAGTACAAGGCTCAGCTCGCCGAGGCCCGCCACGAGGCCGCGCGTCTGCGCCAGGAGGCGCAGGAGCAGGGCGCCGCGCTCATCGCCGAGATGCGTGCGGAAGGCCAGCGGCAGCGCGAGGAGATCGTCGCCGCCGGTCACACCCAGATCGAGGCCGACCGCAAGGCCGCAGCGTCCGCGCTGCGTCAGGACGTCGGCAAGCTCGCCACCGAGCTGGCCGGCAAGCTCGTCGGCGAGTCCCTCGAGGACCACGCCCGGCAGAGCCGCGTCATCGACCGCTTCCTCGACGAGCTCGAGGAGAAGGCCGAGGCCGCGCGATGAACGGAGCGAGCCGCGAGGCCCTGGCAGCCGCACGCGAGCGTCTCGACGCGCTGACGGACTCCACGTCCGTGGACGCGGCGCAGCTCGCCGCCGAGCTGGCGGCCGTCACCGCGCTGCTCGACCGCGAGGTGTCGCTGCGTCGGGTCCTCACCGACCCGGCGCAGGCCGGCGAGGCCAAGGCCGAGCTGGCCCAGCGCCTGCTCGGCAGCCAGGTCAGCGGTACCACCGCCGATCTGGTCTCCGGCCTGGTGCGCTCCCGCTGGTCGCAGTCCCGCGACCTGGTGGACGCGCTCGAGGTGCTGGCGAACACCGCCGACCTGACCGCCGCGCAGAAGGCCGGCACGCTCGACGACGTCGAGGACGAGCTGTTCCGCTTCGGTCGGATCGTCTCCTCGAACACCGAGCTGCGCGCCGCCCTGACCGACCGGAAGGCCACCGCCTCGGCCAAGAGCGAGCTGCTGCGCAGCCTGCTCGGCGGCCGGGCCGACGCGGCCACCGAGCGTCTGGTGACGCGCCTCGTGACCGCGCCGCGGGGACGTAGCCTGGAGACGGGACTCGAGTCCCTGTCCAAGCTCGCCGCCGAGCGCCGGGACCGCGTCGTGGCCGTCGTCACGTCCGCGGTACCGCTGAGCGACGCGCAGAAGCAGCGCCTCGGCGCAGCCCTCGCGAAGCTCTACGGCCGTCAGATGCACCTCAACCTCGACGTGGACCCCGAGGTCCTCGGCGGGATCCGGGTGCAGGTCGGCGACGAGGTGATCAACGGCTCCCTCGCGGACCGCATCGAGGACGCCGCCCGCCGCATGGCGAGCTAGCAGCAACTGAACACGCAGTAGTGCTTACGGCCCTGGTTGGGCCGTGCAGAGGATTCCTGGGGGTCGCCCCCAGACCCCCAAAGAAACTTCGGGCCCAACAAGGAGAGCAGGGAACCCAGATGGCGGAGCTCACGATCCGGCCGGAGGAGATCCGGGACGCGCTGGAGAACTTCGTCCAGTCGTACAAGCCGGACGCGGCCTCGCGCGAGGAGGTCGGTACGGTCACCGTCGCCGGCGACGGTATCGCCAAGATCGAGGGTCTGCCCTCGGCCATGGCGAACGAGCTGCTGAAGTTCGAGGACGGCTCTCTCGGTCTCGCGCTGAACCTGGAAGAGCGCGAGATCGGTGCCGTCGTCCTCGGCGAGTTCAGCGGTATCGAGGAGGGTCAGCCGGTCACCCGTACCGGTGAGGTCCTCTCCGTCGCGGTGGGCGAGGGTTACCTCGGCCGCGTCGTCGACCCGCTCGGCAACCCGATCGACGGCCTCGGCGAGATCGAGACGTCCGGCCGCCGCGCCCTCGAGCTGCAGGCCCCCACGGTCATGCAGCGCAAGTCGGTGCACGAGCCGATGGAGACCGGCTACAAGGCCGTCGACGCGATGACCCCGATCGGCCGTGGCCAGCGCCAGCTGATCATCGGTGACCGCCAGACCGGCAAGACCGCCCTGGCCGTCGACACGATCATCAACCAGCGCGACAACTGGCGCACGGGCGACCCGAAGAAGCAGGTCCGCTGCATCTACGTCGCCATCGGCCAGAAGGGCTCGACCATCGCGTCGGTCCGCCGCGCGCTGGAGGAGAACGGCGCGCTGGAGTACACGACCATCGTCGCCGCCCCGGCGTCCGACCCGGCCGGCTTCAAGTACCTGGCGCCGTACACCGGTTCGGCCATCGGTCAGCAGTGGATGTACGAGGGCAAGCACGTCCTGATCATCTTCGACGACCTGTCGAAGCAGGCCGACGCCTACCGCGCCGTGTCGCTGCTGCTGCGCCGCCCGCCGGGCCGTGAGGCCTACCCGGGTGACGTCTTCTACCTGCACTCCCGTCTGCTGGAGCGCTGCGCGAAGCTCTCCGACGACATGGGTGCCGGTTCGATGACCGGTCTGCCGATCGTCGAGACCAAGGCCAACGACGTCTCGGCGTTCATCCCGACCAACGTCATCTCCATCACCGACGGCCAGTGCTTCCTGGAGTCGGACCTGTTCAACGCCGGTCAGCGTCCCGCGCTGAACGTCGGTATCTCCGTCTCCCGAGTCGGTGGTTCCGCGCAGCACAAGGCGATGCGCCAGGTCTCCGGCCGTCTCCGCGTCGACCTCGCCCAGTTCCGTGAGCTGGAGGCGTTCGCCGCCTTCGGTTCCGACCTGGACGCCGCGTCGAAGGCGCAGCTGGAGCGTGGAGCGCGCATGGTCGAGCTGCTGAAGCAGGCTCAGTACCAGCCGATGGCCACCGAGGACCAGGTCGTCTCCATCTGGGCCGGCACCAACGGCAAGATGGACGAGGTCCCGGTCGGGGACATCCGCCGCTTCGAGAAGGAGCTCCTGGAGTACCTGCACCGCAAGGAGCAGGGCCTCATGACCTCCATCAAGGAGGGCGCGAAGATGTCGGACGACACCATCCAGGCGATCGACGACGCCATCGCCGAGTTCAAGAAGCAGTTCGAGACCTCGGACGGCAAGCTGCTCGGCGAGGACGCTTCGTCCGCCGCCAAGTGACGTAAGGAAGGGACCTGACTCATGGGAGCCCAGCTCCGGGTCTACAAGCGTCGCATCCGATCCGTCACCGCGACCAAGAAGATCACGAAGGCGATGGAGATGATCGCCGCCTCGCGCGTCGTCAA
Organism: Streptomyces sp. NPDC051315; assembly: GCF_044455165.1. Classification (NCBI taxonomy): domain Bacteria; kingdom Bacillati; phylum Actinomycetota; class Actinomycetes; order Kitasatosporales; family Streptomycetaceae; genus Streptomyces; species Streptomyces sp. NPDC051315. Next base: position 209,623 of record NZ_JBITEN010000012.1, read on the forward strand.
GGCGCAGCGCAAGGTGGCGGCCTCCACGCCGTACGCGACCGAGCTCACCCGCGCGGTCACGGCGGTCGGTACCGGTTCGAACACCAAGCACCCGCTGACCACGCAGGCCGAGACGGTCACGCGGTCCGCGGTGCTGCTCCTGACGAGCGACCGTGGTCTCGCCGGTGCCTTCAACTCCAACGCCATCAAGGCCGCGGAGCAGCTGACGGCGCGCCTCGAGTCCGAGGGCAAGCAGGTCGACACGTACATCGTCGGCCGGCGCGGTCTGGCCCACTACAACTTCCGTGAGCGCAAGGTCGCGGAGTCGTGGACGGGCTTCACCGACGAGCCGTCGTACGCGGACGCCAAGAAGGTCGCGGCTCCTCTGATCGAGGCCATCGAGAAGGACACGGCCGCGGGCGGCGTGGACGAGATCCACATCGTCTTCACCGAGTTCGTCTCGATGATGACGCAGACGGCGCTCGACGACCGTCTGCTGCCGCTCAGCCTCGACGAGGTCGCGAAGGAGTCGGCACCGAAGGGCGAGATCCTTCCGCTGTACGACTTCGAGCCCTCGGCGGAGGACGTCCTCGACGCCCTGCTGCCCCGCTATGTGGAGAGCCGCGTCTACAACGCGCTCCTCCAGTCGGCCGCTTCCAAGCACGCCGCCACGCGGCGCGCGATGAAGTCGGCCACCGACAACGCCGGAGAGCTCATCGAGACGCTGTCCCGGCTTGCCAACGCGGCCCGCCAGGCCGAAATCACCCAGGAAATCAGCGAGATCGTCGGTGGCGCGAGCGCCCTGGCCGACGCGACCGCGGGGAGTGACCGCTAATGACCACCACTGTTGAGACCGCGACGGCTACGGGCCGCGTCGCCCGGGTCATCGGCCCGGTCGTCGACGTGGAGTTCCCCGTCGACGCGATGCCGGAGATCTACAACGCCCTCCACGTCGAGGTCGCCGACCCGGCGAACGCGGGCGAGAAGAAGACCCTGACCCTGGAGGTCGCCCAGCACCTGGGTGACGGCCTGGTCCGCACCATCTCCATGCAGCCGACCGACGGTCTGGTCCGCCAGGCCGCCGTCACCGACACCGGCACGGGCATCACCGTCCCGGTCGGCGACTTCACCAAGGGCAAGGTGTTCAACACCCTCGGTGAGGTGCTGAACGTCGACGAGTCCTACGACGGCGAGCGCTGGTCCATCCACCGCAAGGCGCCGAACTTCGACGAGCTCGAGTCGAAGACCGAGATGTTCGAGACCGGCGTCAAGGTCATCGACCTGCTGACCCCGTACGTCAAGGGCGGCAAGATCGGTCTGTTCGGTGGTGCCGGCGTCGGCAAGACGGTGCTCATCCAGGAGATGATCTACCGCGTCGCCAACAACCACGACGGTGTCTCCGTGTTCGCCGGTGTCGGTGAGCGCACCCGTGAGGGCAACGACCTCATCGAGGAGATGTCGGACTCGGGCGTCATCGACAAGACCGCCCTGGTCTTCGGTCAGATGGACGAGCCCCCGGGCACCCGTCTGCGCGTCGCGCTGGCCGGCCTCACCATGGCCGAGTACTTCCGTGACGTCCAGAAGCAGGACGTGCTGTTCTTCATCGACAACATCTTCCGCTTCACGCAGGCCGGTTCCGAGGTGTCGACCCTGCTCGGCCGTATGCCCTCCGCGGTGGGCTACCAGCCGAACCTGGCCGACGAGATGGGTCTCCTCCAGGAGCGCATCACCTCGACCCGCGGTCACTCGATCACCTCGATGCAGGCGATCTACGTCCCCGCGGACGACCTGACCGACCCGGCCCCGGCCACCACCTTCGCCCACCTCGACGCGACGACGGTTCTCTCCCGTCCGATCTCCGAGAAGGGCATCTACCCGGCCGTGGACCCGCTGGACTCCACGTCCCGCATCCTGGACCCGCGCTACATCGCGCAGGACCACTACGACGCCGCCATGCGCGTCAAGACGATCCTGCAGAAGTACAAGGACCTCCAGGACATCATCGCGATCCTCGGTATCGACGAGCTGGGCGAGGAGGACAAGCTCGTCGTCCACCGTGCCCGTCGCGTGGAGCGCTTCCTGTCCCAGAACACCCACGTCGCCAAGCAGTTCACCGGCGTCGACGGGTCGGACGTCCCGCTGGACGAGTCGATCGCGGCCTTCAACGCGATCTGCGACGGCGAGTACGACCACTTCCCGGAGCAGGCGTTCTTCATGTGCGGTGGTCTCGAGGACCTGAAGAAGAACGCGAAGGAGCTGGGCGTCTCCTGAGCCCTGAGCTCTGAGTGAGCCGTGTGCTCACACCTGAGGGGGCGGGGTTCGTCCCGCCCCCTCTGTCACGCCTACTAGACTTGTAACCAACACCCGGCAGACCCGCCGGGTGGTGACCCGAGGAGCCACCTTGGCTGCTGAGCTGCACGTCGCGCTGGTCGCGGCCGACCGAGAGGTCTGGTCCGGCGAGGCCACCCTGGTCGTCGCGCGCACCACGTCCGGCGACATCGGCGTCATGCCCGGTCACCAGCCGCTGCTCGGTGTGCTGGAGTCGGGCCCGGTGACCATCCGTACGAGTGATGGTGGGACGGTCGTCGCCGCGGTGCACGGCGGTTTCATCTCGTTCGCGGACAACAAGCTGTCGCTGCTGGCCGAGATCGCCGAGCTGTCGGACGAGATCGACGTCCAGCGCGCGGAGCGCGAGCTGGAGCGCGCGAAGGCGGAGGGCGACGCCACCGCCGAGCGCCGCGCGGACGTACGACTGCGTGCGGCGGCGGCGAGCTGACCCAGCTCGCCGTGTGATGACGTCACTCAGCCGCGGCCGGCACCGGAGCGATCCGGAGCCGGCCGCGGCTGAGGCAGATTTGGATGTTTTTTCCGTTCCGTTACCTGAATTGAAGGTACCTAGGAGACGAGGAGGTCGGTGTCGATGGTCCTCGCTCTGACTGTGTGCGGAATCGTCGTGGCCCTGGTGGTACTGGGGCTGTTCGTCTTCGGCCTGCGCCGCAGACTCATCCAGCGCTCCGGTGGCACCTTCGACTGTTCGCTGCGCTGGGACGTGTCCGAGAAACCGGACACCTCCGGCAAGGGCTGGAGTTACGGTGTCGCCCGCTACAACGGCGACCGCATCGAGTGGTACCGCGTCTTCTCCTACGCCTACCGTCCGCGCCGCGTCCTCGAGCGCGCCTCGATCGAGGTGGCCGGCCGCCGCCTGCCCGAGGGCGAGGAGGAGCTGGCGCTGCTGTCCGACGCGGTGATCCTCGCCTGTCTGCACCGGGGCACGCGACTGGAGCTCGCCATGAGCGAAGACGCGCTGACCGGTTTCCTCGCGTGGCTGGAGGCAGCCCCGCCCGGTCAGCGCGTCAACGTCGCCTAGGCCTTCGAAAAGGGTTACGACAGTCCGCTGTTGATGGCGCTCACCAGCTCGCCGTTCGCGGTGTCACCGCTGAACTCCCAGAAGAAGGCGCCGCCCAGGCCCTGGTTCTTGGCCCAGGTCATCTTCCCGGCGATGGTGGACGGGGTGTCGTAGGACCACCAGTTGGTGCCGCAGTGCGCGTACGCCGTGCCGGCGATGGTGCCGGTGACCGGGCAGGACGTCTTGAGGACCTTGTAGTCCTCGATGCCCGCCTCGTACGTGCCGGGGGCCGCGCCGGTCGCCGCGCCGCCGGGGGCGGACTGGGTGACGCCGGTCCAGCCGCGGCCGTAGAAGCCGATGCCGAGCAGCAGCTTGGCGGACGGGACGCCCTTCGCCTTGAGCTTCGCGATCGCGTCGGCGGAGTTGAAGCCGGCGGCCGGGATGCCGGGGTACGAGGTGAGCGGCGAGTGCGGGGCGGTCGGGCCGTCCTTGTCGAAGGCGCCGAAGTAGTCGTACGTCATCACGTTGTACCAGTCGAGGTACTGGGAGGCGCCGCCGTAGTCGGCCGCGTCGAGCTTGCCGCCGGAGGAGCCGTCGGCGGTGATGGCGGCGGTGACCAGGTAGTTCTGGCCGAACTCGGCGCGCAGCGCCTGGGACAGGGTCCTGAACGCGGCCGGGCCGGAGGTGTCGCAGGTCAGGCCGCAGGCGTTCGGGTACTCCCAGTCGATGTCGATGCCGTCGAAGACGTCGGCCCAGCGCGGGTCCTCCACGACGGCCTTGCAGGACTTGGCGAACGCGGCGGCGTTGGCCGCGGCCTGCGCGAAGCCGCCCGAGTAGGTCCAGCCGCCGAAGGAGTACAGCACCTTGATGTGCGGGTACTTGGCCTTCAGCTGGCGCAACTGGTTGAAGTTGCCGCGCAGCGGCTGGTCCCAGGTGTCGGCGGTGCCGCTGACGGACTGGTCGGCGGTGTAGGCCTTCTCGTACGCGGCGAAGGTGTCGTCGACGACGCACTGGCCGTTCTTGACGTTGCCGAACGCGTAGTTGATGTGGGTGATCTTCGCGGCCGAGCCGGAGGTCACCAGGTTCTTGACGTGGTAGTTGCGGCCGTAGACGCCCCACTCGGTGAAGTAGCCCAGCTTGACCTTGGAGCCGGTGGGCGGGGGTTCGGTGGTGCCGCCGGTGGTGCGCACGGCGCGCGCGCCGCTGGCCGGGCCGGTCTGGTCGGCGGTGTCCCGGGCCTGGACGCTGTAGGAGTAGTCGGTCCCTGCGGTCAGGCCGGTGTCCGTGTACGAGGTGGTGGTCACCGTGGCGACCTTGGCGCCGTCGCGCAGGACGTCGTAGTTCTTGACGCCCTTGTCGTCGGTGGCGGCGCTCCAGGCCAGCTTCACCGAGGTGTTGGTGATGTCGGAGGCGGTGGGGGTGCCCGGCGCGGAGGGGGCCGCGTCGCCGGGAACGGAGGTGCCGTCGCAGCTGCCGCCGTTGAGCTTGCAGTTGGACGGGGAGCCGGAGCCGGAACCGTTGAAGCCGAAGGAGACGGAGGCGCCGGGGGCCAGGGTGCCGTTCCAGGACTTGTTCTTGGCGGTCCAGTGGGTGCCGGAGGAGGTGACGTCGGCGTCCCAGGCGGAGGCGACGGACGTGCCGGAGGGGAAGTCCCACTCGACGGTCCAGGACGTGAGGGTGGTGGTGCCGGTGTTCTTCACCGTCCACTTGCCCTCGAAGCCGGTGCCCCAGTCCTGGGGTTCGGCGTAGGTGGCCGTGGCCGAGGTCGCGGCCTGGGCGGGGCTCGCGAGGCCGACCAGTCCGGCGAACGGGAGCAACAGGGTCGCGAACCCTGCCGCGGCTCTGTGTCTGAAGCGCATGGTGCGCCTCCTCTTTTCAGGAGCGGGGGTTGGGGGGCGTGACTGAGCCTTCACACCCACGGTGCCGCGAGAATAGAAAGGTCTGGACCACGGGTCAATAGGTCTGGACCAGTAGGCCCGTTCGCCCTGTTCCCACCCGGCTAGATCCCCAACTCCTGCGCGAGTACGGCCGCTTGGACCCGGCTGCGCAGCTCCAGCTTCCCCAGCAGACGGCTGACGTGCGTCTTCACCGTCGCCTCGGCCATGTCCAGACGTTCGCCGATCCCCGCGTTGGACAGGCCCTGGCCCAGACACGACAGGACCTCGCGCTCGCGCCGGGTCAGCGATTGCAGAACCGCCGGGTCGGCCTTCGGCTCCCGCGCGGGCCGGGCCGCGAACTCGGCGAGGAGACGGCGGGTGACGGCCGGGGCGACGATGCCCTCCCCGCGCGCCACGGTCCGCACGGCCGTGAGGAGGTCGCGGGCCTCGGTGTTCTTCAGCAGGAACCCCGCCGCCCCCGCCCGCAGCGCCCCGAACACGTACTCGTCGAGGTCGAAGGTGGTCAGGACGAGGACGTCCGCGAGGCCCTCCCCGACCACCTCCCGGGTCGCCGACACCCCGTCAAGACGCGGCATCTGAACGTCCATCAGCACCACGTCCGGCCGCAGCTCCCGGGCCAGCGCCACCGCCTGCTCCCCGTCCGCCGCCTCGCCCACCACCTCGATGTCGGGCGCGCTGCGCAGGATGAGGACCAGCCCGGCGCGGACGGCGGACTGGTCCTCGGCGACCAGGACGCGGATCATGCGGAATCTCCTTCGGTCAGGGGCAGAACGGCGCGTACGGTCCAGGTCGTGCCGTCGGCCGAGGACTCGGGGCCGGCCGCGAAGTCGCCGCCCAGCAGCTCCGTCCGCTCCCGCATCCCGATCAGACCGGCGCCCGAACCGGGGGCACGCGGCCCGTCCCGGTCGCCGTAGGGGCTGGTCACCTCGACGGTGAGCGAGCCGTTCCGCTGGGCCAGGCGCACCGTGACGCGGCCCGGGCAGGCGTGCTTGAGGGCGTTGGTGAGGGACTCCTGCACGATCCGGTACGCCGCGAGCTCGACGGGGGTGGGGATCCGGTCGTGGTCGGTGTCGAGGGTGACGTCCAGGCCGTTGCCGCGGGCGCCCTCGACCAGGGAGTCGAGGCCGTCGAGCGTGGGAGCCGCGGCCGGCTCCACGTCACCGCTGCTGTCCCGCAGGATGCCGATCAGCCGCCGCATCTCCGCCAGCCCCTCGACGCTGTTCTCGCGGATCACGCCGAGGGCCTCCCGGGACGTCCTCGGGTCGTCGAGGGAGAGGGCGGCCGTGGAGTGGATGGCGATCGCGGAGAGGTGGTTGGCGACCATGTCGTGCAGCTCGCGGGCCATCCGGGCGCGTTCGGCGACGACCGCCTGGGAGCGGTCCAGCTCGGCGAGGAGCGCGGTCTGCTCGGCCCGCAGCCGGGCCGTGTCGGCCGCGTCCCGGTGGTAGCGGACCAACGCCCCGGTGGCGGCGGGGGCGAAGGACACCACGCCCGTCACGAAGCCGATCAGCAGCGCCTCGGGCACCTGCCACCAGGCCACGAACCCGATGGTCACCGCCACCGTGACCAGGCCCGTGGTGACGGGCAGCCGACGTGCGGCGGCCGGGGTGCCGTACAGGGCGGCCGCGTACATCAGGTCCGTGTACATCGTGACCGTGACGATGCTGCCGCGGGTGAACTGGTCGGCGACCAGCGCGACGGTCCCGACGCACACCGCCGCCTGGGGCCGGGTCCGGCGCAGCAGCTCCAGCGCGGACATCACGGCGAGCGGCACCAGCACCCACGCCCCGGGGACCGCCCGCCCGGAGTTGGTGTACAGGCCGAGCGCCCACAGCAGCGCACCGCAGAGCAGTCCGGTGACGGCGACGCACACGTCGAAGCGGTGCGGTCGGGGCAGTCGTACGGCCATGTCCCCATCCAACACGGCGGCCGCCTCCGTCGCCTGATACCCGGGGAGGGTCGCGAACTGCATCTTTCGATGTACCGCGGGTTCGTCACCGCCGACGACGCGGACCGCCCGTCGCACCGCGAGTCTGGAACGGTGAGCGAGAGGAGCGAACCATGATCGTCTGGTTGATCGCCGCCTGCGAGATCGGCTTCTGGGTGCTGCTGGCGCTGGGCCTGGCCGTCCGCTACCTGCTGAAGTGGCGCCGTACCAGCGTGGTGCTGCTGCTGTGCGAGCCGGTGCTGGAACTGGTCCTGTTCGTGGCGACGGCCGTCGATCTGCGCAACGGTGCCGAGCCCGGCTGGGAACACGGCCTGGCGGCGCTGTACATCGGCTACACCGTGGCCTTCGGCCACTACACCATCCGCTGGCTGGACGGCCACGCCGCCCACCGCCTGGGTGGCGGCCCGCCCCCGCCGAAGCCGCCGCGTTACGGCCGCGCCCGCGCCCGCCACGAGGCGAAACTGTGGCTGCGGGCCGTACTCGCGGGCGCCGTCGCCCTGACCCTGCTCCAGCTCGCCATCTGGTACGTCGGCGACTCCGGCGACGTCGGCTCGCTGCGCGAGTTCCAGTGGGTGGCCCTGCGCACGGTCGGCATCTACGGCCTGATCGCCCTGTCGTACACGATCTGGCCCCGCAAGGCCCCGGCGGCCACCGAGCCGGCGCCGCCCTCGTCCGCCCGTTCGTCCGGGTCCACGGCGCGGAAGGAAGGTGCCCGGCGGTGAGCCGGGCGGGGAGGACCCTGCCGGCAGCCGCTAGCCGCGCTCCCCGCCCGGAACCCACAGGACGTCGCCCACGGCCTTGTTGGCGGTCCGGGCCAGGATGAACAGCAGGTCCGACAGCCGGTTGAGGTAGGTCGCGGTCAGCGGGTTCATCACCTCGCCGTGCACCTCCAGCGCGGCCCACGTCGAGCGCTCGGCGCGCCGGACGACCGTGCACGCCTGGTGCAGCAGGGCCGCGCCGGGCGTACCGCCGGGCAGGATGAAGGACCGCAGCTTCTCCAGCTCCGCGTTGAAGCGGTCGCAGTCGGCCTCCAGCTTGTCGACGTAGAACTGCTCCACCCGCAGCGGCGGGAACTCCGGGTTCTCCGCCACCGGCGTGGACAGGTCCGCGCCCACGTCGAACAGGTCGTTCTGCACGCGGGTGAGGACCCTGACGATCTCCTCGTCCAGACCGCCCAGCGCGATCGCCGTACCGATCACCGCGTTCGCCTCGTTCGCGTCCGCGTACGCGGCGATCCGCAGGTCGGTCTTGGCGACCCGGCTCATGTCCCCGAGGGCCGTGGTGCCCTGGTCGCCGGTCCTGGTGTAGATGCGCGTCAGATTGACCATGCGGCCAATCTAGACCGTTCCCCGGGATCCGTTCCGTTCCCTTCGTCACTGCCGGTCGGTAGGGGGTCAATCGGCGCGAATCCGGCAGGAATTGGCGACGTGACCGGCGTCTCACGCGCTGAGACGTGAAACGCGTTACTAACCGGTCACACAGCCCCTCACGCCCGCTAGTGTCCGGCCGAGAGCGAGGAGTGGGGCGACCGGTGCGCCGGACGGCTGACAGCGGTAAGACCGGACGCACGAGCGGGCAGGGCTTCTGCAAGCACCGAAACCGCACACGCCCCAGAGGCCTCACCCCTGCGAGTGAATTCGGTATCGGTTCGCTCACAGACGGCAACCTCCGACCGCTTCACGCAGTCAGAGGAGGCAACACCGGACACCACACCGCGGAGCACAAGACGCACGCTTAGGGGAGCGCTATGTACATCAGGGGCGACCACGTCGAGCTGGTCGTCGGGGGCCGCCTCGACGTCCGCAGCGCGGCGGACGCCCGTACGGTCCTGCACACGGCGGTGGACGACGGCGACGGCGACCTGGTGCTCGACCTGTCCGAGCTGGACTCCTGGGACGCCACCGGCCTCGGCGTCATCATGGGCGTCCACCGCCGGGCCGGCCGCTGCGGCCGTCGTCTGGTCCTGCGCGGCGTACCGCCCCAGATGCAGCGCCTGCTGGTGGCCACCCGCCTGCACCGGATCCTCGCCATCGAGGGCGGCATCGGCGTGGAGTCGCTGCCCAGGGTGTGAGACCCGAAGAGCCGGGGACTCGCGGAGAAACGTGCAGCCGCGCAATCCTCACCGGACCGTGACGTCTCGGACGGCGCAGCACCCCGGACTGTCGTAGACACTGTGCGAAGGTTTACGGTTCGTCTGCCCGCCGCCCGCAACCCTCGAGCGGGCACCGGACCAGAAGCGACAGCGAAGTGTGCAGCAAGGCCGGGAGGGGCTACCGCCACACGACGCTTTTGGGGGGCTTGAACCCATGGACCCGATGCACCGGGGACCCGAGGAGTACGGCCATGACGGCGACGGCGACGGCCACGCGCCGCGCCCGCGCCCCTCCAGGGACCCGCTGACACCCGACTTCGCCCACACGCCGGCCCTCGCCCGCACCGTGCGACTCGTCTGTGGAGAACACCTCCTCACGGTCAACCCCGTCGACGGCAGCGAGATCGAGCTGTGCCCGCCCACCGAGCGGCCCGACCGGCCCGCCAAGCGGACACCCCAGGCGCGCGCCGAGGCCGACCGCGCGGCCAGGCCGCCCGTCCCGGCCGGGCCCGCCCAGCCCGCGCAGCCGCTCCTGGGCCGCCACGACGAGCGCGAACGACTGGTGCGCCTGCTCGCCCGCGGCCGCTCCGTCCGCCTCACCGGCCCCGCCGGCTCGGGCCGCACCAGCCTGCTCGACGTCGTCGCCGAGGACTGCGCCGACCTCGCCCCCGACGGCGTCGTCCGCCTCACCGGTCACCGCCGCACCACGGCCGACCTCCTGCACGACCTCTTCCACACCGTCTACGACGCCCCCCTGTACCGCCCCGAGGACGACGAACTGCGCGCCCTCGTCGGCGAGATCGGCGCCGTCGTCGTGGTCGACGACCTGGAGTTCGGCGGAGCCGCCCTCGACGAGCTGCTGGACGCCACCCCCGAGTGCGCCTTCCTGCTCTCCGCCACCCCCGACACCCCGGCACCCTCCGCCGACTCCGCCGTCGAGGAGGTCGCCCTGACCGGCCTCGACCGCGCGGGCGGCGTCGAGGTGATCGAGCGGGCCGTCGGCCGCGTCCTCACCGAGGAGGAGGCCAACTGGGCCGGCGACCTCTGGTTCGAGTCCGAGGGCCTGCCGCTGAGGTTCGTCCAGGCCGGCGCCCTCCTGCTCCAGCGCGACCGGCTGCGCGCCACCGCCGGCGCCGTCGACGAGTTCGGCGTCTTCCAGGACGCCCGCCCGCTCGACGCGCCCCTCGACACCGGCACCGGTGAGGCCGGGGAGATACCCCTGCCCTCGCTGGGCGAGGCCGCCGCACCCGCCCCGCTGCTCGCCGCCCGCCTCAGCGCCTCGGCCCGCGCCACCCTGCGCTTCGCCGTCGCCCTCGACGGCGAGGTCCCGCACCAGGCCCACCTGCCCGCCCTGGTCGGCGACACCCACGCCGACGCCGCCCTCGGCGAACTCGCCGCCTGCGGCCTCGTCTCCCCGGTCGGCAGCCGCTACCGGCTCGCCGCCGGCGTCCGGACGCAGCTGGAGGCCGCCGGATACGCCGACGACGTCGCCGCCCGCGCCCACACCGCCGCCCAGCACTACGCCTGGTGGACCGGACACCCCTCGGTCACGCCCGAGCGGGTCTGCGCGGAGGCCGACGCCGTCCTCGCCGCCCTCGCCGTGACCGTCCCGGCCACCGAGCCGCCCGCCGAGGGCGAACAGGCCGCCGCGGTGGAGCTGGCCCGCACCGCTGCGCCCGCGTTCGCCGCCGGACTGCACTGGAGCGCCTGGGAACAGACGCTGCACGAGGGCGCCGAGGCCGCGCGCCTCGCCGGCCAGTCCGCCGACCGGGCCTACTTCCACCACGAACTGGGCGTCCTCGCGCTCTGCGCCGGGCAACTCGACCGGGCCCGCTCCGAACTGGAGGCCTCCCTCGGCCTGCGCGGCGCCCTCGCCGACAAGCGGGGCACCGTCGCCGGCCGCCGCGCCCTCGCCCTGGTCGCCGACCGCTCCGGTGACGTGCCCGGTCTGGCGGTGGCGACGGCCGGCGAGGAGGTGCCGGGCACCCGCCGCGCGGAGTCCGCCCCGACCCGCCGTGAGGAGCCCGCCTCACCGCCGCGCGGCGTTCCCGCGGTGCTCCCGTCGGCGCCGCCCACCGGTCCCACCGTCGTCACCGGCCGGCCGTCCGCCCCGCACCCGGCCCACCGCGGCCGGGGCGGCCTGCGGGGCCTGGCCAAGCGCAACCTCGTGGCGGCCGGCGCGGGCGCCCTGCTCGTGGCCGTGCTCGGCACGGTGGTCACCCTCGGCGCGACCTCCGACAGCGACGCCACCGACCCCTCCGACCGGGGCGGCCTCAATCCCTCCGCCAGCACGGGCGTGGACGACGGCGGCCTCGGCGCGGACACCCCGGACGACGACACCGGCTCCGGGGACGCGGGGGAGGCGGCCGGCGGTCCCACGGACCCCGGGCCGGACGGGACGATGGGGACGTCGGACGACCCGACGCCGACGGGGGAGGCGGAGCCCTCGGACGATCCGAGCGGTACGCAGGGACCGGGCGATGACGGGTCGTCCCCCGCGCCGTCCGCGTCGGCGTCATCGAGTACGAGTCCCAGGCCCTCCACGTCCACGTCGCCCAAGCCGTCGACGTCGTCGAGTCCCTCCTCGACCCCGCCGTCGTCGACACCGACCGACACGACGACACCGCCGAGCCCGAGCGACTCCCCGTCCACCTCGACCTCCGCCGGCGGCCCCGCCTCCTCACCGGTCGCCTCGCAGAGCAGCAGCGCCGGTGCACCGAGCGCGTCGGGCTCCTCCGCGACCTCGGACCCGGTGATCTGAGCCCGCGGCACAGCTGAGGGCCGGGTCCGTCACGGACCCGGCCCTCACGACGAGGACGTCCGACAGCTCAGAACAGCCGCAGCTTGTCGTCCTCGATGCCGCGCAGGGCGTCGTAGTCGAGGACCTGGCAGCCGATGCCGCGGTCCGTGGCCAGGACGCGGGCCTGCGGCTTGATCTCCTGGGCGGCGAAGATGCCGCGCACCGGCGCCAGATGCGGGTCGCGGTTCAACAGCTCCAGGTAGCGGGTGAGTTGCTCCACGCCGTCGATCTCGCCGCGCCGCTTGATCTCGACGGCGACGGTGCGGCCCTCGGCGTCCCGGCAGAGGATGTCGACCGGTCCGATGGCCGTCATGTACTCGCGGCGGATCAGGGTGTAGCCCTCGCCGAGCGTCTCGATGCGGTCGGCGAGCAGTTCCTGGAGGTGCGCTTCCACGCCGTCCTTGATCAGGCCCGGGTCGACGCCGAGTTCGTGCGAGGAGTCGTGGAGGACCTCCTCCATCGTGATGATCAGTTTCTCGCCCGCCTTGTTGACGACGGTCCAGACGCCCTCCTCCTCGCCGGTGCCCTCCTTGAGCGTGCAGGGCGGCGACATCCAGTTCAGGGGCTTGTAGGCCCGGTCGTCGGCGTGGATGGAGACGCTGCCGTCCGCCTTCACCAGGATGAGACGGGGGGCGGAGGGGAGGTGGGCGGTGAGCCGGCCCGCGTAGTCCACGGAGCACCGGGCAATGACGAGACGCATGGTCGGCAACGCTACTCGACACCACGGGGGCCACGCGATTCGCCCACCTGTCTCCCGCCGCGCCCGTCCCGCCACGTCCCGGGGGCCGCACCTTTTGATCGGGAAAACACGCGTTCCAGGGTGGCCGATAGTGCGCCCAACCCCCACGCCCTATGTGCCCATTCTCCTGGTGCGGTCACGGTCCGTTGCCTACGGTAGAGAACGGGAGGTCGCGGTGCGTGTACTCAGCGTGCTCGGGGTTGCCGCATGGCGGACTCCCTTTTCCCTGTCCGGCAACCCCTGCGTTTCGGGGGTGCGAGAGGAGAACCCATGTCGCTCGACGTCTCACCGGCCCTACTCGAACAGGCCGAGCGAGGCGAGGTCGACGAAGCAGAATTCGTCGACTGCGTCCGGACCTCCCTGCCCTACGCATGGGAGATGATCAGCTCCCTGGTGGCCCAGCTGAAGGTGGACGGCGGTCAGTTCGCCGACAACCAGACGCCCCCGCCGGACGAGCAGGCACGCGGGCAGTTGCTGCGCGCCCTCGCGAGCGACGCGATCCGCGGCGCCCTGCAGCGGCACTTCGGCGTGCGGCTGGCCTTCCAGAACTGCCACCGGGTGGCGGTGTTCCCGTTGGACACGTCGGTCGACGAGACGCTGGCCCGTTTCACCTCGGTCCGCAGTCAGGTGCTCAACCAGTCTCCGGAGTTCCGGGACTGCTGAGGCAATGCGAGCCTTGCTTGCCGCTCCCTCACACGGGAGGTGCCATCACGTACCGGAGCGGCAAGCTCCCCGGCCGGCAGGGCCGTTCACCGGAGGTGGGGGAGGACCTCCGAGCCCAGCCGCCGTACGTTCTCCTCCGTGGCCGCCAGGTCGCCGGAGCCCTCGACGAGCAGGGCGAAGCGTGAGATGCCGGTCCGCTCGCTGGTCGCCGCGAGGCGGTCGGCGCACAGCCGCGGGGTGCCCACCGGGTGCAGCCCGCAGAGCAGTTCGGTGTACGCCACCGGGTCCCGCATGCCGCGGGCGCGGCCGTCCACCGTCACATGCGCGTCGAGACCCTGCTTCAGCCAGCCCGGCATCGCCTTCACCAGCGTCTCGACCGCGTCGGTGCGCCGGTCCGCGATCTGGCAGACACCCGCCGAGACATGACCCGCGGCACGGATCTCGTCCGCGGGCCGCCCGGCCGCGCGCGCGTGCTGTCGCCACAGGGCGACCATCTCGGCCTTCTCCTCGTCCCCCACGTGCATCCCGAGCAGCATCGGCAGCCCGCGCTCGGCGGCCAGCCGTACGCTCGCCGGGGAGGTGCAGGCGACGACCACTTCCGGGCCCTCCGTCTCCGCCAGGGCCTCCGACGGCCTGGGTACGACGGGGACTTCGCGGAAGCGGAAGCGCTCACCGTCGGCGCCCACGGACGGTTCGCGCAGCCAGCGCACCAGCAGATCGAGTGATTCCGGGAACCCCTTCTCGTACGCCTCCAGCCCCGAGCCGAACACCTCGAGGTCGACCCAGGGGCCGCCGCGCCCCACGCCCAGCGTGAAGCGGCCGCCGCTCGTCAGGTGCAGCAGCGCGGTCTGTTCGCCGAGGGCGACGGGGTGCGCGGTGGGCAGCACGCTGACCGCCGTACCGACCCGGATGCGCCGGGTGCGGCCCAGCAGCAGGGCGGCCAGGGTGACCGCGGACGGGCAGGTGCCGTACGGCACGAAATGGTGCTCGGCCAGCCAGACCGAGTCCAGCCCCGCCTCCTCGGCGACCTCGGCGGAGCGGACCGCTCGATGCAGCACCTCCCCGTGGCCCTGCCCAGGGAACTGGGCCGCCAACACGAAACTTCCAACACGCATGGGACTTTCCTGCTTCCTCGGCTCCGACACGGAGCTCCCCCACCCGGCATAACCGTCTGACACGTGCCGAGGACACGGCCTGGTGAGGAGATTTGCGGATTGTCTGCAGAATCGGGCGCCCCGGCGGGAGACTTGTGGGGATTGGTGGCCTACGGGTACCCCTACGGGCGCCGCGTAGGCTGGACGCGAACCCTGCTTCCTGTATAGCCCCGTGAGGTGTCCCGTGTCCCCGCGTCGCAACCGACCCAAGGGTGACGGCTCTTTCGGCCGGAGCGCCGAGGACGACCGCGCGAGCCGTTACGGCGGCTGGCAGTCCAGCGTCAGCTGGGAGGGGGAGGAGTGGAGCGTCCGGCACGTGGCCGGCGCGAGCGCGCAGGGAAAGACGTACCGCTGCCCCGGATGCGACCAGATGATCCCCGACGGCGTGCCGCACGTCGTCGCGTGGCCCGAGCACGTCGGCGTGGACGACCGCCGCCACTGGCACAAGGCGTGCTGGAACGCACGGGACCGCCGCACCCCCGGGGTGCGGCGGTCCCGTCACGTGCCGAGGTTCTAGCGGGTCACACGTCCCGCTTCTCCAGCAGCGCGAAGGCGGCGCCGAACGCGGCGGCCGTCACGCCGAGGGCGATCCACAGCGGGTCCCAGCCGGACGGACCGCTGTCGGTCAGCGAGGTGGAGTAGAAGACGCTGAGCTGGTTGGGGATCGAGTACTCGAACAGCGCCTCACGCAGGTTCTCCAGGGAGGACGAGAACATGAACAGCGCGATCACCAGCGGCGCCAGCACGAGGCCGATCATGATGGTGATCGCGCCCGCCGAGTGCCGGATGACCGAGCCGACGGCCAGCGACAGCAGACCGAGCAGCGCGATGTAGAGCGAGACGCCGAACGTGCCCTTCAGCCATTCGCCGCCGGAGGGCTCGCGGGCGTCCGACAGCAGGGCCACGTCGACCATCGCGACGAGCACCGTCGACACCAGCGTCACCACGAACGCGACCAGGAAGAAGACGACCGCCTTCGCCGCGAGCACCCGGCCGCGCGACGGGCAGGCCACCATCGTGGTGCGGATCATGCCGGTGCCGTACTCCGAGGCGGTGGTCAGCACGCCGAGTGTGATGACGCACATGCTGCCCAGGAGCAGTCCGAAGAAGCCGAACGACAGCGGGTTCTCGCCGGACAGGTCTCCCTCGGTGGTGTTGCCGGCGACGATCGCGGCGGTCAGCAGACCGATGCCGACGACGAGCAGCACGAACACACCGATCGTCCACATCGTGGAGCGCACCGACCGGATCTTGGTCCACTCCGAGGCGATGGCGTGCCCGAGGTGTGTGCGCACGACGGGGATCGGCGAGGTGTAGCTGGGGTACGCGGGCCCGGGCGCCGCCTGCCAGGCGGGCGCGGCCTGCGGAGAGGAGGGCGGCTGCGGCGTGCTCATCGGGCGTCCTCGGTCGTGGTCGGGGCGGGGGCGGCGGGCTGCGCCTGCTCCTGCGGCGCGGGGGCGGCCGGAGCCGCCGGGGCCGGGGCCGGGGCCTGAGGCGCGGGGGCGGCGGGTTGCGCCGGTGCGGGCGCCTGGGCGTACGGGTTGGCCCCGCCCGGACCGCCGGGCCCGGAGGGAGCGCCGTACGGCCCCGCAGCGGCGGCCGCAGCGGGGCCCTGGGCGGGCTGCGGCGGCGCGTAACCCTGCTGCGGGGGCGGCGGGGCGTACCAGCCCGGCTGGCCCTGGCCCGGCACCGGCATGGGCGGCAGCGCGCCGGGCGGCAGCGGCTGCTGGAGCCCGGCCTTCTGGTCGATGGTCGACCGGTAGTCCACGGCCCCCTGCGTCATCCGCATGTACGCCTCCTCCAGCGAGGCCTGGTGCGGCGACAGTTCCCACAGGCGTACGTCGGCGTCGTGGGCGATGTCACTGATGCGGGGGAGGGGCAGGCCCATGACGCGCAGGGCGCCGTCCTGCTCGGGCAGGACCTGGCCGCCCGCCTCGGTGAGCGCGGTGGCGAGCTTCTCGCGCAGCTGCGGCTCGGTGTGCGGGGTGCGCACGCGCGCGAAGTCCGCCGAGTTGGCCGAGATGAAGTCCTTCACGCTCATGTCGGCAAGGAGCTGTCCGCGCCCGATGACGATCAGGTGGTCGGCGGTCAGCGCCATCTCGCTCATGAGGTGGGAGGAGACGAACACGGTCCGTCCCTCCGCCGCGAGGGACTTCATCAGGTTGCGGACCCAGAGGATGCCCTCGGGGTCGAGACCGTTGACCGGCTCGTCGAACAGCAGCACCTGGGGGTCGCCGAGGAGCGCGGCCGCGATGCCGAGCCGCTGCCCCATGCCGAGCGAGAAGCCCTTGGACCGCTTCTTCGCCACGTCCTGGAGGCCGACCACGCCCAGCACCTCGTCCACCCGCCTGGCCGGGATGCCCGAGAGCTGGGCCAGGCACAGCAGGTGGTTGCGGGCGTGCCGGCCGCCGTGCACGGCCTTGGCGTCCAGCAGGGCGCCGACCTGGCGGGCCGCGTTCGGCAGCTTGCGGTACGGGTAGCCGCCGATCGTCACCGTCCCCGAGGTCGGGTTGTCCAGCCCCAGGATCATCCGCATGGTCGTCGACTTGCCCGAGCCGTTGGGCCCGAGGAAGCCGGTGACGGCACCCGGTCGTACCTGGAAGGAAAGGTTGTACACAGCGGTCTTGTCGCCGTAGCGCTTGGTCAGGCCGACTGCTTCGATCATGCTCCGCACCCATCGACAGGTTCAGGACAGCGGGGCACACGCCCCCCGTAAGGGTTAGGAGGATATCGATCCGCTGACGGTTCCGCTCAAGAGGAAGTAAAGACCTAAGAGCTCCGAACAAAAGGGGTGCCCGGCTGGCGACGCCCGGCACGCACGCTCGCCGCGTTGCCGACAGGCTTTGCTAGCTCCGCTACCAGGACCTTCCGGCGCCTTGCGATCGCACGCACCGGACGCCGCGAGCTGATCGGACTTCCCTTTTGTTCGGAGCTCTGAGCCTCACGCATCGCGTTTCTTCAGCAGCAGGTATCCGCCCGCGAGGGCCACCACCACCCACACCACCATGATCGCCAGGCCGCCCCAGGGCCCGTACGGCGTGTCGTCGTCGATCGGGGTGACCACCTGCATGATCTTGCTGCCGGCCTGGTCGGGCAGGTACCGGCCGACCTTCTTCGTCGCGTCGACGTTGCCCAGGATGTTGGAGATCAGGAAGAAGAACGGCATCAGGATGCCCAGCGACAGCATCGGGGAGCGCAGCATCGCGGCCACGCCCATGGAGAACACCGCGATGAGCGTCATGTAGAGGCCGCCGCCGATCACCGCCCGCAGCACGCCCGGGTCACCGATCGACGCCCGGTGGGAGCCGAGCATCGCCTGGCCCAGGAAGAACGCGACGAAGCTCGTGGCCATCGAGACGGCCAGGGCGAGCCCGGTGGCCACCGCGATCTTGCTGAACAGGAACGTGCCGCGCTGCGGCACGGCCGCCAGCGAGGTGCGGATCATGCCGGTGCTGTACTCGTTCGAGACGACCAGCACCCCGAACACGATCATCGCGAGCTGGCCGAGGCTCATCCCGGCGAAGCTGATGAACGTCGGGTCGAAGGAGAGCCGGTCGTCGCGGCTCATGCTGTCGAACTCGCTCTTCGACAGCGCCGAGATCAGCATGCCGAGGGCGATGGTGACCACCGCGGCGAGGGAGAGCGTCCACACGGTGGACGCCACGGAGCGGATCTTCGTCCACTCGGAGCGGATGACCTGGGTCGCCGCCATGTCAGCCCTTCCTCCAGCCGTCGCCCCACTGCTGCGCGGGCGCCGGCCCGGTGTGCGCGTGGTACTCGACCGACTCCGCGGTCAGCCGCATGAACGCCTCCTCCAGGGAGGCCTGCTGGGGGCTCAGCTCGTGCAGCACGATCTGGTGCCGCGCGGCCAGCTCCCCGATGGCCTCGGACGTGTCCCCCTCGGCCTCCAGGACGCCGTTGCCGTTCTCCACGACGGTGATGCCGGCGCCGTGCAGCACGTCGAGCAGCCGCTCGCGTTGTGGACTGCGGATCCGGACGTACGAGCGCGAGTTGCGGGCGATGAAGTCCGCCATGGAGGTGTCGGCCAGCAGCCGCCCCTGGCCGATGACGACGAGGTGGTCCGCGGTCAGCGCCATCTCGCTCATCAGGTGACTGGACACGAACACGGTCCGCCCCTGTGCCGCCAGCGACTTCATCAGGGTGCGGATCCAGTGGATGCCCTCGGGGTCGAGGCCGTTGACCGGCTCGTCGAACATCAGGATCCGCGGGTCGCCGAGGAGCGCCGCGGCGATCCCGAGCCGCTGCCCCATGCCGAGCGAGAAGCCCTTGGCCTTCTTCCTCGCGACGGCCGTCAGCCCCACCGTGTCCAGCACCTCGTGCACCCGTTGCCGCGGGATGCCGTTGCTCTGCGCCAGGCACAGCAGGTGGTTGTACGCGCTGCGGCCCGGGTGCACACCCTTGGCCTCCAGCAGGGCCCCGATGTACGTCAGCGGGTCCTTCAGCTGGTCGTAGTGCCTGCCGTCGATCCGGACGTCCCCGGCGGAGGGCCGGTCCAGACCGAGGATCATCCGCATGGTGGTGGACTTGCCGGCGCCGTTGGGACCGAGGAAGCCGGTGACGATGCCCGGTCTGACGGTGAAGGTGAGGTTGTTGACCGCCACCTTCTCGCCGTACCGCTTGGTCAGCCCCTCGAGCTCGATCATGCGCCCCACGCTAGAACGGCGGAAAGCCCTCTGCCACCCAGTGGCAGAGGGCTTCACGGGTTTTCAGCCGCCGTACGTCCGGTGGTTACCGGGCCTGCTGGGCCGGGACACCCCGGGAGATCGGCTCGTCGTCGGCCGGGGAGCCGGCGGCGGCCACCGCGGCGCCCGTGAGCGTGGCGAGCATCTCGCGGACGTTCGTCAGCTGGGCGTTGATCGAGTCGCGGCGGTTGGTGAGGGCCGCGAGCTCGCGCTCGGATTCCGAACGGATGCGGTCGGCCTTGGCGTTGGCGTCGGCCACGATGTCCTCGGCCTGGCGCTGCGCCGTCTCGACGGTCTGGCGGGCGCGGCGCTCGGCGTCCGTGCGCAGCTTCTCCGCCTCCAGGCGCAGCTGCTCCGCGCGGTGCTCGATCTCCGCGAGCCGCTTCTCCGCCTTGGCCTGACGCGACGCCAGGTCGCGCTCGGACTGCTCGCGGCGCTTGGCCAGGTTCGTCTCGAAGTCGGCGGCGGCCTGCGCGGCCTTGGCGCGGGTCTCCTCGAAGAGGGCGTCGGCCTCCTCACGCTTGGACTGCGCGTCCTTCTGGGCCTCGGCGCGCAGCTGCGAGGCGTCACTCTTGGCCTTCTCGACGATCCGGACGCCCTCGTCCTCGGCCTTGGCCTTGCGCTCCGCAGCGAACGATTCTGCGTCGTTGCGCACCTGCTGGGCCGCGGACTCGGCGAGCTCGCGGTGCTGCTCGGCCGCGCGACGGGCCTCCTCGCGCAGATCCTTGGCCTCTTCCTCGGCGAGGCGGAGGATCTTCTCGACACGCGCGCCGAGGCCGGCGTACGACGGCTCGGCGTCGCTGACGGCGGCCTGGGCGTTCTGCGTCTCGAGGTGGAGCTCCTCGATGCGCTTTTCCAGAGCGGTGATGCGGGCGAGAGCGCTGTCACGGTCGGAGACGAGCTTGGAGATTCGTTCGTCCACCTGAGCGCGGTCGTATCCACGCCGCACAAGCTCGAAGCCGTAGGGGGAAGTGTCGCTCATGGGGTTCCTGTCGAATGAGACCGGTGAGGTGATAGGGGAATCCTAGGGGCCGAAGCGGTGTGTCATCGAGCGGATACGTGTTTGATCTGGAGATTGACACCCCTTTTGGGTGGCTAACCCGTGGGTGGCTTGCCAAAAAGTTGGTCAAAGGCCCCAGACAACAACGGAAGCCCGCCGATCCGCTAGCTCTCCGAGGACTTGCCACCCGTTCGAGGGGCTCCGACCGTCGCGCCCGCCTTGACCCCGTCCTTGGCGGACGACGGGGCCTCGAAGGACTCCAGGGCCTCCAGCACGTCCTGGACCCGCGAGATCTCCGCGTTGATGTCCTCGCGGCGGCGGACCAGCACCTCCAGTTCGCGCTTGCCCTCCTCGACCGTGCGCCGGGCCTCGCGGATCGCCTCGGCCTTGAGCTCCTCGGCCTCCTTGATCAGCGTCGCCTTCTTCTGCTCGGCCTCCTTGAGCAGCCCCTCCGCCTTCTTCACGGCGGCGATCCGGACCTTGCCCGCCTCCGAATTCGCCTCCGACACCAGCTCCTTGGCCTTGGCCTGGGCCTTGGCGAGCTGCTCCTCGGCGGCCTTGATGAGCGCGTCGCAGCGGTCGCCGGTCGACTTCATCGTCTCGGCGGCCTCGCGGCGGGCCCGCTCGTGCAGCTCCTCGATCTCGGAGGTGATGCGGTCGCGCAGCTCCTCCGCCCGCTCCCTTATGGCGGTCGCGTCCCGGCGGGCGCCGACCAGCAGTTCGTCCGCGTCCGTACGGGCCTTCTCCACCCGCGTGTTGCCCTCGACCGTCGCCTCGGCGACGAGCCGGTCGGCCTCCTTGCGGGCCACGCCGACCATCGTGTCGGCCTGCGCCTCCGCCTCCGCGGTGGTCTTCAGCGCCTGCTGCTGCGCCTCGGTGAGCAGCTTGTCCGCCTCGGCCGTGGTCTCGGTGATGAGCGTGTCGACCTGCTCGGCCGCCTCCGAGCGCCGCTTGTTGGCCTCCTTGCGGGCCTCGTCCAGGGTCCGGTCGGCCTCCTCGCGGGCGACGCTCATCATCCGGTCGGCCTCCGCCGCCGCCTCCGCCTTGACCCGTTCGGCCTCGACCCGGATGCGCTCGGCGTGTTGCTGCGCGGAGCCGACCGTCTCGGCGGCCTCGGCCCGCAGCCGCTCCGCGTCGCCACTGGCGTCCGTGATGAGCTTCTCGGCCTTGGCGACCGACTCGGTCCGCAGCCGCTCGGCCTCGGCGAGGGCCTCGGTGCGCACCCGCTCGGCCTCGGCGGCCGTCTCGGACTGCAGCCGCTCGGCCTCGGCGATGGTCTCCGTCTGCAGGCGCTCCGCCTCGGCGCGCGCCTCCGTGATGAGGGTGTCCGCCTGCGTCGCCGCGTCCGACCGGATGCGGTTGGCGTCGTCACGGGCGTCCGCCCGGGTACGCGCCGCGGCCTGGTCGGCCTCCGCGAGGGCGTCGGACGCCTCGGTGCGCACCCGCTGGGCGTGCGCGGAGGCCTCGGAACGCAGCCGCTCCGCCTCCGCGATCGCGTCGCCGACGGTCCGCTCGGCCAGCGCCCGCGCGGCCTCCGACTCCTCGCTCGCCTCGCGCCGGACACGGCTCGCGTCCTCCGCGGCCCGCTCCCGCTCCGCGTAGGCGTCGGCGCGGACCCGGTCCGCCTCCTCCTCGGCCTCCCGCCGCGTACGGTCCGCCGCGTGCTCGGCGGCACTGCGCAGCCCGGTGATCTCCTCCTGGGCCTGCTCGTGCAGCCCGGCCACGGAGTCCCGCACCTGCTGGGCGTGCTGTTCGGCCGCCGTCACCATCTCGGTGGCGCGCCGGTCGGCCTCCTCGACCAGGCGTACGGCCTCGGCCTGCGCGTCCTCCACGCGCCGGCGCGCCGACGCCAGCAGCTCCTCGCTCTGCTCGCGGGCCCGCTCCCGCTCCTGGTCGGCCTCCTGGCGGGCCGAGCCGAGGAGTTCCTCGGCCTCGCGGCGGCGCCGGGCGGCCTCCTCCTGGGCGGCGGCCAGCGTCTCGGACGCCTCGGCCGCGAGCCGCTCGGCGGCGGCCTGCGCCTCCGCGCGAACCCGGTCGGCGGTGTCCTGGGCCTCCGCCTTCAGCCGCTCCGCCTCGGCCGCGGCCTCCGAGCGCAGCCGTACGGCGACGGCCTCGCCCTCGGCCCGCGAGGCGGACGCGTCGGCGGCGGCCTCGGTGCGCAGCCGGTCGGCCTCCGCCTCGGCCTGCTGCTGGAGCGAACGGATCCGCTCCGCGGACTCCGCGCGCAGCCGCTCGGTCTCCTCGGCGGCCTCGCGACGGATCCGCGCGGCCTCCTCCCGGGCGTCGGCCAGCGCCTGCTCGGCGGCGGCGAGCCGTGCCTCCGCCTCCGTGTGCAGCCGGGTCAGTTCCTCGGTGGCCTCCGCCTGCCGGGCCTCGACCGCCCGCTCGGTCTCCTCGCGCAGCGCGAGCGCGGCCCGCTCGGCGTCGGCCCGGATCGTCTCGGCCTGCTCGACGACCTCGTCGCGGTGGCGCTCGGCCTCCTTGCGGGTGCGCTCCAGCGTCTCCTCGGCCTGCCGGCGCAGCGCGGTGGCCCGCTCGATGGCCTCCGTGCGGACCTTCTCGCTGTCCGCGGTGGCCTTCTGGCGCAGCTCGTCCGCGTCGGCCTTCGCCTTGGACAGCAGCTCCTCGGCGGTCTTGGCCGCCTCCTCGATCTGCTGGACGGCCTCCTTGCGGGCCTCCGCGCGGATCTTCTCGCCCTCGGCGACCGCGTCCGCCCGCAGCTGCTCGGCCTCGCCACGCAGCCGGCGGGCCTCCTCCTGCAGCTCGACCGTCTTGGCGCGGTACTCCTTGGTGTCGTCCTTCGCCGCGCCCTTGAGCTGTTCGGCGATGTCGTGCGCCTCGGCGCGCAGCCGGTCCGCCTCGGCCTCGGCCTCCCGGCGGATGCGCTCGGCCTCCTCGGCGGCGGCCCTGGTGGTGCGCCGCGCGTCCTCCTGCGCCTTGTTGAGGACGTCCTCGGCGGTCTTGGCCGCCTTCGACAGCTGGGTCGCGCTCTCCTCGGCGGTGACCGTACGGGCCTTCTCGGCGGCCTCCGCGAGGAGCTTCTCCGCCTCGGCGCGGGCGTCCGCGACGAGCTGCTCGGCGTCCGCCTTGGTGGCCTCGGCCTCCTTGGTGGCCTCGCTGACCAGCCGGGCGACCTGCTCCTTCGCCGTCCGGGTGCGCTGCTCGTTGGCCGACTCGGCGCTCTGCAGCGCCTTCTCGGCGGCCGCCTTGGCCTCCGTGACGAGCTTCTCCGCCTCGGCGCGGGCCTCGCGCAGCGCCGCGTCGGCCTCGGCCATGCGCTGCTCGGCGGTCCGGCTCAGCTCCTGCGCCTGACGGCGGGCGGCGTCCGACTCGGACGCGGTGGACGTGCGCAGCTGCTCGGCGTGGTCGGTGGCCTCCTGGGCCTGGGTGGAGGCGGCGTTCAGCAGGCGCTCGGCGTCCGTGCGGGCGCGGCGCAGCAGCTGTTCGGCCTCCGCGCGGGCCGCCTCGGCCTCGCTCTGCAGCCGCTGCCGGGCCTCCGTGGCCAGCCGCTCGGCCTCGGCGCGCGCGGCCGCCAGGGCCTGCTCGGCCTCGGCGCGCGACTCGTCGAGGAGGCGGCGGGCCTGGGACTCGGTGCGGGCCCGCAGCTGTTCGGCCCACGCCACGTTCTCGTTGACGTGCGACTCGACGGTCTGCCGGCGCTCCGCCAGCTCCTGGTCCAGCTGCTGCCGACGGGCCACCGCCTCCGCGTGCAGCTCCGCCTGGAGGCGGGCCGCCTGCTCGGCGTGTTCCTGGAGGATGCGCTGGGTCTGCGCCCGCGCCTGGCTCAGCTCGCGCTCGGCGTCGGCGCGGATCTGGTCCGCCTGCAGCTGCGCGTTCCGCAGCAGCTGCTCGGCCTGGTAGCCGATGTCACCGCCGTCGAAGGCGGGCCGGGACATGATGGTGCGCCGCGCCTCGTGCAACTTGGCGCGCAGCACCTCGACCTGGTAGCCGAGGTCCTCGGCGTGCTGGATCGCCTTTTCCCGCTCGGTCTTCAGCCGTTTCATCTCGGCTTCGAACCGAGTGAGGTGGTCGACGTCAGCCGCCGGCTCCCGCTCCTGGCTCTCGTAGCCCCGCACTGCGCGGTCCCATCCGTCCCCTGGTCGCAAGCTTCTCCAACGAGCTCCGTCCATCCGCCGAACGGGGCCCCCGGGGAATGGTGTCAGATCAACGGCGGAGCACGGGCTGCTGCCCCGACGCTCGTCCCCCGAAACCCGGACCCCGGCTGGTCCTGCCGCCGAGACGGCAGGACGTCGGTCGCCCGTCACGAGCGGCGACCGCCCCCAACCCTACCGGCCCCTATGTACGAGGGTCAGTGCTCAGGTGACTCAACAGGCGCCGATGTGACCAGTTCTGTGAGTACGCCATGGCAATCCTTGGGGTGCAGGAAGGTGATTCGTGACCCCATGGAGCCGCGTCGAGGCTCTTCGTACAGGACGCGGACGCCCTTGGAGCGGATGTCCGCGGCGTCTCCGTCCACGTCCGCCGTACCGAAAGCGATGTGGTGGACGCCCTCGCCGTTCTTGGCGAGCCACTTCGCGACCGTGGAGTCCTCCCGGGTCGGTTCCAGGAGCTGGAGGTACGAGGCTCCGCCGTCGGACGTATCGTTGATCTTGAGCATGGCCTCGCGCACGCCCTGCTCCTCGTTGACCTCGGAGTGGAACACCTCGAAGCCGTACGTGGAGCGGTAGAACTCGACGGTGGCGTCGAGGTCGTGGCAGGCGATCCCGATGTGGTCGATTCGCGTCAGCATGGATTCAGTGCAGCGCCCCGGAGGTGGTTACGCAACGTGCGCGCGATCACACCGACCGCCCGGTGACGGGGCGGAGTACCGCTCAGTACATTCGAAGTAAACCCTCGTTCACTCCTCGGCCCGTGCAGGCCGGTAAGGGGATCGCAGCTCATGACTGGAACGAACAGCACGACGTCGGTGATCGTCGCGGGCGCCCGGACGCCCATGGGACGGTTGCTCGGCTCGCTGAAGTCCTTCTCCGGAGCCGACCTCGGCGGCTTCGCTATCAAGGCCGCCCTCGACCGTGCGGGGATCGGTGGCGACCAGGTGCAGTACGTCATCATGGGCCAGGTGCTCCAGGCCGGCGCGGGCCAGATCCCGGCCCGCCAGGCCGCGGTCAAGGCCGGCATCCCGATGAACGTCCCGGCGCTCACCGTCAACAAGGTGTGTCTGTCGGGCCTCGACGCGATCGCTCTGGCCGACCAGCTGATCCGTGCGGGTGAGTTCGACGTGATCGTGGCGGGCGGCCAGGAGTCCATGACGAACGCCCCGCACCTGCTGCCGAAGTCCCGCGAGGGCTTCAAGTACGGCGCCATCGAGATGCTCGACGCCATGGCCCACGACGGCCTCACCGACTCCTTCGAGGGCATCGCCATGGGCGAGTCCACGGAGAAGCACAACACCCGCCTCGGCATCGCCCGCGACGAGCAGGACGCCGTGGCCGCGCTCTCGCACCAGCGGGCCGCCGCCGCGCAGAAGAACGGGCTGTTCGAGGCCGAGATCACCCCGGTCGAAATCCCGCAGCGCAAGGGCGAGCCGGTCGTCTTCAGCAAGGACGAGGGCATCCGCCCGGAGACCACCGCCGAGTCGCTCGGCAAGCTGCGTCCGGCCTTCGCCAAGGACGGCACGATCACCGCCGGGTCGGCCTCGCAGATCTCCGACGGCGCGGCGGCCGTGGTCGTGATGAGCAAGGCCAAGGCGCAGGAACTGGGCCTGGAGTGGATCGCCGAGATCGGCGCCCACGGCAATGTGGCCGGCCCGGACAATTCGCTCCAGTCGCAGCCCTCCAACGCCATCCTGCACGCCCTCAAGAAGGAGGGCCTGGAGGTCTCCGACCTCGACCTCATCGAGATCAACGAGGCCTTCGCCGCCGTCGCGGTCCAGTCAATGAAGGACCTCGGGGTGTCCCTGGAAAAGGTGAACGTCAACGGTGGGGCCATCGCCCTGGGCCACCCGATCGGCATGTCCGGCGCCCGGCTGGTGCTGCACCTGGCCCTGGAGCTGAAGCGGCGGGGCGGCGGGGTCGGCGCGGCCGCGCTGTGCGGCGGCGGCGGCCAGGGTGACGCGCTGATCGTGCGGGTACCCAAGGCCTGAGTCCCGCTTTCTGGACGCCTCTCTTTCGTGAACGGAGCTGTGATGCAGGACGTCTCCTCGCTGGTCGCCCAGGCCAGGGAAGGCCGGCCCCGGGCCGTGGCCCGGCTGATCTCCCTGGTGGAGGGGGCGTCTCCGCAGCTCAGGGAGGTCATGGCGGCCCTGGCGCCGCTCACGGGCAACGCCTACGTCGTCGGTCTGACCGGCTCGCCGGGGGTGGGCAAGTCGACGTCCACCTCGGCGCTGGTGACGGCCTACCGCAAGCAGGGCAGGCGGGTCGGCGTCCTGGCCGTCGACCCGTCCTCGCCGTTCTCCGGCGGCGCCCTGCTCGGCGACCGCGTCCGGATGTCGGAGCACGCCTCCGACCCGGGCGTCTACATCCGCTCGATGGCGACGCGCGGCCACCTCGGCGGCCTCGCCTGGGCCGCCCCGCAGGCGATCCGTGTGCTGGACGCGGCCGGCTGCGACGTGATCCTGGTCGAGACGGTCGGCGTCGGCCAGTCGGAGGTCGAGATCGCCTCCCAGGCCGACACGAGCGTGGTCCTGCTGGCCCCCGGCATGGGCGACGGCATCCAGGCCGCCAAGGCCGGGATCCTGGAGATCGGCGACGTCTACGTCGTCAACAAGGCCGACCGCGACGGCGCCGACGCCACCGCCCGCGAACTGAACCACATGCTCGGCCTCGGCGAGGCCCGCGGCCCCGGCGACTGGCGCCCGCCGATCGTCAAGACGGTCGCGGCCCGCGCCGAGGGCGTCGACGAGGTCGTCGAGGCGCTGGAGAAGCACCGCGCGTGGATGGAGGAGCACGGGATCCTCGCGGAACGCCGCCGCGCCCGTGCGGCCCGCGAGGTCGAGACGATCGCCGTCACGGCCCTGCGGGAACGGATCGGCGACCTGCACGGCGACCGCCGCCTCGACGCCCTGGCGGAACGCATCGTCACCGGCGAGCTGGACCCGTACCGGGCGGCCGACGAACTGGTGACGGGACTGACGGAGGGCTGAGGCGCCGCGGGGCGGGCGTCGGCGGCGGTGCTTGCTCGGGCCGCCCGTGTCCGGCCTGCGCTCGTGCCGGTGCGTGGCTCGGCCACGCGGTGACCCGCGCGGGGCCCGGTCGAGCGGTGACCTGCGCGGCGACCGGGGTGGAGCGTGCCGGCCGAGAAGACCGGCGGGGCGTCGGGGGCCTTCCTCGTCGGGGGCCTTCCGCGAGGAGAATTTCGCTGCCCTCGCACACACCGTCGACGCGCGCG
Organism: Streptomyces sp. NPDC051315; assembly: GCF_044455165.1. Taxonomy (NCBI): domain Bacteria; kingdom Bacillati; phylum Actinomycetota; class Actinomycetes; order Kitasatosporales; family Streptomycetaceae; genus Streptomyces; species Streptomyces sp. NPDC051315. Next base: position 237,292 of record NZ_JBITEN010000012.1, read on the forward strand.
GTCGGCCGGTCCGAGGCGTCGGCCCCGCCAGTCGTCCCGGCCGTACGAGGAGCCGTGCCGGCGTGCCACGCCGACGGCGTCCGCGGCAGGCGTGCCGCCGTCGCAGGCGCGTCCCAGCGCTGGGTACGGCGGTCCGGCGCGGGCGGGCGGCGGAGCCGCAGGAGGTGCGGCTCCGCCGCCCTCGCCCCCGTCCCGCCGTGCGAGGGACGGGGTCAGTCGTCGTCGCGGTCGTCCGCGGCGTCCGTGTCCTGGTCGTCGGTGTCGTGACGGTCCGCGGTGACCTGGGCGTCGTTCAGGCCGACGGTCCAGTCGTGCTCCGTGCCCGCGGAGTCGGTGGTCTCCACGCTCCAGCCGCCGGTGGCGTCGTCGTCCAGGTCGACCGAGGTCACGACACCCTTCGCGGCGGCGGCCTCGGCGGCCCGGGCGGCGGTGACGTCGGCGCCCTTCAGGACGCGGCGCTCGTCGGCGTCGTCGTCGCGGTCGGTCTCCGTGCCGAGGATCCGGCCGTTCGACGGGTCCACGAGGACGCTGTACGAGGTGGTGCCCTTGCCGAGGACGTCGACCTCCCAGCCGCGGTCGGCACCGTCGTCGTCGAGGTCGGCGGAGACGGCCGTGCCCGGCCGGGACGCCAGGGCGGCGGCGATCGCCTGGGCGGCGGTCAGCTTCGCGCCGTTCGCCCGGGCCTTCGCGGTGTCCCCCTGGGGCTGCGTGTCGCTCACCTCGGCCCGCGTGGCGTCCCGCACGTCGTCGTCCGCGAAGGCGACGGCCGTGCCCGCGCCGATCACGGTGGTCGCGGCGACGGCGGCGATGAGCAGCTTGCGCTTCATGAGGGTTCCTCCCGTGTCCGGTCGATCACGTCGTGTCGACGGATCGCGTCGTTTCGTTGCGACGGGAACCACCCTCGCCGACCGACGCTGAGGGGAACCTGAAGCCACCTGAAGATCGCTTCAGGTTCGGTTTGGGACCCTGAGGGACATGCGCCCGCCCGTCACCCACCATCGCCCTGCCGGAGGCGCCGCGCGCCGCCCCTCCCGGCTCCTGATCGTCGAGGACGAGAAGCGACTCGCCCTGTCCCTCGCCAGGGGCCTGACCGCCGAGGGCTACGCCGTGGACGTCGTCCACGACGGCCTGGAGGGCCTGCACCGGGCGGGCGAGTCGCCGTACGACCTGGTCGTCCTCGACATCATGCTGCCCGGCCTGAACGGCTACCGCGTCTGCTCCGCGTTGCGCGCCGCCGGCAACGACGTCCCGATCCTCATGCTCACCGCCAAGGACGGCGAGTACGACGAGGCCGAGGGCCTGGACACGGGCGCGGACGACTACCTGACCAAGCCGTTCTCGTACGTCGTCCTCGTCGCGCGGGTGAAGGCGCTGCTGCGGCGCGGCGGGCAGGGGGCCGGTGCCTCGCCCGTGCACGTCCTCGGCGAGCTGAGGGTCGACACCGCCGCGCGCCGGGTGTTCCTGAGGGACGAGGAGGCGGTGCTCACCGCCAAGGAGTTCGCCGTCCTGGAGCAGCTCGTGGTGCGGGCCGGTGAGGTGGTGTCCAAGGCGGACATCCTGGAGCACGTCTGGGACTTCGCCTACGAGGGCGATCCCAACATCGTCGAGGTGTACGTGAGCGCGCTGCGCCGCAAGCTGGACGCCGGGCTCATCCGGACGGTCCGCGGCGCCGGATACCGGCTGGAGGCGGGGCGATGAGACGCCGGCTGCACTCCGTACGGGCCCGGGCCACGCTCGGCGCCACCCTCGTCGTCGCCGTCGCGCTGGTCGCCGCCGGGGCGGCCGTCCTGCTGTCGCTCAGGTCCAACCTGAGCGGTCAGGCGAGCGCGGAGGCGGAGCGGACCGCGCGGGAGGTCGCCGTCCAGCTGGCCGCCGGTCGGTCCTACGCCCGGCTGTCCCTGGACGACGACGACCGTCCCGTCCAGGTCCTGACCGAGGACGGGACACTGGTCGCGGCCACCGAGGACCTCCAGCGGATCAGCGGGGCGGGCACCGGGGCGGTCCGGCCGACGGCGGCACCGACGACGGCCCCCGCCGGTCCCCCGGACGACGACGACGGCGACGGCGACGGTGACGGCGACTCGGACGACGGCGCCGACGAGGAGTCCGCGGCCGGCTCCGACCTCCGACCCGGCGAGATCGGTGAGGACACCTCCTACCGCGACGGCTCCGCCACCGTCGACGGCGACACCGCCGACTACCGCTTCGCCTCCGTCCAGGTCGAGACGGAGGACCGCGGCACCCTCACCGTGTACGCCGGCGCGCCCCTGTCCGGCGAGCGCAGTGCCGTCCGCACCGCCCTCACCGTCATGCTGATCGGGTTCCCGCTGCTGCTCGCCGTCGTCGCGGGCGTGACCTGGCTGGTCACCCGGCGGGCGCTGCGCCCGGTGGAGGGCATCCGGCGGGAGATGGCCGCGATCACCGCCTCCGCGGACCTGGCCCGGCGGGTGCCCGAGCCGGACACCCACGACGAGGTCGCCCGGCTCGCCCGGACGACGAACGAGACGCTGGCCGCGCTGGAGACCGCCGTGGAGCGGCAGCGCCGCTTCGTCGCCGACGCCTCGCACGAACTGCGCAGCCCCATCGCGTCCCTGCGCACCCAGCTGGAGGTGGGTGTTGCCCACCCCGAACTGCTGGACGTGCCGGGGGCCGTCGAGGACACCGTACGGCTGCAGAACCTCGCCGCCGACCTGCTGCTGCTCGCCCGGCTGGACGCGGGGGAGCGGCCGGGGCGGACGCGGGTGGACCTGGCGGCGCTGGCCCGGGAGGAGACGGCCCACCGGGCGGGGGTCACCGTGGACGCGGAGCCCGTGGAAGTGGCCGGATCGCGGGGGCAGCTGGGGCGGGTGCTCGCCAATCTCCTCGACAACGCCCGGCGGCACGCCCGCTCGGCGGTGGCCGTGGCGGTACGGCGGGAGGGGCGGTGGGCCGTCGTCGAGGTCTCCGACGACGGGGACGGCGTCCCGGAGGCGGACCGCGAGCGCGTCTTCGAGCGGTTCGTCCGGCTCGACGACGCGCGCAGCCGTGACGACGGCGGGGCGGGCCTGGGCCTGGCCATCGCCCGCGACGTGGCCGTACGGCACGGCGGCACGCTCACCGTCCGGGAAACGGCGGCAGGCGGAGCCCTGTTCGAGCTCCGCCTGCCGACCACCGGGTGACCACTGCCGCTACGGGCGTCCCCGCTGCCCGCGGAGGTGCTCCGCGATGGGCTTCAGGGCCTTGTCGAGTTCCACGAGGGCCTCGGGGGAGAGGCGGTCGATGAAGTGCCGCCGCACGGACGCCACGTGATGGGGCGCCACCTTCTTCATGGTCTCCATGCCGTGCTCGGTGAGGACCGCGTACAGGCCGCGCCGGTCCGACTCGCAGTTCTCACGGCGCACCAGATGGGCGTTCTCCATGCGGGTGATCTGGTGCGAGAGGCGACTCTTGGACTGGAGGGTGGCGGACGCGAGGTCGCTCATCCGCATCCGTACGTCCTCCGACTCGGAGAGGTTCACCAGGATCTCGTAGTCGTTCATTGTCAGGCCGAACGGCTGCAGGTCCTTTTCGAGCTGATACGTCAACAGCCTGTTGACCTCCAGGTGGGTGCGCCAGGCGCACTGCTCCGCATCGGTCAGCCAGCGCGTGGCCGTTTCGGTCTCCATGAATGAAGTCTACCTAAAATGTTGAAAGGCGAACTAGTGAGGGGTGGTGTGGTGACGGCGCGCACACGTTCGACGTCACCCTCCGCAGACTACCGCTCACAGCCCGAAGCGCCGCTGGAGGTCTCCCAGCTGTCCGGGAAGGCGCGGTGCGCCGCCCTGGCCGCCGTGTCCCCCCAGCGGTCCGCCGCCACCGGGCACCCCCGGCTCGTGCGGAACCGTCCCCGTGGCCTGCTCGGCCATGAGCGTCTCGGTCGACTGGAGCAGCACCGTGCCGGCCCCCACGAACTCGAACTGGTGCTCCTCCCCGGAGGCCCCGCCCAGGCCCGTCAGCGCACGTAGACCGCCCATGAGGCCGGTCATGTACCCGTGGTCGTAGTGATGGCACGGGGAGGGGCAGTCGGCCCAGCCGACGAGCGCCTGCGGGTCCACCCGGATCGGCGGTTCCATGAACACCACCGGACCGTTTGATGCGGCGACGAACTTTCCGGTTCCGATCAGCGTGAGGAAACCCGGGACGATCGACTGCTTCAGCGACAGACTTGGCTGAAAAGCGAGCAGATTGCCCGAGCGAATGGTCAGATTGCCGTCCTCCAGGTCGTACGAGTTCACATCGAAGGCCCGGTCGGCGAGGAGCATCTTGCCCTGGCCCTCGGCCACGACCCAGTCGCTCGCGTGCAGAGGCGAATGGAACGACGTACGCACGAGACGGTCCAGCCGGCCGTGCCCGATGCCGTTGAAATCGATCGAACCGTAGTAGGCGATCATCTTCCCCTTCTGCAGGAACCACTGGCTCCCCTTGAGCTCCACGCAGAAGGTGTAGGCGTTGACGTTGTCGTCGACGGGCAGGGTCATGGGGTCGAAGACGGTGGGCCCGGTGCCCGGGTAGGTGGTCACAGCTTCTCCTCCGACGCCTGGACGTACACCGCACCGCTGCCGCTGAGCTCCAGCTGGAACGCCTCGCCGGAGCCGCGGCCCACCATGTCCCGCCAGCCGAGGGCGGTCGACAGCTTGTTGCGGACGTCGCCGTGGTGGGCGACGTACGCCTGGGGGTCGACGTGGACCGGGCGCTGGGGGGTGATCGGGATCTGGAAGACGCCGCCGTGGGCCATCACGGCCACCGCGCCGTGCCCCTTCAGGGTGGTGGTGAACAGGCCCTGGCCGCTGATCTGGCCGCGGACCATGCCCATGACGCCACCCTGGGAGCCCATGAACATCGTGCCCTGCTGGAGCGTGCCCTCGAAGGCGAGGAGGCGGTCCGCCTCGACGTACAGCGTGTCGCCGGTGAGGTGGATGACCTGGACGTGGTGGCCGCCGTGCCCGAAGAGGACGGTGCCGCTGCCTTCCACGGTCATCAGGGGGGTGTCCTCGTTGGCGAGCCGCCGGCCGATCATCGACATCACGCCGCCCTGGCCGCCCTGCGTGTTGGGCGTGAAGGACACCTCGCCCTTGTAGGCGAGCATCGCGCCGCGCTGACTGAACAGCCGCTGGCCGGGCAGGACGGTCGCCTCGACCATCTTGGAGTTGATCTCGCGGAAGGGCATGTCAGACGTCCCCCGCGATCGTGTTCCGCTCGCTCGGCTGCACGTACACCAGGCCGTCCCCCTCGAACCGGATCTGGAAGGCCTCGCCGCCGCCCTCGCCCATGAACGTGCGGAAGGTCACGCCGGACTGGAAGGACTGCCGGACGTCGCCCTGGTGCGCGATGTACGCCCCCGGGTCGACGGTCAGCGGGTACTGCGGGCTGACCCTGAGCACCACCGCGGGTCCGTCCGAGGTGATCGCCGCCTGGCCGTGGCCCTCGACGGTCGTCGTGAACAGCCCGTTGCCCTGGGAGGCGCCGCGCAGGCCCGTGAAGCTCGTCCCCGTCCGCAGTCCCGCGTCCGTCGCGAGCAGGTTGCTCGACTCCACGTACAGCTTGTCCCCCTGGAGATCGACGAGGTTGATCTCTGAGGCGCGATCCGCGAACCAGCACGTCCCCTGCCCCCTCACCTCCATCACGGTCATCTGCTCGCCGGTGAGCCGCCGCGTCACCATCCCGCGCAGCCCCTCCCCGCCGCCGCTGAGCTTCTTGAACGCCATCTGCCCGTCGTACGCGACCATCGAGCCGTTCTTCGCCTTCACGGCGTCCCCGGTCATGTCGACGGCCAGCACCTTGCTGCCTTGAAGTCGGAACATCGCCACGCTGCGAAAATAGCCTCCGGGGGCCTCCGCCGACAGAGCCGACGGGTGGAGATCGCCCCTGAACGCACCCCTAGGGGTGTGTCTGCCCACCCTTGTGGCGGCGGTCCCGGACCCGCTGCCCCGCCCGCTGTCGTCGTTTGCCACAATGGGCGAACGCTTGTGCGTGCGTTCACAAAGACCGGATCCTCGACGTATCCCCCATCCGAAGGTGACCCGTGGACCTCAAGACAGCCTCCGCCCTCCGCCGCCTCCGCCTGGTCTCCGGCCCCGAGGCCATCTCCTTCCTGCTGCTCCTCGTCTGCTCGGTCCTGAAGCGGACCACGGACTTCAACGCGGTGCCCGTGATGGGCATGGTCCACGGCGTGCTGTTCGTCCTGTACGTGATCTTCTGGGCGGACGCCTGGAACCGCGCGCGGTGGTCCCTGAAGACCGCCGCCCTCTACTTCGTCCTGTCGGTCCTGCCGACCGGTGGCTTCTTCGCCGACCGCAAGCTCCGCCGCGAGGCCGAGGACGCGGTCATCGCCTCCCGCGCCCGCCGTGAGGGCGTGGTGAAGGCCTCGTGATCGTCGCCTTCTCCGTCACCCCCCTCGGCGTCGGCGAGGACGTGGGGGAGTACGTCGCCGATGCCGTCCGGGTGGTCCGCGAGTCCGGGCTGCCGAACCGCACCGACGCCATGTTCACGTCCGTCGAGGGCGAGTGGGACGAGGTCATGGACGTCGTCCGGCGCGCCGTCGCCGCCGTCGAGCAGCGGGCGCCGCGCGTCTCCCTGGTCCTCAAGGCGGACATCCGGCCCTCAGTGACCGACGGGCTGACGTCCAAGGTGGCGACGGTCGAGCGGCATCTGGCGTCGCCCGGGGAGTGAGGGCGAGGAGCGCCAGGCCCGCCGGGACGCGCGCCTGCGTCGCCCGGGCAGTGAGCGCGGGAGGCGGCAGGCGCGCGGGGGCCGGCCGGGTCCCTCACCGCTTCCCGGAGGCCCGCCGCAGGTACTGCCGCACCGCCCGCTGCGCCACCGGCCCCAGCTCCTCCACCGCGCTCACCAGCATCCCCAGCTGCTCCAGCGCGTCGAGCGCCGCCGTGGCCCCCGCGGCGTCGACCCCCTCGTACAGCTCCATCCCGACGAACGAGGCCGCGACCGCCCGGGCCAGCCCGGCCGGGTCCGTGAACTCCCCGAAGGGGGTGCCGGCGAGCACCCGGCGCAGGACCTTCTCGATCTCCACGATCCACAGGTCGAGGCCGGCGGCCGTGGCCGGGCCCAGCGCCTCGTGGGTCTGGGCGCCGGCCAGGAGCTGGCCGAGGAGCATGACGTGGCCCCCGGCCCGCTCCTGTTCGTGGATCTCCCGCCCGAGGACGAGCAGCTCGGACAGCGAGGTGACCGTCTCGAAGCGCGCCCGGTAGCGCGCCACCGTGCGCTCCGCCCCGTACCGGCAGGCCGCCGCGAGCAGCTCGTCGACCGAGCCGAAGTGGTAGAAGACCAGCGCCTGGTTGACCCCGGCGGTCGCCGCGACCGTGCGGGCCGACGTCTTGGCGATGCCCTGTTCGGTGAGGGTGCGCAGCGCCCCTTCGAGGAGCCGGGTCCTCGTCTCCAGGGACTTGGCGGTCTCCGGACTCACGCGCGGGCCTCCTCGCGCACGGGCCGCAGCCCGGGGCGCACACCGTGGGAGCGGACGTCCGTGTAGGTGGCGGTGAACGAGCCCTCGTAGCCGAACAGCGGGCCGACGTACCGGTTCACCACGTCGACGCGGATCCGGAAGCGGCCGGCGTCCTCGTCGTAGGACTCCCGCACCTCGGCGGTGGCCCCGATCAGCTCGGGCACGCGCACGTCCACGGCCCCTTCACGGAACCGGTGCTCGCCGGAGCGGATCAGCAGGGAGCCGTCCGGTTCGGCGTGGAAGTGCAGGTCGGTGGCGAGGTGCTGGTGGGTGCCGAGGTAGTCGAGGATCCGGTCGCCCCGGGGACCGAGCACCATCTGGGCGTCGAACCGGCGGGCGCGGCCGGGCAGATCGAAGGTACGCACGAAGGTCACCGTCTCACGGCCGTAGGAGTCGAGGTACGGCACGTTCTCGATGACGAAGGGCACCGAGCGGCCCGCGCGCGGGACGAGGATGTTGCGGGTGGCGCCCAGCGCCAGGAAGGGCTTCACGAACGCCGGCCCGTGCCAGATGCGGTCCATCACGCCCCTCCCCGTGCACGCCTGGCCGCCGGCCAGTCCCACCGAGAAGCGCCGCCGCAGCCGCGGGTGCAGACGGTCGAAGTCGGAGCCCATCGCCGTACGGAAGATCGAGGTCATCGCGGGTTCTCCAGGGAGCGCAGGACACGGGGCGCACGCGCGTGTGCCGGGGGTGTGCGCAGGCAGCGGCGGGCGGCCGGGGTGGAGGCGAGCGGTGCCGTGAAGAGCGCCAGACACACGACGACGCTCAGCAGCAGCGGGCACAGGTACGCCGTGGAGGCCGCGAACGGGCCGAGGAGGAGCAGCAGGGACTCGAGGCCGAGGCCGGTGCAGGCGAGGGTGACGACGAGGGCGCGCACGGCGAGTTCCGCGAGCCAGTTGAGCAGCGCGCGCTCCGGGGTGATGCCCCGCTCCAGCCACAGCCGCAGCCGGTCGAAGGACCAGGCGGTCGCCCAGCCCATCAGCGGGCGCAGGACCAGCCGGTCGGCGAGCGCGCCGAAGGCGCCCCAGCGGGGGCGGTAGTCGTAGCCGGTGAGGAAGCGGACCCCGTCGCCGTCGGGGACGTAGCGCCAGTAGCCGCTGCCTTCGGCGAGCAGCGAGAGCGGGTGCGGTGAGGCGAAGCGCAGGGCGGAGGTGCGGGTGCCGTCGGGACGCTCGCGTTCACCCGCCGAGACGCCCGTCCCGGCGATCGTGACGAACGGCAGCAGGCGTGTGGCGTAACGGAAGCGCTGCGGGTCCCCGGCCGCCCGCGGGAGGTACTCGATCTCGGTGAACCGCAGGTCCCAGCGTTGATGCCGGGCCGGCTCCTGCGTCCGCGCCCACAGGTCGTCGAGAGTGGCGCGGATCCGCGTCTCGATGTACAGCCCCATGTGAACCCCCCAGGTCGAGACCGTGTTTGAGCGATCGCTCAAAACTTGTGAGGGGACGGTACACCCGTTTGAGCGATCGCTCAAACGGGGGACATTCGCATGGTTTTCATCTTGGATGAGACGGCTAACCTCTCCGGGAACCGATCATGTTCCGCCCGCGGGGCGGACCTGAGGGCGGAGGCGAAGTGACAGGTCGTCACGGGCCGGGACGGGCGGGCAGGGTCGTCGCGGCGGTGGTGCTGGCGGTGACGGTGGCGGCGGGCAGGGGCGGTGACGCGCCCACGCGCGCGGGCGACGGGTGCGCGCCCGGGCGCGGCCCGCTGACGGTGGACGACCTGCCCGCCGGATCCTCCGTGCTCGAGTGCGCGGCCGTCGGGCGCCTCGTCACCCACGAGGGCGCCGGCGTCACGGTCCCCGAGCCCGGCATGAAGGTCACCGTCGACACCCTGGCGGTGGACGGCTCCCGGCACGGCTTCACCCTGGAGGTCGCCGCCGACGGCACGGTCTCCTACGATCTGGCGGCCGACGCGGGGTCCGAGGAGCACACGCACGCCGCCGGCCCGCCCGCCGCCGCCCGCGCCGCCTGCGCCGACAGCGCCTACGCCGTCGCCGACCACAAGGAGTACGGCACCTACGACTGGTGGATCGGCGACGGCCCGTTGCCGGGCGGTCTCTCCCCCGCCGACGCCCGCCGTGCCTTCGAGGCCGCCATCGGGACCATCACCGGCACCCGCAACGACTGCGGCTACGGCGACGCGGTCGGGGCGCGCGCCGCGTACCACTCCGTGACCCACCACGAGGCCGACGTCGACGGCGGGGCCCACTGCACCGCGCGGGACGGGGTGAGCGTCTGGGACGCCGGGAACCTCAGCGGCGGGGTCGTCGCCACGACCTGCTCGTGGAGCCGGCCGGTGCCCGGCGGCCCGGACTGGCTCAAGGAGGCAGACGTCCGCTTCAACACCGGCGACTACACCTTCACGAACAACCCCGGTGACCACTGCGCCAACGCGTACGACATCCGTAGCGTCGCCACGCACGAGGCCGGTCACGTCTTCGGTCTGGGGCACGTCGGCGCCGGCCACGAGGGCCAGACCATGTTCACCAACTCGTTCGCCTGCTCGACGAGCGCCCGTACCCTGGGCCGGGGTGACGTCCTCGGGCTGCGCAGGCTCTACTGACCGCCGTCACCGGGGGGACCGGTGAGGCTGCGGATGCCCGTGGGGAAGGCCCCGCTGACCGAAAGCCGAGACGGGGCTGACCACGATATGACCGACGGGTAGGGTCTGATGCCGTGCCGAAGCCGCTCAGCCTCCCCTTCGACCCCATCGCCCGCGCGGACGAGCTCTGGAAGCAGCGCTGGGGAAACGTGCCGTCCATGGCCGCGATCACCTCGATCATGCGCGCCCACCAGATCCTGCTCGCCGAGGTGGACGCGGTGGTCAAGCCGTACGGGCTGACGTTCGCGCGCTACGAGGCGCTGGTGCTGCTCACCTTCTCCAAGGAGGGCGAGCTGACCATGTCGAAGATCGGCGAGCGGCTCATGGTGCATCCGACGTCCGTGACGAACACCGTCGACCGCCTGGTGAGGTCGGGTCTGGTCGCCAAACGGCCCAACCCCAACGACGGCCGCGGCACCCTCGCCACCATCACCGACAAGGGCCGCGAGGTCGTCGAGGCCGCCACCCGCGACCTGATGGCGATGGACTTCGGGCTCGGGGTGTACGACGCGGAGGAGTGCGCGGAGATCTTCGCGATGCTGCGGCCCCTGCGGATCGCGGCGCACGACTTCGACGAGGAGTGACCCGCCCCAAGATCTCCCGGAACGGGTCGTTACGCTCGACGGCATGAAGAAGACCGTGCTGACCCGCTACCGCGTGATGGCCTACGTCACCGGTGTGCTGCTGGTCCTGCTGTGCCTGTGCATGATCGGCAAGTACGTCCTGGACGTGAACGGCGCCGCGGACGCCACCCGTGCCGTCTCCATCGCGCACGGCTGGCTCTACGTCGTCTACCTCGTCTTCGCCTTCGACCTGGGCTCCAAGGCGAAGTGGCCGGTGAGCAAGCTGCTGTGGGTGCTGCTGGCCGGCACCATCCCCACGGCCGCCTTCTTCGTGGAGCGGAACGTCTCGCGTGAGCTGGAGGCCAAGGTCTCCGAGGACGCGGCGGCCGTCGCCAAGGCGTAGTCACCACCGCCGTACGGACGCGTACGGCGGTCAGCCATCGACATTTACTAGGACGTCCTAGTAAATTCGAGGGTATGGACGCTGACGCCATCGAGGAGGGCCGCCGACGCTGGCAGGCCCGGTACGACGCCGCACGCAAGCGCGACGCTGACTTCACCACGCTCTCCGGCGATCCCGTGGAGCCGGTGTACGGGCCCCGGCCCGGTGACACGTACGAGGGCTTCGAGCGGATCGGATGGCCGGGGGAGTACCCCTTCACGCGCGGTCTGTATCCGACCGGCTACCGCGGACGGACCTGGACCATCCGCCAGTTCGCGGGGTTCGGCAACGCCGAGCAGACCAACGAGCGCTACAAGATGATCCTCGCCAACGGCGGCGGGGGACTGTCCGTCGCCTTCGACATGCCGACGCTGATGGGCCGCGACTCCGACGACCGGCGCTCGCTGGGCGAGGTCGGGCACTGCGGGGTCGCCATCGACTCGGCGGCGGACATGGAGGTGCTGTTCCAGGACATCCCGCTGGGGGACGTCACCACCTCGATGACGATCAGCGGGCCCGCCGTGCCCGTCTTCTGCATGTACCTCGTCGCGGCGGAGCGCCAGGGCGTCGACCCGGCCGTCCTCAACGGCACGCTGCAGACCGACATCTTCAAGGAGTACATCGCGCAAAAGGAGTGGCTCTTCCCGCCCGAGCCGCATCTGCGCCTCATCGGCGACCTGATGGAGTACTGCGCGGCCGGCATCCCCGCCTACAAGCCGCTGTCCGTCTCCGGCTACCACATCCGCGAGGCCGGGGCGACGGCCGCGCAGGAGCTGGCGTACACGCTCGCCGACGGCTTCGGGTACGTGGAACTCGGGCTCAGCCGCGGGCTCGACGTCGACGTCTTCGCACCGGGCCTGTCCTTCTTCTTCGACGCGCACGTCGACTTCTTCGAGGAGATCGCGAAGTTCCGCGCGGCGCGCAGGATCTGGGCGCGGTGGATGCGGGACGTCTACGGCGCGAGGAGCGAGAAGGCGCAGTGGCTGCGCTTCCACACCCAGACCGCCGGCGTCTCGCTCACCGCCCAGCAGCCGTACAACAACGTGGTGCGTACGGCGGTGGAGGCGCTCGCGGCGGTGCTCGGGGGCACCAACTCGCTGCACACCAACGCCCTGGACGAGACGCTGGCGCTGCCGAGCGAGCAGGCCGCGGAGATCGCGCTGCGCACGCAGCAGGTCCTGATGGAGGAGACCGGCGTCGCCAACGTCGCCGACCCGCTGGGCGGTTCCTGGTACGTCGAGCAGCTGACGGACCGGATCGAGGCCGACGCCGAGAAGATCTTCGAACAGATAAAGGAGCGGGGGCTGCGGGCGCACCCCGACGGGCGGCACCCGATCGGGCCGGTCACCTCCGGGATCCTGCGCGGCATCGAGGACGGCTGGTTCACCGGGGAGATCGCCGAGTCGGCGTTCCGGTACCAGCAGGCCCTGGAGAAGGGGGACAAGAAGGTCGTCGGCGTCAACGCGCACACCGGGTCGGTCACCGGGGACCTGGAGATCCTGCGGGTCAGCCACGAGGTGGAGCGGGAGCAGGTGCGGGTGCTGGGCGCGCGCCGGGCCGCCCGGGACGACGCCGCCGTGCGCGGCGCCCTCGACGGTCTGCTCGCGGCCGCGCGCGACGGCGGCAACATGATCGAACCGATGCTCGACGCGGTGCGGGCGGAGGCGACGCTGGGCGAGATCTGCGACGTGCTGCGGGACGAGTGGGGGGTGTACACGGAGCCGGCGGGTTTCTAGACGGCTCCGGATCGCCGCGCCGCGCGCGCTCTGGCCCGGAGGGCTCGCCGGAGGCCGACTAGGACGCGGCCGAGGTGGTGGCGAGACCGCCGACCAGGATCGCCGTGAAGCGGTGCACCCACTCCTCGTCCGCCGGTTCCGCGCTCACCAGCGTGCGGTGGACCACCGCGCCCGCGACCATGTCGAAGATGAGGTCGACCGTGCGGGCGGAGTCCTCGGGGTCGGTCTCCGGGGGGAGTTCACCGCGCGCCTGGGCGCGGGCCCGGCCCTCCAGGACCAGGTCCTTCTGGGGTTCGACGATGGAGGCGCGGATGCGTTCGCGCAGGGCGTCGTCGCGGGTTGCCTCGGCGACCACCGCCATGAGACCGCTCCTGGCCTCCGGGCGGGCCAGGATCGCCGCGAACTGGAGGACCACGCCCTCGATGTCGGCGGCGAGGCTGCCGCGGTCGGGGAGTTCGAGTTCGCCGAAGAGCTCCGCGACCGCGTCGACGACGAGTTCGTTCTTGCCGGCCCAGCGGCGGTAGAGCGTCGTCTTGGCGACCCCGGCGCGGGTCGCCACGTCCCCCAGCGTGAGCCTGGACCAGCCCAGCTCGACCAGTGCCTCCCGGGTCGCGGCCAGGATCGCGGCGTCCGCGGCGGCACTGCGCGGCCGGCCGGTACGGCCGGCGGGGGTGCGGCTCTGCATCCTTCGACGATATCCGGCCGTTCCCGGGCCGGTACGAGCCGTAGTGAGGGAGATCACCGGGAAGCGGTCCCACGGGCACCCCCCGCGGCATTACGCTACGGGTCGTAGCGAAAGCTGAGCGGAGGCTCGTGCCGGACGTGCGCGGGCCGCGATCCCCTGGCGCTGGGTGGGGACCCGGCGCACTTTTCGGATCGCTTTTCACGCACACGCGGGAACGGGGGAGGATAGACGCATGCAGCCACGGAACATGTCCATGAGCGGAGTCGTCGACCTCGCCGCGGTGAAGGCGGCCCAGGAGGCCAAGGCGAAGGCGGAGCAGGCACGCGCCGAAGCCGCCCGGCAGGGTGGGACGGGGGCCGTCTCGCCCGCCGATCTCGTCATCGACGTCGATGAGGCGGGCTTCGAGCGGGATGTCCTCCAGCGGTCCGCCGAGGTGCCCGTCGTCATCGACTTCTGGGCCGAGTGGTGTCAGCCCTGCAAGCAGCTGAGCCCGGTCCTGGAGCGGCTCGCCGTCGAGTACAACGGCCGTTTCCTGCTCGCCAAGATCGACGTCGACGCGAACCAGATGCTGATGCAGCAGTTCGGGGTGCAGGGCATCCCGGCGGTGTTCGCCGTCGTCGCGGGGCAGGCGCTGCCGCTCTTCCAGGGGGCCGCCGGCGAGGCGCAGATCCGGCAGACCCTCGACCAGTTGGTGACCGTCGCCGAGCAGCGCTTCGGTCTGACCGGCCTGACCGTCGACGCCGACGCCGAGCCCGGCGGCCGTACCGCGGCCCCCGCCGAGCAGGCCGGCCCCTACGACGCCCTGCTCGAAGCCGCCGTACAGGCACTGGACGCGGGCGACCTGGCCGGTGCCGTACGCGCCTACCAGAACGTGCTCGCCGACGACCCGGGCAACACCGAGGCCGCACTCGGTCTCGCGCAGGCCGAGTTGCTCCAGCGGGTGCAGGACATGGACCCGCAGCAGGTGCGCAAGGACGCCGCCGACAGGCCGACGGACGCGCAGGCGCAGATCGCCGCCGCCGACCTGGACCTGGTGGGCGGTCATGTCGAGGACGCGTTCGGACGGCTCATCGAGACCGTGCAGCGCACGGCGGGCGACGAGCGGGACGCCGCACGGCTGCGGCTGCTGGAGCTGTTCGAGGTGGTCGGGCCCGACGATCCCCGGGTGGCCGCCGCGCGGCGGGCCCTGGCGCGGGCGCTGTTCTGAGCCGGATCAAGCGTCCGGTGCTGACCAGTCGCTAAACGCCTGGGCCTGTGGTGCCCGCGTGAAAGTTCTGCCCACGGTGCCTCCCTGCGGCCGCGCTTTACCAAATCTTGGTAATCGCGGCCGCTGTTACTGCAAGTAAGTCGGGGGCTGGGTTCTGTCTGGTTTCGTCCAGCGATCAATAGTTTTGTTCCGGGCTTTGACGCCACCCTGAGTCGTCGGCCGAGACCTCCGGGTCGTTGTTCGGTTATCCGCCCGTTACTAGCGAGTAACGAACCCCCTTGTGCGGGCGGCGAGAATGCACCACGATCGGCCACGCTCGGTCCAATCCCGTACCCCGACAGCCGGTTGGGTCAACGGGTTTTCCTGGGTCCCCACCGAGCAGAGCCGACGGCAGTGGCGCCGGCTCTTGGGCAGGGGGGTCTTCGCTGAGGCGAAGCCTGTCCAGCAAGGTTGTGCGTGATGCGTGTCAGGCGCGACCAGTGGTTGTCGCTCGGGGGTGATCGCCGGTGATCGGTGCGCGGTTCGCGCCTCCGAGTGCGGGCGCTCCCCTTCCCGAGGACGTAGCACTTCTCCCATCCCTGCCCGGCTGAGCCGCCGCTTTCGACGGTGAGTCGGGGTCAGGAGATGTACGTCCGAGAAGGAGGAACTATGGAGTCCCAGGTGCGTGGCGGGACCAGATGGAAGCGGTTCGCTGTGGTCATGGTGCCCAGCGTCGCCGCTACGGCGTGTATAGGCATCGCCCTCGCGCAGGGCGCGCTCGCCGCGTCGTTCAGCGTGTCGGGCCAGTCGTTCAAGGTCACCGCGGACAAGCTCGTCGGCACGGGCTTCTCGCAGTACGGTGCGCTCGACTCGGGTTACACCCTGGACGGCAAGAAGACGGCTCACCCCGTCGCCGTCTCGGCGTTCAAGAACGCCTCGATCACGAACATGTGCCAGTCCGTGGTCACCCCGAACATCCCGCTGCTCGGGTCGGTCAGCCTGACCCTGAAGGCGGGCGGCGGCGGTACGCCGGTCGAGGCCGAGAACCTGTACATCGACGTCGAGGACCTGGCGGCCGACGCCACGTTCAAGAACATCGACATCGGTGTGGCCGCCAAGGACCTCAACAAGGGTCCGGGCATGAAGGGTGGCAGCGAGCAGGCCAACCCCTACGGGTTCGCCCAGCAGGCCGAGTCGGCCGTCCTGACCGACGTGAAGCAGACGGCGTGGGCCACCACCGCCGGAACCTTCAAGCTCAGCGGCCTGAAGATGTCGCTGTCGACGGGTGTCAAGGAGTGCTACTAAGCACTCTCTGACGGGCGGGGGAGCCACTGGCGCCCCCGCCCGTCCAGTCTGAAGCGCCGCGTCTTCACTCGCGGCCCCCATCTCCACCACAGCAACGCCGCACCAGGGAGCTGTTTTCCATGAGCGCCGAGACCCCTGTCGCCACCGGCCAGTTCACCCACCGGAGGCAGCAGTTCCGCGCCTGGCGGGGCACAAGGCCGTTCTGGGCGGGCCTGTTCGTCCTCCTCAGCGGACTCCCCATCGCCTACTTCCCGTACGCACACCTGCAGATCGGCCATCTGACGCTGGCGATGGCGACCACCGCGGGCGCCGGCTCCCTGATCATCGGTGTGCTGCTGGTCGTACTGGGCGTCAGCCTGTGGTTCCAGAAGCACGTACGGGTCTTCGCGGGTGTCGCGGCGATCCTGCTCGGCCTGGTGTCCATCCCGGTGTCCAACCTCGGCGGCTTCCTCATCGGCTTCCTGTTCGCGCTGATCGGCGGGGCGATGGCCGTGTCCTGGGCGCCGGGCGCGCCGCCCGCGCCGGAGCCGGCGCCGCCGGCGGGCGCGGCTCCGGGGAACACCCCCGCCGGCGTGTACCCGGACGGCGGCGCCCCGGCCGGGGAGGCCACGGTGAACCCGTACAGCACGGGCGGCCCCGGCCTCACCAAGAACGCCGGCACCGCGGACGAGCCGAACGATCTGTCAGGAACGAGCCCGGCCAACGGGGCGAACGGGAGGCACAGTGCCGGCTGACGAGGTGACCACCGGGAGCGATGTGGACGCTGCCCGTGTGAGAACCGGGCCGCGCCACGCGGCACCCAAGAAGCCGCTGTTCACCCGGCTCCACATGCCGGCCGGCAAGGTGATAGCCCTGGCGGCCATGCCGACGGCGGTCCTCATGGGCATGGGGTTCACGCCGACCCTCGCCAACGCGGAGGACCAGCCGTCCTCCAAGAACCTGACCATCGACGAGTACAAGGAGTGCGTCGCGGCCCTGGAGGACCAGGACGCCGACGCGTCGGCCTCTCCCTCGCCCTCCGCCTCGGAGAGTTCGGGCGACTCGGCGGACGAGGGCAAGGACGACTCCCAGGACGACGCGACGGACGGCTCCGGTGACTCCGGTGGTTCGTCCGGCGGTTCCCCGGACGGCGAGGACACCTCGGACGACTCCTCCTCGGACGCGGGTGCCGGCGGCGGGGCCGAGCCCACGCCGTCGGCCTCCCCCTCCGCGTCGGAGCCGGAGAAGTCGACGTCCTCGTCCGGCGGCGACACCGCCGCGGAGAGCCCGTCGCCGTCCGAGACCGACAAGAACGTGCTGGACACGATCGGCGACGCGATCACCGACCTGTTCGACGGCCAGGACGCCCAGGCGACGGCCGGTGCGAGCCCGTCGCCGTCGGCCTCCGGGTCCGCCGCCGCGGGCACCGGCGGGGACACGTCGTCGGACTCCGGCTCCTCGGGCTCCGGTACGGACGGCTCCGGTACGGACGGCTCCGGCACCGCCAAGGACACCACCGACGCCGCCGGCGACGCGGTGAAGGACACCGTGGAGAAGGCGGGCGAGGCGGCCGAGGACACCGCGGAGAAGGCCGAGGAGGAGGCCTCCGACGCCGCTGACGCCGCCACCGCCTCACCGAGCCCGTCGGCGAGCGAGACGACGGACGCGGAGGACTGCCCGGTCGCCACCGACGACGAGAGCGGTGTCGACAACAAGGTGCCGCTGGCGGACGACCCCTGGTACCTGGACGCCAGTTCGCTGCTGCTCAAGGGCGCCGACTACCAGGGCATCGTCGAGGTGAAGACGGCCAACGGGACGAAGAAGAAGGTCCTGAAGTACGTCATCTCCGAGGGCACCGACATCGGCGACCTGCACCAGACGGTGAACGACAAGCAGGCCGGCGTCACGTACCACGTCCAGGCGGGCGCGGGCACGACGTCCACCATCCGCAACGGCGACACGATCATGTACACCGAGAGCATCTCGGGGAACCTGTTCGGTCTGATCCCGGTGACGTTCAGCCCGGAGAGCCCGCCCCCGCTGAACATCCCGCTGATCTACTTCACCAAGGTGAAGGTCGTCCAGGCCGGCCAGTTCGGCGGCGACCTGCACGTCCCGGGGATGCACGTCTACAGCACCGAGTAACCCACCCCACAAGCCCGTTCGGGAGCCGCACACACGCTGAGGGCGCCCCCCTGTCACAAGGGGGGCGCCCTCAGCGCCGTTCGAACGCCCTCACGGGCCGTCTCCTCAGTCGCGGGAGCCCTGGCCCAGGTGGTGGACGCGGACCATGTTGGTGGTGCCGGGGACACCGGGCGGTGAACCGGCGGTGATGATGACGATCTCGCCCGGCTCGAAGCGGTTCAGCCGGGTGATCTCCTGGTCCACCAGGTCGACCATCTCGTCGGTGCTGTTCACGAACGGCACGACGTGCGACTCCACGCCCCAGCTGAGCGCCAACTGGTTGCGGGTGCCCTCGTCCGTGGTGAACGCGATGATCGGCTGGGCGGCGCGGTAGCGGGAGAGACGGCGGGCGGTGTCGCCGGACTGGGTGAAGGCCACCAGGCCGCGGCCCCCGAGGAAGTCCGCGATCTCACAGGCGGCACGGGCCACCGAACCACCCTGCGTGCGCGGCTTCTTGCCCGGCACCAGCGGCTGCAGACCCTTGCTCAGCAGCTCCTGCTCGGCCGCGGCGACGATCTTCGACATCGTCTTCACGGTCTCGATCGGGTACGCGCCCACGCTCGACTCGGCGGACAGCATCACCGCGTCGGCGCCGTCCAGGATCGCGTTGGCGACGTCGGAGGCCTCGGCGCGGGTCGGACGGGAGTTGGTGATCATCGACTCCATCATCTGGGTCGCGACGATCACCGGCTTGGCGTTGCGCCGGCACAGCTCGATCAGGCGCTTCTGCACCATGGGGACCTTCTCGAGCGGGTACTCGACGGCCAGGTCGCCACGGGCGACCATCACACCGTCGAACGCCATCACGACGTCCTCCATGTTCTCCACCGCCTGCGGCTTCTCCACCTTGGCGATGACGGGGACGCGGCGGCCCTCCTCGTCCATGACGCGGTGCACGTCCTGGACGTCCTTGGCGTCGCGGACGAAGGACAGCGCGACCAGGTCGGCGCCCATGCGCAGCGCGAACCGCAGGTCCTCGATGTCCTTCTCGCTCAGCGCGGGCACGTTGACGGCCGCGCCGGGCAGGTTGATGCCCTTGTGGTCGGAGATGACACCGCCCTCGATGACGATCGTCCGCACCCGGGGGCCCTCGACGTCCAGGACCTTCAGCTCGACGTTGCCGTCGTTGATGAGGACCTGGTCGCCGCGCGAGACGTCGCCGGGCAGGCCCTTGTAGGTGGTGCCGCAGATCGTCTTGTCGCCGGGCACGTCCTCGGTGGTGATGGTGAACTCGTCACCGCGCACCAGCTCGACCGGCCCCTCGGCGAAGGTCTCGAGACGGATCTTCGGGCCCTGGAGGTCGGCGAGGACGCCGATGGCCCGGCCGGTCTCCTTGGCGGCGGCACGGACCCGGTCGTACCGGCCCTGGTGCTCGGCGTGGGTGCCGTGGCTGAAGTTGAACCGGGCCACGTTCATGCCGGCCTCGATCAGCGACACGAGCATTTCGTGGGAGTCGACCGCGGGGCCGAGAGTACAGACGATTTTCGAACGGCGCATGGGGCGATCCTATCGGTTTGTTTCGCTACGGAATATTCCGTCTGGTGGAAGATACAAATGAGGTGGCCGGCGCTCAGTTGCTTTCCTGCTCAGTTTGTGTTTCCCACCAATGCGTAGGTCTGCGTCGCGATCTCCAGCTCCTCGTCGGTCGGCACCACGGCGACCTTCACGCGCGCGTCACGGGGCGAGATCAGGCGCGGCTCGTCGCTCCGGACGGCGTTCAGCTCGCCGTCCACCACGATGCCCAGGGTCTCCAGGCCCGCGACGGCCGCCTCCCGCACCTCGGCGGCGTTCTCGCCCACCCCGGCGGTGAACGCGATCGCGTCCACCCGCCCGAGCACGGCGTAATAGGCGCCGATGTACTTCTTCAGACGGTGAATGTAGATGTCGAAGGCGAGCTTCGCCTGTTCGTCGCCCTCGTCGATCCGGCGCCGGATCTCCCGCATGTCGTTGTCGCCGCACAGGCCCATCAGTCCGCTCTTCTTGTTGAGAAGAGTGTCGATTTCGTCGATGGACATTCCGCCAACACGCGCCAAATGGAAGATGACGGCCGGATCGGTGTCTCCGGAGCGCGTACCCATCACGAGCCCCTCCAAAGGCGTCAGCCCCATGGAGGTGTCCACACACCTGCCGCCCCGCACCGCCGACGCGGACGCCCCGTTGCCGAGGTGCAGCACGATGACGTTGGCCTCCTCCGGCGCCCTGCCCAGCAGCTTCGCGGTCGCCCGGGAGACGTACGCGTGCGAGGTGCCGTGGAAGCCGTAGCGCCGGACGCGGTGCTCGTCGGCCGTCCGCACGTCGATCGCGTAGCGCGCGGCCGACTCCGGCATCGTCGTGTGGAAGGCGGTGTCGAAGACGGCGACCTGCGGCAGGTCGGGCCGCAGGGCCTGCGCCGTGCGGATCCCGGTGAGGTTGGCCGGGTTGTGCAGCGGCGCCACCGGGATCAGCCGTTCGATCTCCGCGAGGACGGCGTCGTCGATGACCGTCGGCTCGGTGAAGTGCTTGCCGCCGTGCACCACGCGGTGCCCGATCGCGGCCAGCTCGGGCGAGTCCAGCCCCAGGCCGTCCTTGGCCAGCTCCTCCGCCACGGCCTTCAGGGCGGCGTCGTGGTCGGCGATCGGCCCGGTCCACTCCCGGGACTCACCGCCGGTCAGCGGCGTGTGCTTGAGCCGGGAGGACTGCTCGCCGATGCGCTCGACGAGCCCCATGGCCAGCCGGCTGCTGTCGCGCATGTCGAGCAGCTGGTACTTCACCGACGAGGAGCCGGAGTTCAGGACGAGGACGCGCGTGGAGCTCACTGGGCGGTTGCCTTCTCGCTGGGGGACTGGGCCTGGATCGCCGTGATGGCGACGGTGTTGACGATGTCCTGCACGAGGGCGCCCCTCGACAGGTCGTTGACCGGCTTGCGCAGACCCTGCAGCACCGGCCCGACGGCGATCGCGCCGGCCGAACGCTGCACGGCCTTGTACGTGTTGTTGCCGGTGTTCAGGTCGGGGAAGATCAACACGCTGGCCTGGCCCGCGACCTCGGAACCCGGCAGCTTGGTCGCCGCGACGGACGGCTCGACGGCCGCGTCGTACTGGATCGGCCCCTCGATCCTCAGGTCGGGCCGCCGGGCGCGGACGAGTTCCGTGGCCTCCCGCACCTTGTCGACGTCGGCGCCCGACCCGGACGTCCCCGTGGAGTACGACAGCATCGCGATCCGCGGCTCCACCCCGAACCGGGCGGCGGTCGCCGCCGACTGGATGGCGATGTCGGCGAGCTGCTCGGCGTCGGGGTCGGGATTCACGGCGCAGTCGCCGTACACCAGCACCTTGTCGGCGAGGCACATGAAGAACACCGACGAGACGATGTCGGCGTCCGGCTTGGTCTTGATGATCTCGAAGGCGGGCCGGATGGTCGCGGCCGTGGAGTGCACCGAACCCGACACCATGCCGTCGGCGAGGCCCTCCTGGACCATCAGCGTGCCGAAGTAGTTCACGTCGGAGACGACGTCGTACGCCAGCTCGACGGTCACGCCCTTGTGGGCGCGGAAGCCCGCGTACAGCTCGGCGAAGCCGTCGCGCAGCTCGCTGGTCGCCGGGTCGATCAACTGGCAGTCGCCCAGGTCGATGCCCAGGTCGGCGGCCTTCTTGCGGATCAGGTCGACCGGGCCGAGCAGGGTGAGGTCGCAGACGCCGCGGCGGAGCAGCACCTCGGCCGCGTGCAGCACGCGCTCCTCCGTCCCCTCGGGGAGGACGACCCGGCGCCTGTCGGAGCGGGCCTGTTCCAGCAGCTTGTGCTCGAACATCATCGGCGTGACGCGGTCGCTGCTCGGCGCGGAGACCCGCCTCAGCAGGTCGGCGGTGTCGACGTGCCGCTCGAACAGGCCGAGCGCGGTCTCCGCCTTGCGCGGGGTGGCCGCGTTCAGCTTGCCCTCCAGGGAGAACAGCTGCTCGGCGGTGGGGAAGCTGTTGCCGGCCACCGACAGGACGGGCGTGCCGGGGGCCAGCCGGGCGGCGAGGGTGAGGACGTCCTCGCTCGGCACCTCCCCGAGGGTGAGGAGCACGCCGGCTATCGGCGGGGTGCCGGCGCTGTGCGCGGCCAGCGAGCCGACGACCAGGTCGGCCCGGTCGCCCGGGGTGACCACCAGGCAACCCGGCGTCAGGGCGTTCAGGAAGTTCGGCAGCATGGCGCCGCCGAAGACGAAGCCGAGGGCGTCCCGGGCGAGGCCGGAGTCGTCGCCGAGCAGCACCTTCGCGCCCAGGGTGGAGCTGACCTGGGCCACCGTCGGCGCGGACAGGGCGGGCTCGTCGGGCAGCACGTAGCAGGGCACCGGCAGGCGGGAGGCGAGCTGACCGGCGATCCGCTCACGGTCCTCCCGGGCGACCCGGTTGGCGACCATGGCGAGGACGTCGCAGCCCAGCGCCTCGTAGGCCCGGTAGGCGTTGCGGGTCTCGGCGAGCACGGACTCCGTGGTCTGCTTGCGGCCGCCGACGACGGGGATCACGGCGGCGCCGAACTCGTTGGCCAGACGCGCGTTGAGGGACAGCTCGTCCGGGAACTGCGTGTCGGCGTAGTCGGTGCCGAGGACGAGGACGACGTCGTAGTGACGGGCGACGCGGTGGAACCGGTCGACGAGGGTGGAGACCAGCTCGTCCGCGCCCTGTTCCGCCTGGAGGGCGGACGCCTCGTGGTAGTCCATGCCGTAGACGGTCGCCGGGTCCTGGGACAGTCGGTAGCGGGCACGGAGCAGCTCGAACAGACGATCGGGCCCGTCGTGGACGAGGGGGCGGAAGACGCCGACCCGGTCGACCTGCCGGGTCAGGAGCTCCATGACCCCCAGTTCGACCACCTGGCGGCCGTCGCCGCGGTCGATCCCGGTCACGTACACGCTGCGCGTCACGCGTGCTCTCCGTTTCGTCTCGTCGTCGTCTTCTTCGTCGGCTGCCCCGGGGGAACCCGCCGTGCACAAAAATCGCCCACCAAGGTGAGCAGAACCCTCTTGACAATACCCCTGCCCGCGGATAAGGCGCCCGTCAAGAGACAGCCCCCTCGGGGGCATGAAAGAATCGGGGTTGGCTCACCGGTGTCGAAGCGAGCAGGAGACACAGCACGATGCGTATCGGAGTTCTCACCGCAGGTGGCGACTGCCCCGGGCTGAACGCAGTGATCCGGTCGGTCGTGCACCGAGCGGTCGACAACTACGGCGACGAGGTCATCGGGTTCGAGGACGGCTACGCCGGTCTCCTCGACGGCCGTTACCGCGCGCTCGACCTGAACGCGGTCAGCGGCATCCTCGCCCGTGGCGGCACGATCCTCGGCTCCTCCCGGCTCGAGCGCGACCGGCTGCGCGAGGCCTGCGAGAGCGCCGGCGACATGATCCACGACTTCGGCATCGACGCGCTGATCCCGATCGGCGGCGAGGGCACGCTGACCGCGGCCCGCATGCTGTCGGACGCGGGCCTGCCGGTGGTCGGCGTCCCGAAGACGATCGACAACGACATCTCGTCGACCGACCGCACCTTCGGTTTCGACACGGCGGTCGGCGTGGCCACGGAGGCGATGGACCGTCTGAAGACGACGGCGGAGTCCCACCAGCGCGTGATGGTCGTCGAGGTCATGGGCCGGCACGCGGGCTGGATCGCCCTGGAGTCCGGGATGGCCGCCGGCGCCCACGGCATCTGCCTGCCCGAGCGCGCCTTCGACCCGGCCGACCTGGTGAAGATGGTCGAGGAGCGCTTCGCGCGGGGCAAGAAGTTCGCGGTCGTCTGCGTGGCGGAGGGCGCCCACCCCGCCGACGGCACCATGGACTACGGCAAGGGCGCGATCGACAAGTTCGGTCACGAGCGCTTCCAGGGCATCGGTACGGCACTGGCGTACGAGCTGGAGAAGCGCCTCGGCAAGGAGGCCCGCCCGGTCATCCTCGGCCACGTCCAGCGCGGCGGCACCCCCACCCCCTACGACCGCGTCCTCGCCACCCGCTTCGGCTGGCACGCGGTGGAGGCGGCGCACCGGGGCGAGTTCGGCAACATGACGGCGCTGCGGGGGACGGACATCGTGATGGTGCCACTGGCGGAGGCGGTGACCGAGCTGAAGACGGTCCCGAAGGACCGGATGGACGAGGCGGAGTCCGTCTTCTAGGGCGAGCTCCTCGTAGGGCGGCTCCTCGCGGGGCGGGTTCTCCCGGCTTCCCGAGGCGGTTCGCTCAGCCGGTCCCGTTCTCCAGGGCGCTCCAGAAGTGCTCGACGATCCGGTCGAGGAAGTCCCGGCCGGTGTCGCTCGCCTCACCGGCCGCGCTGCCGTCGCCCCAGCGCAGGGTGGCGACCATGTGCCCCTGGTAGTTCCGGTGCAGCTCCCGCAGGGTTTCCTCCAGGAGACGCCGGTCCAGGGGCACGACTCTGCCGACGGGCCTGACGTACGCCTGCCAGCGGGTGGCGGCCGCGCCGCGCAGCAGGTCGGCGAGTCTCCCCTCGCGGCCGGTGACCGCGATCAGGTCGGGCAGGGTCAGGCCGAGCAGCTCGGCGAGGGCGGCGGACTGGCGCTCGGTGCCGCGCCACTGGCCGCTCTCCTCCATGCGGACGTAGGCCAGGAACTCGTGACCGACGGCACGCGCCACGTCCTCGGGGGCGAGGCCTCGGGCGATGCGGTGTTCCCGCAGGGTGCGGGGGCGGCCGATGAGGTCGGCCGGGGAGCACCACAGGGCGGCGGCGAGCGCGGTCAGTTCCGGGTGCGTGGGCGTGGCGGTTCCGCGTTCCCAGGTGACCACGAGATCCGGGGTGACGTGGGGGAGGCCGTAGGAGGTGCGGAGGTGGTGGGCGACACGGGCGGGGGTCATGCCGAGCGCCGCGCGGAGCCTGCGGGCGGCGGGCGCGTCGAAGGGGGGTCCGGGCTGGTGGGCGTGGGACGGGGGTCGGGGCACGGGGGACAAGGTAGGGGCCGTGCGGGAGGGTGACTACGGGCTGTTTGGCCATAGTCACCGGTTGTAGGAACGTACGGTCATGACCGGTCGGTCAGTCGGGCGGCGGAGGCGCGGGCGCGGGCGGCATCGGTGGGGGCGTTGGCCCGGGTGAAGGCCTCGGCGGCTCGGAGGTAGGTGGTGCGGGCCTCGACCGGCCGGTGCTCCAGCAGGTGGATGTGCGCCAGGTTCTGGAGTGTCTGGCCCACCCCGAACGAGTCGTCGAACTCCTCGTAGATCTCCAGCGCTCTCCCGAACGCCTCGGCCGACCTGTCCCCTTCGCCGCTCACCCGCTGGGCGGAACCCAGGTTGTTGAGGATGATGGCCTCGCCGTGCCGGTTGCCGTCCCTCCGGCACAGTTCGAGAGCATGGGTGAGGGCCCGGGTGGCCTCGGCGTGCCGGCCCGCCTTCGACAGGGCGTTGCCCAGATTGCTCCACGCGCTCGTCTCACGGGGGTCCTCCACGGCGTGGTACAGGTCGCGGGCACGTGTGTGCGCCTCGATGGCCTCCGTCAGGCGGTTCGCCGTCTGGAGGGCGTTGCCCAGGTTGTTCCACGCGCTGGCCTCGTTGGCGCGGCCTCCGTCGGCGTGGTGCAGCTCCAAGGCTTGGACGTGGGCGGCGATCGCCTCTTCCACACGTCCGGCCTCCCGCAGGGCCAGACCGAGGTTGTTCCAGGCGACGGCCTCGGTCCGGCGGTCTCCCGCGCGGTGTCCCGCGTCCCTGGCGCTTTGGGAGACGGTGACCCAGTCGTCGAAGTACCGCCTCCAGGAGAGGTATTCGCCCAGCGACTCGGCCAGCGTCACGGCCGCCTGCGCGAACCGCTCCTCCCGTGCCCACTGCACCGCCGCCACGAGCGCCGACCGCTCGCAGTCCAGCCACGTCAGCGCCAGCGCCCGGTCCGTGAACCGCTCCGGCCCGTCCGGCGCGGTCACCAGGCGGGCGTTCGCCGTGGCGGCCATACCGGAGTAGTAGGTCAGTACCGCCTCCCGCGCGGCCTCCCCCTCTTCCCGGAACGCGGGGTCGGCGGCCACCACGCCCGCGCCGAACGCCCGCACGAGATCGTGCACGCGCCAGCGGGTGACGCGAGCCGCGTCGTCGGTCCGCCGGACCGGCGTGACGAGATGGGTCGCGGCCAGGTCCTCCAGCAGCGTCAGTGCCGCGTCGCGGTCGATACCGGCCATCGCGGCCACGGCCCCCGGCCCGGTCTCCGCGCCGGGGGCGAGGCACAGCAGGCGCAGCATCCGGGCCTGGTCGTCCGGCAGACGGTGGTAGGAGGTCTCCAGCACCGGGCGCAGGGCGAGCGGCCGCCCGTACAGGTCCGCTCCGGGGCGACCGGTGTCGAGGACGGCGGCGGGGTCCCCGGCAGCCCTGACCTCGGTGACCAGCGTCGCGATGTCCCGGTGTCTGCGCCTGCGCAGCATGGCGGCCGCGATCTGGAGGGCGAGGGGCAGGTGGCCGCACAGCTCCGTCAGCTCGCGCAGGGCGTCCGGTTCGCGCCGCGGCCGCTCGTCGCGTTCGTCGGCGTCGAGGAGGGCCCGGGTCACCAGGTCGACGGAGTCGTCCGGGGCGAGCGTCTCCAGGTCGACCAGCCGCAACGGCAGGGAGTCCGGCCGGTCCCGCGAGGTGATCAGCACACGGTGGCGGCCGGTGCCCGGCAGCAGCTCCCGGAACTGCTCCGGATCCGACGCGTTGTCCAGGATCAGCAGCATCCGCCCCGGCCGCTCGGCCAGCAGTCCCCGGTAGGTGTCGTACTGGCCCGTCGCCGTCGCCGGCAGGTCCGCGCCCCGCACCCCGAGCGCGTCCAGCAGCGCCAGCACCGCCTGATCCGCGGTCACCGGATTGTCGTCGTACCCGCGCAGGTCCACGAAGAGCGTCCCGCCCGGGAACCACCCCTTCCCGCACGCCCGGTGCGCCGCCTCCACCGCCAGCGCGGTCTTGCCGATGCCGCCCATGCCGGTGACGGCGAAGATGAGGACGGGGAGGGCGCCGGCATCGTCCGGCGTGGGGGCGAGCTGGGTGAGCAGGCGGTCGAGCTGTTCCCGCCGGCCGGTGAAGCCGAGGGGGCGCGGCGGGAGGACGGCCGTGGCCCGGGGGACCGGGCCGTGGACGGTCTTCCTACGGCTTTCCGACCCGCTTGACGGTGACCGGCCCGTGGAAGGTGCCGCCCCGGAGGTCGATGTGGTCGCCGCCGTAGGTGTTCCGGTTGCCGGAGCCGTGTTGGGGGCCCTCCTGGGAGTCGGGAGAGCCGCCTCGCGGACGGTGCTTGCGCAGCACCGCCACCGCGACCTTCGCCGCCTGCACGGCGGCCCGTTCCTGGGAGCCGCCGGCGTCGGCGTCCGCCTTCCCGGCGTCGGCCCGGTCGCTGATGCCGCGGATCACCAGGGCGTGCAGCTGTCCGTTCAGATGCGCCGCGTGGGCCGCTCCCGAACCCTCCATCTCGATCGCGGCGGCGTCGTTGTAGTGCTCGCGCAGGTGCC
Organism: Streptomyces sp. NPDC051315; assembly: GCF_044455165.1. Taxonomy (NCBI): domain Bacteria; kingdom Bacillati; phylum Actinomycetota; class Actinomycetes; order Kitasatosporales; family Streptomycetaceae; genus Streptomyces; species Streptomyces sp. NPDC051315. Next base: position 264,861 of record NZ_JBITEN010000012.1, read on the forward strand.
GGGCGATCTCGGACGCGGCGTCGGCCAGGACGACGTCGCCCGAGGCGATCGGCTTGAAGTGCGGTCGTACGTCCGTCATGTCCCGCACCGCGGAACGGGCCGCCTGGACCAGGGCGTTGGAGGCGCGCCAGGCCTCGGGACGGGACAGGAAGCCCTGCGGGGTCCACTTGCCTCCATGGATGCCGTAGACCTTGGTGCCCACGACGACGTCACCGATCCCGATGTCGCCCTTCAGGCTGCCGGCGATGCCGACGAACAGGACGGCCTGCGGGCGGAGCCAGCCGATGAGCTGGGTGGTCATCGCGGCCGCGTTGTCCACCCCCTCGCCCAGTTCGGCGAGCGCCACCGTCCACGACGTGCCGTCCAGGCGCCCGGTCTCGACACGGGTGCCGTCCTCCGGGTGGACGTCCTCCTCCCGGTCGGCGAGGTGGGCGCGCACGGCCGCGTACTCGAGCGGGAGGGCGGTGAGGACCACGACAGTGGGATTCGTCTCTGGCACCCCCTTAAGGTACTGCCAGGTCCACCGGGGGAAGGGGCGCTTGCCATGGCCGAACGCGACGTCACCGTCGGGCAGTTGCTGCTCGTCGAGTACCAGAGCGTCAAGGACGAGCAGAAGGCGCGGATCGGTTTCCGGGACAACCTGCTGTACGTGACGCTGGCCGTGGTCGCGGCCGTCATCGCGGCGGCGGCCCAGGCCGAGCGGACGGAGATGCTGCTGGCCCTGCCACCGGTGTGTGTCGTGCTGGGGTGGACCTACCTGGTCAACGACGAGAAGATCTCGGCGATCGGGCGGTATGTGCGGGGGGAACTGGCGCCTCGGCTCGCCGCGCTCGCCGGTGAGGCGGAGACGTTCCGGTGGGAGAGCTTCCACCGGAGCGACGCCCGCCGCTACTCGCGCAAGCTCGTGCAGTGCGTGGTGGATCTGCTGGCCTTCTGCGTCGTGCCGTTGAGCGGGCTGGCCGTGTACTGGGGCGGGGGACAGGTCTCGGCGGGGCTGCTGGCCCTGTCCGTCGTGGAGGCGGTGGCCGTGGCGGGGCTGGGGGTGTACGTCGTGCGGTACGCGGTGCCGTTCGGGAGCGGGGGCGGGGGCGGGAGTGGGACATGACCCGGTAGGACGGCCTTTCCCGTGACCACGGATCGGGCGCCTCGGTCGCTCGTCCAGGTGTTCGGTACGACGGCCTTTCCGGTCACCGGGGATCAGGCGCCGCGGTCGCTCCTGCCGGCGCTCGGCGTCGAGCCGGAGCGCACCTTGTCGGCGAGCCGGCCGGCCGAAGCCCGGAGGGCCTGGCGGCGAGCCGCGGACGCCTGCGCCCGAGCCGGCGCCCCCTGGCAGCCGCCCGGATGCCGGCCGCCGTCCTCAGCGCCCCGTCCGAACCCAGCGGTACACCAGCTCCGGCCGCCCCACCTGCCCGTACAGCGGCTTCCGTTCCGCCCGTCCCGCCTCCACCAGGTGCTCCAGATACCGCCGAGCCGTGATCCGCGAGATCCCCACCTCCTCGGCCACCCCCGCCGCCGTCAGCCCTTCCGCCGCCTCCCGCACGGCCCCCACGACCCGCTCCAGCGTCGGCCCGCTCAGTCCCTTCGGCAGTGCGGCCGGCCCCGGCGCGCGCAGGGTGGCCAGGGCGCGGTCCACCTCGTCCTGGCCGCTCGCCTCGCCCGCCGCCCCCCGGAACTCCGCGTACCGCACCAGCCGGTCGCGGAGCGTCGCGAAGGTGAACGGCTTCAGCACGTACTGCACGACGCCCAGGGACACGCCCTCCCGCACCACCGTCAGATCCCGCGCCGACGTCACCGCTATGACGTCCGCGTGGTAGCCCGCGGCCCGCAGTGACCGGGCCAGCTGCAACCCGTGTCCGTCGGGGAGGTGCAGGTCCAGCAGCAGCAGGTCCACCGGTGTACGGTCCAGCAGCCGCCGCGCCTCCGCGCCCGTGTGGGCCTTGCCCACGGCGACGAACCCCGGCACCCGGCCGACGTACAGGACATGCGCGTCGGCGGCCACGGGGTCGTCCTCGACCACCAGCACTCTGATCGGTTCGCCGCCGGTCCCGCCCGTCACGTCCGTCATCTCTCGCCTCCCGACACCGGCGCGGCCGGAACCGTCGTTCGCAACGGCAACCGCACCACGAACTCGGCGCCGCCCCCTTCGGCCTCCGTCACCGACAGCGTGCCCTCGTGGCGGTGTACAGCCTGCCGGACGAGGGCGAGGCCCAGGCCCCGGCCCCCGGGGCCCGCCGGCTTGGTCGAGAAACCGCGTTCGAAGACCTGGGAGGCGTGCGCGGGATCCACTCCCGCCCCGGTGTCCGCCACCCGCAGCACCAGCTCACCGCCCCCGGCACCGCCCCTGCAGCCCTCCGTCGACGCCGTCACCGTCACCCGCGCCCGCACGCTGCCCTGCGCCGCGTCCACCGCGTTGTCGATGAGGTTGCCGAGGATGGTGACGAGGTCCCGGGCCGGCAGCGACTCCGGCAGGAGCCCGTCGTCCAGGCCGCTCTCCTCCGACACGACCAGCTCCACCCCGCGCTCGTTCGCCTGGGCCGTCTTGCCCAGGAGCAGGGCCGCCAGCACCGGCTCGCTCACCGCCGCCACCACCTGGTCGGTCAGGGCCTGGGCCAGTTCCAGTTCGGCGGTCGCGAAGTCGACGGCCTCGTCCGCGCGGCCCAGTTCGATCAGCGAGACCACGGTGTGGAGACGGTTGGCCGCCTCGTGGGCCTGCGAGCGCAGCGCCTGGGTGAAACCGCGCTCCGAGTCCAACTCGCCCATCAGGGACTGGAGTTCGGTGACGTCGCGCAGGGTCACCACCGTGCCCCGGTGTTCGCCGCCCGACACCGGTGAGGTGTTCACCACCAGCACCCGGTTCGCCGTCAGGTGCACCTCGTCCACCCTCGGCTCGGAGGACAGCAGCGCGCCCGTCAGCGGGGCGGGCAGGCCGAGGTCGGCGACCGAGCAGCCCACGACCTCCTCCGAGACGCCGAGCAGTTCCCGGCCGCCGTCGTTGACCAGCGCCACCCGGTACTGGCCGTCCAGCATGAGCAGGCCCTCGCGCACGGCGTGCAGCGCCGCCTGGTGGTAGTCGTGCATCCGGCTCAGCTCGGTCGCGTTCATGCCGTGGGTGTGGCGGCGCAGGCGGGCGTTGATGACGTAGGTGCCGACCGCGCCGAGCGAGAGCGCGCCGGCCGCGACCCCGAACAGGGCCGTCACCTGGTCCGAGACGCGCTTGCTGATCGCCTCGACCTTGATGCCGGCGCTGACCAGGCCGACGATCCGCTTGTCGTCGTCCTCGACGGGGGTCACCGCGCGGACGGACGGGCCGAGGGTGCCGGTGTAGGTCTCGGTGAACGTCTCGCCCTTCAGGGCGCGCGCGGTGTTGCCGCGGAAGTGCCGGCCGATCTCGTCGACGTCGGGGTGGGTCCAGCGGATGCCCTCCGGGTTCATGATCGTGACGAAGTCGACCCCGGTGTCCCGCATGATCCGCATCGCGTACGGCTGGAGCTCGGCCGTGGGGTTCCCGGTGTGGATCGCCTCGCGCACGGACGGGGAGTCGGCGACCGAGCGGGCCACGGCGGTGGCCTGGCGGCGCGCCGCCTCCTCGGCCTGGCCGCGGTCGCTGACGTAGGTGAACAGCGCGTAACCGGCGACGACGACCGCTATCAGCACGGCCTGCATGGCGAAGAGCTGGCCGGCCAGGCTGCGGGGTCGGGGGGCGGGGATGCGCATGCCGTCAGTGTGCCCCCGGCGTCGAGCGTGAACTAAATGAACGGAAGGGTGACCGCGCTCACAGCGTGGGGGGATAGTCACGGCAATCCCCATAACCCCCGGACGTGAGCCGCACGCCGGTGATGCCGACGAAGACGTCAAGGAGGGCAGCCGTGGCCGCCAGCACCACTCCCCATACGGCACCTGCCGCACCCGCCAAGCGGGACCGCACCCACTACCTGTACATCGCGGTGATCGTCGCGGTCGCCATCGGCATCGCCGTGGGTCTGATCGCACCGGACTTCGCGGTCGAGCTGAAGCCCATCGGTACCGGCTTCGTGAACCTGATCAAGATGATGATCTCGCCGATCATCTTCTGCACGATCGTGCTCGGCATCGGTTCCGTCCGGAAGGCCGCCAAGGTCGGCGCCGTGGGCGGTATCGCCCTCGTCTACTTCCTGGCCATGTCGCTGGTGGCGCTGGGTATCGGCCTGGTCGTCGGCAACATCCTGGAGCCGGGCACCGGCCTCGCGATCACCGACGCGGTCAAGGAGACCGGCCAGGCGCAGGTGTCGGCGGAGGCCAAGGACACCACCGAGTTCCTGCTGGGCATCATCCCCACCACGATCGTCTCCGCCTTCACCGGCGGCGAGGTGCTGCAGACCCTGCTCATCGCCCTGCTGGCGGGCTTCGCCCTGCAGGCCATGGGCGCGGCCGGAGAGCCGATCCTGCGCGGTGTCGAGCACATCCAGCGGCTCGTCTTCCGCATCCTCGCCATGGTGATGTGGGCCGCCCCGATCGGTGCCTTCGGTGCCATCGCGGCCGTCACCGGCTCCGCCGGCGTGGACGCGCTCAAGAGCCTCGCCGTGCTGATGCTCGGCTTCTACGTCACGTGCTTCCTGTTCGTCTTCATCGTGCTCGGCGCGCTGCTGCGGATCGTCGCCGGCCTGAACATCCTCACGCTCTTCAAGTACCTGGGCCGTGAGTTCCTGCTGATCCTGTCGACCTCCTCCTCCGAGTCCGCCCTGCCGCGTCTCATCGCGAAGATGGAGCACCTCGGCGTCAGCAAGCCCGTCGTCGGCATCACCGTCCCGACCGGCTACTCCTTCAACCTCGACGGCACCATGATCTACATGACCATGGCCTCGCTCTTCATCGCCGACGCCATGGGGACGCCGATGTCGGTCGGCGAGCAGATCCCGCTGCTGCTCTTCCTGCTGGTGGCCTCCAAGGGTGCCGCCGGTGTCACCGGCGCCGGCCTCGCGACCCTGGCCGGCGGCCTCCAGTCGCACAAGCCGGCCCTGGTGGACGGCATCGGTCTGATCGTCGGCATCGACCGCTTCATGAGCGAGGCCCGCGCCCTCACCAACTTCGCGGGCAACGCGGTCGCCACCGTCCTGATCGGCACCTGGACCAAGGAGATCGACAAGGTCCGCGTGGAGCAGGTGCTCGCCGGCCGGGCGCCCTTCGACGAGAAGACGCTGCTGGACGACGGACACGGTCCCGCTCCGGCGGCCGCGGACGTGCCCGAGCAGCACGAGGAGGGCGAGAAGGAACTCGCCAAGGCCTGACCGGTCCCGGACTCCGGGTGTCCGGCCCCGCCTGAACCGGGGCCGGGCATCCGGCCGAGGTCCCGGCGGGACCGCCCGCGGTATCCCCGCGGTGGTCCCGTGCGGTGTCCGCCCCCCACTCCGGGCGGCTGAGTGCTCCCCCGTAGCTCAGCCGCCCGGTTCTCTCTTTATCCGCCTGCGGCCCGCGTACGGTCTCCCGTGCGCGGGCCGCAGGCGGTCTTCCCGTGCGCTGGCCTTGTGGGTCTTCCCGTGCGCGGCCCGCGTCGGATCCCCCCTCACGCGCCGTGCGCGCCGTACGCCGATACGCAGGTCGCGTCAGGCCGGCACCGGCTCCTCCTTGGCTTCAGAGGGTGTGGCGGAGCCACCGCTGGAGGGCGGTGTTGACGCTGAGGGGCAGCGCGCTGAGCTGGTCGATGGCCTCCCGGTCCTCGGGGCGGGGCGGGATGCCGGCCGCGGTCAGGGCCGCGTGCAGATCGAGGCGCCGGCGGTCGCGCGGGTCGAGGGCGAGGCTCAGACGCTCGGCGGGGTGGGGCGGCGGCAGCAGGTGGTCCGCGTCCGCGTCCTGCGGCTGCCCGGCCGGGGCCGGCCAGACGGGTGCGGCGTCGTCCACGGCGTACGGGTCGACGAAGGTACGGGGCGAGCTGTGCTCGACGGTGATGGCGGTCACGTCTCTGCTCCTCGGGTTGATTGCGGATCTGCAGGACAGGAGCGCTGGGACACCGGCGCCGGTTGCGGTGGCGTGCGAATGTCAGGCCTTCGGCCTCATCGGCAGCTCATCGTCCGGTCGGACCAGCGGACCAGCGGACCAGCGGACCAGCGGACCAGCGGACGAGCGGCAGAGCGGACGGGTGGCGAGTGCCCAGGTCGGTGATCCGGCGGTCTCTCTCCGTGCCCGGAGGGATGAGCGGCAGAGGGGCGAGCGGCAGAGGGGCGAGCGGCAGAGCGGGCGGGCCGGGCGGGTGGCGGAGCGGACGGGTGGCGGAGTGGGCGGGCCGGGCCGGCGCGTCAGCCGGATCCGCTCACCCTCGCCACCAGCGCGGTGGCCAGATTGGCGGGCACGCCCGACGCGGTCAGCACCGTGACCGCGGCCGAGCGGCCCGCCTCGCGAGTGCTCAGCAGGTCGTCGTTCACGGCCTCCATCAGGGCGAACAGGATCTGCTCGTGGACGTACGCCAGGGCGGGCGCCGGCAGCGGTGAGGCGAAGGTGCCCTCGTCCAGCCCGCGCTGGATCAGCCGGACGCTGCTCTCACGGACCGGGGTGAGCCGCTCCCGGATGCCCTGCATCGTGACCGTGCGCTGGGCGAGGGCGACCAGCAGGCGGTAGCGGTCGGCGATCTCCCAGACCGCGAGCACCGAGCGGGCCAGTGCCTCCGCCGGGTCCGCGACGCCCTCGCGGCCCGTCGCGTGCGCGGTCGCCAGCGCGTCCACCGCCCCGTCGACCAGTGTGCCGATCAGTGCCTCACGGCTGGGGAAGTGCCCGTACACCGTGCGGCGTACGACACCGGCGGCGCGGGCGATCTGGTCCATGGACGCGTCGGGGTCGCGCAGCAGCTCGGCGAGGGCCACGTCGAGGATGCGGCGGCGGTTGGCGTCGGCGCGACTGGTGTTACCCGTGGTCATGGCGGCCATTCTGCCCGCCTTCCGTCCCTGGCTCGTTCTCCTCCCGTGATTTGCACACGGTTGTGCATCGACGTACATTGCACATGACTGAAAAATTGCACGCCAGTGTGCAAATCCAGCGGGCGTGCCGTCGGGCACATCCCCGCGCACGTCCCCGCGTACGTCCTGAGGAAGGCGATCCCGGCCCATGCGACTCGTCATGAACGAACCGGTCGAACGGATGGAGGGCCCCTACCGCCGGCGCTGGTGGGCGCTGCTCGTCCTCTGCCTGAGCCTGCTGATCATCGTGATGGCGAACACCGCCCTCACGGTCGCCGCACCCGACATGACCCAGGACCTGGGCCTGTCCAGCGCGGACCTGCAGTGGGTGATCGACGGCTACACCGTGCCGTACGCGGCGCTGATGCTGCTGCTCGGCGCGATCGGCGACAAGTACAGCCGGCGGGGCGCGCTCGTCCTCGGGCTCGTCGTGTTCGGCGGCGGCGCGGTCTCCGGCTACCTCGCCGACAGCTCCACGGCGGTCATCGCGGCCCGGGCCGTGATGGGCGTCGGCGCGGCGATGATCATGCCCGCGACCCTCTCCCTGCTCGCCGCGACCTTCCCGCGCGCGGAGCGCGCCAAGGCGATCACCCTGTGGACGGCGACCGCCGGCCTCGCCATCGCGGCCGGCCCGCTGGTGGCCGGCGCCCTGCTGGAGGACCACGGCTGGTCGTCGACGTTCCTGATCAACGTGCCGGTCGCCGTCCTCGCGATCGTCGGCGCCCTCGTCCTCGTACCGCCGTCCAAGGCCGGTCACGCGGACCGTATCGACCATGTCGGCGGGCTGCTGTCCGTGGTCTGGACCGGCGCGCTCGTCTACATGATCATCGAGGGGCCGCACTTCGGCTGGGGCGTGAAGGCGATCACGGCGGCGGCCGTCGCGGCCGCGGGCCTGCTCGGGTTCGTCCTCTGGGAGCTGCGCCATCCGCGCCCGGTCCTGGACGTCCGCCGCTTCACCGACCGCCGCTTCGCCGGCTCCAACCTCGCCGTCGCCCTGTTCTTCCTGGCCGTCTTCGGCGCCTTCTACTACCTCACCCAGCACCTGCAGTTCGTCCTCGGCTACGACGCCCTCGACACCGGGCTGCGCATGCTCCCGCTGGCCGGCGCGGTCTTCGTTGGCTCCGCCCTGACCGGCTACCTCACCCCGCGCGTCGGCATGAAGTGGACGGTGGGCGCGGGCATGGCCGGAGGCACCGCGGCCCTCGCCCTGCTCACCCGGGTCGACGCGGGTTCGTCGTACGGCGACTTCGTCGCCCCCCTCGTCGTCCTCGGACTGGCGATCGGGCTCGCCCTCTCGCCCTGCACGGACGCGATCATGGGGGCGTTCCCCGAGCCCGAACTGGGCGTCGGCGGCGCGGTGAACGACACCTCGCTCGAGCTCGGCGGCTCGCTCGGCATCGCGATCCTCGGTTCGCTGCTGGGCACGTCGTACGCGGACCACCTCGCGGACGCCGCCTCCGGCGCGGAGCTCCCGGCCGGCACCCTCGCCACCGCCCAGGACTCCGTCGGCGCCGGGTACGCCGTCGCCCAGGGCGTCGCCGACAAGGCCGCGCAGCTCGCCGAGCAGGCGGCACGCGCGACCGACCCGCAGCAGGCCGCCCAGCTCAAGGCCCAGGCGACCCAGCTCGCCGGGAACGCGCGGCAGATGGCCGACGCGGTCGGCTCCTCCTTCGCGGACGCGGTCGCCCACACCAGCCTGGTGGGCGCGGTGGTGCTGGGCATCGGCACGCTGCTGGTGGCGGTGCTGCTGCCGCGCGGGACGCAGACGGTGCAGGAGGAGGCCGGTACCGCCGAGCAGGCCGGAGCGGCCGACGCGGCGGAAGGGGCCGAAGCCCCCGCGGACGGCGTCGAGACCACCGAGGGTGTGGAATCGGCCGAGGGCGTGGAATCGGCCGAGGGTGCCGAAGTGGCCGATGCGGGCCGGCACCGCTGAGGGGGCGGAAGCGCCGACGCGGCTCGTGCTCCCGCCGACGCGGCGGCGCCGGTGACACTCAACCCTCGCCGCCGCGCGCATCCGGCAGCCACCTGCCCTGCGGGCCTCGGACGGCCACGCCCTCCTGAGTGGGCACGCCTCCCGGTGCGGCCACGCCCACCCGGGGAGCGTGGCCGCACGTCCGGCCCCCGCGGCGCGCGTCGCCTACGGCGGCGCACGGCGTGCGGTGGTCCGGCCGACCCGGGTGGGTGACGGGGAACGACGCCTCACACCCGAAGCCTCCGCCCCCGCTCCACCGCCCCCTCCAGCCGTTCGGACTCCTCGGCCGAGAGGACCAGGTCCGCCGCGCCCGCCGAGTCCCGTGCCGTCCGCGGCCGGCTGGCGCCCGGGATCGGGAGGACCGTGGGGGAGCGGGCCAGGAGCCAGGCGAGGCAGACCTGCTGGGGACTCACGCCGCGGTCGCGGGCGATCTCGTGGAAGGCGCCGAAACGCCGCTCGTCCTCCTGCCGGGACGGCCCGTCCAGGGAGCTGCGGGAGATGCCGCCCAGAGGGCTCCACGGGAGGAACGCCAGCCCCAGCCCGGCGCAGAGCCGCAGCTCCCGCTCGCTGTCGCCGACGGCGGGAGAGTACCGGTTCTGCACCGAGACCAGCCGGTCACCGAGGACCGCGCGGGCCCGGCGGATCTGGTCCGCGTCCGTGTTGGAGACGCCGGCCAGCCGGATCGTGCCCGCGTCCAGCAGGTCCCGCAGCGCGCCCACCGACTCCTCGAACGGCACCCGTGGATCCGGCTTGTGGAGCTGGTAGAGGCCGATCGCCTCGACACCGAGCCGTCCGGCGGAGGCCTCGGCGGCCGCCTTCAGGTGCCGGGGATCGCCGTTCACCGTCCAGTCCTCGCCGGCCGGCCGGCCCCGGCCGCCCTTGGTCGCCACCAGCACGTCGTCCGTGGCACCGCCGTAGGTGGCGAGGGCGCGGGCCACCAGGCGTTCGTTGTGGCCGGGCGCGGCGCCCGGCAGGTGGTAGGAGTCCGCCGTGTCCAGCAGGGTCACGCCCGCGTCCAGGGCCGCGTGGATCGTGGCCAGGGCACGGGCCTCGTCGGGCCGGCCCTCGATGGACAGCGGCATCGCGCCGAGCCCGATCGCGCTCACGCGCAGCCCGCCCAGCGTGCGGTACCGCATGTCAGCCGTCCTTCCGCACGCCGGGCGCACCGAGCGTCTCCGCCACCGCCCGCCCGAGCCACCGCCGGGCACACCCGAAGCGGAAACCCAGCCGTACGGCGCGGGAGTTGTCCATCGCGTAGCAGCGGCGGAAGGCGAACGGCGAGACCTCGCCGACCTCCACCTCCTGGAAGACGATCCTGCCGTCGGGCACGTGTGCGGCCACCGCCCCGCACAGCTCCTCGGTCCTCAGCGGCTGGTGCGAGGCCGCGTTGACCGGCCCGGTGAAGTCCTCGCCCGCAGCCCAGAACAGGAAGTCGGCGATCTCCTCGACATGGATGTACGTCGCCGGATGGTTCGGGGAGGGCACGGCGATCGGCTCGCCGGCGCGGATACGGTCCGCGTAGTGCGCCAGCCGTCCGGTGAAGTCGTCGTCCCCGCCCAGCACATGGGCCACCCGGACGGACACGTACGGCGGGCCGGAGGCGCCGGCCGCCGCGAACACCGCCTCCGCCTGCCGCTTGCCCTCGCCGTAGTGGGACTCCCGGAACTGCGCGTCGTCCCAGGGCAGTTCCAGGTCGACGGGCACCGTCAGCGGGTCGACGTCCGTCTCGCGCACCGGTGCGATCGAGTCCTCGTACTCGTACACCTCGACCGTGGACGTCATCACGTAGCGGCGGGTGCGGCCGGTGAAGACGCGCAGGGCGGTCGCCGCCTGGCGCGGGGTGTAGCAGACCTGGTCGACCACGACGTCGAAGGTGCGCTCGCCGAGCGCCGTGCTCAGCGACCGCTCGTCGTCGCGGTCGGCGACGAGGTGCGTGACGCCGGGCGGTGGCGGTGCCGATCCGCGGTTGACGACCGTGACCCGGTCTCCGGCCTTCAGCAGCCGCTCGATCAGCCGCTTCCCGAAATACCGGTTGCCGCCGATGACCAACACCTCTCGGGCCCCTGCCGTGCCGGCCACTGCCCCTCCAGCCTTTTCCATGACCATAATTCTCCCGGCGTACCCACGAGGTCTGAAGGGGAAGACATGGGAGATCCGGCCACCGCACCGAAAGAACCACGGCATCTTCGCTCCGCCGCCAACGGAACGTCGGTGGCCTTCGACGCGCTGGACCGGCAGATCCTCCACCTGCTCCAGACCGACGGACGGATCAAGCTCAGCGAGCTGGGCCGGCGGGTGCGCCTCAGCCCGGCCGCGGTCACCGAGCGGGTGCGGCGGCTGGAGGCGACCGGCGCGATCACCGGTTACGGCGCGCAGGTGGCACCGGCCCGCCTCGGCTACGGCATCCAGGCGTTCATCCGGGTCGACCCGCACGGCGGCTACACCCTCAAGCACCCCCGCACCCTGGAGCTGATCGACCGCCCCGAGATCACCGAGGTGCACCATGTGGTCGGCGAGGACTGCTGGATCCTCAAGGTCGCCGTCGCGGACACGGTCCACCTGGAAGAGGTCCTCGAACAGACCTCGGCGCTGGGCCGCACGACGACGTCGATCGTGCTCACCTCCCCGGTCGAGCGGAAACCGCTCCTGCCGCCCTTGCCTTGACGTCGGCGTCAAGCCGTACGTTCGTCACCATGCGAATCGGCGAGCTGGCCGCACGGGCCGGGACCACGACGCGGGCGCTGCGGTACTACGAGTCGCGGGGGCTGCTGCCCGCGCGGCGTGACGAACTGGGTCATCGTGCGTACGACGAGCGCGACCTGCGGTTGTTGCGGCAGATCAGGACGTTGCAGGACGTCGGGTTCGAACTGGAGGAGACCCGGCCCTTCGTGGAGTGCCTGCGCGCCGGGCACCCGGAGGGCGACTCCTGCCCGGCGTCGCTCGCGGTGTACCGGCGCAAGCTGGACGAGCTGGACGCGCTCATCGGGGATCTGCGCGCGGTCCGGGAGAAGGTCGCCGGGCAGCTCGCGCGAGCGGAGGCGGCGCGGGACGAGCTGGGTGCCGAGGCGCTGGTTCCGGGGGGTCCGGAACCCGTGTGCGAGCTGGGAGGACAGTGACGGTGACGAAGGCGGCCGGAGTGCCCGAGGTGACGGACGCGGACTTCGGGGCGGAGGTGCTGGGGGCGGATCTGCCGGTGCTGGTGGAGTTCACCGCCGACTGGTGCCCGCCCTGCCGGCAGATGGCGCCGGTGCTCAGCGCGCTCGCGTCGGAGGAGGGGGAGCGGCTGAAGGTGGTGCAGTTGAACGTGGACCACAACCCGGACACGACCCAGCACTACAAGGTGCTGTCGATGCCCACCTTCATGGTGTTCCGCGGTGGTGAGCCGGTGAAGGCGATGGTGGGGGCGCGGCCGAAGCGGCGGCTGCTGGAGGAGCTGTCGGACGTGCTCTGAACACCCCGTACACCAGGAAATCCCCCGGACAATTGCGTCCGGGGGATTTTTCTGCGTATATTCAATGGTTCGCGACTTGGAATGGAGCGGTCGCGCAGAAGTTCAGTGAGCACAGTATATCCGGGCGGGAGCGGAATTGTCAAACACCGAGTCAAACACCGAATTCACCGACGGTGAAATGCGCGGTGAACAGGAATTCATCGACGGCCTGTACGCCCGCGTGGACGCCCTGCGCGGCGACACCGAGGCCTCGGTGGCCCACGCCCTCGCCCAGGGCGACAAGCCCATGCAGGCCCGGCTGGAGCGGGACATCCTGGTCGCCGAGCGCTCGGGGCTGCTCGCCGCGCTGAACGCCGTCGACGGCTCCCTCTGCTTCGGCCGGATCGACCTGGCCTCCGGCGCGAGCCACCACATCGGCCGGATCGGGCTGCGCCTGGACGACGCCGAACGCACCCCGGTCCTCGTCGACTGGCGGGCCGACGTCGCCCGCCCCTTCTACCTGGCCACCGGCCACACCCCGATGGGCCTGCGCCGCCGTCGGCACATCTCCACCGAGGGCCGCCGGGTCACCGCCCTGCACGACGAGTTCCTCGACCTCGGCGACGCCACCCGCACCGGGTACGAGGACCCGGCCGGCGACGCCGTCCTGCTCGCCGCCCTCGACGCCGCCCGCACCGGCCGCATGCACGACATCGTGCAGACCATCCAGGCCGAGCAGGACGAGATCATCCGCGCCCCGCACCGAGGCGTCCTGGTCGTCGAGGGCGGTCCCGGCACCGGCAAGACGGCGGTCGCCCTGCACCGGGCGGCCTACCTGCTCTACGAGCACCGCGAACTGCTCGCCAAGCGCGCCGTGCTGATCGTCGGCCCCAACCCCGCCTTCCTCGGCTACATCGGCGAGGTGCTGCCCTCGCTGGGCGAGACGGGCGTGCTGCTCGCGACGGTCGGCGAGCTGTACCCGGGCGTACGGGCGACGGCCACGGACACCCCCGAGGCGGCCGCCGTGAAGGGCCGCGCCGACATGGCCGACGTGCTCGCCGCCGTCGTACGCGACCGGCAGGCGCTGCCCGACCCGGTGATCGCGATCGAGCACGACCGCGAGGTGCTGATGCTCGACGACGGGCTCGTGGGCGTCGCCCGTGAGCGCACCCGGGCCGCCCGACTGCCGCACAACGCCGCTCGTGAGCACTTCGAGGGCCACATCCTCAACACGCTCACCGAGCTGTACGCCGAGCGCGTCGGCACCGACCCCTACGACGGCTCCAGCCTCCTCGACCCCAGTGACATCACCCAGATCCGCGACGAGCTGGCCGAGAACCCCGACGTGTGGTCCGCCATCGACCAGTTGTGGCCGGTGCTCACCCCGCAGCGCGTGGTCGCCGACTTCCTCGCCGACCCCGAGGGGTACGTCGGCGACGAGGACGCGGCCGCCATCCGCCGGCCGGTGACCCGGGCGTGGACCGTGGCGGACGTACCGCTGCTCGACGAGGCCGCCGAACTCCTCGGCGAGGACGACCGGTCGGCGCGGGCCCGGGCCGACCGCGAACGGCAGACGCAGATCGCCTACGCGCAGGGCGTGCTGGACGTCTCCTACGCCTCCCGCACCTACGAGTTCGAGGACAAGGAGGACAGCGATCCGGAAGCCAGCGAGGTGCTGTCCGCGCACGACATCATCGACGCCGAGCGGTTCGCCGAGCGGCACGAGGAGGACGATCACCGCAGCGCGGCCGAGCGGGCGGCGGCCGACCGGACCTGGGCGTTCGGGCACATCATCGTCGACGAGGCGCAGGAGCTGTCGCCGATGGCGTGGCGGCTGCTGATGCGGCGCTGCCCCACCCGCTCGATGACCCTGGTCGGCGATCCCGCCCAGACCGCGGAGGCGGCCGGCGTCGGCTCCTGGTCGGGGATCCTCGAGCCGTACGTGCAGGACCGCTGGGAACACACCCGGCTCGGCGTCAACTACCGCACCCCGGCCGAGATCATGGAGGTCGCCGCGGCCGTCGTACGCGCCGAGCAGCCGGAGTTCGCGCCGCCCAGCTCGGTGCGCTCCACCGGCGTGCGGCCCTGGGCGCGCGCCACCGACGACCTGCCCGCCGCGGTCGCCGAGGCGGTCCAGGAGCTGACCCCGGCCGAGGGCCGGCTCGCGGTGATCGCCCCGCGCGAGCTGCACCGCCGTCTGGCGGCCCGGCTGGACGGGGTCACCGCGGGCGCCGAACCGGACCTCACCCGGACGGTCGTGCTCCTGGACCCCCGCCAGTCCAAGGGCCTGGAGTTCGACTCCGTGCTCGTGGTCGAACCGGGCCGGTACGGCACCAGCGACCTGTACGTCGCCCTGACCCGGGCCACGCAGCGGCTCGGCGTAGTGCACACCGGGGAACTGCCGAAGCCGCTGGCCGAAGCCCTTTCGGCACGCGGGACGACCAGGACGTAGCAGTTCGGGCCGCGCTCACCGCGCGTGCACGGACGGTGCGGCAGGCGGTGCGGCAGGGAAGCCCGCCTCCCTGCCGCCGCACCGGCCCGACGCCCCGCGCTCGGGTCGCTGCCCGCGGAGCCGTTGCTCACCGCGGAGCGCGACACCGACCCGGGCGCCGTGCACGGCGCCCTGCCCCGCGGCGGCCACCCGGAGTTCCCCTCGGCCACGGCCGGCCCCGAGGGCGGCGGGGGCCGGGCCGGGCGGGCGGCTGACGGCCCTCGCGGCGGCTGGTCTCGCACGAGAGACGTCCCCAGGCCCCCGCGCTGACCTGCCGGTGAAGCCCGGCCGCAGATTTCCCCAAGGTTTCCCGAAGCCGGCCCCGGCACGGTGAGAGCACACACCCGCTCGCACGAAGGGGAAAACATGAGGAAGAAGCGCAACGCCCTGTCGGTACTGGCCCTGTCGGCGGCCACGGTGGCGCTCACCGCCACCGGGGCGGGCGCGACCGCCCACGCCGAGACCGGCAGCAGGATCCAGGCGACCTGCCACGTCTCCGGCGCGTTCTGCGCGACCAGCGACAGTGGAGGGAGTCTCACCCTGTACTGCGGCATGTCGCGGAGCATCCCGTGGAGCGGTGGCGGCACCTGGAACAACCGCCTCCCGGGCAACGGCGTGGTCCGGATGTTCGGCGCGGACGGCACCCGGATCTACACCACGCCGGCCAACTACGGTCCCGTCCGGGGCAACTGGACGCCCGTGTACAGCATCCGCGCCGACTGCTGAGCGGATCCGGGACGGCCGTGAGCCCGGTGGCGACGACCACCGGGCTCCACGCCGCCGCGCCGCCTGCTCAGGCCGGCCGCAGCCACACCGTCGCCAGCGGGGGCAGCGTCAGCCGGATGCTCGCCGGTTTCCCGTGCCAGGCCCGGGGCTCGGGCTTGACCGGGTGGGCATGGGTGACGTCGCTGCCGCCGTACCGCGCGGCGTCGGTGTTGAGGACCTCGTGCCAGGCGGGGACGTCGTCGGGGACGCCGAGACGGTAGTCCTGGCGGACGACCGGGGAGAAGTGGCAGACGGCCAGCAGGGGCGTGCCGTCGGCGTCGTACCTCAGGAAGGCGAGGACGTTGTCGTCGGCCGCGTCACCCACCACCCACTGGAAGCCGTCGGGCGTGGTGTCCCGCTCCCACAGGGCCGGCGTCGACCGGTAGACGGCGTTCAGGTCGCGGACCAGGTCCCGTACGCCCCGGTGGTCGGCCTCGGCGCCGTAGGCGGGGTCCAGCAGCCACCAGTCGGGACCGTGGGCCTCGGACCACTCCGCGCCCTGGGCGAACTCCTGGCCCATGAAGAGGAGCTGCTTGCCGGGATGGGCCCACATGAACCCCAGGTACGCCCGGAGGTCGGCGCGCCGCTGCCACCAGTCGCCGGGCATCTTCGACACCAGCGAGCGCTTGCCGTGGACGACCTCGTCGTGGGAGATCGGCAGGACGTAGTTCTCGCTGTAGGCGTACACCATCGAGAAGGTCATCTCGTGGTGGTGGTATGCGCGGTGGACGGGCTCGTGGCTGACGTACTGCAGCGAGTCGTGCATCCAGCCCATGTTCCACTTCAGTCCGAAACCGAGCCCGCCGAAGCCGCTGGGACCCCGGTGGTGCGTGGCCCGGGTGACGCCGTCCCAGGCCGTCGACTCCTCGGCGATCGTCACCACGCCCGGGTTCCTGCGGTACACGGTGGCGTTCATCTCCTGGAGGAAGGCCACCGCGTCCAGGTTCTCCCGGCCGCCGTGTTCGTTCGGCGTCCACTGGCCGGGCTCGCGCGAGTAGTCCAGGTAGAGCATCGAGGCGACGGCGTCCACCCGCAGGCCGTCGATGTGGAACTCCTCGCACCAGTACGTGGCGTTGGCCACCAGGAAGTTGCGCACCTCGCGCCGCCCGAAGTCGAACTCCAGGGTCCCCCAGTCGGGGTGCGCGGCCCGCAACGGGTCCTCGTGCTCGTACAGGGGCCGCCCGTCGAACTCGGCCAGCGCCCAGTCGTCGCGCGGGAAGTGCGCCGGTACCCAGTCCATGAGGACACCGATCCCGGCCCGGTGCAGGGCGTCGACCAGGTACTTGAAGTCGTCGGGGGTGCCCAGCCGGGCCGTCGGCGCGTAGAAGCCGGTGACCTGGTAGCCCCAGGAGCCGCCGAAGGGGTGCTCGGCGACCGGCATCAGCTCGACGTGCGTGAACCCCAGGTCCTTGACGTACGCCGGCAGCTGTTCCGCCAGTTGGCGGTAGGTCAGACCGGGCCGCCAGGACGGCAGGTGGACCTCGTACACCGAGAGCGGGGCCTCGTGGACCGGCCGGTCGGCCCGGCGCGCCAGCCACTCCTCGTCGCCCCACTCGTAGTGCGAGGCGTGCACGACCGACGAGGTGGCCGGCGGCACCTCCGTACGGCGGGCCAGCGGGTCGGCGCGCAGGGTGTGCGAACCGTCGGGGCGGGTGATGTCGAACTTGTACAGCTCGCCCTCCCCGATGCCCGGCACGAACAGCTCCCAGACCCCGGAGGAGCCGAGCGACCGCATCGGGAACCCGGTGCCGTCCCAGAAGTTGAACGTGCCGGCCACCCGCACCCCGCGCGCGTTGGGCGCCCACACGGCGAAGCGGGTTCCGGCCACGCCCTGGTGGGTCATCGGATGCGCCCCGAGCACCGTCCACAACTGCTCGTGCCGGCCCTCGCCGATCAGGTGCAGGTCCAGGTCGCCCAGCGTGGGCAGCAAGCGGTACGCGTCCTCGGTCTCCAGGGCCGTGCTCTCGTACGTGACGAGGAGGCGGTAGTCCGGTACCTCCTCCAGGGGCAGCAGGCCGGAGAAGAAGCCGTCGCCGTCGTCGTGGAGGTCGGCGCGCAGATCGCCGGAGACCACCGTGACGGACAGCGCGTAGGGGCGGAAGGCCCGCACGACGATCCCGCCGGGCGCCGGATGGGCGCCGAGCACGGAGTGCGGATCGTGGTGGGTGCCCTGCAGCAGCCGCTCGCGGTCGACGGCGTCCAGCGCGGGGGAGAGGGCGACCTCCAAAGGCTCCACGGCGGGGTTCGTCGCCGGGGCCTTCCTGGCGGAGCGCCTCCGCGCCGGGGCCTTGGCGGGAGCCTTCTTCGCCACGGCCGGCGCGGGCGCCGTCTTGGCCACGGCCTTCCTGGTCACGGCCTTCTTGGCGGACGCCTTCTTGGCGGCGGACGCCTCGGCCACGGCCTTCTCGGCGGACGTCCTGTTCGCGGCGGGCTTCTCGGCACTGACGTTCTCAGCGGTTGCTTTCCTGGCCACGGTCGTCTTCGCCATGGCCGTCTTGGCTGCGGCCTTCTTGGCCGTGGCCTTCGCCGCGACGGCCTTCTCGGCGACGGCCTTCTTCACGGTGGCGTCCTCGGGAGTGACCCTCCCGATCGCCGCCGTCTTCGCGCTCGCCGCCTTCTCGGCCACCGCCTTCTTGGCCACCGCTTTCTTCGCCACCGCCTTCTTGGCCACCGTCTTCTTCGCCACTGCCTTCTTCGCGGCGGCTTTCTTCCTCGGGTTCGAACCGTCGGACGGGGGACTGGGGGTCACGGGCCAAGCCTCCTCAGAGCTGGTCGGATGCGGCGAGCCTGCGTATCGCGGACAGCGGGACGGGGAGCCAGTCGGGGCGGTGCCGGGCCTCGTAGACGACCTCGTAGACGGCCTTGTCCGTTTCGTAGGCCCGCAGCAGTACGGGATCGGTGCGCGGGTCCGCGCCGGCCACCTCGGCGTACCCGGAGCAGTACGCCGCCCGGCACGCCTCGGCCCAGCCCGGTGCCGGCGGGTCGGCCGAGTGGGCCGCGTAGTCGAAGGACCGCAGCATGCCCGCCACGTCCCGCACCGTCGGCTGGGGCATCCGGCGCTCGGCCAGCGGCCGGGCCGGCTCACCCTCGAAGTCGATCAGCGCCCACTCCCCGGAGGGCGCGCGCAGGCACTGCCCGAGGTGCAGGTCCCCGTGGACCCGCTGGGCGGTCCAGGTGTGGCCCTCGGCCGCGAGATCGGCCAGCGCCGTGAAGGCGGTGCGCAGGGCGGGCGCGTACGGATGGAGCGCGGGCACCGCCTGCGCGGCCGCGTCGAGCCGCTCGACCATGCCGTCCACCAGCGGCCCCAGCTGGGCGTGGCCCAGGGTCGCCGTGGGCAGCGCGCGGGCGAGCGCCGTGTGCACCTCGGCGGTGGCCCGCCCCAGCGCCCGCGCCTCGGTGCCGAAGTCCTCCCCCTTGGCCAGCTCCCGCAGAGCCAGCTCCCAGCCGTCCGCCGCGCCCTGCACATAGGGCTGGAGCACGCCCAGGACGTACGGCTCCCCGCCGAGCTCGGCGTGCATCCACGCCGTCGGTGCCGGCACCCGGGGGCAGCCCTCACGGGCCAGCGCCAGCGGCAGCTCCAGGTCGGGGTTGACGCCGGGGACGACCCGGCGCAACAGCTTCAGGATGAACGTATCTCCATAGACGACCGACGAGTTCGACTGCTCGGAGGTCAGCCGGCGTGGCACCAGGCCGGAACGTATCTCCTGCGCCGGGTCCCGCTCGCAGCGCAGGACGCCGATCCGGGCCCCGGTGCGCAACGCCTCCAGCAGCACCTCGGCGGGCCGCGGATCGTACAGGGCGTCGTACACCGTCCGCCCGGCGAGCGGTCCGTCCGGCACATGGCCGATCAGCGCGGGCGCCAGCCGGGGCGGCAGCGCCTCGCGCACGCCTATCAGGAGCTGGTAGCAGTCGCCGGGCGAGGCCGGCTGGTGGGCGCGCACCAGCAGGTGGTACAGGCCCAGCCGGGCTCCGGCCGGCAGCAGCTCCGTGGCCGCCACCAGCGAGAACCCGGTGACCGGACTCCCCTTGCCGGCGAACCAGCGCTGCCGTGGCAGCCATTCCCGCAACAGGGGCGTCAGTGACGCGAGGAGACCGGGGCTCGTCTTGCCGGAAAGTGTGACTGTGTCCGCCATTGCGTCACATTCCTTTCCCCGGGGAGGGTCGGGGTGCTACTGATGCGTGCCCCGGGCGGGGCAGTGGAAACCGCCCCGCCGCGGGGTTCTAGGCAGCGTCCCTGCGAAGCCGGAACCAGTAGAAGCCGTGGCCTGCGAGGGTGAGCAGGTAGGGCAGTTCGCCGATGGCGGGGAAGCGGACCCCGCCGAACAGCTCGACCGGGTAGCGGCCCTTGAAGCGGCGCAGGTCCAGTTCGGTGGGCTGGGCGAAGCGCGAGAAGTTGTGGACGCACAGGACGAGGTCGTCCTCGTACTCGCGCAGGAAGGCGA
>NZ_JBITEN010000013.1:0-74804 GCF_044455165.1 Streptomyces sp. NPDC051315
GGGCCGTTGACGGCGGCGATGGTGACGTCGTGGTGGTCCTGGAGGAGGGGCAGGATGTCGGTTTCGGAGGCGCCGACGGCGACCATCGCGCCCCCCGCGGGCAGTGCCTGCATCAGCCGTCCACGAGCCGTGACAAGCGCACTCGCGTCCTCAAGCGTGAGTACGCCCGCCACGTGCGCTGCCGCGATCTCGCCGACGGAGTGTCCGGTGACGTAGTCGGGGGTGATGCCCCAGGACTCGAAGAGGCGGTAGAGGGCGACTTCGACGGCGAAGAGGGCGGGTTGGGTCCAGCCGGTGTCGTCGAGTGCGTCGCCGGAGGCGATGACGTCGGCGAGCGGCCGGTCGAGGTGCTGGTCGAGTGCGGCGCACACGGTGTCGTAGGCGTCGGCGAAGACGGGGAAGGCGTCGTACAGTTCCCGGCCCATCCCGGCGCGCTGGGCGCCCTGACCCGTGAACAGCACCGCCAGCGCGCCGTCCGACGGGCGGTCGGTGACCGTCGTCGGACCCGTACCGCCCTGGGCGAGGGCGCGCAGCTCGGCGAGGGCACGCTCCCGGTCGCCGGCGGTCACCACCGCCCGGTGCTCCAGATGGGCGCGGCTGGTGGCCAGCGCGAACCCGACCTCGCGGGCACCAAGCTCCGGACGGTCCGTCAGGAAGGCCGACAGCCGCGCGGCCTGGGCGGGCAGCGCCTCCGCCGACGACGCGGACAACGTCCAGGCGGTGACCGGGACCTCAGGGCCGTCGGCGGGCGCCGGGCCCTCTTCCACGGCCGGCGGCTGCTCGATGATGACGTGGGCGTTGGTGCCGCTGACACCGAAGGAGGAGACCCCGGCACGGCGGGGGCGGCCGGTCTCCGGCCACGGGCGGGCCTCCGTGAGGAGCTCGACCGCGCCCGCCGACCAGTCGACGTGCGGGGTCGGCTCGTCTACGTGCAGGGTCCGGGGCAGCACGCCGTGGTGGAGGGCCTCCACCATCTTGATGACACCGGCGACACCCGCGGCGGACTGCGCGTGACCGATGTTCGACTTCAGCGAGCCCAGCCACAGCGGACGGTCCTGCGGCCGGCCCTGCCCGTACGTGGCGAGCACCGCCTGCGCCTCGATCGGGTCACCGAGCCGGGTACCGGTGCCGTGCGCCTCGACGGCGTCCACGTCGGCGGAGGACAGGCCCGCGTTGGCCAGGGCCTGGCGGATGACCCGCTGCTGGGCCGGGCCGCTGGGCGCGGTCAGGCCGTTGGAGGCGCCGTCCTGGTTGACGGCGCTGCCGCGGATCACGGCGAGCACCTGGTGCCCGTTGCGGCGGGCGTCCGACAGCCGCTCCAGCAGGACCAGACCGACGCCCTCGGACCAGCCGGTGCCGTCCGCGGCCGCCGCGAACGCCTTGCAGCGGCCGTCGGTCGCCAGCCCCTGCTGACGGGAGAACTCCACGAACGACGTCGGCGTCGCCATGACCGCCACGCCGCCCGCGAGCGCCATCGAGCACTCACCGCCGCGCACCGCCTGCGCCGCCAGATGCAGCGCCACCAGCGACGACGAGCACGCCGTGTCGACGGTGACCGCCGGGCCCTCGAGGCCCAGGGTGTAGGAGATCCGGCCGGAGACGACACTGCCCGCCGTGCCGATGCCGATCTGCCCCTCGAGCCCCTCGGGCGTGCGGGGCAGGTTCGAGCCGTAGTCGTGGTACATCACCCCGGCGAACACACCGACGTCACTGCCGCGCAGCGACACCGGATCGATCCCGGCCCGCTCGAGGGTCTCCCACGCCGTCTCCAGCAGGATCCGCTGCTGCGGGTCCGTAGCCAGCGCCTCGCGCGGCGAGATACCGAAGAAGTCCGCGTCGAACTCGCCCGCGTCGTAGAGGAACCCGCCCTCACGGACGTACGACGTGCCGGTCCGGGAGGGATCCGGGTCGTACAGCTCGGCGAGGTTCCAGCCGCGGTCGTCGGGGAACGCCGAGACCGCGTCCACGCCCTCCTCCACCAGCCGCCACAGCTCCTGCGGCGAGGTCACCCCGCCCGGGAGCCGGCAGCCCATCGCCACGATGGCGACCGGCTCGTCGTCGTGGGCGGCACGCACCGCCGCGGTGACGGTGCCGGCGGGTGCGGTGCGCAGCAGCAGCGAGCGCAGGTGCCGGGCGACCGCCTCCGGGGTGGGGTGGTCGAAGGCGAGGGTGGCGGGCAGCGGCAGACCGGTCGCCTCGGTGAGCCGGTTGCGCAGTTCGACCGCCTGGACGGAGGTGAAGCCCAACGCCTTGAAGGCGCGCCGCGAGCCGACCGCGCCCGGTCCGTCCAGCTCGGCGGTGCGGGCCGCCTCCGTACGCACCAGCTCCAGCAGCATGCGCACACCGCCGTCGTCCGGCAGCGCGTCCAGGCGTTCACGCAGGGCCGCGGCGCGCGCGTCGTCGGCCTCGCCGCCGCGCGGCGCGGTGTCGACGAGGTCGTCGAAGAGCGCCGGCACGGCGTCCGCGTGCAGCGTGGCGGTGTCCAGCTGCACCGGGAACAGGCAGGTGGCGGAGGCGAGGTGGGCCGCGTCGAACATGGCGAGCCCGGTGTGCGACGCCAGGGTGCCGACGCCGGCCGGCAGCGGGCCGGACCCCGGCCGCTCGCCGCGCTGCTGCCACGGGCCCCAGGCCAGGGCGCGCGCCGGCAGGCCACGGGCGGCCCGGTGCTGGGCCAGGGCCTGCACGAACGCGTCGGCCGCGGCCTGCGCCGGGTCGGCGGCGAGACCGAGCAGACCGTCCGCCGAGGAGAACAGGACGAACGCCACCGGATCGGCCGCGCGGGTCAGCTCGTGCAGGTGGAGCGCGGCGTCCGCGGCGGCCCGCAGCGGGCCGGCGGACCAGGCGTCGTCGGGGTCCGGGGCGTGCACCACCGTCCCCACCGGTCGCTCCACGCCCGCCAGGACCACCGCGAGGGCCGCCCGGTCCGTGAGGTCACAGGCGTGCAGGGCCACCTGGGCGCCCTGCCCGGCGAGTTCGGCGCGCAGCGCCTCGGCGGCGGGGTCGGCCTCGCCCTGGGCGCTGATCAGCAGCAGGTGCCGGGCGCGGTGCGCCGCCACCAGGTGGTGGGCGGCCGCCGCGCCCCGGGGCCCGGCGACACCGGTGACCACGACGGTGCGCTGCGGGTCCACGAGCGGGCGCGGCACCTCGTCCACGGCGGCCGACACCCGGGCGAGCCGGGCCCCGAGCAGCACGCCGTCGCGCACCGCGAACCGGTCCTCGCCCGAGGCGAGCGCCGTGCGCAGCCCCGCCGCCACCGCGTCGGGCTCCGTACGCCCGTCGACGTCGACGAGCACGATCCGCCCGGGGTGGGCCGCCCGCAGCGCCTCCACATGACCGCGGACCGCGGCGTGCGCCAGGTCGGGCGCCTCGGTGTCACCGGAGGTGGACACCGCCCGACGGGTCGTCACCACCAGCCGGCCACCGTCCCGGCCCGCGTCCGCGAGCCACGGCTCGACGGCGGCGGCGACCGCCCGTACGGCACGCTCCACGGCCTCGCCGTCGGGGCGCGCGGAGCCCGCCGTGGCCTCGGCGACGATCCCGTCCACGGACAGGACGGTGACCGCGGGGACCGCAGCGCCCGAGGCGACGGCCGCGAGGAGGTCCGGCATGCCGGCGTACCCGACGGCCTGCCCGCCCGGCGCCTCGAAGGCCGCGGCATCCGTGCCGACCACCGCCCACGGCCCGGCCACCGGCGCCCCGGCCGGACGCGCGCGCTCGGACAGCGGCACCCAGTCGCAGCGCAGCAGCGCCTCGAAGCGGCCGCTGCCCGCCGCGCGCAGCCGCCCGGGGCGGGCCAGCAGCGCGTGCCGGGTGATCTTCCCGGACTGGGTGCGGGGCACCTGCTCGATCTCGTACAGCTCCTCGGGCACCTTGAAGTACGCCAGCCGCTCCCGGCACGTCTCGAAGACCAGTTCCGGGTCGATGCCCTCGGGGCCGGGCACCAGGAAGGCGACCGGCACCTCGCCGAGCACGTCGTGCGGCTTGCCGACGACCGCGCAGTCCGCGACGCCCGGCACCTTCCGCAGCACCTGCTCGACCTCGCCCGGGTGGATGTTCTCGCCGCCGCGGATGATGAGTTCCTTGATGCGTCCGGTGACGGTGAAGTAGCCGGCGCCGTCCCGGCGGGCCAGGTCACCGGTGCGGTACCAGCCGTCGACCAGCGCCGCCGCGGTCTCCTCCGGCTTGTTGTGGTAGCCGGCCATCACGTTCGGCCCGCTCACCCACACCTCGCCCTCCTCGTCGGTGCCGACCTCGGCCCCGCTCTCCGGGTCGACGAGCCGCACGTTCAGGCCGGGCACCGGCAGCCCGCAGGAGCCCTCGACACGGGCACCCGTGGGCCAGTTGATCGTGATCGAGCCGCAGGTCTCGGTCGAGCCGTACGCGTCGAGCAGCGGCGCCCCGAAGGACTCCTCGAACGCCTGCCGCAGCGACGCCGTGGTGATCGCGCCGCCGACCAGGCACATCCGCAGCGTGGGCGCCCGGAAGCCCCGCTCCCGGGCCGCCTGGACCAGGTAGTGGTACATGGTCGGCACGCCGCCGAGGAACGTGGTCCCGTCCTCCTGGAGCCCCTTGAGGATCTCCTCCGCCGAGAAACCGTCGACGATGCGGGCGGAGGCGCCCACCGAGGTCACGGCGAGCACGCAGAAGATGTGCGACAGGCTGTGGAACAGCGGCAGCGGCCACAGCACCCGGTCCGCGGCGCTCAGGCCCGGCACCGGCACGTAGCACGCGGCCACCGACCACAGGCAGTTGCGCTGGGTGGAGCGCACGCCCTTCGGCCGGCCGGTGGTGCCCGAGGTGTAGAGGATCCAGGCCACGTCGTCGAGGCCGAGGTCGTCCCGGGCCGGCTCGGCCGGTTCGGTGGTGGCCAGCCGCTCGTACGACGCGGCACCCACCGCCGCGCCCGCGCCGTCGGCGCCCACGACCACGATCCGCAGGGCCCGCCCGTCGGCGAGCAGCGTGCGCACCTGGTCCAGGTGGGCCGCGTCCGTGATCAGTACCCGGGCGCCGCTGTCCCGCAGCAGATAGTCCAGCTCGGCGTCGGTGGAACGGGGATTGATCGGCACCCCGATGGCGCCCGCCCGCACGATGGCGAGGTAGCTCTCGACGGTCTCCACCCGGTTGCCGAGCAGGATGGCGGCACGGTCGCCCGGCTGGAGCCGCAGCCCGGCCAGATGCCCGGCCAGCCGGGCCGTGCGCCGCTCCAGCTCGGCGTAGGTGACACTCCGCCGCTCGTCACTGAATGCCGTCTTCTTCCCGAAGGAATTCGCATGTGATTTCAGCAGTTCGGGCAACGGCTTTATCAGTTCCGTGCGCAGCATGACGGACACCCCTTGTTCGGAAAAGACACGAGTACGCGCTCGAAAGCCCAGTCTTGTCCGGTGCGAGGTGGCCGCACCCCCCAGCCCGCCCCCCTACAACCACCCTCATTCAGCGGGTTCATGGGCCGGTGGCGACCGCTCGATGGAAGCCGGATGACCGGCGCCCTACGCTCGGTCGCAGCCCGCTCCCGAAAGGGAGAGTACCGGGCCGAAAGGGAAACGCAACCGTAACCGACGGAGAATAGCGACGCTATTCCGAGGGGATCCGCGATGACGCACAACTGGCTGTTCTGCAGGCTGCCGGGACAGGCCTGGGCCGATACGGAAGCCGCTTCGGCACCCCGGCTGCCGGAGGGAGTCGCCGCGGCCCTGGCCGCGGTCCGTGACGAGCCGGACGGCCACTGGTTCTTCCACCCGTTCCGGGACGGCACCCCGGGCACCGAACTGTGGGTCGGCGCGGGCGACACGGCGGTCCGGAACATCCTCACGCGGCTCGTCGAGGAGACCGGCCGCACCGGCGGCCGGCTGCTGCACCGCTGCGAGGAGCGGGCCCCGGCCCCCACCGACGGCCTGTCCACCCGCTCCAGCGAACTGGCACTCGCGATGGCCCGCTCGGGCGGACTCACCGCGGCCGACCGGCTCGCCCTCGCCGTGCTGCACCTGCGCCACGCGGCCGGTCTGCTGCCGGCCGGCGACCGCTCCGCGTTCCTGTTCCTGTGCTGGCAGCACTGGGCCGCCCCGCTCGACGCCGGGCAGCGCCTCGCGCTCGGCCGGCGTGTCGCCGAGCGGGGCGAGGAGCTGATCGAGGCGTCCGCACTGCTCACCATGGACGCCGCCGTGGCCGAGGCCTGGCAGGCCTACCTGGCCGAACTCGCCGCCCTCACCGCCGACGACACCGAGGGCGAGCACCCCGGCCGGTACCTGCTGTTCGAGCACCTCCGCCTCACCCACCGGCGCCTGGGCGTCCCCGGCCGCACCGAGGCCCTCGCGGCACTGGCGGTACGCGGTGCGCCCGAGTCGGCTCTGGCCCCGGGCGGGCCGGTGCTGCAGAGCGCGTGAGCCGACTCCGGCATCCCCCATGTATTCCGACGTCATCGAAAGGGAGGCCACGTGGCCCTGACATCCGCGCCGGCGAGCGGCGCGCCCTCCGCGCCCCCGGAACAGCGGCGCAGCGTCGCCGTGAACCTGGGCGACCGCTCGTACACCGTCCACATCGGCCCCGGCGTACGGCGGTTGCTGCCCGGCATCGTCGAACAGACCGGCGCCCGCCGGGTGGTGGTCGTCTCCGCACGCCCCGAGGAGTGGGTGCCCGACCCGGGAGTGCCGTACCGGCTGATCGAGGCCCGCGACGGGGAGACCGACAAGAACCTCGCCTCCGTCGACGAGCTCTGCCGCGCCTTCGCCCGGTTCGGACTGACCCGGCAGGACGCGGTGGTCAGCTGCGGCGGCGGCACCACCACCGACACCGTGGGGCTCGCCGCCGCCCTGTTCCACCGCGGCGTGCCCGTCATCCACCTGCCGACCTCCCTGCTCGCCCAGGTCGACGCCAGCATCGGCGGCAAGACGGCCGTGAACCTGCCCGAGGGCAAGAACCTCGTCGGCACGTACTGGCAGCCGAAGGCGGTCCTGTGCGACACGGACTACCTCGCCACCCTCCCCGAGCGCGAACTGATCAACGGCTACGGTGAGTTGGCCCGTGCCGCGTTCATCGGCACCGGCGACATCCGGCACCTCCCGCTGTACGAGCAGATCGCGGCGAGCGTGGCGATGAAGGCGGCGGTGGTCATGGCCGACGAACGCGACAGCGGCCCGCGCCATCTCCTGAACTACGGCCACACGCTGGGCCACGCGCTGGAGATCGCCACGGACTTCGCCCTGAAGCACGGGGAGGCGGTCGCGATCGGCACGATCTTCGCGGCCCGCCTCGCCGCCGCCCTGGGTCGCATCGACGACACGCGGGTCGCCCAGCACCTGGAGGTGGTCTCCGGCTACGGCCTCCCCACCGCCCTGCCCCCCGGCCCCAGCCCCGCCGACCTGATCGCCCTGATGCGCCTGGACAAGAAGGCCACCACCGGCCTGGCCTTCGTCCTGGACGGCCCCCGGGGCCCCGAACTGGTCCAGGACGTCCCCGAACCGACAGTCCTCCACACCCTGCAGTCAATGCCCCGCCGCTGACCCCCACCCGAAGGAGCCCCATCCCCCAGGGATGGGGCTCCTCCCCATGCCCACCCTCACCCCGCGGAACGGACCGCCCCCGAAACCCTCTCCGCACCCGCCCGTGCACCCCAGGGCCGGGCCACACCCGATCGCTCCCGCACGCGCGAGCCGGCGAAGCCAGTCGGGCGTCCTCCGATCGCTCCCGCACCGGCAAGACGGCGGAAGCAGTGGGGCCGCCCCCGAACGCAACCGCACTCGCGATGCGGCGGAAGCGGTCGGGCCGCCGCCCGAACGCACCCGCACCGGCAAGACGGCGGAAGCGGCGGGCCGCCCCGAACGCACCCGCACTCGCGAGGCGGCGGGAGCGGGTCGTGGCGGTGCGGCGCAGCCCGTCGCTCAGCGCTGCACAGCCCACGTCCACTCCCACCAACGGGCAGCCGTACGCCCAACACGCGACGGGTTCGCCGCACCGCCACGACCCCGGCCCCACGACGACCCCCAGGCGACCGCCGCCAGGCGACCGCCCAAAGCTGCCCCCGGCAGCCACCCCCCCCCGCAGCCCCCGCAGCCGCCCCCGGCAACCACCTCCCCCGGACGGCGAACGCCAAAAGTCCCGGCCCCCGAAAGGGAGCCGGGACCAAGGCCCGCCCAGCCGAGCGGAGCTACACCGCCGGTGTCGTGCTGCCGAGCAGCCCGAGCAGACCCTCCGGGGACGACAGCACCGCATCCGGCCCGGCAGCCAACAGCTCCGCCTCGTCGACGTCCGCCCAGACCGCCGCGACCGCCGCCACTCCCGCCCCCCGGGCACTGCTCAGGTCGGTCACCGCGTCACCGACCATCAAGGCCTCGTGCGGCTCGACCCCCAGCAGGGTCAGGGCACGCCGCACGATGTCCGGCGCGGGCTTCGGCCGGGGCACCTCGTCCGAGCCGATGATCTCGTCGAAGAGGTCGAACACCCCGAGCTGGGACAGCAACGCCCGCGCCCGCGGCCCGCTCTTGCCGGTGGCCACCGCCGTCCGCACGCCCCGCGCCCGCAGCTCCCGCAGCAGGTCCACCACTCCGTCGAACAGCCGCACCTCGTGGGAGCGGCGATAACTCTCGCGGACGAAGGGCTCCTCCATGGCCGGAGGCAGTCCCATGATCCGCATGATGTCGGGAAAGTAGCGCCCCTGGTGCCGGTTGTACTCCTCGAAGGGCACCGCGCCGTCGCCGACGACCTCCCGGTACGCCACCGTGAAGGCGTGACGCATGACGGCGAAGCTGTCCACGAGGACGCCGTCGAGGTCGAAGACCACCGCCCGCACGTTGCGTTCACGCCAGTCGGCGGGCTCGACGACGGTCATGCCGGTGTTCTGGGTCATGGAACTGTCCTCAAGTGTCATGGAGCTGTCCTCAAGCGAGAGTCGGGGCAGGGGTCGCCTGCCCGCCCGTCCGGTTGCGGGGGCCCGCGGTGTCCCCGGCGCCTGCGGCGTCCGCAGAACCCACGGTGTCCACGGCGCCCACGGTGCCCGCGGAGCCCACGGCGTCCGCGGAGAGGGATCCCGCCGAGCCCGTGGTCCGGGCCGCGCGGGCGGAGTCGTACAGGCGCTCGATCACCTGGATGGTGCGGAGCGTCTCGGCGGCCGCACGGCCACGGCTCGCCGGGTCGGCCAGCAGCGCGGGGATGCCGTCGAGCTGGCGCATGTACTCGGCGCCCACCGGTTCCTGCGGGAACGGTACGGCGCTGACCTCGCCGTCCCGGGTGAGCGTGAGCTCGGAGTCCACCCGGTTCGGGCTGAACCCGAAGGTGCAGCGCAGTGTGGCGGTGCCCGCGCTGCCGTCGACCCGGATCAGGGTGACGTCCCGGGGCTCGTGCGAGGCCCAGCCGGCCCGCAGCGACACCGACACCCCGCCGTCGGCGACGATGAACCCCCGCACCGTGTCCTCGACATCACCGTCCACCTGCCCGTCGGCCGGACCGCCCGCCGGACCGCCCGCCGGACCACCGGCCGGACCGCCCGCCGCACCCGCCTCCGCACCCGCCGCCCCGGCCCCCACCGCACCGTCGCGCCACGCCGCCCGAGCCGCCGCACTGCGCACGAAGTCGTCGGAGACCGTCGCCAGCGCCTGCTCGAACCCGACCTCGCCGAGCAGCGGCGCGACCGTGTCGAGGAGGTGCCAGCCGAGGTCGACCAGGGCACCGCCGCCGGAGAGACTGCGCCGGGTGAACCAGCCACCGGCGTCCGGGATCCCGCGGGACCGTACCCAGGACAGTTCGACGTGCCGGATCCGGCCGAGCCCCCGCACCAGGTCGCGCAGTGCGAGCACGTCGGCGCGGTGGCGGGCGGCGGAGCCCGCGAGCAGCACCGCCCCGCCCGCGCTCTCGGCGACCATCAGCCGCCGGGCCTCGTCGGAGTCGAGACAGACCGGCTTCTCCACGAACACCGGGATGCCGTTGGCGAGCAGCCGGCAGGCGATGTCCGCGTGGAGATGGTTGGGCACCGCGACGATCGCGAGATCGGCATGGCGGGACGTCAGTTCGTCCACGCTGGACAGCAGGTGGGTCTCGGTGAGGGACTGGACGGCGTTGGCGCAGGCGACCGGGTCGGGGTCGACGACGGCGCTGACCGTGAAGGCCGGGTGGGCGTGCAGCCGCGGCAGCCAGATCGACTTGCCCGCCCAGCCGAGCCCCACCACCGCCACCCGCACCGGGGGCTGCGCCCGCGAGACGGAGCCCGGAGCGCTCATGCCGAGGCCAGGGAGGAGGAGACGACGTCGGCGACGGTCTCGGCGATCCGGTGGATCTGCTCCTCGGAGGCGAGCAGCGTGCGGTGGTGCAGCCAGATCGCGTCGTTGTTGATCGCCTCGGAGTTCGGGCAGCGGGCCGCGATCTGCTCCACGGTCTCCTCGGGCGCCCCGGTCTCCCAGAAGCCGTCGGAGCGGTAGATGGCGCGGAAGGCGATGAACGCCGGCAGCCCGGCCGCGACCAGCTCGTCGACCAGCGCGTTGCGCCGCTCCTCGCTGAGTCCCGGCACCCGGAACATCGCCATGTAGTGCGGGTGCGAGGTGACCCGCGGGTCGTGCTTCTGCGGCACGACACCCGGGATCTCGGCGAGCAGCGAGCTCAGCAGCGGGGCCCGCTCCTCACGGGTGGCGAGCTGCTCGGGGTAGCGCTTGAGCTGGGCGCGCAGCACGGCCGCGGAGAACTCGTTCATCCGGAAGTTGGACCCGGACGTCCGGTGCAGGTACTGGCGGTCGGTCGCGGGCCGGCCGCAGGAGTGGCGCAGGAACGCCTCCTCGTACAGCTCACGGTCGGGGAAGAGGACGAGTCCGCCCTCGCCGGCCGTCATCAGCTTGCCGTTCTGGAAGCTGAACGCGGCGACCGAGCCGAGGTCGCCGTAGCCGCGGTCCTGCCAGCGGCCGCCCTGGCCGTGCGCGGCGTCCTGGATCAGCGGTATCCCGTGGGCGGTGGAGATCTTCTCCAGGGCGTCCATGTCCGGGAAGTGGCCGGCCATGTGCACCGGCATGATCGCCCGGGTCCGCTCGGTGATGGCGGCCTCGGTGGCCGCGGGGTCCAGGCAGTACGTCTCGGGGTCGACGTCGACCGGGACGGCGACGGCGCCGAGCCGCTGGGCCGCCTGCGAGGAGGAGATGAAGGTGAAGGCGGGCACGATCACCTCGGTGCCCGGCCCGATGCCGAGGATCTGCAGGGCGAGTTCGAGGGCGTGGGTGCCGTTGGTGACGGCGAGCGCGTACTCGGCGCCGTGGAACTCGGCGAACTCCCGCTCGAACGTGGCGACCTCACTGCCGCCCATGCGCCACCACTGGCCCTGCTCCAGCGCCCGGATCAGGCCCTGACGCTCTTCGTCCCCGTACTGGGGCCACACCGGGATCTCGAGCGGCTTACGGTCAGACATGCGCAACCATTCCTTTTCGGGGAGAGGGTCGTCGAAGACGGCCCGGAATTCATCGGGCCCGGCGGGAAACATGACCAAAAAGGCCGAGGTATTCACACCGCCGCTAGCACGCTACACCGCCGATGACGAGGCTTCGCATCCCCTACCGGCCCCCCAGAAACGCCCCTGTCCCGCCCTGCGCGAACCCCTGGCATTTCCGGCGGATTCCATTCGATGCTACAAGTTTTCCCATCCTCCGAGACAGAAATCTCCGAGACAGAAAGGCGGGATCGTGACCGCGATACTCCTGCTGAACGGGCCCAACCTGGGCATCCTCGGGCGGCGCGAGCCCGAGATCTACGGCACGGAAACCCTGTTCGACATCGAGAAGGCCATCGAGAAGGAGGTCGCCGAGCGCGGCTGGGACATCGTCTCGGTGCAGCGCGACTCCGAGGGCGAGCTCATCCGCTCGATCCAGGAGCACTACTACACCGCGGGCGCCATCGTGAACCCCGGCGCGCTCATGATCAACGGCTGGGGGTTGCGGGACGCCCTCGCGAACTACCCCAAGCCGTGGATCGAGGTGCACCTGTCGAACGTGTGGGCCCGCGAGCAGTTCCGCCACGAGTCGGTGATCGCCCCGCTCGCCGACGGCGTGGTCGTCGGCATGGGAGCCCTCGGCTACCGCCTCGCCGCCCGCGCCCTGCTGGAACTGACACCGCCGATCGGCTGACCGCGTCCCCCGAGGTGAACCCCTGTGAACCAGACCGAAGTCGACCACGACACGTGGATACGGCGTTACCACCCGGCCCCGGACACCGCCGTCCGGCTGGTCGCCCTGCCGCACGCCGGCGGGGCCGCCACCTGGTACCGGCCGTTCTCGGCGGCCCTGACGCCGGACGTCGAGGTCCTGCCGGTGCAGTATCCGGGCCGGCAGGACCGCCGGCGCGAGGAGGTGATCACCGACGTCCACGACCTCGCGGACGCGATCACCGAGGCCCTGATCCCCTACCTGGACCGCCCGTTCGCCGTCTTCGGCCACAGCATGGGCGCGACGGTGGGCTTCGAGACCGTACGACGCCTTCAGGCCCGGGGGCTGACACCGCTCAGGTTCTTCGCCTCGGGCCGGCCGGCACCGTCGCTGGACCGGGACCATCTGGTACACCGGCTCGACGACGCCGGTGTCCTCGCCGAGCTGCGGACGCTCAGCGGCACCGACCCGCTGCTCTTCGAGGACGAGGAGCTGCAGCAGCTGATGCTGCCGGTGGTCCGCGGCGACTACCGCGCGGTCGAGACCTACCGCTGCGCGCCCGGCGCCACGGTGGACTGCCCGGTGACGGTGCTGGTCGGCGACAGCGACCCGAGGGTCTCCGTCGACAGCGCCGCCGCCTGGTCCCGGCACGCTCCGGCCGGCGCCGACCTGCACGTCTTTTCCGGCGGTCACTTCTTCCCGGCCGACCACCAGGAGGCGATCACCGCCCTGGTCCGCGACACGGTGCTGCCCGCGCCGTGACCGCGCGGGGGCGGCCGACGCCTCCCGGCCGCCCCCACCCCGTACGCCCGCCGACCGCGGCCCCGACCCGTTCTCACCGGTGCTTTTCCCGGGGGGCCGGGGGAGAGGCGGGCGGGACGTGCCCGACCGCGGCGGCGACGGCCTCGACCGACTGCACCAGGGCGGCCCGTAAGGGGGCCAGCGGGTCGGACGGGTGGTCATCGGTGCTTCCCGCGAAAATGCGCAGCACCGTTTCTCCCGCCGCGGCGGGACTTTCCGTACGCCACTGCTGCAGGGACATGGCTCCTCCGACTTCCCTGTCCGGTATTCGGCGTGGGTGGAACACTCTGCTGCCGAACGTATCCGTGACCTCCGGGACGCGATTCCCGGGAACACCCCCCTGCCCGCCCCCGGAAGAAAAGCCGGATGACCGGAGAAAAGAATTTCCCCGCACAGGAGAAGGGACGTCATGACTCACCTCGGAATGGACGTCGGCGGCACGAAGGTCGCCCTGCGTGCGCTGGCTCCCTCGGGCGAGCACACCGAGACCGTCTTCCGCTGGCCCGAGGAGCGCAGCGTGGACGCCGACCTGGCGGCGCTCGCCGCCCACACCCGGACGCTGGTGCCGGCCGGGGCCGTCGAGGCGGTCGGGGTGGCGATGCCCGCGACGCTGGACGCGGAGGGCCGGGTCGTCGCCTGGCCGGGGCGGCCGTTCTGGAGAGGGGTCGACCTGCGGGCCGAGTTGACCGGACTGCTGCCCGGCGCGCGGGTCGACTGCGCCGACGACGGTGACCTCGGCGCCCTCGCGGAGGCCGACGCGGCGGGCTGCCGCGACCTCGTCTACCTCGGTGTCGGCACCGGCGTCGGCGGAGGCATCGTGCTGGACGGCCGGCTCGTGCCCGGCCTCGGCCGGGGCTCCTGCGAGGTGGGACACATCGTCGTGGACCGCTCGGGGGAGCGGTGCGCCTGCGGGCGGCGCGGCTGTGTGCAGGCGGTCGCCTCGGGCCCCGCCACCCTGCGCCGGGCGGCAGGGCTCCGCGACACCCCGGTCGAGTTCACGGAGCTGCGGGACGCGTTCGTGGCGGGCGAGGAGTGGGCCACGGCCGCCGTCGACGAGAGCTGCGCGGCCCTGGCCGCGGCGGCGGTCTCCCTGACCGAA
Source organism: Streptomyces sp. NPDC051315 (assembly GCF_044455165.1). Lineage (NCBI taxonomy): Bacteria > Bacillati > Actinomycetota > Actinomycetes > Kitasatosporales > Streptomycetaceae > Streptomyces > Streptomyces sp. NPDC051315. Next base: position 14,005 of record NZ_JBITEN010000013.1, read on the forward strand.
CTGGTCCACCCCCGGCGCGTCGTGGTCGGGGGCGGCTTCGCCGCGGGCATCCCCGGTTACGTGGCGAGGGTGGCCGCCCACACGTCCGCCCTGGCCCGCCCCGGCGCTCCGGCCCCCGAGATCCACGCGGCACGCCTGGGCGGCCTGTCCTCCCTGACAGGAGCACTGCTCCTGGCCCGCACGGCGGAACCCTGACCCCCGGTCCCCCACGAGGACGCTGCCGCTCGGGCCCGCCCTTCCCGACGGGAGCGCTGCTCGTGCCCGGCCGGAACGGCCTTGGCGGCCCGTCGGGAGGGAGCCCTGCTCCCGTCCCGGAGGGAAGGCCCTGGAGGGGCCCACCCTTCCCGACGGGGGGACTGCTCCTGTCCCGGAGGGAAGGTCTTGGAGGTCCGCCCTCCCCGACGGGGGACTGCTCATGCCCTGCCCGGAACGGCCTCGGAGGCCCTCCCGTCGGGGCCCCGCTCCTGCCCCGGCCGAAACGGCCCCGGAGGCCCGCCCTCCCCGACGGGGCCCCGCTCCCGCCCCCGGCCGGACGGCCCTGAGGCCGGGGCGGGCAGCCCCAGAGGCCGGTTCCCCCGCCGGGTTTCAGGGGCGGAGCCCCTGAAGAAGACCCCGCCGTCGTGCCGGCGGCACCCTCACGCCGCCGTCCCGCTGCCCGTCTCCACGCCCAGCCCGGCCGGCAGGTCCTTGCGGCGCTTGATGCCGAGCTTGCGGTACGTCCTGGTGAGGTGCTGCTCGACGGTGCTGGGGGTGACGTACAGCTTGAGGGCGATCTCGCGGTTGGTGTAGCCGCGTACCGCCAGCGCCGCGACCCGGCGCTCCGCGTCGGTGAGTCCGGCGCCGGCGCCCGGCTCCCTGGCGGGAGACTCGCCGCCCAGCGCCTCGGGCGCGGACAGCAGTTCCTCGCACAGCGGCTCCGCCCCGCACAGCTGCGCCATGTGACGGGCCCGGCGGAACAGCATCCGGGCCCGGCGGCTGTCCCCGGCCTCGAACTGGGCGCGGCTGAGATCGGCCAGCACCCGGGCCTGCTCGTACTGGTCGCCGCACTCCTCGAAGAGGTCGAGCGCCTCGTTGAGGAGGGCCGGCATGCGCTTGACCGGGCTGACCGCCGCCATCATGCGCAGCGCCAGCCCCCGGGTGTGCGGCCGGGCCGCGTCGGGCCGGCCGAGCTGGTCGTAGGCGAGCTTCTTCGCCTGGTCGGCGTTGCCCAGCCGCAGCCAGGCCTCCGCCGCGCCGGTGCGCCAGGCGGGCAGGCCCGGTCCGTCCAGGCCCCAGGCCCGCATCCGCTCGCCGCAGGCCATGAAGTCGGCGAGGGCCGCGTGGCTGTGTCCGGTGGCCAGCCTGCAGTGCCCGCGGGCGTACAGGTAGGAGACGCCGTAGCGGCTGGCGAGCATGGCGTCGGGGACCGACTGGGTGAGCTGCCGCGCCACCTCCTCGAAGTCGCCGGTGCGGGCGGCGGCGAGCAGCAGGCTGCCGAGCGGCAGCCCGACCGCGGTGCCCCACGCCTTCGCCGGCAGCAGCACGAACGCGAGCCGCGCCTGCTCCAGCGCACCGGCCAGCTCGCCCAGCCGCAGCGCGGCCTCCGCCCGTGCCGCCGCGATCAGGGCGCGGGTGGTCACCGGCAGCAGGTGGACGTCCTCGGCGACCAGCCGTTCGCACCAGGCGAGCGCGTCGCCGGGCCGGTCCGCGGCGGTGAGCACCGTGAGCGCGGTGAGCATGGCCTCCGCGCTCCACTCCCCGGCCCGGCTCCGCGGCAGGTCCCCGAGGACCAGTTCGGCGAGGTCGGTCACCCGCTGCGGCCGGCCCCGGGTCAGGGCGTCCGCGAGCACGCCGGTGACGTGCAGCAGCGGGCCGGAGCGGGTCGGCGCCCCGAGGAACGGCGCGGTCGCGGCGGTGGCCTGCGGCCGGTTGTCCATGGCGAGTTCGGGGTGGTTCCAGGCGAGCCAGTGCTCCAGGTCGAGCAGGTCCGTGCGCTGGCCCGGCTGCGGGGTGCGGGCGGTGGCGCGCAGCCGTTGCAGTACCCGGCCCGCCTCGTCGGTGCGGCCGTGCCACAGCAGCCGCTGGACCAGCGCGAGACGCTCCGGCCGTTCCAGCCGTCCGGCGTCGGCGGCCACGCCGAGCGCGCTGAGGTGCCGGGCCGCCCCGGCGGGGCTGCTCAGCCATTCGGCGTGCAGGAGCCGGGCGAGGATCGCGGGCCGCTCGCCCTCGTCCGCGCACGCCCGGTGCGCGAGTTCCAGACAGGCGACGGCGGTGGCCCGCTGGTCGGCGACGAGCGCGCGTTCGGCCGCCTCGCGCAGCGCCTGGACGGCCCAGTCGCCGGGCGCGGACTGGGTCTCGACCAGGTGCGCGGCCACCCGGGAGACCGGCCCGCCGCGCTGGTGCAGCAGCCGCGCGGCGGCCAGGTGCAGCCGGTCCCGTTCGGTGTGCCCGAGCGCCTCCAGTACGGCGATCCGCGCGGCCGGGGCCCGGAAGTCGCCCTCCGCGAGCAGCCCCGAGCCGTTCAGCGTGGCCAGGACGGTGCCCACCTCGGCCTCGGACACCCCGGCCAGCTCGGCGACCTCGGCCGGGCTGCGTTCGGGTCCGAGGACGGCGAGCGCGCGGACCACGGCGAGCGGGGCGGCGTCGCCGCGCTCGAGGTGCCCGGCGAACGCGGCGCCGTACCCCTGTGCCCGGATGCCGCCGCTGGTGGTGAAGTCCTCGATCAGGCTGCTGAGCAGCAGGGTGTTGCCGCCGGTCAGCCGGTGGAAGTCGGGGGCCAGCGCCGGTGCCCGCTCGGCACCCAGCCGTTCGGCGACCAGTTCGTGCACCCCGGCGGCGGTGAGCGGCTCCACGGCCAGCCGGGTCACATACGGCTGGCGCTGCAACTCCCCGCGGAAAAACGGCAGTTCGGTGGAGGTAGCGGTGTCGTCGCCGAGCACGACGTACACCGGGAGCGATCCGATGCGGCGGATCAGGTGCAGCAGGCAGTGCAGGCTGGCCGCGTCGGAGTGGTGCACGTCGTCCACCGCGAGCAACAGCGGTGCGCGCGTGGCGATTTCGAGGAAGACGCGGCAGAGGCGGTCGAAGAGCTGCACCGCCTCGGTTCCCGGCGCGGTGTCCACGGCCGGCCCCTCGGCGGCCCGTTCGAGCCAGGTGGCGGCCTGCCGGCCCAGGTCCCCGGGCAGGGCGGCACCCCGCACCAGCTGGGCCATGATCCCGAGCGGCAGCGCCCGTTCGGGCCGCGCTCCCACGGCCCGCAGCACCTGGAAGCCGAACTGTTCGGCCTGCCCGATGGTGTGGTCGAGCAGCTCGGTCTTCCCGTTCGGGCCGGTGCCGTGCAGAACCACGGCGCGGCCTCGGCCCGTTGAGCATTCGGACATCAGACGGCTGAGCGAGTCGATGTGCTGATGTCGTTCCGCCAGTCCCACGCGTATCCCCCTTGAACTGGTGCCCGCGCCCGGCGCGAGGCGATCGATCAGGAAGCGGTTTTGACGCTAGCCGCGGCCGGGTAACTGGATCGTTCATCGGGCGCCACCGCCGGAGAACCGTCGCGCGCCGCCGTGGCAACCGGCCGGTAATCGGCCGGGCACCGGCGCTCCTCGGCCCCCTTCCCGGCGTCGCGGACGCGGCTAGAGTGCGAGCAGGCCATCGATTCCGGCCTTGACCTGGTCCGGTGTCAGGTCCTGTTCGACCGTGAGGTGTTCGAACAGGCTCGGCACGAACGGCGCGAGCAGCAGGTGCGCCAGGACCGTCGGGTCCTCCTCCGGTCTCAACTGCCTGACCAGCATGGCCACATGGGTGTGCATGGTGAGGTAGGCCCCGCTGGAGTAACGGGCTTTCGGTGACGCGGCCTCGGCCGCGCGCATGATCGTCAGTTGCTCGACGATCCGGTCGGCGACCGCGTGCAGGAACGCGCGGAGCCGCTCGGCGGGCGGGGCGCCGGGGCCGAGCGGAGGGGGCCCGGTCATGAACGCTTCCTGGAAGCGCTGCTCTCCGTCGTCGAGCAGGGCGAACAGGAGCCGGCTGACGTCGCCGAAGCGGCGGTAGACGGTGCCGACGCCCATGCCGGCGGCGTGGGCGACGGCGTTCATGGTCACGGCCTGCGGGCCCTCTTCGGCGACCAGGCGCGCCGCGGCGTCCAGGATCTTCCGGCGGTTGCGGGCGGCGTCCGACCGCTCCGGCGGTGTCTGGCCGATGACGGGGAGTTCGGGGGTCATGGTTCGAGGTTAGCGGATACCTATCCGTTTTCCTCTCCTGAACCGCTTGTAAACCGGATCGCTATCCGTTTTACTCGAGGTACGACGAAGCGGATACCGATCCGCTTCGTCGCGGCAGTCTGTTTCGCTCTTAACGATCTCTGCTTGGAAGGGGCCTCATCATGAGTGCCAAGGTCGCGGTCATCTACTACTCGTCCACCGGTAACGTCCACAAGCTCGCCACGGCGGTCGCCGAGGGTGCGGAGAAGGCCGGCGCCGAGGTCCGGCTGCGCCGGGTGCCGGAGCTGGCCCCGGAATCCGCCATCGACTCCAACCCGGCCTGGCGCCAGCACGTCGAGGCCACCAAGGGCATCGAGGTCGCCACGCTCGACGACCTGTCCTGGGCCGACGCCTACGCCCTCGGTTCGCCGACCCGCTTCGGCAACATCGCCGCCCAGCTGAAGCAGTTCATCGACACCTCCGGCGGCCTGTGGCAGCAGGGCGTCATGGCCAACAAGCCCGCCACCGGCTTCACCAGCGCCTACAACACCCACGGCGGCAACGAGTCGACGACGCTCGCCCTGTACAACACGTTCCACCACTGGGGCTCGCTGATCGTCGCCCCGGGCTACGCGGACCAGGTCGTCTACCCGGCCGGCGGCAACCCGTACGGCACCTCCCACGCGGGCGCCGACGCCCCGTCCGAGGAGACCCTCGCCGCCGCCCGCTACCAGGGCGAGCGCCTCGCCACCATCACCGCCCGCCTGCTGGCCGGCACCAAGTGACACCCTGACCGCACGCAGGTCCCGGTGGCCGCCCCGATCCACGGGGCGGCCACCGCTGCTTTCCCCGGCGCCCCACCGTCCCCGACCTCCCCTGGTGACCATGGAGTTACGCCGGCGAGAACCCGGCATTCCCGGCCTCTGTTTGCATGATCGGAGTCGCAGGCAACCGACGCCGTACCAGGGGGAGGAACGATGGCCGTCCAGACGGAGCAGCCCACGGAGCAGCCCACGGACCAGCCGACGCAGCGGCGGACACAGCGGCCGGCACAGCGGCCGGCGGACGCGTCCGGCACCACGCACGCGCCCTTCTGCGTCCTGCTCGGACCGGACTACGCGGGCAAGTCGTCGGCGCTCGGGCACCTCGGCCGCAGCGAACCCCGGTGGCGGATGCTCTCCGTCGACGACGCCTTCCTCGCCCCGGAACACGCCCTCATCGGCAGGCTCCGCCGGCACGCCCTCGAGGACGTGGCCGCCCACCAGAACGCCTGGTCACCCGAGTTGTTCGCCACCCTGGTGCAGGCCGGCGTGGTCCACCTGCGCGACGAGCTGCTGCGCGCCGACCCGGACACGCCCGTGCTGGTCGACTCCTACTACTACAAGCTGCTGGCCAAGTGCCGGCTCGCCGGCGCGTCCGACGGCCCGCTCTTCGCCTGGTGGCGGACCTTCCCCCAGCCGCTGCGGGTCGTCTACCTCGACGTCACGCCCGAAACCGCCTGGCAACGTTGTCGGCGGGGCGCCGACCTGAACCTCCTGGAGTACTACGGCCCCCACCCGGAGTGGGACGCCTTCCGCCGCTACCAGAACGACCTCGCCAAGAGCCTGCTCGGCGAGATCCAGCACCTTCCCCTGACCGTGATCGCAGAACAGGACCGCCCGGAGGACACCGTGGCGGCGATACGAGAGGTGCTCACCCGTGAGTTCGCCTGACGCCTGGACGGACCCCGACCGGCTGCGCCGCTACCGCGACCGCGTCCTCACCGAACGGCGGCGCCTGCGCGCCGCGTTCACCGACCCCGACGCCCACCAGCGCCGGGTCCTCGCCGACCTGCTGGAGTACAACTCCCGCACCGCGTACGGACAACGGCACGGCTTCGACCGCATCCGCACCCTCGAGGACTACCGCAGCGCCGTACCGCTCCAGACGTACGCGGACCTCGAACCGTACATCGAGCGGGCCGCCGCCGGAGAGCCGGACGTCCTGACCGCCGACCGCCCCGCGGTCTTCTTCACCAGCAGCGGCAGCACCGGCGCGCACAAGAAGATCCCCGTCACGCCCCGCTTCATGCGCACCACCTTCTTCCCCTTCTACTACGCCGCCTGGGCGCCCCTCATCGAGCACGTCCCGGAGGTCCTCGCGCACCCGGCCGCCGTCCTCAACCTCAAGCACGACCCTGTCGCCGCCCCGCCCACCACCGCCTCCGGGCGCCCCCACGTGGGCGCCAGCCAGGTCGACTTCGGGGCCACCTTCGGCGAACCCCTCTCGGCGGAACCCGGCACCGGCGCCTCCTGGGCGACCCTGCCCGTCCCGGTCGCGGCCGGCGACCACACGGAGAAGATGTACCTGCGGCTGCGCCTGGCCGCGGAGCACGACGTGCGGTGCGTCATCGGGATCAACCCGGCGATGGTCGCCGCCCTCCCGTACCAGCTGCGCCTGTGGTGGCCGCGCATCCTCAAGGAGATCCACGACGGCACCCTCGGCGGACTGCCCCACGGCTCCCCGAACCCCGCCCGCGCCGCCGAACTCGAGCAGCTCGCCGGCCGTCACGGCACGGTCCGCCCCGCCCACGTCTGGCCCCGGATGCGCGCTCTGTTCTGCTGGACCACCGCCGTCGCCTCGCTGTACATGCCGCGGCTGCGCGAGGAGTTCGGCACCCACGTCACCGTCCTGCCCGCCCCGGTCGCCGCCTCGGAGGGACCGGTCGCCGTCCCGCTGGACCGCCACCCCACCGCGGGCAGCCTGGTGGTGACCGCCTCGGTGTACGAGTTCGCCGACGCCGACGAGGACCTCGCCCCGGACACCGCCACCCTGCGCCCGCACGAGCTGGAGGCGGGCCGCGACTACCACGTCGTCTTCAGCCACGTCGGCGGCCTGTACCGGTACGCCGTCGGTGACGTCGTCCGCGTCGTCGACCACCAGGACGGCGTGCCCCGCCTGGAGTACGCCGGCCGCGCGGTGCGCTCCGACCACGCCGGGGAACGGCTGCGCGACGCGCAGGTGATCCGGGCGCTGTCCGCCGCCCTGTCCGCCACCGGCCTCGAACTGCGCAACGCCGCCTGCCGGGTGCCCAGCGGCCCACGGCCGGCCTACACGTTCGCCCTGGCCCCGCTCACCCCGTGGAGCCCGGAGGAGTCCGAGCGCTTCACCGGCCTCCTCGACCAGGCCCTGGCCCGTGAGTCCTCCGGTTACCGCGCGGCCCGCGCGGACGGACGGCTCGCCGCGCCCGCGCTGCTGCTCCTGGACCCGGAGGCGTTCCAGCGCGACTGGCAGGACCGCGTCGACAGCGGCATCCGCCCCACCCAGGTCAAGGACCGCCTGTTCCGCCAGGACCCCGGCCAGTGGTCCCGCCTCACCGGCCGCACACCCGCCTAGCACCCCCGACCGAGAGAGGGACACCCCCATGACCGCACGACTCGACGCCGTCGAGCGGACCGCGCTGCTCACCGCCGCCCTGCGGGCCGCCGAGACCCGCCGCCCGGACCGCCTGTACGCCGACCCGTTCGCGGACCGGCTCGCCGGGGACATCGGCCCCGACCTGCTCGCCGAGGTCGTCGCCGCCACCTTCCCGCCGGGCCGGCGACGGACGCTGCCCAGCACCCCCGACTACAACGCGATCCGCACCCGGTTCTTCGACGACTACCTCCAGGACGCCGCCCGGGACCCGCACACCACCCAGATCGTCCTGGCCCCCGCCGGCATGGACTCGCGCGCCCACCGCCTCGACTGGCCCGACCGGGTGCGCTGGTTCGAGGTCGACCGGCCCTCCGTCCTCGCCTACAAGGACGACCGCCTCGGCGACGCCGAGCCCCGCGTCCGCCACCACAAGGTCGCCGTCGACCTCACCGACCCCGACTGGGCCGACCGCCTCCAGGACGCGGGCTACGACCCGGCCGTCCCCTCGACCTGGCTCCTCGAAGGGCTCCTCTACTACATCCCCGAACCGGACGTGCACCGCATCCTGGAGCAGGTCGCCGCCGTCTGCGCCCCGGGCAGCCGCATCGCCGCGGACGTCGTCAACGCCGCCGCCCTCACCCTGCCCGGCATGCGGGGCCTGCTGGAGGTGTTCGCCGGCTGGGGCTGCCCCTGGCTGTTCGGCACCGACGAGCCGGAGGCCCTCTTCGACGCGTACGGCTTCGACGTGCGGGCGGTCCAGCCGGGGGAGGAGGGCGCCGACTTCGGGCGCTGGCCCGACCCGGTGCCACCCCGCTCCGAACGCGAGGTGCGCCGGGTGTTCTTCGTGCACGGCAGGCGCCGCTGACATGGCGACCGCAGTCATCGCGGGCGGCAGCATCGCCGGGCTGGCCGGCGCCCTGGCCCTGTCCCGGCTCGGGCTGAGCGTCCTCGTCCTGGAACGCGCGTCCGCACCCCCCGAGGGCCCGCTCGACGAGGCGATCGCCCGCTGGGAGCGCCCCACCGTGCCGCAGGCCCACCACTCGCACACCCTCACCTCGCTCGGCGTCCGCGTCCTGCGCGAGCGCGCCCCCGGCCTCCTGGCCGAGGCCCGGGCCGCCGGAGCCGCCCTCCTCGACCTGACCGACGCCCTGCCCGCCACGGCCGGCGACCGCACGCGCCGGCCCGGCGACGAGGACCTGGTGGCCCTCGGCTGCCGCCGCGCCTGCCTGGAGCTGCTGCTCCACCGCGCCGTCCGGGCCCTGCCCGGTGTCACCGTCCGCCACGACACCGCCGTCGCCGCCCTGGAACTGGACCGGCGCACCCCACGCGTCCGCGCCGTCCTCACCACCACCGGCGAGCGGATCCCCGCCGACCTCGTCCTGGACGCCACCGGCCGCAGGGCCCTGTCCCGCACCTGGCTCGCCGACGCCGGTGTCCCGATCGCCCCGGACCGCACCAGCCCCTCCGGCCTGACCGGCTACACCCGCTTCTACCGCCTCGCGTCACCGGTCCTGCCGGGCCCGTTGAACCGCGGCAACGCGGCGGGCGACATCTTCGGCCACTACGCCGGCGTCCTGCACCCCGGCGACCACCACACCTTCTCCGTGGCCCTCGCCACCCTCCCCGGCGACCCCGCGCTGCGCCCGCTGCGCACCGAGGCCGGGTTCACCGCGGCCGCCCGCGCCACCCCGTGGCTCGCCCCCTGGCTCGACGACGACGCGAGCACCCCGATCTCCGGCGTGCGCGCGATCACCAGCCCGCCCAACACCCTGCGCGGCACGGCGGGCCCCGGGCAGCCGCCGGTCGCGGGCCTGTTCCCGGTCGGCGACGCGGCCTGCGTCACCAACCCGCTGTTCGGGCGCGGCATGTCCCTCGCCCTCGACCACGTCTTCCGCCTCGCCGACCTGCTGGCCGAGCAGCCCGACATCACCCTCGCCCAGCGCCGGAACGCGGCCCTCATGACGTACGAGGTGTTCACGCCCTGGTACGAGCACGCGGCGGCCGCCGACCAGCGGCGCATCGCACGCTGGCGGGCCGCCGTCGACGACACCGCGCCGCCGGTCCCCGCCGACGACACCGCCGAGCGGATCGCGGCCGCCGCCCGCACCGACGGCACGGTCTGGCGGCAGGTCACCCGCATGCTGATGTCGCTCACCCCGCCCGCGGAGTCCTTCGCCGGCGAGGCGTTCGGCACCCGCGTCCGGCTCGCACCGGCCCCGGCGCGGACACCGGTCCCGCCCGACCGCACCACCCTCGTCCACCGGGTCGCGGCGGCGGAGGCGGCGGCCCGCGGGGAGGCGGAGAGAGGAAGCCCCCGGGAGGCGGCGGAGGAAGAGGCCCCCCGTGAGGCGGCGGCGGAAGGAGCCCCCGTATGACGGCGCTCGCCGCGGAGCGCACCGGACCGTCCCCGGCCGCCGCGCCCGCCCACCGGGTCCTGCTCGCCCCCGTCACCGTCACCCCGTCCAAACCCCTGACCCCCAGCCACCTCAAGGGGCTGCTGTGGACGGACGTGATGTACCGGGCCACCCGGCCCCTCGCCCACGTCACCTACCGCTACAGCCACACCACCTACCACCCCACCGAACAGACCCTGGGCTTCTGGGAGTTCCTCGACCGCACCCGCGGCGACACCGACTACGACGACCTCACCGAGGAGGACATCGGCGACCTGTACGTCGCCTTCCGCGCCGCACCCCGCCCCGCGCCGCACGCCCTGCGTCCCTACGCCGAGGCGGCCGAACACGGCTGGGTGCACCCCGCGGCCACCCGTGTCCTCACCCTCTGGAGCGGGCACTACGCCCGGCTCGGCCTGCACGATCCGGGCCTGCTGCGCCACCAGCCCCCGGGCCTCGGCCTGGACGCCGCCCTCGACCGCCTCGCCGACCTCGGCATGTGCCTGGACCAGCGGGCCGTCGGCGGCCCCGTCCACCTGGACCCCACCCGCCACGGACTGCCCCTGCGCCGCCTGGTCACCCCCGACGGCCGCCCCAACTACCTGGCCTGCGCCCTGCGCGAACTCCTGCCGCTGGCCGCCGGCTTCGACGAGGTCGTCCTGCTCTACGACGGCGAACTCGACCCCGACTACCAGCTCCTGGAACGCGTCCTGACCACGCTGGGCCCCCGGGTCCGCCGGGTGCCGATCGGCCGGGTGCCCATCGACGGGCAGATCCGCTCCGCCCGTCACGGAGGCTGGCAGGACCTGCACGCCGGGGCGCTCCTGAAGGCCGCCGCCGGCCACGACCCGGCCGCGGTGCGCCTGGGCATGCGGCTGTACTTCATCGCCGTACTGGGCCCCGGCCGGCAGCAGTCGTTCCGCGCCGACCTGCTGGCCCAGTGCCTCCGACGGGCCGAACGCCTCCTGGAGACGGCGGAACCCGAGCAGCCGCGCCCGCTCGCGGAACGCCTCGCACCGCACCGCAAGGACCACACGTACGTCGACCCGTACCGGCTCACCGCCGGCCTGCTCGGCAGACGCCGCGCCGCCCCGGCCCTCGACCTCCTGACCACGGTGTTCCTATGACCTCGACCCAGCGCGCCCTGCGCGAGCACACCGCCGCCCGGATCCGCTCGGCCCGCCCCGGCCTCGGCGCCCGGCACGACCTCACCACGCACGACGGCCTGGTCGCCGCCCAGCACCACATCACCGCCGAGGAGCCGGCCGACGAACAGGCGCAGGTCGTCGTCGTGATCGGCGACCTCGACCTGGCCCACTGGGCCCGCGACACCTGCGCCTTCGCCCTCGGCCTGCCGCCCGGCCCGGCCGCCGCCTGGCGCGCCTCCTTCACCCGCACCGTCTTCCTCGCGGGCAACCCCCGCAACCTGCGCGACCGCTTCGCCTTCGCCCACGTCGGCGACGGCCACCGCACGGCCTGGACCGCGCCCGGCCCCGCCGCCGACACGGCCTCCCTGCGCCGCCTGCTGAAACTCCTCCACGCCCCCGCCGGCCTCCCGCCCGCTCCCGCCGAGCACATCGGCGTGCCCGGCGCCCCACGGCCCGGCCGCGCCCCCGCCCGCCACGGCGTGTACCTGGCCACCGCCGGATGCGGCGTCGCCGAGGCCCTGGTGCACCTCAACCACCTGCTCGTGGAAGCCGTCCTCGACGGCCTGATCGCCCCCGGCGACCACCTCACCCTGCACCGGGTGCCCCGCATCGTCGGCCTGCCCCGGCCCGCCGTCCGGGTGCGCGCCGTCCCCGAACCCCACCTGCCCGGCCGGCTCAGGGCCGCCGCGGCGCTGACCCAGGAGGCCGACCATGCCTGAAGCCACCCGCACCGTCCCCCGCCCCGCCGCCGGCCGGCGCGTCATCCGCTTCGGCTACCACGGCTCACCCCACGTGGCCACCCGCATCATCCGCCGCGCCGGCTGGCACGAGACCGCCGTCGACCTGTCCGAGTACGACATCGCCGCGCCCTTCCACGCCCTGCGCACCGGACGGCTGGACGTGATGACCGCCAAGTTCGCCGTCCGGGAACCCGACCTCGTCACCAGCCGCACCCTCGCCGAGGACGCCCGCGCCGTCGTCGTGGCCGCGGATCACCCGCTCGCCGCCCACGACAGCGTCTCCGTCGAGGACCTCGCCGCCTACGACTGCTTCGACCGGCCCGGAGACCTCCCCGCCTACGTCTGGGACGAGGTCGTGCCCCGGCGCACCCCCGCCGGCCGGCCCCTGCGCCGCCGCCACCGGGTCACCGCCATCCCCGACATGATGCGGCTGGTGGCATCGGGCGCGGCGGTGCACCTGTCCCTGATCTCCCTCGCCGACATCGCACCCCCGGGCATCCGCGTGATCCCGGTCCCCGACCTGCCCCCGGCCCCGGTCACCCTGGCCTGGCCCCGAGGCGCCGGACTGCCCGACCACGTCCGGCGGTTCATCACGGCGGCGGAAGCGGGAGCGAACCGATGACCACCACCGCGGACCGCCTCCCCGTCGTCCTCCTGCACGCCCTCTCCCTCGACGCGTCCATGTGGCGGGAACCCGCGGACGCCCTGCGCGCCCTCGGCCACCCCGTCCTCGCCGTCGACCAGCGCGGCTTCGGCGCCACCCCCCTCGGCACCGCCGAGCCCTCGCTCGACGTCGTGGCCGACGACCTCGCCCGCACCCTCGACGGGCACGGCATCGACCGGGCGGTCCTGGCCGGATGCTCCATGGGCGGGTACACGGCGATGGCCTTCCTGCGCCGCTTCCCCGACCGGGTCGCGGGCCTCGCCCTGCTCGCCACCCGCGCCACCGCCGACAGCCCCGAAACCGCCGCCCAGCGGCGCCGCTTCGCCCACCTGGTCCAGGACGCCGAGCACCGTCCGGCGCTCCTCGCCCACACCACCCCGAGCCTGGTCGGCGCGACCACCCGCGCGAGCCGCCCCCGGGTGCTCGCCCGCGTCCGGGCCGACGTCGAGGCGGCCGACCCCGCCGCGCTGGCCTGGTCCCAGCTCGCCATCGCCGCCCGCCCCGACGCCACCCACGTCCTGGCCGGCGCCCGCACACCAGCCGTCGTCATCGCCGGCGACGAGGACGAACTGGTCCCGGCCGAGGAGGCCAGGCACCTCGCCCGCACCCTCCCCGGCGGACGCCTCGTCACCCTCACCGGCACCGGCCACCTCGCACCCCTGGAGACCCCCGAGGCCGTCGTGCGGACCCTGCACGCCTTCCTCACCGAGATCGGAGACACCGCATGCGCACCGACGACCACCGCCAGTGGGGCCACACCTCCTCGACCGGCCTCGGCTTCACCCACCACACCGTCGTCGACACCCACTTCCGCGCCTGCGAACACACCTACCTGAGCCTCCTCGACGCGGCCGGCCTGCGCCCCGGACAGCACGTCCTGGACGCCGGCTGCGGCCCCGGCGACTACCTCCCGCACCTCGCCTCCCGCGTCACCGGGACCGGCCGCGTCACCGCCGTCGACCTCGCCCCGGAGAACGCCCGCCTCGCCGAACAGCGCGCCCGCGACGGGCGGCTGCCCTGCCCCGTCGAGGTGGGCCAGGGCGACCTGCGCCACCTGCCCCACCCGGACGACACGTTCGACGCGGCCTGGTGCGCCAACACCGTCCAGTACCTCGACGACACAGAACTCTCCGCTGTACTGGCCGAGTTGAAGCGCGTCGTACGTCCGGGCGGCACGATCGCCGTCAAGGACCTGGACGCCCACCTGATCACCGCCCGCCCCGCCGACCCCCACCTGTTCACCGACTTCTTCCGCACCGCGGGCGCCGCCCCCGGCTACGCCCGCCAACTCCTGCGCACCCGCGACCTGTACCGCCACCTCCGGCAGGCGGGACTCGCCGACGTACGCCAGCACACCGTCCTGATCGAGCACTACGCCCCCCTCACCCCCGCGGCCCGCGACTTCTACGCCACGGCCTGCGCCCGCATCGCCCACCAGGCCCTCGGCCTGGGCCTCAGCGACGAATGGCACCGCTTCACCGACCCCGCCTCCCCCCTCCACCCACTGGACGACCCGGACGGCTACATCAGCGAGGGCAATGTGCTGGCGGTGGGAACCGTGCCCGGATGAAAAACGGTCGCGCCCGTGCGCGCGGCCCTCCTAGGATGAGCCCGCTTCCCGCGGTGGCCTCCGGGCCACTGCCACCACCCCGACGAGGAACCAGGAGGTGTGACCGATGACTGTCGCCACGGCGGGTGCTGTCCGCAGCAGCCAGACGTTCGTCCACTCCACCTCCGCGGTCTCCGGCTGACCACCTCTCACCTTTCGCGCCCACGAGCGCGCCGCCGGGACCGCCCTGTGAAGGGTTTCCCTTGAACCTCTCCTCCTCCGTGGATGCCTCTTCCACGGATCCCTCTGCCACGGATCGCTCCTCCGCGCATTCCCCGGCCACCTCGGCTGCCCCGCACCCCCTCGCCCCCTACGGCTGGGACGAGGGATGGGCGGCCGAGTTCGCCGGCCACGAAGGGCGCGGCCTCGTGCCCGGCCGTGTCGTCCGGGTCGACCGCGGGCAGTGCGACGTCGTCACCGGCGACGGTGTCGTACGGGCGGACACCGCGTTCGTCACCCCGCACGACCCGCTGCGGGTCGTCTGCACCGGCGACTGGGTCGCCGTCGACGCCGACGGCACCCCGCGCTACGTCCGCGCGTACCTGCCGCGCCGAACCGCCTTCGTGCGCTCCACCTCCTCCAAGCGGTCCGAGGGGCAGATCCTCGCGGCCAACGTCGACCACGTCGTCGTCGCCCTGTCCCTGGCCGTCGAGCTCGACCTCGGGCGGGTCGAGCGGTTCCTTGCGCTGGCCTGGGAGTCCGGCGCCCAGCCCGTCGTCGTGCTCACCAAGGCCGACCTCGTGTCCGACCCGGCCGCACTGGCGTACCTCGTCGAGGACGTCGAGCGCAGCGCGCCCGGGGTGCCCGTGCTCACCGTCAGCGCGCTGGAGGGAGAGGGCGTCGACCGGCTGGCGGGTGTCCTCGGCCGGGGCACCACCGCGCTGCTCGGAGCCTCCGGCGCGGGCAAGTCCACCCTCGCCAACGTGCTCGTCGGCGCGGACGTCATGGACGTGCGCGCCACGCGCGACATGGACGGCAAGGGACGGCACACCACCACCACCCGCAACCTGCTCCCGCTGCCCGGCGGCGGCGTCCTCATCGACACGCCCGGACTGCGCGGCGTCGGCCTGTGGGACGCCGGCGGCGGCGTCGGCCAGGTCTTCTCGGAGATCGAGGAGCTCGCCCGCGGCTGCCGGTTCCAGGACTGCGCCCACCTCCACGAGCCCGGATGCGCGGTGCTGGCCGCCCTGGACAGCGGTCAGCTGTCGGCGCGGCGGCTGGACAGCTACCGCAAGCTCGTCCGGGAGAACCAGTGGATCGTCGCCAAGTCCGACGCCCGGGCGCGAGCCGGCCTCCGGCAGGACTGGAAGCGGAAGAAGGCCGAGGGGCGTGCGGCCTGGCGGGCCAAGCGGGGGGAGTGGGCGTGACGGCCACCGGCCCGCGGCCGCCCCTCACCACCCCGTCCGATTTCCGCTAGCACCCTCCCCGT
Organism: Streptomyces sp. NPDC051315; assembly: GCF_044455165.1. Classification (NCBI taxonomy): domain Bacteria; kingdom Bacillati; phylum Actinomycetota; class Actinomycetes; order Kitasatosporales; family Streptomycetaceae; genus Streptomyces; species Streptomyces sp. NPDC051315. The sequence continues at coordinate 29,559 of NZ_JBITEN010000013.1, forward strand.
CGCGGGCGAACACTGGAACCCGTGATGGACGAGGAGAGCAGGTACGAGGCGGTGCGCAGCAGGGACGCGCGGTTCGACGGCGTCTTCTTCTTCGCCGTCGAGACGACCGGCATCTACTGCCGGCCCAGCTGCCCCGCCGTGACGCCGAAACGGCGCAACGTGCGGTTCTTCGCGACGGCCGCCGCCGCGCAGGGCTCGGGTTTCCGGGCCTGCCGGCGGTGCCGGCCGGACGCCACGCCCGGCTCGGCCGAGTGGAACGTGCGCGCCGACGTCGTGGGGCGCGCCATGCGGCTGATCGGCGACGGGGTCGTCGACCGGGAGGGCGTCGCCGGGCTCGCCGTACGCCTCGGCTACAGCGCCCGCCAGGTGCAGCGGCAGCTCACCGCCGAGCTCGGCGCCGGACCCGTCGCCCTCGCGCGGGCGCAGCGCGCGCACACCGCGCGGGTGCTGCTGCAGACGACCGGTCTGCCGGTCACCGAGATCGCCTTCGCGTCCGGGTTCGCCAGCGTGCGCCAGTTCAACGACACCATGCGGGCCGTGTACGCGCAGACCCCGACCCAGCTGCGCGCCGCCGCCCCACGCCAGGGCCGCACGGCCGCTCCCGGCGCCGGGATCCCGCTGCGCCTCGCCCACCGGGGCCCGTACCACGCGGCCACCGTCTTCGACCTGCTGGAACGGGAGGCCGTCGGCGGCGTCGAGGAGATGACCGGCCCGCCGGGCGACCGCACCTACCGCCGGACGCTCCGCCTGCCGTACGGCAGTGGGATCGTCGCCGTACGCGAGCGGGCGGGCTCCGCCCCCACCTGCGCCGTCCACCCCGGCGGGTGGCTCGACGCGCGCCTGCACCTCACCGACCCCCGCGATCTCACGACCGCGGTCCAGCGGCTGCGGCGGCTCTTCGACCTCGACGCCGATCCCTACGCCGTCGACGCGCGGCTCGGCGCCGACCCGCGGCTCGCCCCGCTGGTCGCCGCCCGGCCCGGACTGCGCGCGCCGGGCGCCGCCGACCCGGAGGAGTACGCGGTGCGCGCGCTGGTGGGCCGCACGGAGGCCGAACGCCTGGTCCGCGCCTACGGCAAGACCCTGGACGCGCCCTGCGGCGGCCTCACCCACCTCTTCCCGGAACCGGCCGCCCTCGCCGAGGCCGAGCCCACCGGCGCCCCGGGCGTCCTCACCGCCGCCCTCGCCGACGGCACCGTACGCCTCGATCCGGGCGCCGACCGGGACGACGCCCAGGAGGCGCTGCTCGCCCTGCCCGGCCTCGACGGCCGTACGGTGGCGGCGATCCGGTCGCGCGCCCTCGGCGACCCGGATGTCGCGCCGCCCGGCGCGGACGTCCCCGACACCTGGCGCCCCTGGCGCACCTACGCCCTTCACCATCTGCGCGCAGCGGAGGAACACCGTGTACTGGACTAGCGTCGACGGCCCGCTCGGCCCCCTGCTCCTCACCGCCGCCCCCGACGGCGCCCTGACCTCGGTGTCCGTCCCCGGCCAGAAGGGCGGCCGGACCGTCCAGGAGGGGTGGCGGCACGACCGCGGCCCGTTCCGCGCGGCCGAGGAGCAACTCGCCGCCTACTTCGCCGCCGAGCTCGAGGAGTTCCGCCTCGACCTGCGCGCCGAGGGCACCGCCTTCCGCGCACGCGTGTGGGCCGCCCTCGACACCGTCCCCTACGGGACGACCACGACATACGGCGAGATCGCCGCCCGTATCGGCGCCCCGCGGGCCGCCGTACGCGCCGTCGGCGGAGCCATCGGCGCCAACCCCCTCCTCGTCGTGCGCCCCTGCCACCGCGTCATCGGCGCCGACGGCTCCCTGACGGGCTACGCGGGCGGCCTGGACCGCAAGGTCCGGCTGCTCACGCTGGAGGGGGCGTTGTGAGGCGGCGCCGGCCGGCGCCACGACATCAGGGACGCGCGAGCAGCTCCACCACCCCCGTCGTGTCCTCCTCCCCGTGCCCGTCGGCCAGCCGGCGCTCCATCAGCGCCATCCACGGCGTCAGCAGCTCCGGGCTGACCCCCTGCTCGCGCGCCGTGCGCACCAGGGTCGCGTTGCCCGCGACCTGCATCGCCAGATTGGACACCACGCCCTTGCCGTAGTCGCCGCTCTCCAGCTGCGCGGCCGCCTGGTGCGCCATGGGAGCCATCGCGCCGAGCCACGACACCAGCAGCGGGGCGAAATCCGACGGGGCGATGTCCTCGCGGCGGATCAGGGCGAAGGCGTGCAGGATGCCCGCGAACATGCCGTTCATCGCGCTCAGCAGCGCCACGTCGTGCAGGGCGGCGAACCCGGCGTCCGCGCCGACGTACACCGCCCCGGCGGGGACCGTGAGAGTCTCCCGATGCTCCTCGAACAAGTCGGCGGAACCGCTGTAGAAGACGTACCCCCCGCTCTCGGGGGCCCCGATCATCGGCGGTACGGCCATGATCCCGCCGTCCACGAAACGCGCGCCGCGCGCCTCGGCCCAGGCCGCCCGGGACCGGCCCTGCGCGGGCGTGCCGGTGGTCAGGTTCACCAGGTCACGGCCGGCGAGGTCCGTCCCCGCGAGGGCCTCACCGACGGACGCGTCGTCGAGCAGGCAGACGACCACCAGCCGGTTCGCCGCCACCGCCCGCGCCGCGCTGTCGGCGACGGTGGCACCCTCGGCGGCGAGGGCCTCGGCCCGGGCCGGAGTGCGGTTCCAGACGGTGACGGGGTGCCCGGCGGCCAGCCAGGCGCGGGCGAGCGCGGCGCCCATGGCGCCGGTGCCGAGAACGGTGATCGGGGAAGGGGTGTTGTCGGTCATGGCCACTAGGCTCGTTCGCGGCGACCGCCCTGCTCAAGTACGTACTTACGAGTGGGTGGTTACCGCCGGGAAAGCATCCAGGCAGGGGAGGGACGGTATGGCGATCGGCCGGCGGCCGGGGGCGTACGTGTGCGGGATCGACGCGGCGATGGACGTCATCGGCGGGAAGTGGAAGGTGCTGATCCTCTGGGCGCTGCACGAGAGGCCGTACCGCTTCGGTGAACTCCGGCGCGGCCTGCCGGGCGTCACCGAGAAGGTCCTCGCCGCCCAGCTCCGCGAACTGGAGGCCGACGGCATCGTCCACCGCGAGGAGTACGACGAGGTCCCCCCACGCGTCGAGTACTCCCTCACCCCCCGCGGCGAGTCCCTCAACGAGGCGCTGGGCCCGCTGGGGGAGTGGGGCCGCAAACACCTGCTCACCGACGCGCCGGCGTTGCAGTAGGCGCCGCCCCGAGGGCCGCGCCGCGTCACCCCCACAGCACCGCTCCCAGCCACGCCCCCATGATCAGCAGGCAGGTGAACAGTTCCGCGAGGACACTGGTGCCGCCCGCGCGCATCGCCGTGCGCAGGGAGGCGCGGGCCGCGCCGGGGCGGCCGAGGCGGAGTCGTTCGGCGAGGTAGATCCCGCCGATGAAGCCCGGGACGGCGCCGAGGACGGGGACGAGGAAGAACCCGAGGAACGCCCCGGCGCCCGCGTAGACCGCCATGCGGCGGGTGGCGCCGCTGACGCGCAGCCGGCGGGGCGGCAGGACCCAGCGCACCGCCTGGGAGACGAGCAGCGCGACCGTCGCGCCCACCAGCACCCACCAGGCCACCGGCTGCGGGTCCTGCAGCGCCCACCACAGGACCGCGGCCCACACCAGCCACGACCCCGGAACCCCGGGCACCAGCACTCCGCACAGGCCGAGCAGGATGACCAGCCCGACCAGCAGGAGCTCCCACACTCCCATCTGTTCAGCGTGCCGGAACCCAGCGGAAGCCGCAGGTCAACACGGCCGCCGCGGCCCACCGCTCCCGCCTGCCGCGCGCGGCAGGCCGCTACCGCTCCCGCGTCACCCACCCGCGTTCGTACGCGTGCCAGCCCAGTTGGAGCCGGGTCGTCACACCCGTCAGCTCCATCAGCCGCTTCACCCGGCGCTGTACGGTCCTCAGGCCCAGGTCGAGCTGCTTCGCCACGCTCGCGTCGGTCAGGCCGGCCAGCAGCAGGGACAGGATCTCCAGGTCGGCGGCGTCGGGGCCGTCCGGGCCCTGCTCGACGACGCCGGCCGCGCCGAGGCGCAGCGGCAGCGCCTCCCGCCACACCGACTCGAACAGCCCCGACAGCAGCTCCAGCAGCCCGCTGGCGTGCACCACCAGCGCGGCCGGCTCCCCGGAGCGGCCGGTCAGCGGCACCAGGGCGAGCGAGCGGTCCGCCACGACGAGTTTCGTCGGCACCCGGTCCACCACCCGCACCTGCTCGTCCCGGCCCAGCGCGGAGGTCAGCTCCCTGATCCCGTCCGGCTGGTCGAGGACCGCCCGCTCGAGGACGACGCGGTAGCGCACCCCACGGGCCGCGGCCTGCTCCTCCGCGTCGTTCTCCACGCCCGTCACGGCCACCGGCGTGCCGGTGACCAGCGCGCACACCTCGTCGCTCGCGCCCAGCTGGATCTGCAGGAAGCGCTGCGCGACCGCCGCGGCGCCCGTCACCACCTCGACCAGGTCGTGCACCGACGGCTCGGCCGCCGCAGCCCGGTACTCCTCGGCGAGCAGCGCGGCCGCCAGCTCAGCCTGCTCCAGCTCGTGCCGCCGCTGGGTGAGCAGCGCGGCCAGCGCGACGCCGGGCGGCGCGGCGACCCAGCGGCCGGGCCGCCCCGACGACTGCGCCACCAGCCCGTGCCGCTCCAGCCGGCGCAGCGCGCCCTCGGTGTCCCGCTCGCCGAGGGCCAGCCGGCGCGCGAGATCCGGTACGTCCGCGGCGCCCACGGACACCAACGCCCGATAGGCCGACTCGTGCGTCTCGTCGAGCCCGATCGCTCCCAGCATCCGGTGCCGTCCTCCCTGACCGCCGCGCCGTGTGTGGCGGGAAGCCGCCACGGCGCAATTCCGCCGCGGCACATCATCGCCCCGGACGGGTTCACTCTGCCAAGGTGTGGCCACGGCGGTCGCCGGTGATCATCCCGCGGCCGTGACCACGAGCATCCGTCACAACGGATCTCCAGGTGAGCGGGGCACATTCGTGCGGCCGGCCGCATCGGTACGGCGCAGGTGGGCACCCGGAACGTGATCCGGGCTCGAGACGCGCAGGGGCGCATAGGGGATCTGAGCCCGGATCACCCGAAGTCACCGGGCGGTTCTCCCGTGGGGGGTGGAACCGCCCGGTGACCTCCCCCACCCCCTCCTCGCACCCCTGTTCGGCATGTCGCTCGCTGTGCCGGTCGACACGCCGGTCGGCGCGGGGGCGGGGTCGCATTTTCCTGATGCCCCGTTCTCACACGGCCCGTGCGGTGGACAATCAGGGGCATGAGTCAGCAGGGGGGAAGGCCCACCGGTCACGAGGACGACTGGTGGGGGCAGTTGTACGACGACTTCACCGAGGACACCGGACCGACGGCCGCCGCCGACTCGCTGGACGACCGGTTCGCCTCGGCGGCGGGGGCGGTGCGCCCGGCGGAGGGGGCCAAGCCGACGGATCCGACGGAGCCGCCGAAGCCCACGGAGCCGCCGAAGCCCACGGATTCAGAGGGTGCCGCGGATCCCGCAGATGCCGTGGATCCGGCGGGCGGGGCAGGCGGCGCGGGCGAGGAGCGGGAGGGTGCGTCCGGCGCGGTGCCGGGGGCGCGTTCCGAGCACCCGGTGCGGCTCGGCGATCCGAAACACACCGGTGGTCCCGCGCGGGCCGAGCGGCCCGAGTTTCCCGAGCGCCCCGACCATTGCGAGCGCCCGGAGCGCCCCGGCCGTCCCGACCGCCCCCAGCGCACCGAGCAGACCGACTGGTGGGCGCCGCAGGACCGGCTCCCGTCGACCCCGCCGACTCCCACGGCACCACCCCGCCCGGCCGCGACTCCACCCCGCCCGACCCCCGTGCCACCCCCACCGGCCTCCCCACCACCCCCACCGGCCACCGCTCCACCCCGCCCGGCCACCGCTCCACCCCCACCGACCCCGGCATCGCCCTCGGCCCCCACCGTCCCGCCCCCGCGCAGCGCAACCGTCTCCCACCCCGCCGAAGGTCCGCCCCCCGGCCGTGACGCGAGCCCTCCCAGCGGGCCGGACCCGAGCCCCGCCCCCGACGCCGCCCCTCCCACACCCCCCACCCCCACCCGTCCCGCCGTACACCACCGACGCGCCCCCTCGGAACCCCCGCAGGCCTCACCGCCCGGCCCCACCTCCTTCCCGCCCGGCCCCCTGCCCCGGGGCTTCGACGAACGGACACCCCACGGCCGGGACCCGGACCCGGCGGATCCTGTCGGCCGTACCTCCACGGATCCGGCGCCGACCCCCTCCGCACCGGCGTCCCCACCGCCCCCACCGCCCTTCGCCCCCACCGTCTCCGCCACCGGCACGGCGACCCCCTTCGGGCAGCCGGCCGGCGCGCCGTCCACCGCGCGCCCCACCGCCCAGCCCCACGTCGGCTCCCGTCCGCCCACCTACGACGCCGAACCCACCGCCCTGCCGCCCGCCGACCCGGACGAACTCGACGACCTGGTCCCCGACACCGTGCTGGACGGCGCCCGGTACGGAACCTGCGTCCTGCGGGCCGCCTCCGTGCGCGGGGACTCCGCGCGCTACCGCGGCGAGCCGCGCCGCGACTCCCTCCTCACCGCCCGCTTCGGCGCCGGCGAGCAGGCGCTGATCCTGGTCGCGATGGCGACCGGCGCACGGGCCACCCCGGGAGCGCACCGGGCGGCCGCCGAGGTGTGCCGGTGGATCGGGCGGGCCGTGGGCCGCAGTCACGTCCGGCTCGCCGAGGACATAAGGGCCGGGCGGCGCGGCGACCTGAAGTCGGGCCTGCACCGTCTCACCGACCGCAGCCTCGGCCGGCTCCGCGCCGCCGCCGCCGGACAGGGCCTGGAGCCGCAGGAGTACGCGGCCACCCTGCGCTGCCTCCTGCTGCCCGCCGACCCCGCCTGCCGGACGCGCGTCTTCTTCGGCGTCGGCCCCGGCGGACTGTTCCGCCTCCGGGACGGCGCGTGGCAGGACATCGAACCGAAGGCCGGCGAGGTCGCGGGGGAGCCGGTCGTCGGGTTCGGCTCCCCGCCCGCCGAGACGCCCGAGGGCGACCGCCTCACCATGGACCTGGGCATCCCGACCCCGCCGAGCCCGTACGAACCGGTCCCCGGGCCGCCCCGCGAACCCTTCCGTTTCCGGGCCTCCGTCGCCCGGCCGGGTGACAGGCTCCTGATGTGCACCGACGGCCTCGCCGAGCCCCTGCGCGGCGAGCCCGAACTGCTCGCCTGTCTGGCGGAGCGGTGGTCCGAGCCCGTCCCGCCCGGCCTCGCCGCCTTCCTCGCCGACACCCAGGTCCGGGTCAAGGGGTACGCGGACGACCGTACGGCCGCCGCCGTGTGGGAGGCATGACGGCGTTCGCCGTGAATTCATGGAACCCACAGGGGTCCCGGGGGATCCACGGACACCGAAGGGGCAGGAGAGCAGCATGGCCAAACAGAACGTCGCCGAACAGTTCGTCGACATCCTCGTCCGCGCCGGAGTCGAACGCCTCTACGGCGTCGTGGGCGACAGCCTCAACCCGGTCGTGGACGCCGTCCGCCGCAACGCGGCCATCGACTGGGTCCACGTCCGGCACGAGGAGACCGCCGCCTTCGCCGCGGGCGCCGAGGCCCAGATCACCGGGAAGCTCACCGCCTGCGCGGGCTCCTGCGGGCCCGGCAACCTGCACCTCATCAACGGCCTGTACGACGCCCACCGCTCCATGGCGCCCGTGCTGGCCCTCGCCTCCCACATCCCCTCCAGCGAGATCGGGCTCGGCTACTTCCAGGAGACCCACCCCGACCGCCTCTTCCAGGAGTGCAGCCACTACAGCGAGCTGATCTCCAGCCCGCGGCAGATGCCGAGGCTGCTGCAGACCGCGATCCAGAACGCCGTCGGCCGCAGCGGCGTCAGCGTCGTCTCCCTCCCCGGTGACATCGCCGCCGAACCCGCCCCCGACAAGGCCGCCGAGACCGCCCTCGTCACCACCCGGCCCACCGTCCGCCCCGGCGACGCCGAGATCGACCGGCTCGCCCGGATGATCGACGAGGCCGACCGGGTCACCCTGTTCTGCGGCAGCGGCACGGCCGGAGCGCACGCCGAGGTCATGGAGTTCGCGGGGAGGATCAAGTCCCCGGTCGGGCACGCCCTGCGCGGCAAGGAGTGGATCCAGTACGACAATCCCTACGACGTCGGCATGAGCGGCCTCCTCGGCTACGGCGCCGCCTACGAGGCCACCCACGAGTGCGACCTGCTGATCCTGCTCGGCACCGACTTCCCGTACAACGCCTTCCTGCCCGACGACGTCACCATCGCCCAGGTCGACGTCCGGCCCGAACACCTCGGCCGCCGCTCGAAGCTGGACCTCGCCGTGTGGGGCGATGTGCGCGAGACCCTGCGCTGTCTCATCCCGCGCGTGGCGGAGAAGCAGGACCGGCGCTTCCTCGACAAGATGCTGAAGAAGCACGCCGACGCGCTGGAGGGCGTCGTCAAGGCGTACACCCGGAAGGTGGACAAGCACGTCCCGATCCACCCCGAGTACGTCGCCTCCGTCCTCGACGAACTCGCCGACGAGGACGCCGTGTTCACCGTCGACACCGGCATGTGCAACGTGTGGGCGGCCCGCTACATCTCGCCCAACGGCCGCCGCCGCATCATCGGTTCCTTCTCCCACGGCTCGATGGCGAACGCGCTGCCCATGGCGATCGGCGCCCAGTTCACCGACCGGGAGCGGCAGGTCGTGTCGATGTCCGGCGACGGCGGATTCTCCATGCTCATGGGTGACTTTCTGACCCTCGTCCAGTACGACCTGCCGGTCAAGGTCGTCCTCTTCAACAACTCCTCGCTGGGCATGGTGGAGTTGGAGATGCTGGTCGCCGGACTGCCCTCCCACGGCACCACCAACAAGAACCCCGACTTCGCCGCCGTCGCCCGCGCCTGCGGCGCCCACGGGGTGCGCGTCGAGGAACCCAAGGACCTCCCCGGCGCCCTGAAGGAGGCCTTCAGGCACAAGGGCCCGGCCCTCGTCGACATCGTCACCGACCCCAACGCGCTGTCCATCCCGCCCAAGATCAGCGCCGAGATGGTGACCGGGTTCGCCCTGTCCGCCTCGAAGATCGTGCTGGACGGCGGAGTCGGCCGCATGCTCCAGATGGCCCGCTCCAACCTGCGGAACGTGCCGCGGCCGTAGGGCGCCGACGCCGGTGGCGCGGGCTCAGCCGGCCAGGGGAACCCACGTGAGGGAAGCAGGGGAGCGGATTCCGGCCAAACTTCGCCGCCGCAGGCGCGCCCGACAGGGGGCAGGGACCGCGGCGCCGGGGCGGGGCGCCCGGGTCCCGTGACGGCGGACCCGCCGGGGATCCCCGCGTACCCCGGCTGCTCCAGCGCCGTGTCGGCCGTCCCGCCTCCACGCCTCGCCCTCCCCATCCCTTTCTCCCCGCCCCTCCTCCCCATCCCTTCCTCGCGTACGGCCACGTCGGCAGCGGGGCATGGGGCGGGTGGCCGATGCCCGGCGGTCAGGGTGTCCCGCCGTCGCGTAGACCCGCATGCGTGCAGGTCGGCCGGATCGAAGGCCGACCCGCAGAGTGTGTGCACCGGCTCACCTCCCTGGGCGGGGGCGGCGACCGCCGGTCGGCGGCCGCGCGGGTGCGCGCCCCTCGGGGGACCGCCCGCGCCGCCGTACGGCAGCTCCTGCGCGCCGAGGCCGGCCCACTTGCCGGGGAGCCGGCTGTCCACCGTGACCACCCCGGCGACCAGGGCATTCGCCGGTCCGAGCCGGTCACGGAGGGCTCATGGGCGGCCCGGAGGGACCGGTCCACCGCCACCGGTTCGCCGGCCGCCCGTCCTCACGGACGGGGCCCGGCGTCCGCGTCCCGTTGCGCGCTCGGACGCCGCGCACGGCACGCTCACCGGTGGTCCGGGCGGCGGCGCCGGCCTGTCATCTGCCGTTGGAATGCCCCCCTGGCCCGCCCCGACATGGCCGAACACCTGGGCGTCGCCGATTGGACATGACTGGCCCAGGGCCCACGGGGCAAGCATCCCCGTGAACGTGTTCGAGCAGGAGGGGAACCGACATCGGCACGCGGGCGGGGGTCATGAAGAGGCAGGCACGAGGCAGCGGTTCGACCGTGATCGCGGGTACCTCGGCGGGGGAGACAGCGGAGGACAAGGCCGACGGGGACGGGCAGACGCGGGCGCAGGCGCCCCAGCTGCGGCGCAGACTCGGACGGGCGGACCTGAGAGCCGTTCCCGAGACGCGCCGGGCGCTGCGCGAGATGCTGCGGCACTGGGGGAAACCCGGACGATCGGACATCGCGGAACTGCTCACGAGTGAGCTCGTCACCAACGCGCTCGTCCACACCGACCACGAAGCGGTCCTGACGGCCACCGTGGGACCGGCCGGTCTGCGGGTCGAGGTGCGGGACTTTGTCTCCCGCCGCCCGCAGCCGCGGACGCCGAACACCGGCGACGGCACGCACGGCCGCGGCCTGGTCCTGGTGCAGTCCCTCGCGGACGCCTGGGGGGTCCGGGCACACGGGGTCGGGAAGGCGGTCTGGTTCGAGCTGGGCGCGGACGCGGCGTGAACCCACGGGAAGGGGGCGCGACCCATCGGGTCGTGCCCCCTTCCCGTGCTCGCGTACCGGTCAGCCGAACTGCTGCTCCAGGTCCTTGAGCTTGCGCTCCAGGGAGTCCAGGCGCGGCAGGGCCATCGTGTCGTCCTCCGCGGTGAGGTCGACGGTGATCGGGTCAGAACTCTGGCGTACGGGCTGCAGGGAGGGCCGTGAGGGGACGGGCAGCTGCTCCGGCGCGCTCGCTATGGCAGGCTCCGCGGAGACTCGATCGCCGGCCCGTTCCAGGGTCGCCTGTCCCTCCAGCTGACGCCCGCCGCGGCCCGGGAAGCCCCGGTGTCCCCGGCTGATCGCCTTCAGCTGCGCCCGCTCCACGCGCTGCTGCTCGCGGCGGTGGCGGCGCGCCTGCTCCTTCTGGCGCTTGTCCTCGCGGACCTCCTCGACGGCCTCGTCCAGGCTGCGCACGCCCTCCAGGAGCATCAGCGACCACGCCTTGTAGGTCTCGCGGGGGGCCCGCAGCCAGCGCACGACGCGGATCTGCGGCAGCGGGCGCGGCACCAGGCCCTGCTCGCGCAGCGCGGCCCGGCGGGTCTGCTTCAGCGCCCGGTCGAAGAGCACGGCCGCCGACAGCGACATGCCGGCGAAGAAGTGCGGGGCGCCGTCGTGGCCCAGGCCCCGGGGCGCGTGGACCCAGTTGAACCAGGCCGCGGCGCCCGCGAACGTCCACACGAGTATCCGGGAGCCGAGCGCGGCGTCACCGTGGCTGGCCTCGCGCACCGCGAGGACCGAGCAGAACATCGCGGCCCCGTCCAGGCCGAACGGCACCAGGTACTCCCAGCCGCCGGACAGGTTCAGGTTCTGCCGGCCGAAGCCGACCAGGCCGTGGAAGGAGAGCGCGGCGGCCACCGCCGCGCAGCAGAACAGCAGCACGTAGGAGGCGGTGCCGTACAGGGCCTCCTTGCGCCTGCGGCGCTCCTCGCTGCGCTCCCACGAGTCGTCCGCGCTCGCGTTCTCCCCGGAGGAGCGCTTTCCGCGCGCGAGCACCGCCACCGCCGCCAGCATGCCCAGGAGCAGCACGGCGCCCGGAAGCAGCCAGTTCAGCGATATGTCGGTCAGTCTCATCTGGGGTCCCTTGCATTGGGATAGGGCGTAACGCCCGCCATAGTGGCCCAATCCCGCCGAGCCTCAGGGGGTTTCGGGGCAAGAGGCCGCCAAGGAGGTGCAAGGGAATGCCCAGGGCGACGTTCTGCTCGAACTGCCGCTTGAGGGGCGGGAGTTGAGTTCGAACAAGACTACCCGTACGGGTGGTTCCACGGAAAGTTCCTGTGCCTGGTGAGGGAATGGTGAAACACCTGTCACCGAGCGGGAGTCTCGTTCGGGTGATCTTACGGGACGCGGCGGAGGGCAGCGGTCCGGGGGTGCCCCACCGGCGCCGGTCCGAGGGCCCGTCAACTCACCGCGGAGGCCGTGAGCTTGCTGACGCGGTCCGCGTCACAGGTGCGCGGGCAGGTGGCGCAGGTGTCCTCGGGGCGCACCGTGTAGAACATGCAGCAGCTCGCCCGGTCCCGGGTGGGCAGCGACTCGCCGTCGGGTCCGGTCAGCTCGCGGAAGGCCGCCGAGCCGACGTACGGCCGGGTGGCGCCCGGCAGCAGCAGCTCCAGCTCGCGCCGCGCCCGCCGCTGCTCGTCCTCGCCGAGCAGGTGGGCGACGTACCAGAGTCCCTCCACCACCTCGTCCGTGACCATGCCCCACAGGGCGCGCCCGCGCCGCCGCGCCCGCGGCCCGAAGCCGGCGAGGACCGGTTCGTGGTGCTCGGCGATCGCGGCCCGGACCTCCGCCCGCAGCGCCTCCTCGTCCGCGACCACGCGGGCGCCGGGCAGCGCCGCCGCGGGGTCGTCCGGCAGACAGGCGAACGAGGCGGGCGCGCGGACGGCCATCCGCATGCCGTCGCCGGTGCGGTCGTACGAGACATGCGTCACGGGGAAGCGGGGCACCCGGCGGTGCAGGAACCACGGGACGGTGATCAGCAGACAGGCGGGCCAGGCGTAGCGGTGCAGTCCGAAGCTCGCGACGACGTCCGGGCGGGCCTTCTGTCCGTAGTCCCGGACCACCTGGGCGTCGTCCCAGGCGAGAAAGGCCTCCAACGCCGCTCCGCCCTGCGCGAGGTCGGCCGCCGCCACCCAGCCGCCGCCCCGCGGTGCCGGCTCGCCGTCCCGCAGTTCCCGGACGGTGAGACCCGGGAAGACCTCCGTGAGACGGGCGTAGGCGTCCGTCACGGGCGACGGCGCGCAGGGGTGTGCGGGCATACCGGAACCACCGATCCACGAGTGAGTGCGAGGTAAGCCTTACCTTACTCAGTATGGGCGGAATTTGAACTGACGACCAGTACGCCTAATAAGGTGCTTGACGGACGAGTAACAACCCGCCGTAATGACCCCAAGTACCGACACGTCCCGAGGAGGACCCGTGGAGCAGAGCGCACAGGGCTTTGCCCGGGCGGGGATCCCGGACGGACGTGCCGACGCGGCCAGGGTGCCGGCGCAGCCGCGGGCGGCGGAACGCGGGCGTGGCCCGGCCGCCCCGGCTGGGGACGCGCGGGTGCCCGGCGCCGTGCGCGGGGAGCACACGCACAGCGAGGTGCCCCTGCCCCGGCCCGTCGTGCAGCGCGCCTCGGTGCGCGGCCAGATCCTCGACGCCCTGCGCACCGCCCTCGTGTCCGGGGACCTCGTCCCGGGCGAGGTGTACTCGGCGCCGGTCCTCGGCGAACGCTTCGGGGTGTCCGCGACGCCGGTCCGCGAGGCGATGCAGCAGCTCGCGCTGGAGGGCGCGGTCGAGGTGGTCCCCAACCGGGGCTTCCGCGTGATCGTGCGCGGCACCCGCGAGCTGGCCGAGCTGGCCGAGGTGCGCGCGCTCATCGAGGTCCCCGTGATGCTCCGGCTCGCCCGGACGGTCCCCGCCGAACGGTGGGCCGACCTGCGCCCCCTCGCCGAGGCCACCGTCCGCGCCGCGACCTCCGGCTGCCGTGCCACGTACGCCGAGTCCGACCGCGCCTTCCACCGCGCGGTCCTCGCCCTGTGCGGCAACCAGCAGCTGGTCGGCATCGCGGAGGACCTGCACCGCCGCTCGCAGTGGCCGCTGGTGGGCGGCCCGGTGACCCGGGGACGCGCGGACCTCGTCGCCGACGCGGCCGAACACCTCGCGCTGCTGGAGGCTTTGACGGCGGGCGACCTGGACGTGGTGCAGGCGCTGGTACGCGAGCACTTCGCGGGCGCGGGCTGAGGACGACCGCCTCGCCGGGGAGCGCCCAGCGCGCGGCCGGGTCGTCCACGTGCCGGCCCGCCCCCGCCCCTTCGAGGACACGGTTGGCGAGTCCTGGGCTGAACGTCGGTCCTCATGCTCCGTTGTGGTCGTGAAGGCCGACGTTGTGTTTGGGGAGGGTGTCGGTGTCGTTGCACGTCAGGAAGATCGACGGGGTTCCGGAGGAGACGGCGCGGGTGGCGCCGGGCTGCGTTTCCGAAGGGCAGCCTGGGGATGCGGATCCGTGATGAGTTGGGCGAGTGCAGCTGGTGCCGCATACCCGACCGGATGCCGGCTCTCGCATGGCGAGAGTTGGACCTCACCAGCAATCAGATCGACGCCTCGTCGGTCAGCGAAAGTACGGCGCACGGACGGAGGACCATGAGCGAGTCTTCCGAGGTCGCCACCATGGCAAAGGGGAACCGGTCGAGCTCAAGACAGAGTGCGACGTCATCAGGATGGACTCCTTGACGCACACCCTCCGCCAGCTCGGCGGCGGCGCGCGACTCGGCAGCGCGGCGGACGAACTCAGAAGCATCCGTCCCGGCCTCGGTGGCCCTCCGAGCGATGTATTGAGCGCACGCCAGATCCTCATCGGCCTGCCCATCCTCGCCAGTGACCACGAACGTGACACTGTCACTCTTGCGTGTCCGCAAGAGCCGAGCCGTTGCCTCCGCCACCACGAAGCTGGCGCACAGCACCAGCGACGCCTCCTTGACCGCGAGGGCACCGACCGTCCCTGCCGTGGTCTTCTGCACAACGGTCCGTCCGTCAAGGTCAACAGACCGCAGCAGGCCCGGCGAGTTGACGGTGTCGAACCCTGGCGCGGGCGGACCGTCTTTGAGCGCCACCCAATCCTGGTGGCGAGCCTTGAGTGCCAGGGCTTCGTCCAGCGACTCAGCAAGAACGATCTTTTCAGCCCCCTGGGCAAAGGCCCAGGCAGCCACGGTGAAAGCACGCATGACGTCGACTACGACCGCCACGGACGGGGCTTCGACCAGCTCAGGGATGCCAAGGAAACGAGAGTCCATTCCGATCATGATCGCGCATGCCCGACCCCAAGCACTCAGAGAGTGATACGCATCACATTCACGGTCTCGGGACGCAACACCTCCGGCTGCCTGCGTCGCGAAAGTGGTCCGCAACGGCCCGCCTGCTCAATCGTCACACGGGGTCACCCGCACACGGCCTCTGCAGGCACAAGGCGCTCCCCCTCCGTCGCCGCCACGCCCGATGACACTACCCATGCGGTCATCCGCTCAGTGAGTAAGGCCGCCGTCTCAGGCCCGCCCCCCCGGCGGCGAAGTTCATCCGGAAGAGTCCGCACGGCAGTGCTACGCACAACGCGACGGATTGAATTCGCCAACAGTGTCCTTCGAGCGGCAGGGTCGACCGCGTGCCGCTCCGCCCCCCTTCGAGCGGCCCGTGACCGCGTGCCGCTCCGCCCGCTCCACCAGGACGACGGAACCCGGCGCCCACGCGACCCGACGGCCCTGCACCGGGCCGTGGGCGACCGCCATGGGCCGGCCCCGCCTCCGGCGGGCCCTCCTCGACGGCCGTCCGCCGCACGTCGTCACCGAACCCAGGGCGCCCGAGCGGTCCCGGACCGCGTGCCCGATCCACGGTGGGCGGACGGTGCCGTACGGCGGAGGTTCCCGGAGGCCGGGCGAGTACCGGACGGCGTGCGTCTTCCACGCGGTGCCAGGCCCGGTGTGCGTCTCCCGCGCGGTGACCGGCCGCCGTGCGTCTTCCACGCGGTGACGGGCCTGCCGCGGGCCACCTCGCCCCGGGGGCGCCCCGGCGAGGTCGCCGCCGCCCCCGTGCCGGCCGACCCGGTGGACGTGCGGCCCAACCCCGGTGACGCCGACGTCCCCGGGGCCGGACGGGAGGTGCCCCCGCCGTACGAAGACCCCTACGCCGTCGCGGCCGGCGGGGCCAACTGCCGGGCCAGCCACGTCGGTACGCCCCCGAGGAGACGGAACAGCCGACGGGCCTCCTCCCGCAGGCGTGAGGCCTCCGGCTCGGTCTCGGCGTCCGCCAGCGACGCCAGGGCCGGAGCGGTCCCCACCAGATAGCCCAGCTCCTCCCGGATCCGCAGCGACTCGGTGAAGCCGTGCCGGGCCTCGGCCACCTCGCCGTCGCGCAGGGCGAGGCGCGCGAGGTGGCGCCAGGTGAAGGAGAGCAGCAGGGCGTCGGAGTGGGCCGCGGCGGCCGTGTGGGCGCGCCGGTAGGCGGCGCGGGCGGCCTGCGGGGAGCGGGCGATGTTCTCCGCGAGCAGCCCGCGGCGGAAGTCCAGCAGAGCCCGGCCCGGCGCCTCCGGGTGGATCAGCGCGGCCGCCCGCCCGAGCGCGGCCCGCGCCTCGTCGACGCGGTCGCGGACCCCGTGCACCGTCGCCGCGTACGCCAGGTGACCGCGTTCACAAGCGGCGGCGCCGCGTTCCTCGTCGGTGTGGGCCAGCGCCTCCGCCGTGCGCAGCGCGTCCTCCGCCTCCTGCCAGCCCTGCTCGGTGTACAGGCACCGCTCCACGAGCAGCGCGGCCCGCTGGAGCGAGCCCGCCGGGGTGTCCGGCGGGAGCAGGGCCGCCGCGTCGGCCCAGCAGGCCCGCGAGCGCAGCCGCCATACCGCGGTCTGGAGGGGATCGTCACCAGCGGTCGTTCCGTTACCAGACATGGCGGGATGCGCCACGTTGCCCTCCTCGAGCGCGCCGTCGAGCTTTGAGTTGGTGGCGGCATCTCAGCACGGATCACGGCACCGGGCCAAGGGGGCGGGTGAAGGATTTCACAAAGTCGTGGGACTCCCCGGCCCCCGAGGTTTCGGCCCGCGACCGCCGATCCGTCAGCTCATCCGCAACGCCAGGAAGAAGTCCAGCTTGTCCTCCAGCCGCGACAGGTCACGGCTCGTCAACTGCTCGATGCGGCCGACCCGGTAGCGCAGCGTGTTGACGTGCAGGTGGAGCCGGGACGCGCACCGGGTCCACGAGCCGTCGCAGTCCAGGAACGCCTCCAGCGTCGGGATCAGCTCGGCGCGGTGGCGCCGGTCGTAGTCACGCAGGGGGTCCAGGAGGCGGGCGGTGAAGGCCCGGCGGACGTCGTCCGGGACGAACGGCAGCAGCAGGACGTGCGAGGCCAGCTCCTGGTGGCCCGCCGCGCACACCCGGCCGGGACGGGCCGCCGCGACCCGGCGGGCGTGCCGGGCCTCCTCCAGGGCGCCCCGCAGTCCCTCCGCCGAGTGCACGGCCGCGCTGACGCCCAGCGTGACCCGGCCGTCGCCGTCCAGGCCCGCCGACAGCGGCTCCCGTACGGAGGCGAGGAGGGCGTCGGCGAGGACGCCGGACTCCGAGCCGTCGTGCTCGGTGGAGACCGCCGGAAGGGGCACGAGGGCGACGGCCTCGTCGCCGGTGTGGGCGACGGCGATGCGGTCGGAGGGCTCGGGTCCGGTGGCGTGCGGGTCGACCAGGATCTCCTCCAGCAGCGCCTGGGCGACGGGGCCGCCCTGGATCTCCCCGGCGTCCCACTCGACGCTCGCCACGACGACCTGCCAGTGCGGGGCGGCCCCCAGGCCCGGCAGCAGCACCGGCGCCGCCACCCGCAGCCGCGCGGCGATCTCGGCGGGCGCCGCGCCCGTCTGCACCAGCTCCAGCACCTCCTGCGCGAGCCGTCTGCGCACCGTGCGCGCCGCGTCCCGGCGGTCCCGCTCGACCGCGATGAGCTGGGTGACGCCCTGGAGCAGGTCCAGGCGCTCCTCCGCCCAGTCCCCGGCGTCCGCCTCGACGGCCAGCAGCCAGTCCGACAGCACCGTCTCGCGCACGTCCCGCGAGACCTGCGCGGAGCGGCCGCCGGAGCGGACCGGGAAGAGCGAGTACGTCGTCTGGCCCACGATCACCCGGTGCGGGCCGCGGCGGCCGGTGCGGGCGGCCGTCAGGTGCTCCGCCGCGAGCTTCGCGCACACCTCGGACGAGGGTCCGGGGCCCGCCACCTTCGGGCCCGCGACGAGCCGCCCGGTGGGGGAGAGGACCCAGGCGCGCAGGTCGAGGTCGGAGCCGAGCAGGTCCAGGACCACGTCGGGGCCGCCGCCCGCCGGGCCGGAGGTCATCATCCGCCGGTGCCGGTCGACGACGGCCGCGAGGTCCCCGGCCCGCTCGCCGGACACCTGCCGCACGACGTGCTCGGTGATCGTGGCGAACGCCACCGACTCGTGCACCGCGAACAGCGGCAGCCGGTGCCGGGCGCAGGCCACGACCAGGTCTTCCGGCACATCGCCCAGCTCTGCCTCGCCGGCGGCGAGCGCCGCCACGCCGGCCTGCGCCAGGATCCGTACGAACGGCTCGGAGTCCGCGGCGTCCCGGCGCCAGGCCAGGCCCGTCAGCACCAGCTCGCCCCCGGAGAGGTAGCGGCTCGGGTCCCGCAGGTCGGTGGTCATCACACCCCGTACGGTGCGGTCCAGCTCGTCCTCGCCGCCGAGCAGCCGCAGGCCCAGCGCGTCGGTGTCCAGCAGTGCGCGCAGCCGCATTCTCGTCGCCGCCGTTCTTTGTCTCGAAATCTACGATGAAGCGTGTGGCCCCACCGGGTGCGGAGGTCCCGCCGACGGGCGCCCGGCCCGCGGGAGCGCCCTTCGAGCCGCATTCTCCGGTCGCCGGGCTGTTTCCCACGTTTCCACAGGAAATCCAGGAGGTTATCGATGGCCTCCGTTCATACGAATCTACAAGATGCCCGGCTCGACCAGCCAACTCCTTCATGGGTTCCGTGACTGACCCCGTCGGAGTACGCCGCTGTGTACTGACTGCGATCCGCGTGAACAGCACATGAACGAGCCGGGCCCGCCGCACCCGATCTGGCTCGATCCGAACGACCCACGAGACGAAGAAGAGAGCCGGTCATGGACTTCCTTCGCCCCGCCAGCTGGGAGGAGGCGCTCGCCGCGAAGGCCGAGCACCCCACCGCTGTGCCGATTGCGGGTGGCACCGACGTGATGGTCGAGATCAACTTCGACCACCGGCGGCCCGAGTACCTCCTCGACCTCAACCGCGTCGGTGACCTCTACGAGTGGGAGGTCGGCGAGGAGAGCGTGCGGCTCGGTGCCTCCGTCCCCTACACGGAGATCATGGAGAACCTGCGGGCCGAACTGCCGGGCCTGGCCCTCGCCTCGCACACCGTGGCCTCCCCGCAGATCCGCAACCGCGGCGGCGTCGGCGGCAACCTCGGCACCGCCTCCCCGGCCGGCGACGCCCACCCCGCCCTCCTCGCCGCCGGCGCCGAGGTCGAGGTCGAGTCGGTGCGCGGCTCCCGCCGCATCCCGATCGACGCCTTCTACACCGGCGTGAAGCGCAACGCGCTCGCCGCCGACGAGCTGATCCGGGCCGTCCACGTCAAGAAGGCCGACGGACCCCAGCAGTACTCCAAGGTCGGCACCCGCAACGCCATGGTCATCGCCGTGTGCGCCTTCGGGCTGGCCCTGCACCCCGGGACCCGCACGGTCCGCACCGGCATCGGCTCGGCCGCGCCCACCCCCGTCCGGGCGAAGACCGCGGAGGAGTTCCTGAACGCGGCGCTCGACGAGGGCGGCTTCTGGGACAACGGAAAGATCATCACCCCGTCGGTCGCGAAGCGGTTCGCGGACCTGTGCGCCGCCGCCTGCAACCCGATCGACGACGTCCGGGGCACCGCGAGCTACCGCCGGCACGCGGTCGGCGTCATGGCCCGCCGCACGCTGACCTGGACCTGGGAGTCGTACCGCGGCACCGACCGCGCCTCGCGTCAGAAGGGGAGTGCTGCGTAATGCGCGTCAACTTCACCGTCAACGGACGTCCGCAGGAAGCCGACGACGTGTGGGAGGGCGAGTCCCTGCTGTACGTGCTGCGTGAGCGGCTCGGCCTGCCCGGCTCCAAGAACGCCTGCGAGCAGGGCGAGTGCGGTTCCTGCACGGTCCGCCTCGACGGCGTCCCGGTGTGCTCCTGCCTGGTCGCGGCCGGCCAGGTGGAGGGCCGCGAGGTCGTCACCGTCGAGGGCCTGGCGGAGCACGCCAGGCAGCGGTCCTGCTCCACGGGCGCCCGCGCAGGCACCTCGCTCGACGAGGCCCGGGGGTGGCAGGCCGGGGGCGGCGACTCCCACACCGGGGAAGGAACCGAACTCGCCCCGATCCAGCAGGCGTTCATCGACGCCGGCGCCGTCCAGTGCGGCTTCTGCACGCCCGGCCTGCTGGTCGCCGCCGACGAGATGCTGGAACGCAACCCGAACCCGTCCGACGCGGACATCCGCGAGGCGCTCTCGGGCAACCTGTGCCGCTGCACCGGCTACGAGAAGATCATGGACGCGGTCCGGCTCGCGGCCGCCCGGCAGGCAGAGGCGGTCCGACGATGACTTCCGCGGCTTCCCCCAACGGCACCCCCACCCAGCTCACCCAGGGTTCGCAGACCAAGGGCGGCATCGGGGAGTCCACGCTCCGGCCCGACGGCATCCTCAAGGTCACCGGCGAGTTCGCGTACTCGTCCGACATGTGGCACGAGGACATGCTCTGGGGCCAGATCCTGCGCTCCACCGTCGCCCACGCCGAGATCGTCTCGATCGACACGAGCGAGGCCCTGGCCACGCCGGGCGTGTACGCCGTGATGACGTACGACGACCTGCCGACCGACGTGAGGAACTACGGCCTGGAGATCCAGGACACCCCTGTCCTCGCCCACGGCAAGGTCCGTCACCACGGCGAGCCGGTCGCCATCGTCGCCGCCGACCACCCCGAGACCGCCCGCCGCGCCGCCGCCAGGATCAAGGTGGAGTACCGCGAACTGCCGGTCGTCACCGACGAGGCCTCCGCGACCGCCCCCGACGCGATCCTGATCCACGAGAACCGCGACGACCACCACATCGGCCACGTCCCGCACCCGAACATCGTGCACCGCCAGCCGATCGTCCGCGGAGACGTGACCGAGGCCGCGAGGAAGGCCGACGTGATCGTCCGCGGCGAGTACTGCTTCGGCATGCAGGACCAGGCCTTCCTCGGCCCCGAGTCCGGTCTCGCCGTGCCGGAGGAGGACGGCGGCGTCCACCTCTACATCGCCACCCAGTGGCTCCACTCCGACCTGCGCCAGATCGCGCCCGTCCTCGGCCTGCCCGAGGAGAAGGTACGGATGACCCTGGCCGGTGTCGGCGGCGCCTTCGGCGGGCGCGAGGACCTGTCGATGCAGATCCACGCCTGCCTGCTGGCGCTGCGCACCGGCAAGCCCGTCAAGATCGTCTACAACCGCTTCGAGTCCTTCTTCGGACACGTCCACCGCCACCCGGCACGGCTGTACTACGAGCACGGCGCGACGAAGGACGGCAGGCTCACCCACGTCAAGTGCCGCATCGTCCTCGACGGCGGCGCGTACGCCTCCGCCTCCCCGGCGGTCGTCGGCAACGCCTCCTCGCTCGGCATCGGCCCCTACAAGGTCGACGACGTCGAGATCGAGGCCGTCGCCCTCTACACCAACAACCCGCCCTGCGGCGCGATGCGCGGCTTCGGCGCCGTCCAGGCGTGCTTCGCGTACGAGGCGCAGATGGACAAGGTGGCGAAGCGGCTGGGCATGGACCCGGTGGAGTTCCGGCAGCGCAACGCCATGGAGCAGGGCACCCTGCTGCCGACCGGCCAGGTCGTCGACTCCCCGGCCCCGGTCGCCGAACTCCTGCGCCGCGTCAAGGCGATGCCGATGCCGCCGGAGCGCCAGTGGGAGAGCAGCGAGGGCGCGGACGTGCGGCAGCTGCCCGGCGGTCTGTCCAACACCACGCACGGCGAGGGCGTCGTCCGCGGGGTGGGCTACGCGGTCGGCATCAAGAACGTCGGTTTCTCCGAGGGCTTCGACGACTACTCGACCGCCAGGGTGCGCATGGAGGTCGTCGCGGGCGAGCCCGTCGCCACCGTGCACACGGCGATGGCGGAGGTCGGCCAGGGCGGAGTCACCGTCCACGCGCAGATCGCCCGCACCGAGCTGGGCGTCGCCCAGGTGACGATCCACCCGGCCAACACGGAGGTGGGCAGCGCCGGTTCGACGTCCGCCTCGCGGCAGACGTACGTCACCGGCGGCGCCGTGAAGAACGCCTGCGAACTGGTGCGCGAGAAGGTGCTGGAGACCGGGCGCCGCAAGTTCGGCTCCTACCACCCGGCCTGGGCCACCGCCGAACTGCTCCTGGAAGGCGGCAAGGTCGTCACCGACGGCGGTGAGGTCCTCGCCGACCTGGTGGACGTCCTCGGCGACGAGGTCGTGGAGGTCGAGGAGGAGTGGCGGCACCGGCCGACCGAGCCCTTCGACCTGCGCACCGGCCAGGGCAACGGCCACGTCCAGTACTCCTTCGCCGCCCACCGGGCCGTCGTCGAGGTCGACACCGAGCTCGGCATGGTGAAGGTCGTCGAGCTGGCCTGCGCCCAGGACGTCGGCAAGGCGCTCAACCCGCTGTCCGTCATCGGCCAGATCCAGGGCGGCACCACCCAGGGGCTCGGCATCGCGGTGATGGAGGAGATCGTCGTCGACCCGAAGACCGCGAAGGTGCGCAACCCGTCCTTCACCGACTACCTGATCCCCACCATCCTCGACACGCCGACCATCCCGGTCGACGTCCTCGAACTCGCCGACGACCACGCCCCGTACGGGCTGCGCGGCGTCGGAGAGGCCCCCACCCTGTCGTCGACTCCGGCGGTCCTCGCGGCGATCCGCGACGCGACCGGACTGGAGCTCGACCGCACGCCGGTCCGTCCCGAACACCTGACCGGCACCGCGTGACAGACCCTCCGGGCGGCGCACGGAACGTCACACACTCCGCGCCGCCCGGAGTGACCCAGATCGTTCGTCTCGGGCCGTCCCCCGGGTCGTGCGGCCGCAGCACCTTCCCAAATCCCGCAACCGCCGACGGCGATCCGCGGGTGTCCCTTTGAACCTTGGGAGCAGGCCCACATGACCCAGCAGTCACTGGAGCCGAGGACCACAGCCGACGACGCGGGCGAAGGCACCCGCGTCCCGGCCGGCAGGTCCTGGCTCGACCGGTACTTCCACATATCCCACCGGCGATCCACGGTCGCGCGTGAAGTGCGCGGCGGCGTCACCACCTTCATGGCGATGGCGTACATCCTCCTGCTCAACCCCCTGATCCTGTCCGGCAGGGACGTGGCGGGGGACACGCTCGGACAGAAGGCCCTGATCACCGCGACCGCGTTCGCGGCGGCCCTCACCACGCTGCTGATGGGCTTCTTCGGCAAGGTGCCGCTCGCCCTGGCCGCCGGCCTGTCCGTCTCCGGCGTCCTGGCCTCCCAGGTCGCCCCGCAGATGACCTGGCCGCAGGCGATGGGCATGTGCGTGCTGTACGGCGTGGTCATCATGCTGCTCGTGGTCACCGGCCTGCGCGAGATGATCATGAACGCGATCCCGCTCGCCCTCAAGCACGCGATCACCATGGGCATCGGCCTGTTCGTCGCCCTGATCGGCTTCTACAAGGCCGGCTTCGTGCACCAGGGGAAGGCGACCCCCGTGTCGCTCGGACCGACGGGCGAGCTGGCCGGCTGGCCGGTGCTGCTCTTCGCCGTCACCCTCCTCGCCATCTTCATGCTCCAGGCGCGCGGCGTCCCCGGAGCGATCCTGATCGGCATCGTCGGCGGCACCGTCCTCGCCGTGCTGCTGAGCGCACTGGACGTCATCGCCCCGCGGCAGTGGGCGAGCGGCGCCCCCGCCCTGCACGGCAGCGCCGTCTCGATGCCCGACTTCTCGCTCTTCGGGAAGGTCGAGTTCGGCGGCTGGGGCGAGGTCGGCGCCATGACCGTCGGCATGATCGTGTTCACGCTCGTCCTCGCCGGGTTCTTCGACGCGATGGCCACCATCATCGGCGTCGGCACCGAGGCGAAACTCGCCGACGAGCAGGGCCGGATGCCGGGCCTGTCCAAGGCGCTGTTCATCGACGGCGCGGGTGGCGCGATCGGCGGCGTCTCCGGCGCCTCCGGTCAGACGGTTTTCGTCGAGTCGGCGACCGGCGTGGGCGAGGGAGCCCGTACCGGACTCTCCTCCGTCGTCACCGGCGTCCTCTTCGCGGCCTGCCTGTTCTTCACCCCGCTGACGGCGATCGTGCCGGGCGAGGTGGCCGCCGCGGCCCTGGTGGTGATCGGCGCCATGATGATGATGAACGCCCGGCACGTCGACTGGGCCGACCGGGCCACCGCGATCCCGGTCTTCCTGACCGTCGTCATCATGCCGTTCACGTACTCCATCACCGCGGGCGTCGCGTCCGGCGTCATCAGCTACGTCGCCATCCGGGCGGCCCAGGGCAGAGCACGGGAGATCGGCGCCTTCATGTGGGGTTTGACCGTGATCTTCCTGGTCTACTTCGCCCTCGACCCCATCGAGAGCTGGCTGGGCGTGCACTGACCCGTCGACCGACACCCTCCACACGACCGCAGACAAGGAGACCGAGACATGCTGGACATCGCCGAGGAGCTCAACCGGTGGGTCGAGCAGGGCCGTGACTTCGCCGTGGCCACCGTGGTGGCCGTCGGCGGCAGCGCGCCCCGCCAGCCCGGCGCCGCCCTCGCGGTGGACGCCGACGGCACGGCGATCGGCTCGGTCTCCGGCGGCTGTGTGGAGGGCGCCGTCTACGAGCTGTGCCGACAGGCCCTCGAGGACGGCGAGACGGTCCTGGAGCGCTTCGGCTACAGCGACGACGACGCCTTCGCGGTCGGCCTGACCTGCGGCGGCGTCATCGACATCCTCGTCACACCGGTCCGCGCCCAGGACCCGGTCCGCCCGGTGGCCGCCGCCGCGCTGG
Organism: Streptomyces sp. NPDC051315; assembly: GCF_044455165.1. NCBI lineage: Bacteria > Bacillati > Actinomycetota > Actinomycetes > Kitasatosporales > Streptomycetaceae > Streptomyces > Streptomyces sp. NPDC051315. The sequence continues at coordinate 54,169 of NZ_JBITEN010000013.1, forward strand.
CGGCCGCCGCGCGCGGCGAGGCCGCGGCGACGGCCCGGATCGTCGCGGGCCCGCCGGAACTCCTCGGCCGCGCCCTGCTCGTCCGCCCCGACGGCTCCTACGACGGCGGCTTCGGCGCCCACCCCGAACTGGACCGCACGGTCGTCGCCGAGGCCGGCGCCTTCCTCGACGCCGGCCGCACCGGCACCCTCCACCTCGGTGCACAGGGCTCCCGCTGCGGGGCCCCGCTCACCGTGCTCGTCGAGTCCTCGGTGCCGCCACCCCGGATGATCGTCTTCGGCGCGATCGACTTCGCGTCGGCGCTGGTACGGATCGGCAAGTTCCTCGGCTATCACGTGACCGTGTGCGACGCCCGCCCGGTGTTCGCGACGAAGACCCGCTTCCCGGAGGCCGACGAGATCGTCGTCGAGTGGCCCCACCGGTACCTGGAACGCACGGACGTGGACGGCAGGACCGTCCTGTGCGTCCTCACCCACGACGCCAAGTTCGACGTCCCCCTGCTCCGGCTCGCCCTGCGCCTCCCGGTGGCCTACGTCGGCGCCATGGGCTCGCGCCGCACCCACCTCGACCGCGACGAGCGGCTGCGCGCCGTCGGCGTCACCGAGCTGGAGCTGGCGCGGCTGCGCTCACCCATCGGCCTCGACCTGGGCGCCCGTACGCCGGAGGAGACCGCGCTGTCGATCGCCGCGGAGATCGTGGCCGGCCGGCGGGGCGGCAGCGGGGTGCCGCTGACCGGCGCGCACACCCCGATCCATCACGACGTGACGTCGGTGCCGGCCGGGAGGATCGGGTCGGTCGCCTGAACCGTGAGCCGGCGGACCACCGGCTGGTCCGGCCAGGCGAACGCGTAGTGCGGATCGCCCGACTCGCTCAGCCGGACGAAGCGCAGCAGCTCGCGCACGATGCCCGCGGTGCCCGCACCCCAGCCGGTGCGCGGCTCCAGGGTGCTGGGGGCGGCCCGGTGCTCGACGTTCGACCAGCGTGCCCCGTCGGCGTCCCGGGTGGCCCGGGCGACCAGGTCCGCGACGAGGACGCGGGCGAAGTCCGGGGAGTCGCCCCGCTCCGCCATCCGGTCGCAGGCCAGCGCCAGTACGCCCGCGGTGCCGCAGCAGCGGGCGTTGTTGTCCCAGAAGCCGGGCCGCAGCCGGCGCGGCAGACCGGAGTGCGTCACGGTGTGCCAGCAGCGGTCGGCGAGGTCCTGCCAGGCGGGCTCGGCCGCGACGTCCCGCAGCAGCCGGAAGACCTGGGCGTCACCGGCCGGGCCGTGGCACCAGCCGTAGCTGTACCGCTCGACCACCTCGGGGACGTGCTGCGGGTCGGAGTGGGGGACCAGGAAGCCGTACGGCCCCGCCTCGTCGCGGGCCACGACGTCCGCGGCGCCGGCCCGCGCCATGTCGACCAGGTCCGCGCGGCCGGTGGCCGCGCCGACGGCGGCCAGCCCGTACACGATGCCGAGCGTGCCGTGCGAGATGTGGTGCAGCCGGGCCGGCACACCGGGCCGGTGCGCCCACTGCACGCCCGCCGCGGTCGCCTCGGCCGTCCGCGCGTACGGCTCCAGCGCGAGCACGGCCAGCTCGGGGTCGCCGAGCGCGAGCGCGCCGAGACCGATGCCCGCGTTGCCGCCCATCAGCTCGAACAGCTCGCCCCAGCGCGTCCCGTCGAAACGTGACCGCACCCGCGCCAGGGCCCGGCCGGCGGCGGCCCCGGCGGCGCTGTCGCCCAGCTCGCGGTGGACGGCCCGCAGCACGAGCGCCATGCCGGTGCGGCCGAAGTACAGTGAGTCGTCCCGGCACTCGTCGACCGCGACCGTCAGGCTCCGTGCCGCGCGCAGGGCGGCGTCGCCGTAGGCGTCGTCCCCGAAGTGCCGGCGCGCCTCCAGCAGCACCGGCACGATTCCGGCGGTGCCGTCGTAGAGCATCGGTTCGAGCGTGGGGTCCGAGGGCCGGGAGGGCCAGCCGAGGCCGCCGTCACCCGTCTCCCGGGCGACCCCCAGCAGCCAGCGCAGACCCTCCACCGCGAGCGCCTCGACCTCGTCCACCGCTGTCATGCGACCACCCCCCGTCCTGCGTCCACCCTGGCACGCGGTCCGGCACCTGCCCAGGGGGCCGGTGAGGGGCCGGGGGCCGGTCCGGGTCAGTCGCGCAGCACGAAGCAGCGCGGGCCGCCGGGCTCCAGGTCGTACCAGTGGCCCCGGCGCCAACCGTCCGTCACCGTCGCCACGTCCTCGGGCGTCAGGCCGATGGAGCGGCGCGCCTCGGGCAGCCGGCCGGTGAGCGAGGAGGTCACCAGCCACACCCCGCCGGGCGCCAGCAGCGTGCGGACGAGCTCCGCGACGGCCGCCTTGTCGGGCAGGAAGGCCAGCACCAGCCGCATCGTCACCAGGTCGAAGGAGCGTGGCGGCAGGGTCGCGGCCTCGGTGGCGTCCGTGAAGTCCAGCCGCCGGACGCGCAGGCGCGGTGCGAGGTCGGTGTACCGGTCACGGGCCGCGGCCACCGCCGCCTCGGACCAGTCCACGGCGAGGGTGTCACAGCCGAGCCCGGCGAGGGCGGCGGCGTACCCGCCGAGCCCGCAGCCGACGTCCAGGGCGCGGGTGCCCGGGCCCGGCCGTACGGCGTCGGTGAGCAGCCGCAGTTCGTGCTCGTCGGTGCCCCGGAAGCCGTGGCCCGCGGCGAAGAGCTCCTCCCAGTGCGCCCGGCCGGGCGGGCCGGCGCGGGTCACGGGCGGCGCAGCAGACGGTTGGCCGCCCGCCCGAACACCGTCCGGGCCGTGGCCCGCAGCAGGGGATCGAACGGGGACGGCAGGAGCCGCAACCGCAGCTCCTCCCGCCATACGACGCGGGTCCGGCCGCCCGGCCCGGGCCGTACCTCGATCTCGGCCCAGCCCCGGACCGTCCGCCCGCGTTTCTCCAGCCGGCACAGGCCCGGCTCGTCCTCGGCCGGAGGGCACCAGACGGTGACCTCCATCCGGTCGTCGAAGGTGAGCGGCCCGATCCCGGACCGGGCCACGATCACCGTGCCCTCACGGGTCGGCCCGGGAGTGACCACGGTGACGCGAGTCAGCGGGACCACGTCACCGTGCCGGGGCCACTCGGTGAGCCGGCGCCAGGCTTCGTCGAGGGGCAGCGGTGCCGTGCGTTCGAACTGGAAGGTGACCACGGGGAGATCGTAGGGACTCCGGGCGGCCGGGCGGCACGTTCCCCGACGGGTCACACGCTTGGCCCAGCCGGGGTCAGCGGTACACCTTCCCCGGCTCGGCCTTCCCCGGCGCCAGCAGCTGCGGCACCGTCACGAAGACGAACCCGCGCTCCTTCAGCGCGTCGATGATCCCCGGCACGGCGGGCACGGTCCCGGCGTAGATGTCGTGCAGCAGGATGATGCCGTCCCGGTCGGCCTGGGCGAGGACGCGGCGCTGGATCAGCGCGGAGTCCTCCGTGGTGTAGTCCTTGGCGGTGACGGTCCACAGCACCTCGGCGAGGCCCAGCTCACGGCAGATCTCGTGCACGGTGTCGTCGGTACGGCCCTGGGGCGGGCGCATCAGGGTGGGCCGGCGGCCGGTGAGGCGCTCTATCTCCTCGTTGGGGCGCTCGAGTTCCTCGCGTATCTCGTCGGGTTCGAGCTCGGTGAGGATCGCGTGGTCCCAGGTGTGGCTGGCCACCTCGTGGCCCTCGTCGGCCATGCGTCTGACGAGCTGCGGGTACTTCTCGATGTGCCGCTCGCCCAGCAGGAAGAACGTCGCCGGGACCTGTCTGTCCTCCAGGATGTCGAGCAGCCGGGCGGAGTTCTCGCTCGGGCCCGCGTCGAAGGTGAGCGCGATGCACTTGGCCTCGCGGCAGTCGACGGTGCCGAAGCGGGCCGCCTGGGTGGTGGCCGGGTGCGCGCGGACGGCGCTCGGCGCGGTGGTGTCGGCGCCGCCGCATCCACTCAGGGCCAGGGAGAGACAGGCGGCGGCCGCGCCGACTCCCGCGGCCCGGACCGCGCGCGTGGCGGCGGCGCGGAACGGGATCCCCGTTTTTCTCATCTTCTTGGTCAGAGAAGGCATGCCGGGACTATACACAGCGTGTATATACGCGGTGTATAGCCGTTGACGTGCTCCGACGCACCGCGTGTTTGAGGCAGCCGTCAGCTGGCACCCGAATGGTCCCGACGTCGCCCACCCGCCGTACACGGGCGGAGGAAGGCGTGCGCATGACCGCCTACACCGTCGTGATCCCGACCCTCGTACGGGACTCGCTCGCCGACTGCCTCGGCGCGCTCGCCGCCGCGAAGGGGCCGAAGCCGGCCGGAATCGTCCTCGTCGACGACCGGCCCCGCCCCGAGCCGGGCTCCCTGGAGCACCCGCTGAGCGTGCTCGGCGACCTGCGCGAGCGCACCACCGTCCTGCCCGGCCGCGGCCTGGGACCGGCCGCCGCCCGCAACGCCGGGGTGCGCGCGGCAGCCTCGCCCTGGGTCGTCTTCCTCGACGACGACGTCCAGGTCGGACCCCACTGGGGCGAGCAGCTCGCCGAGGACCTGGCGGACGCCACCCCCGACACCGCGGGCGTCCAGGGCGTGCCGGCCGTACCCCTGCCCGGCGGGCGCCGCCCCACCGACTGGGAACGCGCCACCTCCGGCCGCGCACGGGCCCGCTGGATCACCGCCGACATGGCCTACCGCGCGGAGGCGCTCAAGCGGGTCGGCGGCTTCGACGAACGCTTCCGCCACACCTGCCGGGAGGACACCGACCTCGCCCTGCGCCTGCTCGACGCCGGATGGCGCATCCGGCAGGGGAGGCGCGCCTCCCGCCATCCGGTCCCGCCCGCCGACCGCTGGGTGTCCCTGCGGGCCGAGCGCGGCAACGCCGACGACGCCCTCATGCGGCGGCTGCACGGACCGGGCTGGCAGCACCGGGCGTTCGCCCCGCGCGGCCGGATCCGCGCCCACCTCGCCACCACCGCGGCGGGCCTGGCCGCCGGCGCGCTCGCCGCGACCGGCCGCCGCCGGGCCGCCGCGGCCGCCGCGCTCGGCTGGGCGCTGGGCACCGGTGAGTTCGCGTGGGCGCGCATCGCGCCCGGCCCGCGCACCCGCCACGAGGTGACCACCCTGCTCGCCACCAGCGTGCTCATCCCGCCCGTGGCCACCTGGCACCGGCTGAGCGGCACCTGGCGGCACCGGCACGCGGCCCCCTGGCAGGAGGTGGCGCAGTGAACCGCGTCCGCGTCGTGCTCCTCGACCGCGACGGCGTCCTCGTCGAGGACGTCCCCCACAACGCCGACCCCGGCCGGGTCCGCCCCGCCCCCGGCGCGCGCGAGGCGCTCGCCCTGCTGCGGGCGCGCGGGGTGCGCACCGGGGTCATCACCCATCAGCCGGGCGTCGCCCGCGGCCTGCTCTCCCAGGCCGACCTGCGGCGCGTGGACGAACGGATCGACGGCCTGCTGGGCCCCTTCGACGTCTGGGCGGTCTGTCCGCACGACCCCGACGACGGCTGCCACTGTCACCCACCGCTGCCGCAACTGGTGCTGTGGGCGGCCGGCCGGGTGTGCACGCCGCCCGAACGGATCGCCGTGATCGGCGCCACCGGGAACACCGTCGAGGCCGCGAGCCGGGCCGGCGCCCACGGCATCCTCGTCCCCGCCCCGGCGACCCGCCCGCAGGAGACGGCCGCCGCCGAGCACGTGGCCCCCGACCTGCTCACCGCGGTGCGCGGCGTGCTGACCGGGCCGCCGACGCAGCACGTGCTGGCGGACGAACGGGCGATCACCGCGGCCTTCCGCTCGGCCGGGCAGCCCTAAGCCGGGCAGCCCTGGAACCGAGCCGCTCTGGCCGAACAGCCCTGAAGGAAGCCGTACAGCCCTGAAGCCGAACAGCTTGGAGGAGGCCGAACAGTCGCGCGTCCGGGTCCGGTCAGGGCTCCGTCCAATGGCACAGCAGCCGGAACGCCGCGTACAGCGTCGGCGGCCATATTGCGGCGAACGCCCAGATCACGGCCGGTGCCGAGGTGGTGATGCCGGCCACCATCAGAGCCACGGACACGGCGAGCAGCAGCGCCACGGTCAGGGGGCGGGGGGTGTAGGACGCCAGGCGGGAGAGGCCGGGGCGCCATCGCAGGGTGCGCAGCCGCCTGTCCAGACGGCGGTCGCGGCGCAGCGCGCGCTCCATCTCCGCCAGGACGCGCCGCTCGTCATCGGAAAGCCGGCCTGTCGCCACTGTCCCTCCTCACCGGGCCGACACGGACGCCGTCCGAGTGCCCGGGCGTCCGGCGGTGTAACAGTGCGACGACGACGCGTCCCCGGTCGGCGGGGTTCGCCGACCGGGGACGCCACCGGATCCCCGTGGGTGGGTCAGAAGGGCGCGGGGCGCGGACGCGCGGACGGAGGCGTCACTGCGCGTAGTACGTCGCGTCCGCCCGGTCCGTCGCCGTGCTCAACGCCTGGACGTACAGCAGGTAGTTGGAGTGCCGGATGTAACGGCCCGGGTAGTTGTACGACTCGTAGGAGATGCCCGCCGAGTCGGCGAGGCCGGCCCGCCGGGAGAACGTGGCGTCGGAGGCGAACCGTGCCGTGCCGTCGTTCTTCTCCACCCACACCTCGAAGTTCTTGTGCCGCAGGTAGTAGCCGGGGAAGTTGGCCGACTCCAGCGACACCGTGCCGCTGCCGGCCAGGCCGGGCACCACCCGGAACTGCGAGTCGGCGAGCGGGCTCACGTTCGCCTCCAGCCGGGCGCGGTACTCCCAGTGGCGGACGAAACGGTCCGGGACGTTGTACGAGGAGAAGCGCTGCGGGGTGACGCCGTCGGCGACCGGGATGCCGAAGTCGGGGGTGCCGTCGGCCTTCCAGTACACCTTCTGCACGCGGGTGCGGCGGTTGGGGTCGTTCAGCGGGTCACCGGTGATGTCCTTGTAGCTGCGGTCGTGGTAGACGAGGATGTCGGACTTGCCGTCCTCGGAGACGGTGAAGGAGTTGTGGCCGGGACCGTACTGCGAGGTCGCGTCACTGGACCTGAAGACCGGCTGCGCACCCTTCGACCAGGACGCCGGGTCGGTCAGGTCGGCGCTCGCGGACGCGGTCAGCATGCCCAGGCAGTAGTTGGCGTCGGTCGCGCTCGCCGAGTAGGTCATGAAGACCTTGCCGCCGCGCTGGATGACGGCCGGCCCCTCGTTGACCTTGTAACCGATCGTCTCCCAGGACAGCGTGGGCTGGGAGAGCTCCGCCGGGGTCCCGGTGATGGTCCAGGGGTTGGCCATCTTCGCGAGGAAGAGACTGGTGTTGTTGTTCTCGGCCGGGTTGCGCTGCGCCCAGGCGAGGTAGCGCACGCCGTTCACGACGAAGGTGGTGGCGTCGAGGGAGAAGGTCTCCCACGTGGTCTTGATCTGGCCCTTCTCGGTCCAGGTCGCGGTGAGCGGGTTGCTGCCGGTGCCCTCCAGGACGTACATGCGGATCGCCCACACGTCGTTGGTGGCGCCGGCCGCGAAGTACACGTACCACTTGCCGTCGATGAAGTGGATCTCCGGTGCCCAGATGTGGGCGCCCATGACCCCGCTGGTGTGCTTGGTCCAGATGGTGACCTCCTGGGCCGTCGACAGGCCCTGGATGGTGGTCGCCCGGCGCAGCACGATGCGGTCGTACTCGGGGACGGTCGCGGTGAAGTAGTAGTAGCCGTCGGTGTGTTTGAAGATGTGCGGGTCGGCGCGCTTCTCGGCGAGGGGGTTGGTGTACGTCACGGCGGGGGAGTCGGGTACGGCGGCCTGTGCGGGGGAGCCCGCGCCGGTGAGGACGGCGGCGAGGGCCACGAGCACGGCCATGAGCAGCCGGACGGCGTTGCGTCTCAAGTTGTTCTCCAGTCGGGGGAGGGGGAGGGGGAGGGGAGGGGGAGGCGGGTCGGGGGCGGTCACGTCGTGGGGACGAGCCGCCACTGCTGGCAGGTGTTGTTCAGCCACGTCCACTGCCGTACGTCGGTGCCGTCGGCGGTTCCGCAGTCCGCGACGTCGGCGACCTTTCCGCTGTTCTCGTTGACGAGCCGCACGTAGTCGCCGCTCGCGGTGAACACCGGCCGGAAGCGCTGGCACCTGTTGTTCAGCCACGACCACTGGCGCAGGTCGGCGCCGTCGGCGGTGGAGCAGTCGGCGGTGTCCAGCACGCCGCCGGTGGCCACGTTCACCAGCCGGCTGGTGTCGTCGCCGAGGTCCTCGATCCGCCACTTCTGGTTGGCCCCGCCGGTGCAGGTCCACTGGAAGACGCCCGCGCCGTTGGCGGTGGAGCCGCCCGCGAGGTCCAGGCACTTGCCGCTGTTGCGGTTGACCAGGGTGTACGACGTCGGGGTCGTCGCCGTCTCCCCGGACGGGCCCGGGAGCGTGGTGCCGAGGGGGACCGGGGTGCCGAAGTCCGGGGTGCCGTCGGCGTTCCAGGTGAACTTCTGGGCCCTGGTCGTGCGGCCGTTGCCGCAGCCGCCGGTCGGGGAGGAGTTGGCGTGGTAGACGATCCAGTTCTCGGTGCCGTCGGGCGAGGTGAAGAAGCCGTTGTGGCCGGGGCCGTAGACGCCGCCTGCGTCACTGCGCTGGAAGACGGGTGTCTGCTTCTTCGTCCAGGACGACGGGCTGAGGGGGTCGGTGCCGGTGAGTTCCAGCAGACCGAGCTTGTAGTCGGCGGTCTGGCAGTGACTGGCGGAGAACGTCAGGAAGGTGCGGCCGTCGTGGTAGAGCGGTTCGGGGCCCTCGTTGACGGGCCCGCCCGAGGTCTCCCAGCTCAGCGTGGGGCTGGAGATCACCGTGAAGGTGCCGCCGGACAGGGTGTAGGGGTTGCTCATCGGCGCGATGACCAGGCTCTGGGCGCTGCCGTTCACGAAGCCGCTGCCGACCAGGTACAGCTTTCCGCCGTACTGGAGCACGCTCGCGTCGATCAGCCAGCCGTCCGGCGTCAGGTTGGAGCCGGTCAGCGAGCCCTTGTAGGTGTACGGCCCCATCGGGTCGGTGCCGGCGCTCTCCAGCACGTGGGTGCGCTGGGAGTCGCAGCAGGCGACACCGCTCCGGCCGGCCGAGTAGTACAGGTACCAGCGGCCGTTGAACTGGTGGATCTCCGGTGCCCAGATGTTGGTGTTCCGGGTCGAGGTGGTGTCCGACCACACCTGCACGGTCGGCGCGGTGGCGAGACCCGCCAGGGTCGGCGCCTTGCGCATGCCGAGGACACCCGTGAACGTCGTGGTGACCAGGTAGTAGTTGCCGTCGTGGTACTCCAGCCAGGGGTCGGCGCCCTTGGCCGACTTCAGCGGGTTGGTGTACGGGCGGCCGTCCGCCGCGGACACCGGCTGGGTCGCCGCGACGAGGGCGACGAGAAGCGCGAGGACACAGACCAGCAAGGGGCTGCGGCGCGCTGTCCCCGCGCGGGCACGCGGAGGCGACATCCGAGGCATACAGGACCGTCCCTTGTCCGTAATTTCGAACGAAGTTCGTAACTTCGGCCAGAAGATAGGGGGCGGGTATGCCCTCGTCAATGGTTTCGACACAGGCGCGTGGGGCGGCCGCCGGCCCGCGTTCACGGAACGGTCACAGGGCTCCGGGATCCGCCCGCCCGGCCGGACGCCGGGTCACGCTCGCCCACTCGGTGCCCGCGCTGCTCCACGCGACGGGCAGCGCGCGGGCCGGCGGGCCGCCGGGGTGTGACGAGGTGCTCGGTGTCAGCGGCCGGGGCCACGGTCACCACCGACCGCCTCGGGTACCCCCGAGTGAATCCGAGCCGGCGGCGTCCCGGGCTCTCTCCGCACCCGTGGGGCGCAGGTGAACATCCCCCACGGGCCGTCCGTACCCCTGGGCAGTCGTCCGCCCGGCCGCCCCCGCGGCCGGGCACCGTCGGTGACCGGAACACGGAGAGGTACGTGGCACAGCAGCCGCAGCGAGGACACACCGGCCGAACCCTGTCCACCGCCCGCCTGGTGCGCGGCGCGGCACTCCTCCCGGGCCTGGCCCTGCTTGTGCTGCTCACGGCCTGCGGCGGCGGCACGGAGACTGCCGCGGTGAACAGCGACCCGGCGAAGGTCACCGCCGCCCCGGCGGCCGGTGTCGTGGCCCCGGCGAAGGTCGAGGTGATCGCCGGCCTGACCGGCTGCGAGGCCGAGATCCGCATCGAGGCCGACGAACTGCGCGAGGGCGTGTGTCACACCGAGACCGCCGACTACGTGATCACCACCTTCCCCGCGGAGAGGTACAAGCTGGCCTGGCTGGACGCGGCCGGTGTGTACGGCGGCACGTACCTGGTCGGCGAGCGCTGGGTCGTCAGCGCGCGACCGGATGTGCTGCAACGCTTCCGGCCGAAACTCGGCGGCACCGTCCGCCGACTGCGGGGCACGGACCCGGCCCCGGCCCCCGGCGCGTCCTAGGAGGAGACGTCCGGCCGGCGGGGCGTCGGGTCATAGGCGCTGATGACGTACAGCGCCTCGTCGTCTATGGCGTTCTCGTCCCAGTCGAGGGATATCCGCACCGGGCGGCCGTCCGGCGCGTACCGCGCCTCGGCGGTGTGCGCGTCGTCGTCGCGGGCCTGCTCCAGCCGCTCCAGCAGCCCGCCGATCGTGGGGACCAGTCCGGGCACCTCCCGCGCCGCCCGCCGGCTGTCCTCGTCGAGCCCGAGGACCTCCGCCACGGCGCCGTCCCGGACCTCCACCCGGAAGGTCCCCGCCAGGACCTGGGTCCTCGACGTCAGCGTGTAGGCGTAGGAGGCGGGCTCCTTCCAGGCGGCCGGTGCGCTTCCCCCGGCGGGCTCCGGGTGCGCCGCCCCGGAGTCGCAGGCGGCGGTCGCGCACAGCAGGGCCCCGATCAGTACGGCGGCGGAGACGGAACGGGACCTGGTGGCAACGGCGGTCATGGGAGCTCCCCTCGGGTCGGTCACCGCTGTGACGCAGCCGGGCGCGGGAACGTTCACGGCGGCGCGGGGGAGCCGGTCCGGACCCCGGTGTGCCCCTCGTTCACGCGGTCGAGGAACATCTGCGCCGCCTGCCCGACGCCGTCCGTCGACACGTCCGTCGAGTGGAGCGGGAACAGGTCGATGCCGTCCGGACGGACCCGGCGGCGGACCCGTCGGCGGTGGCAGGGCCCGGCCGCCGACGAGGTCACGTACGCCGACCCCGTGGGTGTCACCACCGCCGGCAAGGTCGTCGAGGGCTCGTGGCCCCGATGCGCGCACGCCGGCGGGCGCCCCGGCCGAAGCCGGGACGCCCGAGGTGGAGCGAGTGAGGGGCCTGCCGTCAGTGGTCGGTCTCCAGGTGGAGCTTGAGCAGGTCCACGCCGTAGTCGTTGCCGTTGGGGGTGCGGATGATGGTGTGGATGTGCTGCTGGGTGGGTTCGCCCTGAGCACCCGGCCCGCCGGGACCCGTGCCGGGGGAGGCGGACGCGGTGGGCGAGGCGCTCTCCCGGTCGCCGTGGTAGGCGAGCGGGGACTGGGCGTCGTACTCGATGAGCACGACGGGGCTGTGCACTCGGTAGTAGAACGCCGAGTCGTCCTCGTACGCGCCGATCCAGTGGAAGTACGTGTCGTCGAGGTGCTTCTCGATCTCGCGCATCCGGACCCGCGCGTGGCCCTCGGCCATGGCGCCGACGTACACCTCGACCAGGTCGCTCAGCAGCTTCTGCTGGGCGCGCGTCAGGTCCGAGCCCTTCAGGCCCACGTACGGCATGACGGCGTTGTCCTGGCCGGCCCCGGCGACCAGGTTGGTGCCGCCCTTCTCCTCGTCGGAGAGCGCGGCGGCGAGCTGGGTGTCGTTCAGGGAGCGCAGCAGCCTGAGGCCGGCGGAGGTCTCCTCCTTGAAGAGGTGGTAGTCCTTCCCGTCGTACGTGATCTTCGTGGGTTCCGAGCCCATGAAGGTCGGGGTCATGACGACCTGGTCGCCCAGGACGAAGTAGTTGATGACGAGGTGGTGGCCCTCGAACTGGAAGCCCCACGGGTCCTTCGCCGACGGGGTGCCCATGATCGTGAACCAGTAGGCGTCCTCGTTGAGCGCCTTCGAGGTGTCGCCGCTGTACTCGCCGAGGAACTGGTTGAGCTTGCGGATGCCGTCGGCCTGCTGCAGGCCGCGGGCCGAGAGCGCCGCCTTGAGCAGCTTGGTGCCGAGGGTGTACTGCTTCTCGGACAGGTCGCGCAGGGCGACGCCGTCGCGGTCGTTGGAATCGATGTTGGTCCAGTCGAGCCACTGGTCGGAGTCGATGTCGAAGAGCGTGGCCGCCTTCTGTTCGTCGGAGAGCGCGTCGACGAAGGCCTGGGCGGCGCGCACCACCGGGGTGGTGGAGACGCCGGTGGAGTGGATCGCGTACAGGTCGTCGACGACCTGGCCGTCCGTGGTGACGCCGACGAAGTCGTCGTACGCGATCGTCTGTCCGAAGCCGCCGCCGGCCGGGCGGCCCGACGGCGAGGCGCTCGCCGTCGCGTCGGCCGTCGAGGTCTCCTCGGCGCCGGCCCGGGTGGCGGTGTAACCGCCCATGAGCGCGACGGCGGAGACGCCGCCGGTGAGCAGGGCCCTGTTCATGAACCACCGACGTGAGCGGTGGGCTCCCTGGGTGCGCGGTTTGTGTCCGTGAGTGGTGTGATTCACATGGTCGACGATTTCGTCAACGATTATCAGGGGCATGGCAAGACGCTGTGGGGGAGATAGGAAAGCCGTCCTGGCGGGACGGGGTGGTCTCCAGCAGTGCGCGGGCCATGTGCCGGGCGGGGGCGGCGGTCTGTTCGGCGACGTGCCGGAAGGTGTCCTGGGCGGGACGGGCGGGCCAGGCGGGGGGCAGGTGCCGGGCGGGCAGCCGGGGGTCCGTGCGGATGGTCGACAGCCACTCGCTGACCAGGCGCAGCCGGGTGCCGATCGGGTCGTCTCCGGCCCCGGCGTTCAGGTGGGCGGTCCAGCGCTTGTCGAAAGCGACGTAACGGGCGGCGATGCTCTCCAGGTCCCAGGTGTCGCGGATCATCAGCTCGATGTCGGTGGCCTCGTCCGCCCGGGCGTGGAAGATCTTGACGTGAGAGGCCAGCCCGAGCTCGGAGACGACACCGGCGACGTCGACCTTCCCGGGGGCGATCCACAGTCCGCTGTACAGGGCGCCGAACCCGGACCAGGTGAGCCGTGAGCGCAGGTCGTGGCGCTGGCGTTTCCAGGAGTCGGGGAGGGAGAAGCCCAGCAGCGTCCAGGCGCCGTCCCAGTCGTCGTTGACGGCGCCCTGCTTCCAGATGCGGATGCGGCCGTCCTCCAGGACGCGGGTCGCCTGCGGGGTCAGCCCGAAGTACATCCGGCGGCCCTCCCTCTGACGCCTCAGCAGACCGCGGTTGACCATGCGGGTCAGCGTGGAGCGTACGGCCTGTTCACCGACCCCGACGCGGCCGAGGACGTCGATGATGCTGCCCGAGTACACGCACAGGTCCCCCTCGTCCAGGACGTGGTTGCCGAAGAAGGCGAGCATGAGCGACTGCGGGCGCGGCTGCGCCCCGTCCGAGGTGTCCAGGATGTCGTCGTCCTCCACGGAGGCAAGCGTACGGCCGCCCGCCGACGGTGCGGCGGGCGGCCGTACGGCGTCACCGGCCGTCGGCGGGGTGGGCAAGGTCGTACGGCCGCGGGTAGGGGGCGGGCCGGTGGTCGACGTACCGGGCGGGGGACGTCGGGTCGGCCGCGGCGGCCCGCGAGTTGAGGGCCCGCGGGTCGGTCCGGTGCCAGCCGCCGGTGGTGAGACGGTCCTCCAGGGTGTGCAGGGCGGCGAGTTGTTCGGCGGGGCTGAAGGTGCAGTGGCCGGCGTGGTCGACGTACGCCTGCCGCAGCAGGGGCGCCGAGCCGGCGGCGGTGACCGCCCGGCGCAGGGCGCTCTCCGTCTGGACGGGGACGAGGGCGTCGCCGGTGGTGTGGACGGAGAACTGCGGCTTGGTCAGCCTGCCGGTGAAGGAGCTGGTACGGCTCATCCACGCGACGGCGGCCGGGTCGGCGCCGATGCGCGGGGCGCGGTCGAGGGCGTTCAGGTCGGCGCGCAGGGACAGCCCGGCCTCCTTGTACAGCTCGGTGACCTCCTCGCGGACGGAGGACCGGCCGAGCATCGCCGCGTAGTCGACCCCGGTGTTCCAGGACATGTTGCCGCCCGCCCGGCTCTCGGCCTCCTGCCGCCAGGAGAAGGCGGCGGTCTTCAGCAGGCCCTTGACGGCCGGGTACTGGTTGGCCTGCTGCGTGTCCCAGTCGGTCGGGTCGGGCCGGGTCTGCGTCGGCTGGTTCCAGACCGGGATGTTGTGCAGGGCGGCGGCCAGGGCGATGCGGGCCCGCCCGGCGGCCGTCGACTGCGCCGCGTCGACCACGGCCGTCAGGGCGTTCGCCGCCTGGCCGGCGGCCGCCTGGTCCGGCAGCCCGGTCAGCGGGATGCCGGAGTCGGGCGCGAGGAGGGTCTTGAGGGCGAAGACCGGGTCGAGGGTGTTGTTCCAGTTGGCGACGCCGCCGTGGACGAGACCGCACAGGGACAGCGACCCGTCGATCCGGTCCGCGTGGCGCTCGGCGAGGGCGGTGGTGACCAGCCCGCCGTACGACCTGCCCCAGGCGACGGTGCGTCGGGCGGCCCCGAACCGGTCGGTGAAGGCGGAGAGGGTCGCGAGCTGATCGGGTACCGCGTCCGTCACCGCCCAGCCCGTGGTGGCGTACGAGGACCCGATCAGCGCGTACCCCTTCTCGAGCAGCAGGGCCTTGGTGGCCTCGTCGGGCGCGTTCTGGGCGGGGTTGGGCGCGCCGGCCGGGGTGTAGCCGTGGCTGAAGAGCAGGACGGTGCCGTTCCAGGCGGCGGGCACGTCCATCAGGTACGTCGCGCCCGACGGGAGCCGGCCCTCGATGTGGCTCGCGGTGGGGGCGGCGGCCGCCACGGCCGGGGCCGGTGAGGCGGTGACGGCGAACAGCAGGGCCGCGGCGCAGGCGGTGCGCCGGGCGGTGCGTGTGCGGGAGTGCGTGCGGGTGGGGACGCGTGTGCGGATGCCGGTCGTCATGCGGTGACTTCCTCCGTGTGGGGGGCGCCGGAGCGCTCGCTGGGGTCGGTGAGGGACGTCCGGCTGGTCTCGCGTACGCGCCAGACGGTCAGCGCGGTGACGGCGGCGCCGCCGCAGAGCAGCAGGGCGACGGGGGTGCTGCTGCCGCTGTCGGCCACCAGGCTGCCGGCGATCATCGGGGAGAAGCCGGCGCCGACGAGGGTGGCGCCCTGGTAGCCGAGGGAGGCACCGGTGTAGCGGACCCGGGTGCCGAACATCTCGGTGAGCAGGGCACCCAGCGGGCCGTACATCGTGGACTGGGCGATCCCGTGGCCGAGGACGACGGCGAGGATCAGCAGCCCGGGCGACCCCGAGTCGACCAGCGCGAGGACGGGGAAGGCGAGGACCGCCGAGGCGACGGCTCCGGCGAGGACGACCGGGCGGCGGCCGACGCGGTCGGAGAGCGCGGAGGCGCAGGGCAGCACGACCAGGGCGACGCAGGCGGAGACGGTGAGGGCGGTGAGCACCTGCGGGCGGGCGTAGCCGATGCCGGTGGCGTACGC
This sequence comes from Streptomyces sp. NPDC051315, assembly GCF_044455165.1. Classification (NCBI taxonomy): domain Bacteria; kingdom Bacillati; phylum Actinomycetota; class Actinomycetes; order Kitasatosporales; family Streptomycetaceae; genus Streptomyces; species Streptomyces sp. NPDC051315. Next base: position 69,655 of record NZ_JBITEN010000013.1, read on the forward strand.
GATCAGGTAACTGGTCAGCAGCGACTGGGCGGTGAAGGCGCCGATGCCGACACCGCAGGCCAGCAGCAGGGGGCGCGGGCGGCGCAGTACGTCGAGGATCGGCATCCGGGCCTCGGCGCGGTCCTTCTTCACCTCGGCGAAGAGCGGGCTCTCGACGACCTTGAGCCGTACGAAGAGTCCGACGCCGAGCAGCACCACGCTCAGCAGGAACGGCACGCGCCAGCCCCAGGCGGCGAACTGGTCCTTGGGCAGGGCGACCACGAGGGTGACGACGAGCGAGGACAGCAGGGAGCCGAGCGGGGCTCCCATCTGCGTGAAGCTGGACCACAGGCCGCGGCGCCGCTCCCCGGCGTGCTCGACGACCATCAGGGTGGCCCCGCCCCACTCACCGCCGATGGCGACGCCCTGGACGACCCGCAGCGTGATCAGCAGGACCGGCGCCCAGACGCCGATCGTGTCGTAGGTGGGCAGCAGGCCGATGAGGAAGCTGGCGCCGCCCATCAGGCCCATGGTGAGCAGCAGCATCGACTTGCGGCCTAGCCGGTCGCCGAAGTGCCCGAAGACGATGCCGCCGAGCGGTCGGGCGACGTAGCCGGCGGCGAACGTGCCGAACGCGGCGACGGTGCCGACGGCGGGGTCGGCGCCGGGGAAGAACAGTTCGCCGAAGACGAGGGCGGCGACGGTGCCGTAGACGAGGAAGTCGTAGAACTCCACGGCGGTGCCGAGCAGTCCGGAGAGTGCGACGCGGCGCAGCTGCCGGGTGCGTTCGGGAGTGGTGGACGGTGATGCGACGGGGGACGGGGGCATCGCGGTCTCCCTTGACCGGGGGAAGGACACCGTGAACTTAGGCTCAGAGATGACTGCCGTCAATAAAGTGCACAACATTGGTCGGGGAGATGCCGTCGCGCGGTGGGCACGTCGGAGTGGCGTGGATCACGTCGGTCGGGGTGAGTAAGGGGACCGGGCGGCATCCGTACCCACCCCTGACGACCAGTGCCCGGATGCGAGGATGAGCGCCGTGACAGCAGGGTGGTGCGCGCGCACGGTACGGGCCGCGGTCTTCGCGGCCGTGTGCGTGCTGCTCGCCGCCCTGGGACACGTCCTGATGTCCGGCGACGAGGTCCCCGCCGGGGCGCTCGGTGCCGGCGTGGCCGTGACCGGCGGCGTCGGCTGGTGCCTGGCGGGCCGTGAGCGCGGGCTGCCGCTGATCGTGACCGTCGTGGTCGCCGCGCAGACGGCCCTGCACTCCGCGTTCTCCCTCGTCCCGCCGACGTCCGGGAGCGCCGGCTCCATTGGCGCGGGCGGCCCCGGTTCCGCGCACCCGGGCGCGGACATGGCGTCGATGCCGATGGACTCCATGGACATGGGCACGGACATGGCCCTCGGGTACGCGGGCATGAACCACGCGGGCACGACCCACGCGGGCACGACCCACGCCGCCATGGAGTCCACGGACTCCATGGACGCGATGGATCACCTGGGCCACTTCACGACGGGCACCGGTTCGTCGTTCGCCGGAATGCTCGCCGCCCACCTGCTCGCCGCCCTCCTCACCGGCCTGTGGCTGGCGTACGGGGAGCGGGCCGCCTTCCGCATCCTGCGGGCCGTGGCCGGCCGGCTGGCGGCGCCGCTGCGGCTGCCGCTCGCTCTGCCCGCCCTCCCCGACCACCCGCGCCCGCGCGTACGCCGCCCCCGCCCGGAGCGGACCCCCGGCCCGCTCCTCATCGTCCACACGATCATCTCGCGCGGTCCGCCCGTGGGGACCGCTGTCGTCTGACGACAGCCGGTATCCCGGGCCGCCCCTGCGCGCCCCGGGCCTCGGCCGTACGCCCGCGCGGGCGCCGGACCGGCAACGCGCCGGAGCGGCGACACACCGAAGCGGCAATACGCCTTGGAGCGGCGACACACCGAAGCGGCATCGCGCTCAGCGCCGTGACGCACCACGCCCGGCGCTGGGGTGCCACCGCACCCCAGCGTCGTGGTGCCACGGCGCCGCGGCCATCGCGTCGTCGCACCCGTCGCCCCGGTCGCACGCGCATCCGCCGCATCCGTCGCGTCACCGCGCCGCCGCGCCGTCGTAGGGCCGACCCCTCACTCACACCGGACCGCCCGTGCCCTCGCGCGCCCCGGTCCGGGCCGCGGATCCCGAGAAGGACACCAGGTGATCACCTCTGCCCTGCCCACCGCACACCACGAGACCGGCGGACCGGCCTCGGCCGACGAGTCGATAACCGCCTGGGCGCTCGCCGCCCGCGGCGGTGACACCGACGCCGTCGAGCGGTTCGTCCGCGCCCTGCACCGAGACGTCCAGCGTTACGTCGCCCACCTGTGCGCCGATCCCCAGGCGGTGGACGACCTGGCCCAGGACACCTTCCTGCGCGCCCTCGGCAGTCTGCACCGTTTCGAGGGACGCTCCTCGGCGCGCGCCTGGCTGCTGTCCATCGCCCGCCGGGCCGTCATCGACAGCTACCGGTACGCCGCCGCCCGTCCCCGGCCCTGCGACGTGCCGGACTGGCGGGTGGCCGTCGAACTGTCCCAGCCGCGGGGCCTGCCCGGTTTCGACGACGGCATCGCCCTGCTGGACCTGCTGGCCTCGCTGCCGGACGAGCGCCGCGAGGCGTTCGTCCTGACCCAGATGGTCGGGCTGCCCTACGCGGAGGCCGCCGAGGTCAGCGCCTGCCCGGTCGGCACGGTCCGCTCCCGCGTGGCCCGGGCCCGGGCCACGCTGATGGACCTGCTGGACGACGAGACGGAGGAGCGCCCCGCCGAACTGGCGGCCTGAGCGCGGCCGCGCCGGGAAGGCGGCGTCGACGCACCGGGACGGCACCGGTCAGGGGGTGGCGGTGGGCGTGCCGGTGACGGCCGGCCACGCCGTCACCCCCTCGGGTCCAGGCCCCTCACGGCTCCGAGGGCCGCCGGCGCGCTTCCGGCGTCGTCCTGACCGCGTCGGCCCCCACCCCTGCCGGTGAACCGGCCGGGAGTCGGGGACAGAAGGTGTCCGCAAGCCGCCCTACTGTGCGGTGCATGACGAAGACGACGTCCACGGCCCCCGTGCTCGGCACCCGCGCCCTCAACCGCGCGACCCTCGACCGGCAGCTCCTCCTGCGCCGCTCCCCGCTCTCCGCGAAGGCCGCCGTCGAGCACCTCCTCGGCCTCCAGGCCCAGAACGTCAAACCGCCGTACTACGCCCTCGCCGCCCGCCTCGACGGCTTCGCCCCCGAGCGGTTGTCGACGCTCATGGCCGACCGCGAGGTGGTCCGTATCGTCACCCTGCGCTCGACCATCCACACCCACACCGCCGACGACTGCCTCACCCTGCGGCCCCTGGTGCAGCCCGCCCGCGACCGGGAGCTGACCACCTTCCGCAAGGGGCTCGCCGGCGTGGACCTCGACCGGCTCGCCGCCCTCGCCCGCGACCTCGTCGAAGCCGAGCCGCGCACCATGAAGCAGCTGCGCGAAGCGCTCCACACCGAGTGGCCGCACGCCGACCCGCAGGCCCTCGCCGTCGCCGCCCGCTGCAGACTCCCGCTCGTCCAGATCACCCCGCGCGGGCTGTGGGGCAGGAGCGGCCAGGTGACCCTCACCACCGCCGAGCGCTGGCTCGGCCGCGCCACCGAGCCCGCTCCGACGGCCGACGCCACCGTCCTGCGCTACCTCGCCGCCTTCGGTCCGGCCTCCGTCAAGGACATGCAGACCTGGGCCGGCCTGACCCGCCTGCGCGAGGCCTTCGAGCGCCTGCGCCCGCGGCTGCTGACCTTCCGGGACGAGAACGGCGTCGAACTCTTCGACCTGCCCGACGCCCCGCGCCCCGACCCCGACACCCCGGCCCCGCCGCGTTTCCTCCCCGAGTTCGACAACCTGCTCCTCTCCCACGCCGACCGCACCCGCGTCGTACCGCCCGAGCACTGGGGCCGCACCTGGCAGGGCAACCAGGCCCACTGCGCGCTCCTCGTCGACGGCTTCCTCGCCGGCGTGTGGAAGCTGGAGCCGGACGCCCTTGTCGTCGAGCCGTTCGGCACGCTCACCAGGGCCCAGCAGCAGGAGGTGGTGGCCGAGGGGGCACGCCTGTGGGAGACGATGCACGCGCAGTCGTCGTACGACGTCCGCTTCGGCAGCGTGATCCGGTAGACGCAACGACCGGCCGACCGGCCGACCGGCCATCCGTCGAGCCGTCGATCGATCGAGCCGTCAGTCAGTCGACCCGTCGATCAGTCGGTGTCGACCCGTCAGTCAGCCACCGTCGGTGGGTCGATGGCGACTCGCCAGTCAGCCGGCCCACAGCCGACCCTGGCGATCCGTCAGTCGGTCGATCCATCAGTCGACCGATGCCGTCCCGTCAGTTAGCCCGCCCCGTCACCGCCACCGTCACCCCGAGGCCGATCATCGTGCAGCCGCCCGCGCCGCCGATCAGGGAGAGCCGGCGGTCGGAGCGGGCGAACCAGGAGCGGGCCGCCGACGCCGTCAGGCCCCACAGGGTGTCCGTGACCAGGCCGATCGAGAGGGGCACCAGGCCGAGCAGCAGCATCTGCACCGGCACGTGCCCCGCCGAGTGGTCCACGAACTGGGGGAGCACGGCGGCGAAGAACACCACGCCCTTGGGGTTGGTGACACCGACCAGAACGCCGTCCAGGCCCGTCCGCAGGTCCCCGCGGGCCGCGGGCGCCGCCCCGATCGCCGACGCCTTCAACTCCCCCCGGTGCCGGAAGGCCTGGACGCCGAGGTGCACGAGATACGCCGCGCCCGCCAGCTTCACCGCGAGGTAGACCGTCACGGAACGCTCCACCACCGAGCCGATGCCGACCGCCACCGCCACCACGAGCAGGTAGGAGCCGACGACGTTGCCGAGCACCGTGACCACGGCGGTGCGGCGGCCGTGGGCCAGCGCCCGGCCGATGACGAACAGCACGCTCGGCCCCGGGATCACGATCACCAGCAGCGACATGGCCGCGAAGGCCAGGAAGCGGTCCGTGGACACCATGCCCGTCACCTCCGTCCGGCGCCCATGGAAACACACGCCCGACCGGGGCGGAACCGGTTTCCGGACATGGAGAGGGGGGGGGGGGGGGGGGGGGGGGGGGGGGGGGGGGGGGGGGGGGCGGCCCGGGGCCCCCCCCCCCGCGGGGGGGGGGGGGAGAGCGAAGGCAGGGAGA
>NZ_JBITEN010000013.1:74814-257996 GCF_044455165.1 Streptomyces sp. NPDC051315
GGGGGCGGGGGGTGCGGGCGGGGGGGGGGGCCCGCGGGCCGCCCCGCCCCCCCCCCCCCCCCCCCCCCCCCCCCCCCCCCCCCCCCCCCCCCCCCCCCTGGTACGTCACCTGAGGGGTGCTCAGGAGAACTTTCCGGTCACGAGGTGACCTGTGCGGTCACGAGGCTGGAGAAGGTGGTCAGCCGGGTGTACACACCCGGGTAACCGGCCTCCGCGCAGCCCTCGCCCCAGGAAGTGATCCCTGCCAGGACGCCCCCGATGAGCAGGGGACCGCCGCTGTCGCCCTGGCAGGTGTCCACGCCGCCGGACGTGTATCCGGCGCACACCATGTCGCTCGCGACGAAGTCGGAGCCGTACGAGCTGCCGCAGCTGGAGTCCGACACGATCGGGACGGTCGCCGTGCGCAGCTGGTTGGACGAGCTGCCACCCGAGGAGGTGGTGCCCCAGCCGAGGACGCGGGCCGTGGTGCCGGCCGCGTACACGCTCGTCTGGGAGGAGGAGACGTACGACGCCGTGGTGTACGGCATCGACGTCGACAGGGTCAGGACGGCCACGTCGTCGCCGTTGGTGGCGTCCGTGTAGGACGGGTGGATCCAGATCTTGCTCACCCGGCTCACCGTGCCGTTGGTGCCGTTGAGGTAGGTGCGGCCGCCGACCACTCTCACGCTGCCGGTGGTCTCGCCGACCATGCAGTGCGCGGCGGTGACCACCTTGGTGGGCGAGACGAGGGTGCCGCCGCAGAACTGGTTCTGCGAGGCGTCCGTGATCTGCATCATGAACGGGTACGCCGTCGTGGTGGTCGTCGTACCGCCGACGATCGGCTGCGGCGCTGCGACAGCGGTGGGGGCGCTGAGCAGGGCCGACGCTGCGGCGGCAGCAGTCGCGGCGACGAGAGCCGCGGTCTTCTTGGCACGGTTGAGCCCGAACATGGATCTCCTTGCTGAGGGAGTTGCCGGTGGGGGGTCGCACGGGTGTGGGGGAGTGCACGGGGGTCGCGGGACCGACCCCCGTGTGCCCGGGCGAGCGGCACGTCCCTTACGCTAGGGGCCGGAACCCTTGCCTCCCAATGAGGGAACCCCCTAGGGGAGTTGGGGAGGGAAAACCCTCGGTCGCCCCTTGGCAGACCCCGCGCGCCGAGCCTGTGCCGTGAACGCCCGCGCCAGGAGCCCGCGCTGGCAGTTAACCTGCCGAATCCTTACTTCGCGTGACGCCCCGCCGCCAGTCGGACGATGTCCACCCGCGAGCGGATCCCCAGCTTGCGGTAGACCCGGGTCAGGGTCGCCTCCACCGTCTTGACACTGATGAACAGCCGAGCGGCTATCTCCCGGTTGGTCGCGCCCTCCATCACCAGCGAGGCCACCTGACGCTCCATCGAGGCCAGCCCCTCGAGCGCGTCCGACGCGGGCACCGGCGCCGGCCGCGCCTGCGGCTCCGCCGGGACCTCCGCGGCCGCCGCGTCGACCTGGCGCAGCCACGGCAGCGCCCGGCACCGCCGGAACAGCCGCGCCGCCTCCTCGTACGACGTCGGCCCCGGCCGTCGGGTGCGCAGCCGGGCCAGCGCGAACGCCGCCCGCGCCTCCTCCAGGCCGTAACCCAGCCTGGCGAGCCGGTCCTGAACGGACGTCAGGCGGGTCAGCGCCCCGCCCTGGTCGCCCTGTGCCGCCCGCACCAGCGCCTCCGCCCGGTCCAGCACCGCCAGGACACTCTCCCGGCCCAGCCGCAGCGCTTGCTCGCGGGTGACGTCGATGAGGTCCTGCGCCTCGCGCGGTTCACCGACGAGGACCAGGGCCTCGGCGAGGTCGCCCTGCCAGCGGCCGCGCGCCGGGTCGGTGATGCCGAGACCCTGCTCCAGTTCCCGCACCCGGCGCAGGCTGCCGACCGCGCCGGCCGCGTCCCCGGCCACCAACTGGGCGTAGCCCAGGGCGGCCAGGGCACGGGAGAGGTACATCTGGTCGCCGTCCTCCTCGGCGCGGTCCACGGCCTCCCGGGCCAGCACCAACGCCCGGTCGACGTCGCCGCCGGAGGCCTCCGCGAGGGAGGTGAGCATGGCGGAGGCGCCCAGGCCGATCCCCGAGTCGCGGGCCAGCCGCAGGCTCTCCCGGGCCAGGTCCAGGGCGCGTCCGCAGTGCCCGGAGCGCAGTTCGATGTCGGCGAGGAAACGCTGGAAGTGCACCTCGCTCTCGACCATGCCGCGCCGGCGCACCTCACGCAGCAGCGCCGTGATGGTCGACCGGGCCTCGGACAACTGGTCGCTCATCAGCAGCCAGCGGAACCGGGCCATGCCGACGCCGTTGTGATGGCACGTCACGTACGGGTCCTGGGGCTCCTTCAGTGCCCGCTTGATCGTCGTCGGCGCGAGCGGATGACCCATCAGGATCTCGGTCGACGCCTGGAAGGACAGCGCCATCAGCTCGGTGCGCCGGTCGCCGCCGCGCGCCGCCAGGTCGGCGGTGTGCGCGGCCTCCTGCCGGGCCTCGGCGAAATCACCCTCGACGACCAGCTTGCGCCAGGCCAGCCGGTAGTGGACCAGGGCGAGCAGCCGCGGGTCGTCGCCGGCGTCGGCGAGGGCCTGCGGGAAGACGGCGTCGACCTCGCCCAGGGACTGCCCGGCCGCCTCGATCACCACCTCCCAGGCCCGGACGCGCTCGGCGGGCACCGTGGCCCGGGTGAGCACCTCACGCGCGATGTCCCGGGCAAGGTCCACCTCGCCGGCCGTGATGGCGTCCTCCGCGGCCCGCAGCCGGTGCTCATCGGGGCCGGGGGTGTCGTCCGGCGGGGTGTGGCGGGCCGCGAGCAGACCGAGCGAGGCGGCCACCGAGGGCGCGCCCCGGTCCCGGGCCAGCGCGGCGGCCTCGGCGAGCCGGGCGGCCACCTCCGGGTCGGTGCCGGTGGTCGCCAGGGCGAGGTTGCGGGCCCGCTCGATCGGATCGGAGGCGGCCGTGGACAGCGCGGCGTGCGCGGCCCGCCGCTCCTGCGCGGGCGCCTCCGCGTACAGCGCGGCCGAGATCAGCGGATGCGCGAACCGTACGGCCGGCCCCTCGGGCTCCGTCGCGAGCAGCCCGAGGGCCGCCGCCTGGGCGGTCTCGGCCTCGGCGTTCTCACGGCCGGCCGCGTGCAGCAGCGCCAGGGTGGGGCGGGCGCCCGCGCTGGCGACGAGCAGGGTGCGGCGGGCCTCGTCGGAGAGCATCTCCAGGCGGCTGAGCACCAGGGCGCGCAGCGAGGTCGGCACGGGCAGCGGCTCGCCGGGGCGCGGCGGGGTCGGGTTCTCGCCGAGGGCGCGGCCCAGCTCCAGGGCGAACAGGGGGTTGCCGCCGCTGGTGCGGTGGATCTCGCGGACCGTGGAGCGGGGCAGGTCGGTGTAGCCGCGGTGGTCGAGCAGGACGGAGACCTGGGTGCGGGAGAGGGGGTTGAGGCGGACGGCGAGGGTGTCGGGCGGGGACGCGCGTAGATGACGGTCGTACTCCTGCCCCTCCGTCCGCACCGCGCACAGCAGTTGGACGGGGGTCTCGCCCAGGCGGCGGGCGGCGAAGCCGAGGAGTTCGGCACTGGCGGAGTCCAGCCACTGCAGGTCGTCGGCGACGACCAGGACGGGGCCCGCGGCGGCGAGGGCGCGCAGCGCGGACAGCACGGCCAGCCGGAGGGCGAGGCCGTCGCTCTGCAGAGTCGATTCGCCGCGGCCGGTCAGGGCCGACTCCAGGGCGGTGCGCTGGGCGGCGGGCAGCCGGTCGGAGACCTCGTCGAGGACCAGCCCGAACAGGTCGGCCAGGGCCAGGAAGGGGAGGTGGGATTCGGACTCGGTGGCCGAGCAGCGCAACACGGTGCGGGCCGCCTCGCCGTAATCCGCGGCCAATGCCCGCAGCACGGTCGACTTTCCTATTCCGGCGGGGCCGTGGAGCAGCACACTGCCGCCGCGGGCCAACTGGTCACGGGCGGCCGTGAACAGCTCCTCCCGGCCGATGACCAGGTCGGGGCGGCATCTGGCAGGCTCCTTGAAGTCCCGTCGCACGGTCACCGCTCCCTCCGTGTGTCGTGTCCGGGCCAAATTCTAGGCAACGTCCCCTTGAAATCCGGAGGGACGAGGTGGTGAGGGATATAACAGCTGAGGCACAGGGAAATTCATCGAGGTGAGGGATGAATGAACGGTCGTCGCCCGAAGCCCTCCCTGGCTCGATCCGATCGCTCCGGCGAGGCCGCTCACTCCGCCCCCGCACCCACGCCACGCCCACGGCGGACCCGCGTCCGCCTCCCCCTCCACGGCCCCTCTTCCTTACGGCAGCAACCCCGCCCTCCGTGCCGCGACCACCGCCTCCCCACGCGTGTGGGCCCCCAGTTTCCGCATCGCCGACCGGAGGTAGCCCTTGACCGTCTCCGGGCGCAGACCCAGCCGCTCGGCGGCCGCCGCGTTGGTCGCCCCCGCCGCCACGCACGTCAGGACGTCCAGCTCGCGCGGCGCCAGGCTGAGCTCCGGTACCGCCCGCCCCGCCGTCAGCAGCCCGCAGGCGGCCAGCAACTCGGCCCGCAGACCGGGATCGGTGATGCGCGGGGCCAGCGCCCGCAACGCCGCGTGGGCCTCCCGGACCTGCTCCCAGCCCGCCGCCGAACCGCCACCGGCCTGCGGGCGCGCCGCCGTCAGCAGACCGCGCGCCTCGTCCCCGACCACCAGCGACTGCTCCACGTCCCGCGCCACGCCGACCGCCGCGTTCAGCGTGCGGTCACCCAGCGGCTGGGCCGTCCGCAGGGCGCCGTACAGCACACCCCGCACCCGGCGCCGTACCACGACGGGGACCGCGAGGACCGAGCGCAGGCCCTCCTCGGCCACCGCCGCGTCGTACTCGTGGCTGATCTGCCGGGAGAGGGAGTAGTCGGACACCGCGCAGGGGCGGGCCAGCGCGACCGCCTTGCCGCCGAGACCGTTGCCGGAGGTCACCGCCAGACCGCGCAGCGCGAAGGTGGCCGCGCCGCTCAGTTCGCTGATGCGCATCCGCTGCCGGCCCGGTTCCACCAGCCCGCCGAAGGCGACCGGCAGCCCCGTCACCCGCCGCAGCCGCGCCAGCGCGCCACGGATCTCCACCGCCCCGGCCGCGTCCGCTGCTGCCACCTGCCCGCCCTTCCTCGCGCCCGTGCGCCGCGGTGACCCCCGTTCGGGGGTAGTGAGACCCGCATCACGGATTACACGATGACAGAGAGCCGCCCGGCAATGGTCCGGCACCTAGGAGGACAGATGACGACGGCGACCGAGCAGTTCCGCAGGGCCCGGGACTTCCTGCTGGAACACCGTGAGGACTACGCCAGGGCCTACGAGGGCTTCGAATGGCCCCGGCCCGAGCACTTCAACTGGGCCCTCGACTGGTTCGACGTCATCGCGGAGGGAAACGACCGCCCCGCGCTGCACATCGTCGAGGAGGACGGCTCCGAGGTCCGGCTCTCCTTCGCCGAACTGGCCGAACGCTCCGACAGGGTCGCCAACCTGCTGCGCGAGCGCGGCGTCGAGGCCGAGGACCGCATCCTCGTCATGCTCGGCAACCAGGCCGAACTGTGGGAGACCGCCCTGGCCGCGATGAAGCTGCGCGCCGTCGTCATCCCCGCCACCCCGCTGCTCGGCCCCGCCGACCTGCGCGACCGGGTGGAACGCGGCCGGGTGCGGCACGTCGTCGTGCGCGCCGAGGACGCCGGCAAGTTCGACGACGTACCCGGCGACTACACGCGCACCGCCGTCGGCGGCGTGCCGCAGGGCTGGCAGCCGTACGAGGACGCCCACGCCGCGTCCGCCGAGTTCCTGCCCGACGGCCCCACCCTCGCCGACGATCCGCTGATGCTGTACTTCACCTCCGGCACGACGGCCCGCCCCAAGCTCGTCGAGCACACCCACGTGTCGTACCCGATCGGGCACCTGGCGACCATGTACTGGATCGGCCTCGAGCCCGGCGACGTGCATCTGAACATCTCCTCGCCCGGCTGGGCCAAGCACGCCTGGTCCAACCTCTTCGCGCCGTGGAACGCCGAGGCAACCGTTTTCATCCACAACTACACGCGCTTCGACCCGGCCCGGCTGATGGCGGAGATGGACCGCGCCGGCGTGACGACCTTCTGCGCGCCGCCGACCGTCTGGCGCATGCTCATCCAGGCCGACCTGACCCAGCTGCGCACCCCGCCGCGCGAGGCGGTGGCCGCGGGGGAGCCCCTGAACCCCGAGGTCATCGAGCAGGTGCGGCGGGCCTGGGGCGTGACCGTCCGGGACGGCTTCGGCCAGACGGAGACGGCCGTGCAGATCGCCAACAGCCCCGGACAGCCCCTGAAGACCGGCTCCATGGGCCGCCCGAGCCCGGGCTACCGCGTGGAACTCCTCGACCCGGTGTCGGGCGCGCCCGGCGCGGCCGAGGGAGAGATCGCGCTGGACCTGTCGGCGCGGCCGGTCGGCCTGATGACCGGTTACCACGGCGACGCCGACCGGACGGCGGAGGCGATGGCGGGCGGTTACTACCGCACCGGCGACATCGGGGCACGCGACGAGAACGGTTACCTCACCTACGTCGGCCGCAGCGACGACGTCTTCAAGGCCTCCGACTACAAGATCAGCCCCTTCGAGCTGGAGAGCGCGCTGCTGGAGCACGAGGCCGTCGCCGAGGCGGCCGTCGTCCCCGCCCCGGACGAGCTGAGGCTGGCCGTGCCCAAGGCGTACGTCGTCCTCGCCGAGGGCTGGGAGCCCGGTCCCGACACCGCGAAGGTGCTGTTCGAGCACTCCCGCGAGGTCCTCGCGCCCTACAAGCGCGTCCGCCGCCTGGAGTTCGCGCCGCTGCCCAAGACCGTCTCCGGCAAGATCCGCCGCATCGAGCTGCGCGAGGCCACGGCGGCGGGCTCGGCCGACGAGTACCGCGAGGAGGACTTCCGGTGAACTCCTACGCGCACGGCACCAGCGCGACCCCGCTGCTCGGCGACACCATCGGCGCCGACCTCGACCGGGCCGCGGCGCGGTGGCCGGACCGTGAGGCGCTCGTCGACGTGCCGTCCGGGCGGCGCTGGACGTACGCCCGGTTCGTCGCGGACGTGGACGAGCTGGCGTGCGCCCTGCTCGCGAGCGGGGTCGCCAAGGGCGACCGGGTGGGCATCTGGGCGGTCAACTGCGCCGAGTGGGTGCTGGTCCAGTACGCCACCGCCCGCATCGGCGCGATCATGGTGAACATCAACCCGGCGTACCGCACGCACGAGGTCGAGTACGTCCTGAACCAGGCCGGGATCTCACTGCTGTTCGCCTCCATCAGCCACAGGACGAGCGACTACCGGGCGATGGTCGAGCAGGTGCGGGGCAGGTGCCCGCAGTTGAGGGAGGCGGTCTACTTCGGCGACCCGAGCTGGGAGGCGCTGCTCGGCCGCGGCACCCCCGACCGGCGGGAGGAACTCGCGGCGCGGGGACGGGAGCTGTCCTGCGACGACCCCATCAACATCCAGTACACCTCGGGGACCACGGGCTTCCCCAAGGGCGCGACCCTCTCCCACCACAACATCCTCAACAACGGTTACTTCGTGGGCGAGATGATCGCCTACAGCGAGCAGGACCGGATCTGCATCCCGGTGCCCTTCTACCACTGCTTCGGCATGGTGATGGGAAACCTGGCGGCGACCTCGCACGGTGCCTGCATGGTGATCCCGGCCCCCTCCTTCGACCCCAAGGCCACCCTGGAGGCCGTCCAGCAGGAGCGCTGCACGTCCCTGTACGGCGTCCCGACCATGTTCATCGCGGAGCTGAACCTCCCCGAATTCGCGAGCTACGACCTGTCGTCGCTGCGCACCGGCATCATGGCGGGCTCGCCCTGCCCGGTCGAGGTGATGAAACGGGTGGTCGCCGAGATGAACATGGCGGAGGTGTCGATCTGCTACGGCATGACCGAGACCTCACCCGTCTCCACCCAGACCCGCCGCGACGACGACCTGGAGCACCGCACCGGCACGGTCGGCCGCGTGCTGCCGCACATCGAGGTGAAGGTGGTCGACCCGGCGACCGGCGTGACCCGGCCGCGCGGCAGCGCGGGAGAGCTGTGCACGCGCGGCTACAGCGTGATGCTCGGTTACTGGAACGAACCCGGGAAGACCGCCGAGGCCGTCGACGCGGGCCGCTGGATGCACACCGGCGACCTCGCCGTGATGCGCGAGGACGGGTACGTCGAGATCGTCGGACGCATCAAGGACATGATCATCCGGGGCGGCGAGAACATCTACCCGCGCGAGATCGAGGAGTTCCTCTACGGGCACCCCAAGATCAGGGACGTCCAGGTCGTCGGCGTACCCCATGAGACGTACGGCGAGGAGGTGCTCGCCTGCGTGATCCCGCGGGACCCCGCCGACCCCCTCACCCTGGACGAGCTGCGCGCCTTCTGCCAGGGGCGGCTGGCCCACTACAAGGTGCCGAGCAGGCTCCAGGTGCTGGAGGCCTTCCCGATGACCGTGTCGGGGAAGGTGCGGAAGGTGGAGCTGCGGGAGAGGTACGGGGCGTAGGGGCCGGCGCGGCGGACCCGCGCGGCGGGCCGGCGTGAGGAGCCGGGCCGGGCCGGTGCCAGGGGCCGGACCGGCGTGCGGGCCGGGTCGGCGTCGGGGGCCGGTCGGCCGGAGGGGACGGCCGGGGCGGTGGTGCGGGTGGGGCCAGGGAGCCTCGGGCGGGTTCAGGCGCCCCGGGCCTCCAGTTCCTCGGCCGCCGCGTTGACCGGCTGCGGGATGCCCGCGAGGTCCAGGACGAAGAGGGGGACCGCGAGGGAGTCGGCGCGGGCGCGGGCCTCGGGCGTGTAGCCGGCGAGGGAGAAGTACACGCAGTGCGCCGAGTCCGTCATGGCCGTCAGCCACAGGCACTCGACGTCCCGCAGCGCGGCCGGGTGCACGCTGGGGTCGACGTGCGCCAGCAGCCCACGGGCGGAGAGCCCGATCCCGGAGGTGGGCCGCTGGTCGGCCCGCCGGATGTCCGGGTGGCCGAGCCACCGCAGGTACAGCGCGGTCGCCGTGACCGCGTCGCGGGCGGTACGGATGGCGACGGGGTGGAAAGGGCGGCGGGGGGCGGGGGGTGGTGTGGCCCAGGGGGAGGTGCGAGGCACGCCCCACCGGGAGGCCGGTTCCCGACCTGAGACCGGTTCTGCCGCCCGACCTGAAACCGGTTCCTGCCCCGGAGCCGCCCGCCCGGAGGCCGGCTCCCGTCCCGCGTCGGTCTCCCCTTCCGGCCCGTGGTCCGGCCGCGGGCCGTCGTGCGGTCGCGGGCCGGTCACCGGGATGCGCAGGACCGTGCCGCAGGGGCAGCCCAGTTCCGGGCGGGGCCACTGGGCGCGGTGGCCGCAGGCGGGGCAGGGGACGGTGACCCACTCCTCCTCCCAGGCCCGGTGCGCGACGGCCGTCGGAGCCGTGCGCGGGTCGAGCCGCGGCGCGACCGCGGTGCCGCACACGCAGGGGTAGGACGGCGCGGTGTAGAGGCGCTCGCGCCGGCAGGCCGGGCAGCGCACCGGCACGCTCTCGGACATGGCCCCCATGGTCCTCCGGAAACCGCCGCTTGTCCGTCTCTTGACGACCTTCCTCCCCCCACCTACATTATTTCCAGATAGTAGAAATCAATTTCCACGATACGAAAGTATCGCGGAGGTGCTCACCGCGGGGCGCGACGGGAGAGCGAATCCGACAGCCGAAGCAGGAGTACTCGATGGCTCGAATGACCGCTGCCCGCGCGGCAGTTGAGATCCTCAGGCGCGAGGGCGTCACCGCCGCGTTCGGTGTCCCCGGCGCGGCGATCAACCCCTTCTACGCGGCCCTCAAGGCCTCCGGCGGCATCGCCCACACCCTCGCCCGCCACGTCGAGGGCGCCTCGCACATGGCCGAGGGCTACACCCGGACACACCCGGGCAACATCGGTGTCTGCGTCGGCACCTCGGGTCCGGCCGGCACCGACATGATCACCGGTCTGTACTCGGCCATCGGCGACTCCGTCCCGATCCTGTGCATCACGGGGCAGGCGCCGACCGCCGTGATCCACAAGGAGGACTTCCAGGCCGTCGACATCGCCTCGATCGCCAAGCCGGTGACCAAGATGGCGGTCACCGTCCTGGAGGCCGCGCAGGTCCCCGGCGTCTTCCAGCAGGCCTTCCACCTCATGCGCTCCGGCCGCCCCGGCCCCGTCCTCATCGACCTGCCGATCGACGTGCAGCTCACCGAGATCGAGTTCGACCCGGACACGTACGAGCCGCTGCCCGTCTACAAGCCGGCCGCGACCCGCGCCCAGGTCGAGAAGGCGCTCGGCATGCTGAACGCCGCCGAACGCCCGCTGATCGTCGCCGGCGGCGGTGTCGTCACCGCCGACGCCTGCGAACTCCTCGTCGAGTTCGCCGAGCTGACCGGCATCCCCGTCGTGCCGACCCTGATGGGCTGGGGCACCATCCCCGACGACCACGAGCTGAACGCCGGCATGGTCGGCCTGCAGACCTCGCACCGCTACGGCAACGCGACCTTCCTGGAGTCCGACTTCGTCCTCGGCATCGGCAACCGCTGGGCCAACCGCCACACCGGCAGGCTCGACGTCTACACGGCCGGCCGCACCTTCGTCCACGTCGACGTCGAGCCCACCCAGATCGGCAAGATCTTCGCCCCGGACTACGGCATCGCCTCCGACGCCAGGGCCGCGCTGGAGCTGTTCGTGGCCGCGGCCCGGGAGGCGAAGGCGGCCGGCACGCTGCCCGACCGCTCCGCGTGGGCCGCCGCCGCGCAGGAGAAGCGGGCGACCCTCCAGCGGCGTACGCACTTCGACGACATCCCGATCAAGCCCCAGCGGGTCTACGAGGAGATGAACAAGGCCTTCGGCCCGGAGACCCGCTACGTCACCACGATCGGCCTCTCGCAGATCGCCGGCGCCCAGATGCTGCACGTCTACCGGCCGCGCCACTGGATCAACTGCGGCCAGGCCGGCCCCCTCGGCTGGACCATCCCGGCCGCCCTCGGCGTCGCCACGGCCGACCCGGAGGCGACCGTCGTCGCCCTCTCCGGGGACTACGACTTCCAGTTCATGATCGAGGAGCTGGCGGTCGGGGCCCAGCACAGGATCCCGTACGTCCACGTCCTGGTGAACAACTCCTACCTGGGCCTGATCCGGCAGGCGCAGCGCGCCTTCGACATCGACTTCCAGGTCAAGCTGGAGTTCGAGAACATCAACTCGCCGGAGCTGGGTGTGTACGGCGTCGACCACGTCAAGGTCGCCGAGGGGCTCGGCTGCAAGGCGATCCGCGTCACCGACCCGAACGAACTGGGCGCCGCCTTCGAGCAGGCGAAGAAGCTCGCCGCCGAGTACCGGGTCCCGGTCGTCGTCGAGGTGATCCTGGAACGGGTCACCAACATCTCGATGTCGACGACCAACGACATCGGCGACGTCGTCGAGTTCGAGGAGCTCGCGACGGAGCCCGCTCACGCGCCGACGTCGATCAGGACGCTGAAGGTCTGACGCGCCGCGTCGTCGGCAAGGGGGGCGGCCCGCCCGCGGGGACGGGCCGCCCCCTTGCGCACGCCCGTCCGCGGGTTCAGTCCGAGCCGCCGCCCCCGCCCCCGCAGGAGTAGGCCACACCCTCCGTGCCGCCGCCCCGGGGCGCGCGCGAGGGGAAGCCCCTGTCCGCCGCCTCGGCCCGGGCGACCAGTCCCGCCCGCAGCGCGAAGCGCGGGACGAGGACCTGGAGCGCCGGTTCGCCGTACAGGGCCACCGCCATCAGCGTGTCGGGCACCGACTGGCCCCGCCGGCTCGTGGGGAGCGGGTGTTCCGCGCGCAGGGCGGCGAGGAGCCGCCGGGCGGTCCGGGTGCGGTGGGGCGGAAGGGCGCGCAGGAGCCCCGCGGACTTCAGGCCGGCGCGCAGCTCGGCGAGGGCCAGTCGGACGTCGTCATGGACCAGTACCTCCGGCAGGCCGGCGGGCCGGCCGAGCGCCGAGCGCACGGCCTCGGCGAGGGCCGGAAGGGGCGGAAAGGACGGAAGGGGGAGAGGGGGAGGCGGGGCCTGCCCGGCAGCCTCGGTGGACGATCCCGAGGTCCGCAGTCTGCCGGGCCGGCCCGCCTCCACGGCGCCCCGCAGGTGCAGGGCGACCACGGCCACCGTGACGGCGGCGCGGGGGCCGCCCCGCAGCAGCGCGACCTCGTGCGGCTGGAGCCGTCCGGTCGTGTCCGCGCTCATGGCACACCCCCTGGGGCGGAGTCCGCCGCCCCCGTGCCGGCGGACCCCGCGTGACCACAATGTGCCCTCGGGCAGGGGTGGTTGAAGCCTGCTGAACCATGTTCAGAGGTTGATTTGAGGTTGACGTACGGCGCCTACGTCTCCTGCTGTGAGTGGTGCTCCGACAGCCCCGGCCAGTCCTCCGGGCCGCCGCCCTGCCACTCGACGAGGTCGCTCTCCTCCACGTCGATCTCGTCCAGGTCGGCCAGCCGGAGGATCTCGACGACGTCGTCGAGATGCGTGGCGATCCCCAGGGTGACGTCACCTGCGGTGACCCGGCGGGAGCCGTCCAGGGCCGGGGAGTGGACCACGATGCGCGGGTTCTGCGTCGGATTGCCCATGCCTTCAGGCTGCTGCGGACGCGACGGATCCGCACGCCGGCCGGGGAGACGCCGGGGCTCCCCCGTCGGTCGGTTCTGACGGGGGAGCCCCGGGTGGTCCGGGTGACCCGGCCGTCCGACGGCGCGAGGCCGGGCGCGACAGGACGTTCGCGCCGCCGGACGGGGCCGGGGGGTGTCATGGGGCAGGGACCGCGGCGGATGCGACGGAGCCGGGGTGTCCTCCCTCTGGTCGAGAGGGCACCGCGTTCCTTCACCACCGCACTGGCTCGCACGCCGCCGCGGTCCTCGCCCTGCCCGCCGGTGCCCCGCGATCACCCCTCATCCGGATCGCGCGGTGACGGCGGGCCGCGCGCCCGGGATCACGACGCTCACGTCGGATCCCGTGCGCGGGCCGGGGGTTCAGTCCTCGCCCGGGGCGCGGACCTCCTCCTCCACGCGCCTGCCGTACTCGGGGTCGGCGGCGTGGAAGGGGGCTGGGTTCTGCTCGACCACGTCGTCGCGGGAGACCTGGGAGAGGCCGCCGGCGCCGGGGGCGACCGGACGGGGCTGCTCGTCCTCGGACAGCAGGCGGTACGGCCCGCCCGCCTGGGAGAAGTCGTCGTCCGCGACCGGGGCGCCGGAATCCGTGGTGAGCGTTCTGGTGAGGGCGCGCTGCGGCATCGGGGACCTTCCGGGCGGGTGGCGGCGGAGTCTTCTTCCGCTTCGCGGAGCCTGGGTTCGGGACGAACCGGGCGTCAACGGTGTGTCGAAGTCCGGGGTGTGGTTCCGGGCGGCGCCGCCGCCTTGGGCGCGACAGGACAAGTGTCGGCGGCGGCGCCGCCCGGAGGTCTCGGGAGCCGTCAGGCCTGCGCGCCGGACAGGCGCTCCACGGCCCGCAGCAGTGCCGAGTGGTCCAGGCCGCCGTCGCCCTGCGCGCGCAGGCTCGCCACGAGCTGCGCCACCACGGCGCCGACCGGCAGGGCCGCGCCGACGGCGCGGGCGGCGTCCGTGACGATGCCCATGTCCTTGTGGTGCAGGTCGATCCGGAAGCCCGGCTTGAAGTCGCGGTTCAGGAAGTTGTCCTTCTTGCGTGTCAGCACGGTCGACCCGGCGAGCCCGCCGCCCAGGACGTTCAGCGCCGCCTTCAGGTCCACGCCGGACTTCTCCAGGAAGACGACGGCCTCGGCGCAGGCCTGGATGTTGACGGCGACGATCAGCTGGTTGGCGGCCTTCACGGTCTGGCCCGAGCCGTGCGGACCGCACAGCACGATGGTCCTGCCGAGCGCCTCGAAGATCGGCTCCGCCGCGTCGAAGTCGGCCTGCTCGCCGCCGACCATGATGGACAGCACGGCCTCGACGGCGCCCGCCTCGCCGCCGGACACGGGCGCGTCCAGCACGCGGATGCCCTTCTCCCGCGCGGCCTTCGCCAGGTCGATCGAGGTCTGCGGGGTGATCGAGGACATGTCGATCAGCAGTGTTCCGGGCCGGGCGTTCTCCAGGATGCCGTCGGGGCCGTACGCGATGGCCTCGACCTGCGGGGAGGCGGGCACCATCGTGATCACGACGTCGGCTTCGCGGACGGCCTCGGCGATGGATCCGGCGGCGGTGCCGCCCGCGGCGGCCAGCCGGTCCAGCTTCTCCCGTTCCAGGGTGAAGCCGGTGACGTCGTAGCCCGCCTTGATCAGGTTCTCGGACATGGGGGAGCCCATGATGCCGAGACCGATCCAGGCGATCGTCGGGCGGGTGGTGTGGGCGGGGGTGCTCATGAGGGTGCCTCTCTAACTGCTGCTACGTCGGTGAGGTGGCGCCCGCGCCTCAGCGGGCCCCGCGGGCCTCGGCGGGGAGCCAGCCGAAGGCCTCGGCGCTCGGGCGATCGCCCGGCTTGTACTCCAGTCCCACCCAGCCCGCGTAACCGGCCTTCGCCAGCTGGTCGAGGAGGTCCTCCAGGGGGAGCGAGCCGGTGCCCGGGGCGCCGCGGCCGGGGCTGTCGGCGATCTGGACGTGGCCGGTGACCGAGGCGTACCGCTCGATCACCGACGGCAGGTCCTCGCCGTTCATGGACAGGTGGTACAGGTCCATCAGGAAGCGGGCGTTGCCGAGCCCGGTCGCCTCGTTGACCCGGTCCACCACGCCGACGGCGGCCGGCGCCGACACCAGCGGGTACAGCGGGGACTCGGGCCGGTTCAGCGCCTCGACCAGCAGGATCGCGCCGATCCGGTCGGCGGCCCGCGCGGCGAGCGCCAGGTTCTCCAGTGCCAGCGCGTCCTGCTCGGCCGGGTCCACGCCCTCGACGCGGTTGCCGTACAGCGCGTTGAGCGCGGTGCAGCCCAGGGATCCGGCGAAGTCGGCGGCCACGT
Organism: Streptomyces sp. NPDC051315; assembly: GCF_044455165.1. NCBI lineage: Bacteria > Bacillati > Actinomycetota > Actinomycetes > Kitasatosporales > Streptomycetaceae > Streptomyces > Streptomyces sp. NPDC051315. Next base: position 89,701 of record NZ_JBITEN010000013.1, read on the forward strand.
CGATGTTGGCGCGGAACCGCTCCGACTCCTCGCCCGGGACCGACAGGGCGCCGCGGTCCGGGCCCGGGAGCCGGCCGGCGTAGAAGTTCAGGCCGGTGAGCCGGACGCCCGCGTCCTCGACCGACCGCCTCAGGGCGTCGAGCTCGGACCGCTCGGGAGTGGGGGAGTCGACCCAGGGCCACCACAGCTCGACCGCGGTGAAGCCGGCCGCGGCGGCGGCCGCGGGGCGCTCCAGGAGCGGGAGTTCCGTGAAGAGGATCGACAGGTTGACGTTGAAGCGCTGGTCTGCGAATCCCATCGGGTGCCGCGCTCCTTCCGTATAGCTTTCCGTATTGCGGAAGTTTGTTTCTGCTTATTGGAAGGTTGCCGCCCGGGGTCGCGGGTTGTCAAGGGGGGCGGACGTGACGGAACCCGGTGGTCCCCGCGCCGGGCGGACGCCACCGGGCCCGTCCGACACGCGGCTTCGCCCGGACGGAGGGACCCTCGACGGCCCCCGCGTCCAGCCGCTCACCGACCGAGGCGAAGGCCGGGGTGAAGGTTCGAGGTGAAGGTTCGAGGTGAGGCCGAGGCGAAGGTGGGCGAGGCTGTCGCCGGGCGGCCGTGCGGGGCGCCCCCAGGCGCCCGGACGGGGCGGGGGCGGGACGCCCTGCTTCCCGGTCGTGCGGTCCGTTAAGGTCGGGGTCCGGGTGTCGGGAACCGGAGGTCGGAAACCGGTCGACGACGGCATCCTGTGCCCCGGAACCGCCCCCCCGTCGGAGGGCCGTCACCACGCGCAGGTCAGAGAGGTATGGGGGCGCGATGCGACTGAGAGTTGAGTTCACCACCGAGCCCTTCGACCTCGACGAGGCACCCGCGCACGCGCTGGTCGCCCGTGAGGTCGTCGAGGCCGCCGACCTGGACGCCGTCGACGTCGGCCCGTTCGGCAACACCGTCGAGGGCGGCACCGACGCGGTCCTGAACGCCGTGGACGCCCTGCTGCGCAGAACCCTGGCGGCCGGCGCCACCCGGGTCTCGCTGCAGGTCAACGTCCTCGGGGAGGGCGAGAAGTGACCCGCGCCGGGGACGAGCTGTTCATCGCGGCCGTGAAACCGCTGGTCGACGCCATGGGTGGCGAGATGCTCCCACCGGACGAGGCCGGCCCCGACGACGTCGTCCTCGCCTGGGAGGGCACCGACGTCGTCGCCGTGCGCCTGCCGCAGCTCGCCGACTCCCTCGACCACATCCTGGCCGCCATGGAGCGCAAGAAGGGCAAGCCGCTGGCCGACCTGGACCGCAAGGCCAAGCAGGAGGTCGTGCGGGTGCTCGAGGCGCGCGGCGCCTTCTCCGTCCGGCACGGCGTGGAGACCGTGGCGAGCGCGCTCGGCGTCAGCCGCTTCACGGTCTACAACTACCTCAACCGAGAGAAAGAGGCCTGACCGGGCAACGGGCCGCACCGGATCGCCGGATCCGCCGGGTTCCGTCACCCAGAATTTTCAACAAAGTGTTGACGTGTTGTGGCGGAGGGCGTTAGCTATCGGCACGCCCGTTCAGCACGACGGCCCAGCGCGGCCACGGAGGCTCCCGTGACTTCGACTTCCACGCCCCCGGGCCTGGCCCGGTTCAACGTCCTGGAGGAGCACGCGGCCCTCACCGCGCTCCACGAGGCGTGCGCCTCCACGGCGTGGGCCCGCCGGCTGCTCGCGGCCCGCCCCTACGCCACCGTCGACGACCTCTACGCCGCCAGCGACGCCGCCATGGCCGAGCTGACCACCGACGACCTCCGGGAGGCGATGGCCGGGCACCCGCCGATCGGCCGTCCCAAGCCGGGCGACCCGACTTCGGCGCGGGAGCAGCGCGGCATGGCCGGCGCCTCCGAGGAGCTCAAGGCGGAGATGCTCGAACTGAACCTCGCCTACCAGGAGAAGTTCGGCCACGTCTTCCTGATCTGCGCCACCGGCCGCACCGGCGAGCAGATGCGCGACGCGGTCAGGGAACGGATCGGCAACGCGCCGGACCAGGAGCGGGAGATCGTCCGCACCGAGCTGGGCAGGATCAACCGTATCCGCCTGGCCCGACTCGTCGAAGAGGACTGACCGCAGCATGAGCACCAGCACCACCGCCTCCGTGTCCACGCACATCCTGGACACCTCCGTCGGCCGCCCCGCCGAGGGCGTCGCCGTCCACCTCTTCGCCCGTGCGGGCCGGGACGCGGACTGGCGGGCGCTCGGCGGCTCCGCGACCGACGCGGACGGCCGGTGCAAGGACCTCCCGGCGCTGCCGGAGGGAACCACCCACGTACGGCTCGACTTCGCGGTGGAGCCGTACTTCGAGAAGACCGAGAAGAAGCAAGCCGATGCGCAGCAGGACGCCCCCGCGAATCGGGACAGCGGTGCCGTGTTCTTCCCGGAGGTGGCGATCACCTTCGCCGTGAACCCCGGCGAGCACTACCACGTGCCGCTGCTGCTCAACCCGTTCGGCTACTCCGTTTACCGAGGGAGCTAGCTACATGACCGCCCATTCCCGTCCTGCCCGCCCTGTGATGCTGGGACAGAACCAGTACGGCAAGGCCGAGAACCGAGTCGTCAGGATCACGCGGGACGGCGCCACCCACCACATCAAGGACCTGAACGTCTCCGTCGCGCTCTCCGGCGACATGGACGACGTCCACTACTCCGGCTCCAACGCCAACGTCCTGCCGACCGACACCACCAAGAACACGGTGTACGCGTTCGCCAAGGAGTACGGCATCGAGTCCGCCGAGCAGTTCGGCATCCACCTCGCCCGCCACTTCGTCACCTCGCAGGAGCCGATCCACCGGGCCCGCATCCGCATCGAGGAGTACGCCTGGGAGCGGATCGAGACCTCCGACGCCGACTCGCAGGTGACCGGGGCCGACGAGGCGAAGCACTCCTTCGTCCGCAAGGGGCAGGAGACCCGCCTGACCCAGATCACCTACGACGGTGCGTCGTGGGAGGTCGTCTCCGGTCTGAAGGACCTCGTCGTGATGAACTCGACCGACTCCGAGTTCTGGGGTTACGTCAAGGACAAGTACACGACGCTCAAGGAGGCCTACGACCGCATCCTCGCCACCCAGGTCTCCGCCCGCTGGCGCTTCGGCTGGTCCGACGACGAGCAGGAGACGCCCCACTGGGAGACGTCCTACGAGCAGACCAGGAAGCACATGCTCCAGGCCTTCGCCGAGACGTACTCGCTCTCGCTCCAGCAGACGCTGTACCAGATGGGCGCGCGGATCATCGACCACCGCGACGAGATAGACGAGGTCCGCTTCTCCCTCCCGAACAAGCACCACTTCCTGGTGGACCTGGAGCCGTTCGGGCTGAAGAACGACAACGAGGTGTACTTCGCCGCCGACCGCCCCTACGGCCTGATCGAGGCCACCGTCCTGCGGGACGGCTGCGAGGCGAGGATCCCGGTGGACCTCACCAACCTGTGAGCCCCCGGCGGACCTCACCCACCCGTGAACCCCGGTGGACCTCACCCAACCGTGAGCCCGGTGGACCACCTCACCTACCTGTGAGCCGATCCCCCTGACATATCTCTTTCGGCACCCGTGGCCGGGGAACCCGCCCCGGCCACGGCACTCAAATCTCCCTGGGTCCTGCCGTGCCCTCTCCACCCCAGCGCAAAGGACGAACCATGGCAGCAGACCGGCGCATCGTCATCGAGAACTGCGCGATCGCGACCGTCGACGCCCACGACACCGAGCACGCGAGCGGACACGTCGTCATCGCCGGCAACCGCGTCGAGTCGGTCGGCGCGGGCAGCGCCCCCGGGAACCTGGAGAACGTCGCCCGCCGCATCGACGCCACCGGGCACCTGGTCACCCCCGGTCTGGTCAACACCCACCACCACTTCTACCAGTGGATCACCCGGGGCCTGGCCACGGACCACAACCTCTTCGACTGGCTCGTCGCGCTCTACCCCACCTGGGCCCGCATCGACGAACCGATGGTCCGCGCGGCCGCGCAGGGCTCGCTGGCGATGATGGCCCGCGGCGGCGTCACCACCGCCATGGACCACCACTACGTCTTCCCGCACGGCTCCGGCGACCTCTCCGGCGCGATCATCGGCGCCGCCCGCGACATGGGCGTCCGCTTCACCCTCGCCCGCGGTTCCATGGACCGCAGCGAGAAGGACGGCGGTCTGCCCCCGGACTTCGCCGTCGAGACCCTGGAGGGCGCCCTCACCGCCACCGAGGAGACCGTACGGCAGCACCACGACGCCTCCTTCGACGCGATGACCCAGGTCGCCGTCGCCCCCTGCTCCCCCTTCTCCGTCTCCACGCAGCTGCTGCGTCAGGGCGCCGAACTGGCCCGGAGTCTCGGCGTGCGTCTGCACACCCACGGCTCGGAGACGGTGGAGGAGGAGAAGTTCTGCCACGAACTGTTCGGCATGGGCCCGACCGACTACTTCGAGTCCACCGGCTGGCTCGGCGAGGACGTGTGGATGGCGCACTGCGTCCACATGAACGACTCCGACATCGAGGCCTTCGCCCGGACGAGGACCGGTGTCGCCCACTGTCCGTCCTCCAACGCCCGGCTCGCGGCGGGCATCGCCCGCGTCCCGGACATGCTCGCCGCCGGCGTCCCGGTCGGCCTCGGCGTCGACGGCACGGCCTCCAACGAGTCCGGCGAACTCCACACCGAACTGCGCAACGCGCTCCTCATCAACCGCCTCGGCGCGCACCGGGAAGCGGCCCTGAACGCCCGCCAGGCACTGCGCCTCGGCACCCACGGCGGCGCCCGGGTGCTCGGCCGGGCCGCCGAGATCGGCTCCCTGGAACCGGGCAAGCTCGCCGACCTCGTGCTGTGGAAGATGGACACCCTCGCCCACGCCTCCATCGCCGACCCGGTGACCGCGCTGGTCTTCGGCGCGGCCGCCCCGGTCACCGCCTCCTTCGTGAACGGCCGCCAGATCGTCGAGGACGGCCGTCTGCTCACCGCCGACGAGGACGCGATCGCCCGCGCCACGCGCGCGGAGGCCCAGCGGCTCGCCCGGATCGCCGCACAGGGCTGAGCGACCGAGAACTCCGGTCGGGGGGGACGGCCCCCGACCGGAAGCCGTGACCGGGGCGCGCGTGGACGCGCGCGCCCCGGAACGGTCCCTCCCCGTCCTCGATGTCCGGTCCCTCCCCACTCTCGACTCCTCCCCACTCTCGACTCATCCCCGCTCTCGACTCCGCTCGAGCGGGGGGACCCCCATGAGGGGGAGGACCTCCATGAGCGGGAGGTGCCCCCATGACCGCGCACCACCTCCCTGACACCCGCGTCAGAGCCGACGTGTACCCGACCGGAGGAGAGCCGCAGTGACGTCCGCCCACCCCGTCGACGAGAAACTCCCCGCCCTGAGAATGGCGACGAGCGGCCTGCAGCACGTGGCCGCCATGTACGCGGGAGTCGTCGCCCCGCCCCTGATCGTCGGCGCGGCCATCGGCCTCACCGGCACCGACCTCACCTTCCTCACCGGCGCCTGCCTCTTCACGGCGGGCCTGGCCACCTTCCTGCAGACCCTGGGCATCTGGAAGATCGGCGCCCGCCTGCCCTTCGTCAACGGCGTCACCTTCGCCGGCGTCGCCCCCATGACGGCGATCGTCGCCTCCACCGACGACAAGGCCGACGCCCTGCCGGTCATCTTCGGAGCGGTCATCGTCGCCGGCCTGCTGGGCTTCCTCGCGGCGCCCGTCTTCTGCAAGGCCGTCCGCTTCTTCCCACCGGTCGTCACCGGCACGGTGATCACCCTGATCGGCGTGTCCCTGCTGCCGGTCGCCTTCGGCTGGGCCCAGGGGCCCGACCCGGCCGCCGACGACTACGGTTCGGCGACCTACCTCACCCTGGCGGGCGTCACCCTGCTGCTCGTCCTCCTCCTGCGCCGCTTCACCCGCGGCTTCGTCAAGCAGATCGCCGTCCTGCTCGGCCTGGTCGCCGGAACGCTGGTCGCCATCCCCTTCGGCGTCACCGACTTCGCCCCGGTCGCCGACGCGGACGTGATCGGCTTCCCCAGCCCCTTCCACTTCGGCGCCCCGCAGTTCCAGCTCGCCGCGATCCTGTCGATGTGCGTGGTGATGGTGGTCTCCATGACCGAGTCCACCGCGGACATGCTGGCGCTGGGGGAGATCGTCGAACGCCCGGCGGACGAGAAGACCATCGCCGCCGGGCTGCGCGCCGACACCCTCGGTTCGGCGATCAGTCCTGTCTTCAACGGTTTCATGTGCAGCGCGTTCGCCCAGAACATCGGGCTGGTCGCCATGACGAGGATCCGCAGCCGCTACGTCGTGGCGGCCGGTGGCGGCTTCCTGGTCCTCATGGGCCTGTGCCCGGTGGCCGCCTCGCTCATCGCCGTCGTCCCGCGCCCGGTCCTCGGCGGGGCGGGCGTGGTCCTGTTCGGGTCGGTGGCGGCCAGCGGCATCCAGACCCTCGTCCGGGCCGGCCTGGACAAGGACAACAACGTCCTGATCGTCGCCGTGTCCCTCGCCGTCGGCATCGTCCCGATCACCGCGCCGGAGTTCTACCACGCCTTCCCGGAGACCGCGCGGATCGTCCTGGACTCGGGCATCTCGACCGGCTGCGTGGCCGCCGTCCTGCTCAACCTGGTCTTCAACCACCTCGGCAGGAGCCGGGACGCGCAGGACGTGACGCACCCGATGGAGGCGGGGGAGGAGATCACCGGGGCGACCCGGGCCCCGGCCACTCCATGAGCCGGGCGAACAGCTCGGCCTGCTCCACGGCGTCGTCCAGGGCGTGATGGGTGTGAGGGCGCCGGGGCAGCAACTGGGCCGGCATCGAGCGCTTGGCCACCGACCGCAGCGGAACCCCGGCCTTCGTGGCGTACAGGGTCTTCATGTCGAGGCAGCCGGAGTGCCCGAAGGGGCTCGACCCCGTGAAACGGATCAGGTACCAGTACAGGAACGTCCAGTCGTACGAGGCCGGATAGCCGCACATCACCGGCTGGGCGTCGCCGCTCACCTCGCGCACCCAGCGGGTGAAGCGGGCCAGAACCACGGTGGGCTCGAGTCCCTCCGTCCGCAACCGCTCCCGGTCGAGGCCGCTCACGGCGAGCGCCTCGGGGACGAACTCCTCACTGATCGGGCGCAGTTCGCGGTAGAAGGTCCGGGCGGTGGGGTCGGCCGCGGTGAAGCCGTCGGCGTCCTGCACGCCCGCGACCGCGGCGCCCAGACTCAGCATCGAGTACGGGCCGGGAATCGGGCCGTCGGCCTCGATGTCCACGGAGATGTAGAGGCTGGGTCTGACACGGCGTACGGACATGGGACGGAGCATCGCAGGCCGACGGGACGCTCCGCACCCGGAATCCGGCCACCGCCGCCGGGCGGCCGGACCGCCGGAAGCAGGCCGGCCGCCCGCCGATCAGCAGCGTGGCCGCCACCCACGGCACCGGTCCCGGCGGTCGGGGGCCGAGACGCGGAGCGGGTGGAGCGGGAGGTCGGCGACACCGGCCCGCCGGTCGCCGCCCACGAGGCGCCCCTCCTCCTCGAGCCGTTCCGCCGGCTCGGCGCCGGCCGGGTGGTCACCGGGAAGGGGGCGGGCCTGGCCTGTCCATCGTGCGGGCGATCGCCCGGGCCCACGACGGCGAGGTCATCGCGACGCCCCGGGAGAACGGGGGGGTCACGGTGACGGTGACGCGCCGAGGGAGCCGGACCCGTGGGGCGGCAGCGGCAGTGGCGGCGGTACCGGTCGCGGTGTCGGTCAGAGCCCGAACAGGCTCGGGTCGGAGGCCAGCTCCTTGAAGTACTCCTGGGGGTGCGCGACCATCCGCCGTTCCTTGAGGTCCAGCAGCCCGCCGACCGCGGTCAGTTCGGCCGCCACCGTGCCGTCCGTCTTGCGGATGGTCTGCTCGATCCGGAACGTCTTGCCACCGCCCCACTCGAAGGCGCAGGTCACATCGACCTCGTCGCCCGCGAGGAGCTCGCGCCGGTAGCGGATGGTCGTCTCCAGGGCGACCGGTCCGACACCCCGGCCGATCAGCCCGGCCTGGGTGATGCCGGCCGCCTGGAGCAGCGACCAGCGCGCGTGCTCCGCGTAGTTGATGTAGACGCTCTGGTTGAGGTGGCCCTGTACGTCGGTCTCGTAGCCGCGGACGGTGACCCGGACGGAGAACGGCTCGCTCACTGCTTCCCCTGCTCGTCGACGAGAATCGGTGCCCTGCCCACTGATCTTGGCATGTCCCTCACACCCGGCGGGGGGAAGCCAGCAGATAGCGCGATCTCGTGCGGGGATCGGTGTGCTCGCCGACCTGCCAGCCCGCCTCCTCCAGTGTCGCCGAGCAGCCGCGGAGTGTTTCGTCGTCCGGTCCGTGCACGGCGATGGCCTCGGGCTGCGGGGTGGCGCGCACCCGGTAGCCGTCGCCGTCGGGTCCGGCGGGGCGGTGTCCGGCCGCCTCCAGCGCCAGCGCGGCGGCCCGCACCAGATGCGTCCGCTCCCAGCCGCACGGCCGGTCGACGGCTCCGTCCGGGTTGGTCATCCGGCGCAGTTCCAGCAGCCCCTGCCAGGCGCTGTGCACCTCCCGGGCGCGGGACGGCCCGGTGTCCGGCCGCTCCTCGCCACCGACGCGCGCGGCGAACACGCCGGTGTCCGCGGCCTCCGGTGCCTCGGGCGGGCGAGCCGCGGACGCGGCGCCGGACCCGGCAGCGGAGGGCTCGGGCGCCCGCTCCCGTATCCGGTGGCCCGCCGGTGTCAGGAAGTGGTCGTGCGGCGGGCGCGGGTGCCGGAAGGCGAGTCCTCGCCCGACCAGCGCCGCCAGCTGGGCCTGGCTGCCCTTGAGGCGCCCGGTGACGGGATCGGCGGCGTCGATCACCCGCCGCTGGGCGGCGGTCGGCGGTCGTGTCACGGCGTGCTCCTCCCCGGTGCCTTCCCCTGCTGCGAAGGCTACGACGAGGGTCTGACAACACGTCTCGCCCGGCCGGTCGGACACCCGCCCGGCCGGTCGGACACCCGCCCGGAGCGGGCCGTCAGGCGCCCGGCCGGATGTTCCACCCGGCGATCACCGGCCGCCCGTGCTCCGTGCCCAGCCGGCACACCGTCCCCGTCGCCAGCTGGAACAGCGCCCCGTGCGACGGCGGCAGTCCCAGCCGCCGTGCGGTGAGCACCCGAAGGAAGTGCCCGTGCGCCACCAGCACCACGCATCCCTCGGTGTTGGCGAGCGCCGCGTCGACCTTGCTCAGCATCCGGTCGGCCCGCTCACCGACCTGCTCCGGCGTCTCCCCGGGGCGATCGGGCGGCCCCGGAGCCACCCCGTCCGTGAACAGGAACCAGCCGGGCCGCCGGCGCTGGATCTCGACCGTGGTCACGCCCTCGTACCCGCCGTAGTCCCACTCCTGGAGATCGGCGTCGACCCGCACGTCGTGCAGCCCGATCAGCTCGGCCGTCTCCCGGGCCCGCTGCCGCGGGCTGACGAAGGCGGCCCCGATCCGGTGCGAGCGGATCAGCGGCACCAGCCGGCGCGCCTCCTCCCGCCCGCGCTCGGTCAGCGGGACGTCGGTCGCTCCGGTGTGCCGGCCGGAGCGCGACCACTCGGTCTCCCCGTGCCGGACGAGAAAGAGATCACCCATGGAGACAGGCTCGCACAGCAGACCCGTCGCCGACGCCACGCGCCCGGTCAGCGATCGGCCGCGTGCGAGACGAAGGCGGCCCACGGGGCCGCGCCGAAGGCGAGTTGGGGGCCGTGCTCGTTCTTGGAGTCCCGTATGTGGACGATGCTGGGGGCGAAGGCGACCTCGACGCACTCGGGGCCGTCGTTGCTGCTGTAGCTGCTCTTGAACCAATTCAGTGAAGCTGCGGACCGCATGGGCGTCATGTTTCCTCTCCCAGGACTTTCTCGATGAAGGCCAGTGACTCCCGGGGTGTGAGAGCCTGCGCGCGGATCATTCCATAGCGCATCTCCAGAATCTGGACCTCCCTGGGGTCGCTGATCAGGCGGCTGTGCAGCTGCGCCTCCGTGTGCCCCACCGTCTTGCCCTAACTGAGTTTCAGCACTTGCAACGAACCGGCCATGCCTGCATGGTCCTCACGGTCCGTGGGCATCACCTGGATTTCGACGTGCCTCAGCGCGCATACCTCCAACAGGTGTTCGAGCTGTTCGCGCAACACCATTCTGCCTCCGATGGGCCGTCGCAGCGTCACCTCTTCCTGGACGAAGCTGAGGAGCGGCGAAGGTACGCGCTCGAAGACGGACTTGCGCGCCATACGTGCGGCAACGTGACGGCTGATCTCGTCCTCCGTGTACGTCGGTCGGCGCATGGCGTACAGCGCCTCCGCGTAGTGCGGGGTCTGCAACAGGCCGTGGATGTGGTGGCTGGCGTAGGCACCCAAGTCAACCGCCTGAGCCTCCAGCTTCTTCAGATCCCGCACCTTCTTCGGGTACCGGGCCTCCTCCACGTCCCTCTGCAGGCCGGCGATCAACCCGCCCGCCCCGAGCACCTCGTCAGCCGCCTCCAGGAACTGCGGCTTCGGTGCCCGCCGCCCCCGTTCCACCGAGGACACCTGCTCCTCGCTGTACCGGATGGCCGTGCCCAGCTCGGCCTGGGTCAACCCCTTGCGTTCCCGGCACATCTTGATGACCTTGCCGACGGTCCGCAGCACCGCGGTCGACTCCTCGTCGTCGGCCTGCGGCTCCCCGGCGGCTCCCCGTCCCGTCGCGCCCATCCTCGGACACCTCCTCGTGCCGTCCGTCCCCAACTCCCCGTCGGCCCCGCAGGTGACGCGTCGCCGTCCGGACAGAACCGGACGGCGACCGGACAGTGACGCTGCGTACCGTCGGCGTTACTGTTCAGAGTAGAGTCGCGCGGCCACGCTGAGTGACATGAATGTGGAGATCGCGCAACCGGCCCCCATCGCCCGTGACTTCAGCGTCCGCCTCTCGGCCACCCCCAGAGGCGCCCGCCTCGCCCGTCACCTGGCGGCCGAACGGCTCGACTCCTGGGGCTGGCCCTACGCCACGGACGCGAACGGCACGGCCGCTCTCCTCGTCGCCGAACTGGCGGCGAACGCCGTACGCCACGGCCGGGAACGGGGCCGCGACTTCCGTCTCCGTCTCACGCTCCACCCGGAGGGCACCACGCTCCGCATCGAGGTGACGGACGCCCGCCCCGGCCACCGGCCACCCACCCCCGGGTCGCTCCGGCCTCCGGCCGCGGACGGGGAGTCGGGCCGGGGTCTCCTCCTCGTCGAGGCCCTGTCCGACCACTGGGGAGCGACGTGGGGAGACCAGTACACGAAGACGGTGTGGTGCGAGGTCACGCCCGGATGAGGCCGGTGGCGTCGCGGAGGCCTACTGCCGGTACCCGCCCAGGAACCGCCCGATCCGTCCGATCGCCGCCTCCAGGTCCTCCGCGTGCGGGAGGGTGAGGATGCGGAAGTGGTCGGGGGCCGGCCAGTTGAAGCCGGTGCCCTGGACCACCTGGATCTTCTCGCGCAGCAGCAGGTCCAGGACGAACTTCTCGTCGTCGTGGATGGGGTGCACCGTCGGGTCGATCCGCGGGAACGCGTACAGCGCGCCCTTGGGCTTCATGCACGACACACCCGGGATCTCGTTCAGCCTCTCCCAGACCACGTCGCGCTGCTCGCGCAGCCGTCCGCCCGGCGCGGTCAGTTCGTGGATGGACTGGCGGCCGCCGAGCGCGGCCTGGATGGCGTACTGGGCGGGGGCGTTGGCGCACAGGCGCATGGAGGCCAGCATGGTGAGGCCCTCCAAGTAGTCCCGGGCGTGCTGCTTGGGGCCGGTGACGACCAGCCAGCCCGAGCGGAAGCCCGCCACCCGGTACGTCTTCGACAGCCCGCAGAAGGTCAGCACCACCAGGTCCGGCGCGAGCGCGGCGGCCGAGTGGTGCACGGCGTCGTCGTAGAGGATCTGGTCGTAGATCTCGTCGGCGAAGACCATCAGGCCGTGCCGGCGGGCCAGATCGAGGATGCCCTCGATGATCTCCTTCGGATAGACCGCGCCGGTGGGGTTGTTGGGGTTGATGATGACGACGGCCTTGGTGCGGTCGGTGATCTTCGACGCCATGTCGTCCAGGTCCGGGTACCACTCGGCCTGCTCGTCGCAGAGGTAGTGGACCGCCTTGCCCCCGGCGAGCGTGGTGACGGCCGTCCACAGCGGGAAGTCCGGGGCCGGGATGAGGATCTCGTCGCCGTCCTCCACCAGCGCCTGTACGGCCATCGAGACGAGTTCGGAGACGCCGTTGCCGAGGAAGACGTCGTCGACGTCGACCTCCAGGCCCCGGTTCTGGTAGCGCTGGGCGACCGCCCGGCGGGCGGAGAGGACGCCGCGCGAGTCCGTGTAGCCGTGCGCCCGCGGCAGCATCCGGATCATGTCCTGGATGATCTCCTCCGGCGCCTCGAAGCCGAAGAGCGCGGGGTTGCCGGTGTTCAGGCGCAGCACGCTGTGGCCCGCCTCCTCCAGCGCGTTGGCGTGCTCTATCACCGGGCCGCGGATCTCGTAACAGACCTCGCTGAGCTTGTTCGACTGCCGGAACTCCATGCGCCCCTCCGGTATCTGGTGTTGCTTGGTTTTACCAAGTTCCGGCTTGGAAAGTCCAACGACATGTCTAGACTGCGTCGCATGTCTCGTCGCCGAAGCTACGACCAGTACTGTTCCGCCGCCCGCGCGCTCGACCTCGTGGGCGACCGCTGGACCCTGCTGATCGTCCGGGAGTTGCTCGCCGGCCCGCGCCGCTACACGGACCTGCACGCCGACCTTCCGGGCGTGAGCACGGACGTACTCGCCTCGCGGCTGAAGGACATGGAACGCGACGGGCTCGCCGGCCGGCGCCGGCTGCCGCCGCCCGGCGCGGCCTACGTGTACGAACTCAACGGACGCGGCCGGCAGTTGCTGCCGGTCCTCCAGGCGCTCGGAGCGTGGGGGCAGGCGGAGCTCGGAGCGCGGCGGCCCACCGACGCCGTCCGCGCCCACTGGTTCGCGCTGCCCCTGCTGCGCGCCCTGGACGGGGAGCACGGGCTGGTCGAAGTCCGGCTGGACGAGGGGGACTTCCACCTCTTCGTCGGTGCGCAGGAGGGGCCCGTGTACGGCGACGGCCCCGCGCCCGGGGAACCCGACGCGCGACTCGTCCTGGACGTCGACACCTGTACGGCCCTGGCGCAGGGGGAACTGGGCCTGGCCGACGCGGTGCGGGCCGGACGGATCGAGGTCGGCGGCGACGGCACGCTCGCCAAGACGCTGCGGGAGGCGTGAGGAGGTCACCGGCGGCGGACGCGGGGAAGGCCCACCGCGACGCCGCAGTGGGCCTTGTCAGGGGCTGCGGCCGCCTCGCCGTCAGACGCCCGGCGGCACCCGGGACGGCCGTCCCGCCCCGCGTGTGAGCGCGTACCCGCCGATCCCGGCGAGCGCGGCCAGCACGCCGCCCACCGCCGTCCACACCCAGCGGTCCGACCACCAGCCGGACGACCAGCCGTCGTCCGGCTCGATGCTCGACAGCACGGGCGAGTCAGACGCGTCGTCGTCCTCCCGCGCCGCGGAGGTGACCGCGACGCCCGGCACCAGGGGTTCGGCCAGTGAGCCGTCCACCGCCGCCGACCCGCCGATGTCCTTGGACTCCACCCGCAGCTCGGTGGTCACCGGGAGGCCGAGGTCGGGCGTCTTCAGACCGACGGCCGTGAGGCGGACGTAGTACGTGCCCGGCAGCGGGTCGTCGGCCCACGGCTCCGACCAGGCGCGGACCGTGCGCAGCACGCAGGCCAGTTCGAGGGAGGCGGTGCCCGGGGCGGCGGTGCGCGTCTGGGCGCCGTACTGGCAGGCCTGGCGGCGCCGCAGGCCGTCGTAGACGTCGACCTGCCAGGTCTGGGCGGCGTGCTCCTGGGGCAGCTTCACCGTCGCCGTGACGGTGGGGCGCTGTCCGGCGTCGGCGGGGAACGACCAGTACAGGTAGTCGCCGGTGGAGCCGCTCGCGGTCGCCGTCTGTCCCTGGTCGACCTCCGTCGCCGTACGGAACGACGTGCCCGCCGCGGTGGGCGCGGAGCCCTCCTCGGAGGGGCTCGCGGAGGGGGTGGAGTCGGCCGCGGCGGGTCCGGCCGCCAGGCCCAGCGTCAGCAGGGCGGCGCCCACCACACGTGTGATCCTCATCAGTTGGTCCTCCAGACCGCGACACGCCAGCGCGACAGCCAGCCCCACAGCAGACCCGCGAGGAAGCCGGCCAGCACCAGGGCGCCGAGCAGCCACCAGCCGCGGCCGAGACCGAAGGAGGCCACGTCGCTCGCCTGCGACGGGCCGTCGACCACGTCCACGGTCAGCTCCAGCGGCATACCGGGCGTCGTCTTCACCCCGGCGGCCGCCGAGAAGGAGTTCGTCACCTGCAGGCACACCGTCTCCGCCGGAGCCTCGTCCTCGTCGCTCTCCGCCTTCGGGTAGCGCAGACCGGTCGAGATGACGTCCGTACGGCCGATGCCGGCCGCCTCGCCGCGCACGATCTCCCGGCCGTGCACCGTGACCGCCCGCAGCAGCACCCCGTAGTCGGGGTTCATGGCGCGGTCCGCCGACACGCTCACCGAGGCGCGCAGCTCCTGGCCCGGGTCGACGTCCACCCGGTACCACCGCTCCTGGCCGAACTCCTCACGGTCGGTGTACAGGCCCGACGTCAGCGTCGGCGCCTTCGCGCAGGACTCCGCGCCCTGGGTGGCGACCGGCGTCACCACCGGGTCGGCCGCGCGGTCCACCAACTGGTTGACCTTGTCGGCGAGCTCGTCGGTGTGCTCCACCGAGGTGTACGTGCCGCCCGTGGCCTCGGCGATGCAGCTGAGCTGCTGGCGCATCTTGGTGTTGGGCACCAGGCCGAGGGTGTCGATGGTCAGGCCGATGCCCTTGGCCGCGATCTCACGGGCCACCTCGCACGGGTCGAGCGGCGCGCAGGTGTCCTCGCCGTCGCTGATCAGCACGATGCGCTTGGAGCCGGTGCCGCCGTCGAGGTCGTCGGCCGCCTTCAGCAGCGCGGGGCCGATCGGCGTCCAGCCGGTCGGCGACAGGGTCGCCACCGCCGTCTTGGCCTCGGTGCGGTCCAGCGGGCCGACCGGGTAGAGCTGCGCGGTGTCCTTGCAGCCCGTCTCGCGGTCGTCGCCCGGGTAGTTGGCGCCCAGGGTGCGGATGCCGAGCCGGACCTCCTCGGGGGTGGCGTCCAGTACCTCGTTGAACGCCTGCTTGGCCGCGGCCATCCGCGTCCCGCCGTCGATGTCCTTCGTCCGCATCGAACCGCTGACGTCGAGGACCAGGTTCACCTTCGGCGCGTTGGCTGTGGTCTCGTCGGCGACCGCCCCGGCCGGGAACGCGATCCCGGCCGTGAGCGCGGCGAGCAGGGCGCCGACGCCCGCCGCCAGCCGTTGTGTTCTGATCATCGGCGGATCCTATTGATCAGCGGTGTCCCGCCACAAAACGGGGCTCCACGCCTCGTCAACCCTCCTTCTCCACCAGGGGATTGGCCAGCTCCGTCCACTGGTCCCCGGCCACCCCCGGCGACAGGCGCATCAGCGTCAGCGCCTTCACCGGCAGCGGCTCCTCGCACAGCGCGGCGAGATCCGCGGTGCGCGGCACCTCCCGTACGGCCGCCGCCAGCGCCTCCCGCAGCGCCTCCCGGCTCCCGGCCACCCCCGCCAGCGCGCCCGCCACCAGCGAGCCGAACAGCTTGCGGCGCAGCGCCGTCACGTCGTCGGTGAGGATGCGCTCCGGCAGCTCTGGTGCCGGCAGCCCGTGGTGGGCCAGCCGCGCCGGGCTGACGCGGATGTCGGCGAGGTCCCGGTAGACCAGCCGCAGCGGGGCGCCCGACGCCGACAGCACCACCAGCAGGTTCTGCCCGTGCGCCTCCAGCGCCACGCCCAGCTCCAGCAGCCGCAGCCCGACGGTCAGCGCGAGGCGCGCGAACCCGGCCGGCCAGCCGGCGCGGGCGGGCAGTCCGGTGGTGGCGAGGGCGGCCACCGGGACGACCTGCTCGCCCGGCCCGGCGTGAACGGCCGGCGACTCGCGCAACACCGCCGCCAGGTCGGGGGAGCGGGCGGTGACCGCGCCCAGCGTCCGGGTCACGTGCAGCAGGCCGTCCGTCCGCGCCGCCAGCGTCTCCCCGAACGCCGACAGGGCCGCGGAGGCGGTGACCGACCCGACGGAGATGTCCCGCACCGAGGAGGTCAGCCGGGTGCTCAACGCGGTCTTCACATGCGGCCCGTCCGGCACCGCGAGCGTGCGCAGCGACATCAGCGGATGCGCCGCGAGCTCCTCCCCGCACGACCGCTTCAGCACGTGCCGCGCCTGCCACGGGTGCACCGGGACGACCAGCCGCTCCCCGTCCCGCAGCGCGGCCGGCCACACCCCCGACACCAGGCACTCGCTCGCCGGCACCGGCAGCAGCCCCAGCCGCACCGCGGGCGGGCGGTGCTCCGGCGCGTACGCCAGCTGCTCGGCGACCGAGAAGCCCGGCCGGGCACGGCAGTTGGGGTGGTACGGGTGCCCGTCGACCACCCGCTGCTCCCACTCCCAGTCCCGCGCGGGCCACTCGTCCGTGTGACGGCCGGAGAACTGCCCGGCCCGGGACAGCGCCAACGACGCCGCGCTGTGCGCCAGTTCGGCCGCGAAATCCCCGCCGTGCGGCACCGCGAGATCCGCCATCAGCCGCGCCGGATCGTCGTACACCACCCCGGCCGGCGCCACCCCGGCCCGTGCCCTCTCGACCAGGCGTACGGCGGTCACGTAGCCGTCGGTCGCGAACGGGTCGGCCAGCGGGCCGTGCAGGCGGCGGCCGTCCCGGAGGTGCAGCACCAGGTCCTCCCGGCCCGGCTCACGGCGCGCGATCCACGGCAGCGGTTCATGGGCGAGCGCCCGCCACAGCCGCGTCAGCACGGCCGCGCGGGCACCCGGCAGCGCGGACGCGAACCGCGGACCGAGCGCGGGGCGCACGGTGGCGAGTTCCGCGGCCAGCTCGGCCTCGGCGGTGGGGGGACGGTGCACGGGCGGTCTCCTCGGGTACGAGTAGGTCGTCAGGGCGGGCCACGACGGCAGCGATACTGATCGTCTCCGCCCGAATGAACCGTAGGGAACGAGTACGACGCGTGGACCTCATCCCCCCGCCCGCCGCGGCCGTGGCGCCCGCCGGCCCCACCGCACACCCCGGCGTCGACGGTCTCGCCGACGCCCACGCGGCCGCGCCGCTGCTGAACTGCCTGCTGCGGGAGGTGGCCGAACCGCTGCCGCAGCACGCCGGACGGCTCGTGCACCGGCTGCCCTCCGGCCGCCTGCTGCGGGTCCGGGGCGCCCGGCGCCCCGCCGAGCCCGAGGTGTACGCGGCCGGCGCCTGGCACCGCCTCGACCACACCGCCCTCGTCACCCTCGTGACCGAGGAGCTGCGCCGGCACACCGGCCACGCCAACCACGACCTCCCCGCCGAGATGCTCGACAGCCGGGAAGCGGTCGCCGCCCTGCTCACCGCACGCGCGCGTGCCACCCCGCCCGACGACCCCTACCTGCGCTCCGAACAGTCCCTCGTCACCGGCCACCCCCACCACCCCGCCCCCAAGGCGCGCGGCGGTGGCCCCGCCGCCGCCTGGCTGCCGTACGCCCCCGAGGCGCACGCCCGCTTCCCGCTCGTCCTGCTCGGCCTGCGCGAGGACCTGGTCGTCGAGGAGGGCGACACCCGCGCGCTCGACGCCCTCGGCGAGGCCCCGCCCGGCTACCGGCTGCTGCCCGCCCACCCCTGGCAGCTCGACCTGGCGCGCCCCGCGCTCACGCCCGCCTTCGCCGACGGCCGCCTGGTCCGGCTCGGCGCGACCGCGTTCGAGGCCTGGCCGACGGCCGCCGTCCGCACGCTGTACGCACCCGGGCCGGACCTGTTCCTGAAGTTCAGCCTCGACGTGCGCATCACCAACGACATCCGCCGGCTGTGGCGCCACGACCTGCTGAGACTGCGCCGGACCGACGCCGCGGTCACGCGGGCCTTCGCGGCGGCCGACGGCCCGGCCGCCTGGCTCGGCGACCGCGGCTACCGCACCGCCGCGTTCGCCTTCGAGGAGCTGGCCGTGCTGGTCCGCGACGGCCTGCGCGACCACGTCCTGCCCGGCGCGACCCCGCTGCTCGCCGCGAGCCTCGTCGAGGACGGCACCGACAGCCCCCTGGCCCGGGCGGCCGACCCGGAGGCCTGGTGGGAGGCGTACCTGGCCGCCGTCGTGCCCCCCGCGCTGGCGGCCTTCGCCGACCACGGCGTCGTCCTCGAGGCGCACCTGCAGAACACGCTGGTCGCCGTCGACGCCGACGGCCTCCCGGTACAGGCCGTGTTCCGGGATGCCGAGGGCGTCAAACTGCTCCCGGACGTGCCGCGTGCCGCCGGCTGGGAGCGGCTCGTGTACTGCCTGGTCGTCAACCACCTCACCGAGGTCGCCGCCGCCCTGGCCGAACGGCACCCCGGCCTGGACCCCTGGCCCGCCGTCGGCCGCGAGCTGCGACGCCACGACCTCCCCGAGGCGCGATCCCTGCTCACCGCGCCCACCCTCCCCGGCAAGACGAACCTGCTGCTGCGCTGGACGGGCGCGGACGGAGCCGACGCCCGCTACCTGCCCCTGCCCAACCCCCTGGCCGGTCCGTGATCCGCACCGCCCCGGCCGGGCGCCGATTGCCCCGCGCCGCGCGGGGAACCCGGTCGCACTGTGCGCGAACAACTGCTGGGAACACTCCCGGACACCCGCCGGAAACTGCTGCTGACCGGCTGGTTCAGCTTTCTGCACGGCGAGGTGACCGCCGGGGACGTGCTGGCCATGGAGCGGGTCCGGGACGTGCTGGTGGGGGCGGGCATCGCCCATGACGTCGCCTGGAGTCCAGGCTTCCGTCCCGAGGCCCTCCACCTGGTGGACGTGCGGCCCGAGGACTACTCCGCCCTCGTGTTCGTGTGCGGTCCGGTGCAGGGGTGGCAGATCGAGGAACTGCACCGGAGGTTCGCGCACTGTGTGCGGGTCGCCGTCGGGACCTCCGTCATCGCCCCGGACAGTCCCGCCGCGACCGGGTTCGACCATGTGCTGGCGCGGGACGCGTCGGACGCCGAGCCCGGCCGGGACCTGGCGGCCAGGGCGCCCGCCCTCCCGCCGCGGCCGGTCGTCGGGGTGGTCCTCACGCACGGCCAGCACGAGTACGGGCGGCAGCGGCGGCACGAACAGGTCGCCGAGCAGGTCACCCGGTGGCTGGCGGGGAAGGACTGCGCCCGCCTGGAGCTCGACACCCGGCTCGACACCCGCGACTGGCGTCTGTGCGCGACGCCCGCCCAGCTGGAGTCCGTGCTCACGCGCCTGGACCTCGTCGTCACGGACCGGCTGCACGGACTGGTCCTGGCGCTGCGCGCGGGTGTCCCGGCGCTGGCCGTCGACCCGGTGGCGGGCGGGGCGAAGGTCACCGCCCAGGCGCGGGCCTGCGCGTGGCCGGCGCTGGTGCCCGCGGAGCGGCTGGACGGGCGTGAGCTGCAACGCTGGTGGCACTGGTGCCTGACCTCCGGGCGGGTGACCGCGCGGCAGATCGCCGCCGAGTTCCGGGAGGGCGTCGTCCGGGACGGCGCCGACCGCCTCGTGGAGGTGCTGCAAACGCGTCTCGCCGGCCACGGGCCGGTGGGCCGCAACGCTTGAGCGGGAAGGGTGCGCCGCGTCCCGCCCGGAGCGCGCCGCGTCCCGCCGGACCCGCGGCAGGACCTGCGGAAGGCCGCGCGGAGGGACCCGCGGAGGGACCCGCCGCGGGACCCGTGGAAGGACCCGCCGCGGGACCCGTGGAAGGACCCGCCGCGGGACCCGTGGAAGGACCCGCCGAGGCGCGCGGCCCGAGCCCGCGACGGGCGCTGCCGTACGGGCGATCCGCACGGGCCCCTCCGGACGCCCCCGTGGCGGACGCCGAACGCCGTTCAGCCGTCGACCACGGGGCCGGGGACTCCCGCCAGGGGAGCGGCGTCCGCCATGGCATCGGCCCGGGGGCCGAGCCATTCGCACAGCAGGATGGTGGCGTCGTCCTGGAGCCGGTTGCCGTGGTGGCCCAGATGGGCGCGGATGAGGCGGCGGAGGGTCTCGGGGACCGAGAGGCCGTCGGTGTGGTGGCGGACCAGGAAGTCGACGAAGCGGGTGAGCCCGAACTCCTCACCACCGAGGGTCCGGGCCTCGGTGATGCCGTCCGTGTAGAGGACGAGGCGGTCACCGGGCTGGAGCTGCTCGCGGCAGACCGTGGTGGGCAGATGCAGGTCGGCGCCCATGGGATGCGCGGGCGCACAGTGCAGGAGGCTGGCCCAGCGTCCGTCGCGGATCACGACGGGGGGAAGATGGCCGCGGTTCACCCAGGTCAGCGTGCCGGTGGAGGTGTCGAGGTCGGCGAGGACACCGGTGACGTACCGGCTGGCGCCGAACTGGTCCAGCAGCACCCGCTCGATGGCGTCGCCGAGGTCGCCCAGGTCGGTTCCCTGCCTGCGGTGGTTGCGGCAGGCGCCCACGGCGAGGTTGGCGGTGAGGCCGGCCGAGGTGTCGTGCCCCATGGCGTCGAAGACCGACAGATGGACGACGTCGGCGGCGGTGGCGTAGTCGTAGGCGTCCCCGCTCACCTCGTACGCGGGCTCCATCACGGCGCCGATGATCACCCGGTGGTCGGCGTAGGTGCGGGGCGGCATGAGGGTCCACTGCATCTCCGCGGCGACGTTCATGGGCCTGTTCCGGGTCAGACGGGCGTACGAGTCACTGGTGTCCCGGCTCCCGACCACCAGCATCGCCACCAGGGAGGCCAGGGCCAGCATGTCCTCACGGACCTCCTTGCCGTCCTCCGCGGGGGACGCCATGTACAGCACCCCGAGGCGTTCGGTGCCGTCCAGGAGCGGCACCCACCATCCGTGCAGCCCGTCCCCGGTGTCGGCGGCGGGCACGATGCTCCCGTACTGGTAGGCCCGTCCGGCGACCGTGCCCTCCACCGACAGCACCGCCCTGCCCTCCGGCGCGCCCCCGGCGGCGTCCGGTCCCTCCCCGGTGAGTAGGCGCAGGACGTCGCGCTGCAGGTCCCCCAGGTAGATGAGGACCTCGGAGAAGCCGGCCGTGGCCGCGTGCCGCGCCACCCGCGAGGGCAGGTTCTCGAACGGCATCACGTGACTCTCGTCCAACAGCCCCGTCAGCATGTGCCGCACCGCGCTGTCCCGCTCTGTCACGAGACACCTCCTCACGCCTCACCCGTCCCCCCACCACGCCCGGATACGTCTACCCCGCTCACCCCTGACAGACCCGGCGGTCGGGCATATGCCGGGCGGAGACCGGCCGACGGGCCCGGCGGCGCCGTACGGCCCGGCGCCGCCGTGCTCGTCCCCCCACGGTATCCCCGTCCGGCTGAAAATCGCGCGCCCCGCCGTCCGAAATGCGGCGGGCGTCGACCGTACCGAGCCGATCGACATATGCAGGACAGCTCCTCAGGGAAAGGGAAAGCCTGCTACAGAGAATTGACATGGAGCCGGCCTTTCCTTGCCTGCCGTGGAATCCGCGAAATACATTCGCCCCACTCGAGACGGGGGCAACATGACACGCACATTCAACGAAATGACACGAACGCCCTATGCGGTGGCGGACCTCGCGGAATGCGAGGGCGCGGCATGCCGCGGCACAGGCGAGGCAGCGGGGCGTCGACGCGACGTCGCCGTCGCCGGAACCCGGCTCTGCTCGGCCTGCGCCCGGCACCTGACCGGCAACCTGACGCGGCTGCCCCGCCTGTACGACGAGTGCGGACTGCTTCTCGGGGGCTCCGACGGGCCACGCGACCGTACGTCCGGCGGCGGCTCGATTCCCGGGCTCCCCTTCAACACCGCGGCGGCCGAGGCCCGCTCCGTGATCGTCGGCGTACTGCGTTCCTGGGCCGGACTGGTCGTCGCGGAGCGGGTCGTCGCCGCGCCCCGGGACACGGTGGCCGGCGTCGCCGAGTTCCTGATCCGGCACGCCGGGTGGCTGGCTGCCCACGAAGCCGCAGGTGAGCTCTCCGGGGAAGTGGCGCGAGCGGTACGCCGGGCGGGGTATGTGATCGACCCCTCCCCCGGCCGGGGCATGCGGGCCGGGACGTGCGCCGTGGCGGGCTGCACGGGCGGGCTGACGGCCGTGGCGCGCGTCGACCGGACCGATCCGCCGGTCGAGATCAGATGCGCCGCGGTTCCCTCCCACCGCTGGTCCGCGCAGGAGTGGATGACGCTGAGCCGCGGCGCGTCGGCGGACCGGACCGAGCGGCCGGCCGACCCTGCGCCCCCGTCGTCACCGGTGCGGTGGCTGAGTGCCCGGGACATCTCCCTGCTGTGGTCGATTCCCTCCGGCAGCGTGTACCGCCATGCCAGCGAACAGCGGTGGCGGCGGCGCACCGGCAAGGGCCGCACCTTCTACCACGGCGAGGATGTCCTGCGGTCCCTCGGAACGCGCACCGGCGGCCGCTCCTGACGGACGGGTCCTCCGGGAGCGAGCGGGCACGGCCTCGGGGCCGTGCCCGCTCTGTTTTTTCGCGGATATTCGGGCGTGCGCGAAACTGCGTCGCATCCGCACCCTGGTCAGGTAAAACCGCCGTGTCCGCACAGAGTGACTTGACCATTCTCTGACTCAGCCCTGTCGCAGCTTTGAGGGAGTGGAGTTGACATCCTCCGGTTCTTCGAAGAAGCTCATCACTAACTTCCTCAGCACTGTGTCGATGCGCCGACCGGGATAATCGACGGTCAGTTTCGAGGAATACTTTTCGAGTGCGTGACCGCCGACTGCGGAAGACTTCGCGCACATCCGTCCGCCGCCCGGCGGCAGACACGAACTCCGGTCAGCGGAACGCGGTGAACCGGCGCTGGAAGCCTTCCGCCCCTGTGCGGCGCCGCCCGGGAACCACCGCTCGCCACACACCACGGGAGCGGCCCGTGACGGCGAGCGGTGGACGGTGACCACCAGGGCCCGCCTTCCTCCGCGGCGGGGACGTGCGGCCGCTGCGCGACGTACTGGCCGAGCCGATCAGGCGGGAGGAACCGGCCGTCACCCGGCCGGCACGGTGAGCGGTCCGGACATCCGCCGCGACGTCGGCCCAGGCGGCCGTCCACTGCTTCGACCGCACATGCCGACCCGGAGTGGGACACCCGCGGCCGGAACACCGGCCGCACCAGGAACCGCACGCACGGGCGGGGCGTTTCGCTCGACCCGGAGGACAGCGCCGTCCTCCGCGACCGGGCGCCGGGGCGGCCCGGCCTGTGGGCATCGTGACCGCGGCTCCCCACGGGCCGCAGCCCGGCAACCCGCTCACCGGCACACCGGCCGTCCTCGGCCGTCGGCGAAGGGCACGCGGCCCGGGCCGTGAGCGGCCGCCGTCAAGGACCTGCCCACAGCGCTCGAGCGCTGGTCAGGCCCTCCCGGATCTGATCGTCCAGACAAGGAGATGTGGATGCACAGCACGTTGATCGTGGCTCGGATGGAACCCCACTCGGCCGCGGAGGTCGCGCGTCTCTTCGGTGCGTTCGACGGCACGGAGATGCCCCACCGGATGGGAACCAGGCGCCGGCAGCTCTTCTCGTACCGCGGCCTGTACTTCCACCTGCAGGACTTCGACGGCGAGGACGGTGGCGAGCGCATCGAGGAGGCGAAGACCGACTCCCGGTTCGTCACCATCAGCAACGACCTCAAACCGTTCATCACCGCCTACGACCCGGCCACCTGGCGCTCTCCCGCTGACGCCATGGCGGAGCGCTTCTACCACTGGACCGCGCAGTGAGCGCGCCGCATGGCCGGCGGGTCGTCATCACCGGGATCGGGGTCACCGCGCCCGGTGGCGTGGGCGTCAAGAACTTCTGGAGTCTGCTGACGGACGGCCGAACCGCCACCCGCCGCATCAGCTTCTTCGACCCGGCCCCGTTCCGCTCCCAGGTCGCCGCCGAGGTCGACTTCGACGCCGAACTCCTCGGGCTGAGCAGCCAGCAGATCCGGCGGATGGACCGGGCCGCGCAGTTCGCCGTGGTGACGGCGCGCGAGGCGGTGACGGACAGCGGACTGGACGTCACCGCCCTCGATCCGCACCGCACCGGCGTGACGATCGGCAGCGCGGTCGGCGCCACCATGGGGCTGGACGAGGAGTACCGCACGGTCAGCGACAGCGGCCGGCTCGAACTCGTCGACCACACCTACGCCGTGCCGCACCTCTACAACTACCTGGTACCCAGCTCCTTCGCCGCCGAGGTGGCGTGGTCCGTGGGCGCCGAGGGCCCCGCCACGGTGGTCTCCACCGGCTGCACCTCCGGGCTGGACGCGGTGGGCTACGCCACCGAGCTGATCCGTGAGGGCTCGGCCGACGTCATGGTGGCCGGCGCGTCGGACGCTCCCATCTCACCGATCACACTGGCGTGCTTCGACGCGATCAAGGCGACCACGTCGCGCAACGACGATCCGGAGCACGCCTCCCGTCCCTTCGACCGCACCCGCAACGGATTCGTCCTGGGCGAGGGGGCGGCCGTCTTCGTCCTGGAGGAACTGGACAGCGCCAGACGCCGCGGAGCGCACGTCTACGCGGAGGTCGCCGGCTATGCCACGCGCAGCAACGCCTTCCACATGACGGGTCTGCGGCCCGACGGCCGGGAGATGGCCGAGGCCATCCGGGTCGCCCTGGACGAGGCCCGGCTCAACCCGGACGGCGTCGACTACGTCAACGCGCACGGCTCGGGCACCAAGCAGAACGACCGGCACGAGACCGCCGCTTTCAAGCGCAGCCTGGGCGAGCACGCCTACCAGGTGCCCGTCAGCTCGATCAAGTCGATGGTGGGTCACTCGCTGGGCGCCATCGGTTCGATCGAGATCGCGGCCAGCGTGCTCGCGATGGAACACGGTGTGGTGCCGCCGACCGCCAACCTGCACACGCCCGACCCCGAGTGCGACCTGGACTACGTGCCGCTGACGGCGCGTGACTGGCGGACCGACGCCGTGCTCTCGGTGGGCAGCGGCTTCGGCGGTTTCCAGAGCGCGATGGTGCTGGCCCGTCCGGAGAGGAGCGCGGCATGAGTGACGCCGCCGTGAGGACCGTGGTCACCGGTCTGGGCGTGGCCGCCCCCAACGGCTGCGGCTCGGACGAGTACTGGGCGGCGGTCCGCAAGGGGATCAGCGGCATCGGCCGTGTCTCGCGCTTCGACCCCGCGCAGTACCCGGCCCGGCTGGCGGGGGAGATCGACGACTTCGTCGCCGAGGACCACTTGCCGGGGCGGCTGCTGCCGCAGACGGACCGGATGACCCGGATCGCTCTGGCGACCGCGGACTGGGCGCTCGCCGACGCGGGCGTCGACCCGCAGGAGTCGTCCGACTACGACATGGGCGTGATCACGGCCAGCTCGTCGGGCGGGTTCGAGTTCGGTCAGCGGGAGCTGCAGGCGCTGTGGAGCAAGGGCAGCCGTCACGTGAGCGCCTACCAGTCCTTCGCCTGGTTCTACGCGGTCAACAGCGGCCAGATCTCCATCCGCAACGGTATGCGCGGCCCGAGCGGTGTGGTCGTCAGCGACCAGGCGGGCGGGCTCGACGCGATCGCTCAGGCCCGGCGTCAGATCCGCAAGGGCACCGGGCTGGTGATGTCGGGAGCCGTCGACGCCTCGATCTGCCCGTGGGGCTGGGTCGCCCAGATGGCAGGCGGCCGGCTGAGCACGAGCGAGGACCCGGAGCGGGCGTATCTGCCCTTCGACCCGGCCGCGCGCGGACATGTGCCGGGGGAGGGCGGGGCGCTGCTGGTCCTCGAGGATCTGGCGAGTGCCCGTGCCCGGGGGGCCCGTGAGATCTACGGAGAGATCGCCGGATACGGCTCCACCCTGGACCCCCGGCCGGGCAGCGGCCGTCCCCCCGGACTGGCCAGGGCGATCGAACTGGCGCTGGCCGACGCGGGTGTCGCCCCGGAGGAGATCGACGTGGTGTTCGCCGACGCGGCCGCCGTCCCCGAGCTGGACCGTGTCGAGGCCGAGGCGATCTGCCGGGTGTTCGGTCCGCGGGCGGTGCCGGTCACCGCGCCCAAGACCATGACCGGACGCCTCTACTCGGGCGCCGCACCGCTGGACGTGGCCGCCGCGTTCCTGGCCATGCGGGACGGAGTGATCCCGCCCTCCATCGGCGTCACCCCCGACCCCGCGTACGACCTGGACCTGGTCGTCGACGAGGAGCGCGCCGCGACGGTCCGCTCCGCCCTGGTGATCGCCCGCGGCCACGGCGGCTTCAACTCCGCGCTGGTGGCACGCGCCGTCCAGCCCGGCCCCGCACAGTGACCGCTCCACCAAGATGAAAGGACAGCCCTTCATGTCTGCTCGCGAGTTCACCGTCGACGACCTCAAGCGCATCCTGCGCGAGGGTGCCGGCGCGGACGAAGGCGTCGACCTCGACGGAGAGATCCTCGACACCGACTTCGAGTCGCTCGGCTACGAGTCGTTGGCCATGCTGGAGACCGGCAGCCGAATAGAACGCGAGTTCGGTGTGATGCTGGACGACGACACGCTGACCGATGCCAGGACGCCCCGCGCCCTGATCGACGCCGTCAACGGCGTGCTGGTGCCGTCCGTCGCCCTCTGACCCCCCGACCGCGCCGCCGGCCCCGGTCCCCCGCGGGGTCGGCGGCGCACCCACCGCACTGCACGCCCGTGCCCGGCCGTGCCACGGCCGGCGTGCCCGGCGTCACCCACCGACGCAGTCAGGAGACAGCATGACGGAGCAGGAACCCAAGGTCGCCATCGTCACCGGTGCCACCAGCGGCATCGGCCTGGAGGCAGCCAGGCTGCTGGCCCGCCAGGGCCACCGCGTGTTCCTCTGTGCCCGTACGGAGGACAGCGTCACCCGTACCGTCAAGGAGCTGGTCGACGAGGGACTCGACGTCGACGGCGCCCCCTGTGACGTCCGCTCCGCGACGGACATCCACCGCTTCGTGCAGCAGGCCGTCGACCGCTTCGGCCCGATCGACGTGCTGGTCAACAACGCGGGCCGGTCCGGTGGCGGGGTCACCGCCGACATCGCCGACGAGCTCTGGTTCGACGTCATCAACACCAACCTCAACAGCGTGTTCCTGATGACCCGTGAGGTGCTCAACACCGGCGGCATGCGCCACAAGAACCGCGGCCGGATCATCAACATCGCCTCCACCGCCGGAAAACAGGGCGTGGTGCTCGGTGCCCCGTACTCCGCCTCCAAGCACGGCGTCGTCGGCTTCACCAAGGCGCTCGGCAACGAACTGGGCCCGACCGGGATCACCGTGAACGCCGTCTGCCCCGGCTATGTCGAGACCCCGATGGCGCAACGCGTCCGCCAGGGCTACGCGGCCGCCTACGACACGAGCGAGGAGGCCATCCTCCAGAAGTTCGAGGCGAAGATCCCGCTGGGCCGTTACTCCACCCCCGAGGAGGTCGCGGGTCTGGTCGGCTACCTGGCCTCCGACACCGCCGCCTCCATCACCGCGCAGGCACTGAACGTCTGCGGCGGCCTGGGCAACTTCTGACACTCGCGGAGAAGAGAACCTATGACGAACCGTCAGGTCGAGCACGAGATCACCATCGAGGCCCCGGCCGCCGCCGTCTACCGGCTGATCGCCGAGGTGGAGAACTGGCCCCGCATCTTCCCGCCGACCATCTACGTCGACCACGTCGAGCGGGGTGACGAGGAGGAGCGCATACGGATCTGGGCCACCGCCAACGGCGAGGCCAAGAACTGGACCTCGCGCCGCACCCTCGACCCGCGCGCACTGCGGATCACCTTCCGGCAGGAGGTCTCCAGCCCGCCGGTCGCCGCCATGGGCGGCACCTGGATCGTCGAGCCGCTGTCCGACTCGGCCTCCCGGGTGCGGCTGCTGCACGACTACCGGGCGGTCGACGACGACCCGGAGAGCCTGAAGTGGATCGACGAGGCCGTCGACCGCAACTCCCGCAGCGAACTCGCCTCCCTGAAGCGGAACGTCGAACTGGCCCACGACTCCGAGGAGGTCACCTTCTCCTTCGAGGACACCGTCCAGATACAGGGCCAGGCCAAGGACGTCTACGACTTCGTCAACGAGGCGGGGCTGTGGGCCGAGCGGCTCCCGCACGTGGCGAGCGTCCGCCTGGAGGAGGACACTCCGGGGTTGCAGACGCTGGAGATGGACACCCGCGCGCAGGACGGCTCCACACACACCACCAAGTCCTACCGGGTGACCTTCCCGCACCACAGGATCGCGTACAAGCAGGTCACCCTGCCCGCCCTGATGACGCTGCACACCGGGTACTGGACCTTCACGGAGAACGAGCAGGGCGTCGCCGCCTCGTCGCAGCACACCGTGGTCCTCAACACCGACAACATCGCCCGGGTGCTCGGCCCCGCGGCGAGCGTCGCGGACGCCCGTGAGTACGTCCGCAACGCGCTGAGCACCAACAGCCGCGCCACCCTCGGCCACGCGAAGGACTACGCGGAGAACAAGCGCTGACCATGGCAGCGCACTCTGTGGACACCGACGTGATCGTCGTGGGCGCCGGGCCGGTCGGGCTGATGCTCGCGGGTGAGCTCCGGCTCGGCGGAGTGGACGTGATGCTCCTGGAGCGCCTGGCGGCTCCCACCACCGAATCGCGGGCCTCGACCCTGCACGCCCGCACCATGGAGATCTTCGACCAGCGAGGACTGCTCGACGCGTTGGGGACGGTGCCCCACGACCTGGTCGGACACTTCGGCGGGATCCGCCTCGATTTCAGCGGGCTGGACAGCCCGTACCGGGGTCTGTGGAAGGTGCCGCAGGCCCGCACCGAGCACCTGCTGAGCGACTGGGCGGTCGGTCTCGGCGCGGTCGTCGGGCGCGGTCACGAACTCGTGGGCCTGCGGCAGACCGAGTCGGGGGTCGAAGCCGAGGCGGTGGGCCCCGATGGCGGGGTCCGGGTCCGGGCCGCCTACCTGGTGGGCTGCGACGGCGAGAACAGCGCCGTACGGCGGCTGGCGGGCTTCGCCTTCCCCGGCACGGACGCGACGAAGGAACTGCTCCGCGCCGACGTGGCCGGCATCGACGTGCCCGACCGCCGGTTCGAACGCCACGAGCACGGCCTGGCCATCGCCCACCGTCGGCCCGACGGGGTCACCCGGGTCATGGTGCACGAGTTCGGCAGGGCCGCCTCGGCCCGTGCCGTGGAGCCGGAGTTCGCGGAGGTCGCCGCCGCCTGGGCGAAGGTCACCGGGGAGGACATCGGCGCGGGCAGGCCGATCTGGGTGAACGCCTTCGGGAACACCCGCAGGCTGGCCGAGCGGTACCGCAGCGGCCGGGTGCTGCTCGCCGGGGACGCCGCCCACGCGCAGATGCCGGTCGGAGGCCAGGCCCTCAACCTGGGTCTGCAGGACGCCGTGAACCTGGGCTGGAAGCTGGCGGCGCAGGTGCGCGGCTGGGCGCCGACGGGCCTGCTCGACAGCTACCACGACGAGCGGCGCGCCGTGGGCCGCCGCGTGCTGGCCAACATCGAGGCGCAGGCCATGCTGCTGCTCGGCGGCGCGGAGGTGGAGCCGCTGCGCGCGACCGTGGCCGAGCTGCTCGGCCACGACGAGGTGGTCGGGCATCTGGCCGGCATGATCAGCGGCCTGGATGTCCGGTACCCCGACGGAAGCGACGCCCCGCCGCTCGTCGGCAGGGCGCCGTACGGGGAGCTGACCACCGAGACCGGCCCGTCCAGTACCGCGGAGCTGCTCCGCACCGGACGCGGGGTGCTGCTCGACCTCGCGGCCGGCCTGCCGTCGGGAGCGGCGGCCGGCTGGACGGAACGGGTCCGCACGGTATCCGCCGCGACGCCGCACGGCCCTGGGACCGGGGCCCCGTTCGAGTCCGGCGGGACGGCCGTCCGAGCGGTCCTGCTCCGCCCCGACGGTCACGTCGCATGGGTCGACGACTGCGCGACACCTCTCCATGCCGCCCTGCACCGCTGGTTCGGCACGCCGAACCCATGATCGAGGGAGAGTCCCCGCCATGAACAGGACCACGAGGAAACGACCCGGCCCGGCTCCAGCGGGACCGGGCGGTACCGGACAGGCCTGGCTCGACCAGGCGCAGGCGTCGGCCGGAGCCCGGACCGCACACCGCGGCTGCGGCGCCACCGGCCACGACCACCCCGGCCTGCCGGTGCGCAAGCACGGCGGTCCACCCCGGTGATCCGCGTGGTGAGGGGGCGCCCGACGGCCGAGGAACTGGCCGCCGTGATCACGGCCCTGCTGGCGCGCCAGGAGACCGGCTCTGGCGCGCCCGGCCGGGCGCGCCGGGCCACCGCGGGCTGGCGGCGCGTCGAGCGGGCGCCGGGTCACCCGTCGCCCCGCAGCTGGCAGTCGCCCGCCGACGCGTGAAGCGGGCCCGGCGCGGCCGCCGTCGCGCGGCGTCGGGGGTGGCGACACCCCGCAGCACCGGGAGACCGGGCAGGACCGGCTGAAGGGAAGCGTATGAAGCTCACCGTTTTCGGGGCGACCGGCGGCACCGGCACGCAGATCGTCCGCCAGGCACTGGACGCCGGTCACCGGGTGACGGCCGTCGTGCGCGATCCGGTCGCGTTGACGGTCCGTCACGAGGCACTGGAAGTGAGGGTCGCCGACGTGACCGACCCGCAGGCGCTGCGGCCGCTCCTGACCGGACAGGAGGCGGCGATCTCCGCCCTCGGCGCGCGCGGCAACGCCGGCGCGGGCATCGCGTCGGCGGCGACCGGGGCGATCATCGAGGCGGCGCAGGACTGCGGGGTGCGGCGGTTCCTCGCGGTGAGTGCCGCTCCGGTCGGCCCGGTTCCCGAAGGGGAGGGCCTGCTGATCCGTACCGTGATCCTGCCTCTGGTGTCCCGGGCGTTCCGGCCGCAGTACGACGATCTCGCGGTGATGGAGGACCTCGTCCGGGGCAGCGCCCTGGACTGGACGATCGTGCGGCCCCCACGGCTGCTGGACCGGCCACTGTCCCGGCGGTACCGCCGGGTCGTCGGCGGCAACGTGCCGAAGTCCTCTTCCGTTTCCCGGGCCGACCTCGCCCACGCCGTCCTGGCGATGGTGGACGACCCCGCGACGGTGCGGCAGCCGGTGGGCGTCGCACGCTGAGCCCACAACCTGAACAGGAGAGCTTTGATGGATGCTGCATTGGACGCCGAGGTCATCGTCGTCGGCGCCGGTCCGACCGGCCTCATGCTCGCCGGGGAACTGCGCCTCGGCGGAGTCGAGGTCATGGTGCTGGACCGGCTGACCGAACCGACCACCGAATCACGCGGACTGGGCTTCACCCCACGGACCATGGAGGTGTTCGCGCAACGCGGCCTGGTGGAGCGGTTCGGCGTGCTGGACATCCCGCTGC
Source organism: Streptomyces sp. NPDC051315 (assembly GCF_044455165.1). Classification (NCBI taxonomy): domain Bacteria; kingdom Bacillati; phylum Actinomycetota; class Actinomycetes; order Kitasatosporales; family Streptomycetaceae; genus Streptomyces; species Streptomyces sp. NPDC051315. The sequence goes on from NZ_JBITEN010000013.1 coordinate 120,958, forward strand.
AGACGACCACCCGCGGGCACTTCGGCGGGCTGCCGCTGGACTTCGGGGTGTTTCCCGAGGCCCACCCGGCCGTCGTGAACCTGCCGCAGGTCCACACCGAGACGATGCTGCGCGGCTGGGTCGCGGAGCTCGGCTGCGATGTGCGCCGCGGCCACACGGTCGTCGGCCTGGCCGACACCGGCGAGACCGTGGAGGTCACGGCCCAGGGACCTGACGGACCGATGGTGCTGCGCGCGCGCTACCTGGTCGGGTGCGACGGCGGCCGCAGCACGGTCCGCGGGCTGGCCGGCTTCGACTTCCCCGGCACCCCCGCCACCCTCGAACTGTTCCTCGCCGACGTCCGAGGCTGCGACATCCGGCCACGCTTCATCGGTGAGTGGCTGCCCGGCGGGGTCGCGATGTCGGCCCCCATCGGTGACGGGGTGGACCGGATCGTGGTGTGCGAACGGGACACGCCCCCGCAGCGGCGCACCGAGCCACCGACGTTCAGCGAGGTCGCCGCCGGCTGGCAGCGGCTCACCGGAGAGGACATCAGCCACGGCGAGGCCCTGTGGGTGAGCGCCTTCGGCGACGCCACGCGACTGGCGACCGAGTACCGCAGGGGGCGGGTGCTGCTCGCCGGTGACGCCGCGCACGTCCACCTCCCGGCGGGCGGGCTCGGCATGAACACCGGCATCCAGGACGCCTTCAACCTCGGCTGGAAGCTCGCCGCCGTGGTGCGCGGCCGGGCCCCGGACACGCTGCTCGCCACCTACCACGACGAGCGGCACGCGGTGGGCAGGCGGCTGCTCAACAACACCCGCGCCCAGGGGCTGCTCTTCCTGGGCGGCACCGAGATGCAGCCGCTCCGCGACGTGCTGGGCGAGCTCACCGACCACGAGGTCGTGCACCGGCACCTGGCCGGCATGGTCAGCGGGCTGGAGATCCGCTACCCGATGGGCCCGGGCGACCACCCGCTGCTCGGACTGTGCATGCCCGACCTCGAACTCGCCGCCGAGGGAGCGACGACGACGGTCTTCCCGCTGCTGCGCGGGGGGCGCGGCCTCGTGCTGGACCTCGCCCACGACGAGTCCGTACGGCAGTCCGCGCAGCCGTGGGCCGACCGGGTGGACGTGGTGACCGCCAAGCCGGCCGCCGACTCCTCGGTGCCGCGGGTGGACGCCGTGCTGGTGCGGCCCGACGGGCACGTGGCCTGGGCCGCGCCCGGCGGGAAGGAGGGGCTGACCGACGCGCTGGACCGGTGGTTCGGCGCCCCGGCCGCCCTGGTGAGCTGAGAGCGAGGGAGGACGCACATGCCACAGGACGCGGGCGCACTGAGCCGCCTCGCCGACCGGATGGATGTCCAGGACCTGGTCGACCGCTATCTGGCCGGTCTGGACGAGGCGGAGTTCGACGACGCCTGGGCGCGGTCGGTCTTCACCGAGGACGGCAGGTTCCAGTTCCCGATGGGCGGTCACGACGGAGTGGCCGGCATGGCCGAGTTCACCGCCGCCATGATGGGCAAGTGGCGGCGGACCCACCACATGGCCGCCGGCCACTTCGTCGAGATCGACGGGGACCGGGCGCGGGTCAGGGGAAACCTGATCGCCACCCACCTGCACCTCCAGGAGGCGGCACCGCAGGACCCGCCCGGGCAGTCAGGGGCGCGGGAGACGCTCCGGGCACCCGAGCCCTTCCAGGTCGGGGACCGCTTCGAGGGCGAAGCGGTACGGACCGACGCCGGCTGGCGCTTCGCGCGGCTGGCGTTCGAGGTCGTCTGGACCCGCGGCACGCCGCCGGGACGCGTTGACATCCACGACAGCTAGGCGAATTCACATGCGGATTCTTATCGCGGTCGCACCGCTGACCGCTCATCTGTACCCCAGCATCCCGCTGGCGTGGGCGCTGCAGAGCGCCGGACACGACGTGCGGGTGGCCAGCAACACCGGTCTGGTCGAGCAGATCACCGCGGCCGGACTCACGGCGGTCGGGCTCGGCGAACGCACCTCGCCGCCCGCGCCGATCACCGACACGGAGCTGGACCGCTTCAGCGACGCGCTCGGGTTCGAGGCCGGCTCCGACTTCGACCAGCTGTGGCGGGCGACCCGCTACTACCTGGTGGCCGCGTACCGGCGATACCACCCGGACGAGGAGGGACGGCAGGAGCTCGCCGACAACCTGGTCGAGGCCGCCCGGAACTGGCAGCCGGACCTCGTGATCTGGGACCCGGCGTGTCCGGTGGGGGCGGTCGCGGCCCGCGTGTGCGGGGCCGCGTCCGCGAGGATGATGTGGGGCCCCGACTACTTCGGCTGGATCCGCAGGCGCCTGGTCGAACGCATCAACGATCCGGCGTCCGCGGTGAGCGCGGACACGGATCCGCTGGCCGCGACCCTGGCGCCGGTGTTCGGGCGGTTCGGCTACGACTTCTCCGAGGACCTGCTGTTCGGCGACTTCACCGTGGACCCGCTCCCCTCGCAGCTGCCCGGGCCCGAGGGCCTGCGCCGGGTCCCGATGCGCTGGGTGCCGTACACCGGGGCCGCCCCGGTGCCGCAGTGGCTGTCGGAACCACCGTCGCGGCCCCGGGTGTGCCTGTCGCTCGGCGTCACCGGGCGCACGGTCCACGACGGTCCGGACGCACGGGTCACGGCCGCCTTCGAGGCGGTGGCCACGATGGACGTCGAGGTGGTCGCCACGGTCGACGCCGGCCAGTTGGGCGAGGACGTCCGCATCCCCGACAACGTGCGGATGTTCGACTACGTCCCGCTCACCCAGGTCATGCCGACCTGTTCGGCGATCATCCACCACGGTGGCTTCGGCACGTTTTTCGCGGCGGCCGCGCACCGGGTGCCCCAGATGATCGTCATGGAGGAGTTGGGCAGCGCGTTGTCCAGCACCCGCTATCTGACGGCCCGGGGCGCGGGCGTGGCCCTGCCCAGTGAGGGCCTGACCGCGGCGCAGGTGGGCGACGAGCTGTCCCGGTTGCTGACCGAGCCGTCGTTCCAGCGGGGGGCCCGCGCCGTGTACGCGGACCTGACCGCCGCGCCCGGCCCCGGCGAGATCGTGCCGGTTCTGGAGCGGATGGCCGCGCAGTACCGCGCCCGGGACTGAGGGACGTGGACATCGTCGAGACCCGGGTGCCGGGCGCGTTCGTGTTCGACCCGCAGCCAATCCGCGACGAGCGGGGCGCGTTCTTCGAAGGGTTCCGCTGCGACCAGGTCGAGGCTGCCACCGGGCGCCCGTTCCGGCCCGAGCAGATCAACTACTCGGTGTCCCGGTGGAACACGCTCCGCGGGATCCACGGGGTGGCCGTACCGCCGGGACAGGTCAAGTACGTCACCTGCGTGCGCGGGGCGCTGCGCGACATCGTCGTCGACCTGCGGGCGGGCTCGCCCACCTTCGGTGAGCACCACGTGACCCTGCTGGACGCCGGATCCGGGACGTGCGTGTACGTGCCGGAGGGGGTCGGGCACGGATTCCTGTCGCTCACCGAGGACGCCTGCATCTGCTACGTGGTCTCCACGCGGTACGTGCCCGGCACGCAGATCGACATCAACCCGCTCGACGCCGACCTGGCGCTCCCCTGGGGGTTCAGCGAGCCACCGCTGATGTCGGAGAAGGACGCGAAGGCACCCGGGCTGCACGAGGCGCTCGCCGCGGGGCTGCTCGCGGACTGGCACGACGTGCGCTGACCCCTGCCGAACGTGCGCCGACGACGACGTGCGCGCACCCCCCGCTCTTCCCCCACGACCGGGCCAGGGACTGTGGCCGAAGATCGCCTATTGACCTCAACTCGGCTTGAGGTTCTAGCGTTTCGTCGTCCAGCGTTCCCTTACAGCACAAGGAGATCTCTTTGAGTACCGACACCGGTACGACAACGCCACCGCGGGCGACCCGAAAAGAGTGGCTGGGGCTGGCGGTCCTCGCGCTTCCCACCGTGCTCATCGCGATGGACCTGACCGTCCTGCATCTGGCACTGCCCACTCTCACCGCCGACCTGCGGCCCGGCAACACCGAGCTGTTGTGGATCGTGGACATCTACGGCTTCCTCATCGCCGGCTTCCTCATCCCCATGGGCGCGATCGGGGACCGGATCGGCCGTCGGCGGCTGCTGCTGATCGGCGCGGTCGCGTTCGGAGCGGCCTCGGCGATCTCGGCGTTCGCGGTCAACCCGGCGATGCTCATCGCCGCCCGGGCGCTGCTGGGCATCGCGGGCTCCACGCTGATGCCCTCCACCCTCTCCCTGATCCGGGTCATGTTCCAGGACCCCAAGCAGCAGGGTGCCGCGATCGGTGCCTGGACCGGCTTCTTCGGCCTCGGCACGGTGATCGGACCGCTGGTCGGCGGCACGTTCCTGGAGCTGTTCTGGTGGGGCTCGGTCTTCCTCCTCGGCGTCCCGATCATGGTGCTGCTGGTCGTCCTCGGCCCGCTCGTGCTGCCCGAGTACCGGGACGAGTCGGTCGCCCGCCCGGACCTGCTCAGCGTGATCATGTCCGTCGTCGGGATCCTCGGCCTGATCTTCGGTCTGAAGCGGATCGCCGCCGACGGCCTGAGCCTGGAGTCGGGCCTCGCCATCGCCGTCGGCCTGGCGGTCGGGGCGCTCTTCATCTCCCGCCAGGGCAGGATCAGGCAACCGCTGATCGATCTCTCACTGTTCCGCAACAAACTGTTCGGAACCGCCCTCGGCATGCTCGTGCTGGCGACCCTGCTCTCCGCGGGCCTGCAGTTCCTGGTCATGCAGTACCTGCAGCTGGTGCGCGGGCTGGACCCGATCCAGGCCGGGCTGTGGACGCTGCCGATCACACTCGGAGTCATGATCGGCGCCATGGGGGGACCGACCCTCGCCGGACGGATGAAGCTGAGCACCCTGCTCTCCGGGGGCCTCGTGGTCTCCGCGCTCGGCATGGTGCTGCTGGCCCGCGTCAGCGGCCCCTCCGACCTGTTCCTCGCGGTGGCCGGGACGGCCGTCATCGGTCTCGGCCTCGGCCCGATGATCTCGCTGGGCACCGGACTGATCGTGGGAGCCGCCCCGCCCGAGCGGGCCGGTGCCGCGTCCGCGATGGCCGCGACCGGAACCGAACTCGGCAGCGCGCTGGGCGTCGCGGTGATCGGCAGTGTCGGCTTCGCCGTGTACCGGGCGGACCTCGCCGACCGGCTCCCCGAGGGGCTGCCCGCCTCCGTCGGCACGGCGGCCAAGGACACCCTTGCCGCCGCGGCGGACGTCGCCCGCACGCTGCCGGCCGCCGACGGCTCCCGGCTGTTGTCGGTGGCCCGAGAGGCCTTTGTGAACGGCCTGCAGACGACCGCGATCGTCGGTGCGGTGCTCGCCGTGCTGCTGGCCGCGGCCGCAGCGACCCTGCTGCGCACCGCCCGCATGCCGGGCCCTCCGCCGCTCACCGAAGCGGACGACGCGGCGAACTCCTTAGAAAAGGTGGACAACTGACGTGCTGGACACGAACTCTGCGGCCGACGCCGTTCAGACCCCCGTGGGTGTCTGGACCGGCCAGGTGAGCTACGACGGTCACACCGACTCCTACACCATCTCCTTCGCCCCGGACGGCACGGTCGCGCTGCGTACGTCCGCGACCGTGGGCACCGGGACCTGGGCCGCCGGGCAGGCGGGGGGATTCACCTACGACCTCACCGAGACCTTCACCCCGGCGAGCGGCCGCGCGGGGACGGTGGAGGCTCATGTCGAGGCCGGCCTCGAGGGAGCGGCGCACAGCGGGGTCGGCACCGCCCGCATCTACACCCCCGACGGCGTGATGGTTCACACCACCACGGCCGAGTTCACCGGCGAGCGGATCGGTGACGGACCGGCCGCCTGGCACACCGCGTGAGCCTGGGCGCACCCGTCCGCGGCCGCACGCTCCACCCCGGTGACGACGGCTTCGAGGAGGCGACCTCCGGCTGGTTGCTGACAGTCGAGCACCGGCCCGCGGCCGTCGTGGTCGCCGCCGGCGCCGACGACGTGGCCGACGCCGTCCGGTTCGCCGCCGCGGCGAACCGGCCGATCGCGGTGGAGTCGACCGGGCACGGCAGGTCGGTGGCCGCCGACGGTGCGGTGTTCATCGCGACCGGGGGACTGCGGGAGCTGTCGGTCGATCCGCAGGCCGCAACCGCCCGGATCGGGGCGGGGCTGCGGTGGGGCGAGGTGCTTGCCGCCGCCGCCCGGCACGGCCTCGCTCCGCTGTGCGGCTCCTCGTCGGAGGCCGGGGTGATGGGCTACCTGACCGGCGGCGGACTGCCGCTGACCTGCCGCACGTACGGCTTCGCCGCGGACCACGTCCGCTCCCTCGAACTGGTCACGGCCGACGGCCGGATCCGCACCGTCTCGCCGGCCCAGGAACCCGATCTGTTCTGGGCGGTGCGGGGCGGCAAGAGCAACTTCGGCGTGGTGACCGCGGCCGAGATCGACCTGGTGCCACTGCGGAGCGTCTTCGCCGGCGAGCTCTACTACCCGGGGGAGGACCCCGCGCACACGGCGCACGTGGTGCGGTCCTATCTGGCCTGGGCCGAGGAGCAGCCGGACGAGATGTCGTCCTCGGTGACCCTGCTGCGGTTCCCGGACCTGCCGAAGGTGCCCGACGCGTACCGCGGCCGGTCCTTCGTGCTGGTGCACATCGTCCACACCGGCGACGGGGCGCAGGGCGCCCGGCTGGTCGCACCGCTGCGCGCCCTCGGCCCCGAGACGGACACCTGCGCCACGAGGCCGTACACGCAGCTCACCGAGATCCACCACGACCCGAAGCACCCGGTCAGGGTGCACTTCCGCAGCGCTCTGCTGTCCGAGCTGGACGACGGGGCGGTCGAGGCGCTGGTGCCGTTCATCGATCCGGCGGCGCCCGGAGACCCGTTCGTCAACATCGAGCTGCGCCACCTGGGCGGCGCGCTTAACCGGCCGCCCCGACGCGCCCACGCGGTGGGCACCAGGGGCGCGGCGTTCCACCTGTGGACGCGGAGGCCGGCCCCGGCCGAGGAGGCGGGCGCCGCGCGCCGGGCCGCGGACGAGGTGCTGGAACGGCTGAGGCCGTGGGACACCGGCGACCTGCTGCCGGGGTTCCTGTTCGACCACGACGGCGACCCCCAGCGAGTCCGGCGGGCCTACGCGGAGCCGGACCACCGGCGGCTGACCGAACTGAAGACCGAGTACGACCCGCACAACCTGTTCCGCATCAACCACAACATCCCGCCCGTCTTCGACGGTGCGTGAGAGGGGGAGCGACCGGCATGTCACTCGCAACGGAGACACAGGCGGCGGTGGCCGAGGCCGCCAAGCTGGCCGGGGCGCAGGCCGCGCAGGCCGACGCCGAGCGCAGGGTGAGCCCGGAGGTGATGCGGGCGGTGGTGGACGCCGGGTTCGCCCGGTGGCTGGTGCCGACCCGTTGGGGAGGGGACGAGCGCGGCTACAGGGAGCTGACCGCCGCGGTGGCGAAGCTGGGTGAGGAGTGCTCCTCGACGGCGTGGCTGGCCTGCCTCGCCGCTCATGCCGCCCGGTACGTGGCCTGTCTGCCCGAGCAGGGCCAGGCCGACATCTGGGCGGCCGGCCCCGACACGCTGGTCGCGGCCGTCATCAAGCCGCTGGGTACGGCCGTCGCGGTGGAGGGCGGGTTCCGGCTCTCCGGGTCCTGGACCTACGTCAGCGGCGTCGAGTACGCGGACTGGACGCTGCTGACCGGCCCCGCCCCCGGCCCGAAGTCCGGCGGGCAGCCGATGAGGATCTTCGCGGTACCGCGACAGGACTACACCTACGAGGACACCTGGGCCTCCCTCGGCATGCGGGGCACCGGCAGCCACACGCTCGTCCTGGACGACGTGTTCGTGCCCGAGCACCGTGTCTGCCTGCGCGAGGACGCGTTCCGGGGCGCGACGGTGGGCCTGCCGGGACGCACCCCACTGCCGAACGCCGCCGTGAGCGGTCTGACGTTCGTCGTCCCCGTGCTGGGCGCCGCGCGCGGCGCGCTCGCGGTCGCGGCGCAGCTTGTGGCGGTCGCTCCGACCGGTCCGCGGGCCGCCGCCGGCCAGTCCTACCAGGTGGACTTCGCCAGGGCCGCCGGAGAGATCGACGCGGCCCAGCTGCTGCTGGAGCGGGCCTGCGCCGTCGTGGACGGCGGCGCCCTGTCGCCGGAGCTGGCGCGCCGCAACCGGAGGGACTACGCGCTGGCGCTTCAGATGCTGGTCGACGCCACCGACCGGTTGCTGCGGATCGGCGGCACCAGGGCCCAGGAGGACGGGCACCCGCTCCAGCGGTACTGGCGGGACGTGCGCTCCGTCGCCGGCCACGCGGTCATGCAGTTCGAGCCCGCGGCACTCGACTACACCCAGGGTCTCGTCGGGCCGGCCTGAAGGAGACGACAATGATCTTGATATCCGGAGCCACCGGACATGTCGGCAGGCCGCTCGTGGACGAGCTGCTCGCCCGCGGCCGGAAGGTGCGGGCGCTCACCCGCCACCCGGGCAGGGCCGACCTGCCCCCCGAGGTCGAGGTGGCCGCCACCGCCGATCTCCCCCTGGACGGCATCGAGTCCGTCTTCTTCGTCATGGCCGCGTTTCCGGGAGGCTCCGCGGAGCCGATCGCCCGGATGAAGGCGGCGGGGGTCCGCCGCATCGTCGCCCTGTCGTCCTACTCGGTCCTCGATGACGACCCCGAGAACATGATCGCCGTCAAGCACCGGGAGCTGGAGCGCCAGATCCGGGAGACCGGTGCGCAATGGACGTTCCTGCGGCCTGCCGGAGGGTTCGCGGCGACCGCCCTGGAGTGGGCCGGACAGATCAGGACCGAAGGCGTCGCCCGGTTCCCCTTCGGTGACGCCAGGACCGCCCCGGTTCACGAGCGCGACATCGCGGCGGTGGCCGCCCGCGCGCTGCTGACCGACGAACTCGTGGGCCGGACGCCGCTGTTCAGCGGACCGGAGTCGCTCAGCTACGCCGACCGGGCACGGATCATCGGCGAAGTGACCGGCGAGCCGGTCCGCTTCGCGGAGGTCACCCACGACGAGGCGCGGCAGGAGTGGCTGCGGGCCGGTATCCCCCCGCACGCCGTTCAGGCACGGCTGAGGATGTTCGCCCAGCTGGTCGGTCGCCCGCACGAGATCTCACCGGTCGACTCCTACCTCGGCCGCCCCGGGCTGAGCTTCGCCCAGTGGGTGGCCGACCACGCCGACGAGTTCCGGAAGGGAACGTCATGATTCTGGTAGCCGGTGCCACAGGCAACGTCGGCGGTGAGCTGCTGCGGCAGCTGCGTGCCGAGGGGGTCCCCGTTCGGGCGCTCACCCGCAATCCGGGGCGGGCCGCGCTCCCGGCCGACGTGGACGTGGTCGGAGGGGATTTCGCCACGCCGGAGTCGCTGGTCAAGGCCTTCTCCGGGGTGGAGGCCTGCTTCCTCATGATGTCCGGGAACGAGACCGCGGTGGTCGAGGAGGCGGCCCGGGCCGGGGTGCGGCGGATCGTGCTGCTCTCCAGCGTGGCCGTGGAGACCCGCCCGGAATCCCTGATCGGCAGGGTGCACCGGGAGGCCGAACGCGCCGTCGAGGAATCCGGGCTCGAGTGGACGTTCCTGCGTCCGGGCCAGTTCGCCTCCAACACCCGGGCCTGGGCGCCCCAGATCGCGGAGGGCGACGTCGTGCGCACGCCGTTCGCCCGGGTGGGCCTGCCCGCCATCCACCCCGGTGACATCGCGGCGGTGGCCCGGACCGCGCTCACCCGGGAAGGGCACGCCGGCGCGGTCTACCCGCTCAGCGGCCCCCGGCCGATCACGCCCGTCGAGCAGGTGGCGGCGATCGGCGAAGCGATCGGCCGCAAACTCCGGCACGAGGAGATCACTCCGGAGCGGGCCGAGAAGGAGATGTCGGCGTACATGCCGGCCGAGATCGTGGCCGCCACCCTCGACTTCCTCGGCCGCCCCACCGAGACGGAGGTCCGGGCCCTGCCCACGGTCGAAACGGTGACGGGCAAGCCGGCGAGGACCTTCGCGCAATGGGCACGCGACAACGCCGGCCTGTTCCGCTGACACCTCGGACAAGGGAAGGGACGCACGTGAAGGCTTGGGTCCTGGCCGGGGCAGCCGGAAGTCGGCTACGGCCGATCACGCACACCTCGGCCCAGCAGGTGGTGCCCGTGGCGGGGGCGACCGAGACCGTCCGTCGGTACGCCGGGCCCGCCACCGGGTGGCAGGGGGCGCGACAGTGCTGACCCAGCGCGGTTTCCGCGACGTACTGGGATGTTTCAGCACCGGAGTGGTGCTGGTGACCGCGGAGTCGGACGGCGGGCCGGTCGGCATGGCGGTGAACTCCTTCACCTCCGTGTCACTGGATCCGCCTCTGATCGCGTTCTGCGCGGCGCTGACCTCGACCACGTGGCCGGCCGTCCGGGCCACGGGCGGTTTCGCCGTGTCGATCCTCAGCGATGCGCAGGAAGAGGTCTGCCGGACCTTCTCGACGCGCGACGCCGAGCGGTTCGCCGGCGGGGACTGGGCCCGGACCGCCGCCGGGCACCCGGTGGCGGCGGACGGACTCGGCTGGCTGGACTGCCGGATCAGGACGGTCCAGGTCGAAGGCGACCACGAATTGGTGATCGCCGAAGCCGTGGACTGGTCCATCGGGGCCGACGCGAGACCGTTGATCTTCCATTCCGGCCGCTACGCCGGCCTCATGGAGCGATCACGTGCGGAATGACGCTACCGAGCACGATCAAGAGGGATCGGCGATGTGGAGGGGTCTGTGTTTCTGGTGACCGGAGCGACCGGGAATGTCGGTCGTCATGTCGTTGATCAACTGCTCGCCGCGGGCGAGACCGTACGCGCGCTGACCCGCAGTCCTGCGGGAGCCCGCCTGCCGGCGGAGGCCGAGGTGGTCGGCGGCGACCTCACCCGGCCGGAGACGGTGGAGCCCGCACTCGAGGGCGTCTCCGCGCTGTTCCTGTTCCCCTCGCCGGGTACGGCGGGACCGGTCCTGCGGGCGGCGCGGGAGCGTGGGGTACGCCGGGTCGTCCTGCTCTCCTCGTCGGCCGTCGAGTTCAGCACCGAAGGCTCCGACAACGCGATCGTGGCCTACCACAAGGAGATCGAGCGCGAGGTCGAGGAGTCCGGGCTCGAGTGGACCTTCGTCCGGCCCGGCGCGTTCGCCGTCAACACCCTGCAGTGGGCACCGCAGATCCGCGCGGACGGCGTGGTGCGCGGGCCCTACGCCGAGGCCGAGATGGCGCTCATCCACGAGCGTGACATCGCGGACGTCGCCACCCGCGTGTTGCTGACGGACGGGCACGCGGGCGCGAAGTACATGCTGACCGGCCCGGAGTCCCTCACCCAGGCCGAGCAGGCCCGGCGGATCGGCGAGGCCGTCGGACGCCCGGTGCGGTACGAGGAGCTGGCGCCGGACGTCGCGCGTGAGCAGATGATCCAGAACCAGGTCCCGGCCGAGTTCGCGGACATGCTCCTCAGCTTCCAGGCGGGTCTCGTCGGTGTCCCGGCGGAGATCTCGGCGACGGTCGAGGAGGTCACCGGCCGCCCGGCACGCACGCTCGACCAGTGGGCCGCCGATCACGTGGCCGACTTCCGGTAGGGACTGGCGGGAGCCGTCGCCGGCCGGCGGCTCCCGCGTGCACTCGCACACCCAGGAGCCAGGCCCCGCTTCGGCAACGAGCAGCGCCGGCGGCCGGCGCGTGCCCGGGGCCTCGCCCCGGCCCGCTGTCGACGGTCGGGCCGAGAAGGCGACGGCGGACAGCAGGCGCCCGGCGCCTTCGCGCACGGCGACCGTCCGCGGACGTTCCCCACGACGGCGAGGACGCGGCGGCCCGCCGTTGCGAAAGCCGAAGACGTGTGCGGATCAGGAACTCCCGACCGCTGCGCGACAAGCATTTCCCGCCGGCCCGTACAGAACATGAGCGGCCCGTACAGAACACAAGCGAACCGCTTGCATGCATTTCTGCGGCGGAATGAGAGAGGTGGCCTCATGGCAGATGTGATAATCGCCGGCAGCGGCCCGACCGGGCTGATGCTCGCCTGCGAGCTGCGGCTCGCCGGAGTGGACGTGCTGGTGCTGGAGCGGCTCGCGGAGCGAAACGACAAGTCACGGGCCGGCGGCCTCCACGCTCGGAGCGTGGAACTGCTCGACCAGCGCGGGATCGTGGACCGGTTCCTCGCGGTCGGCAAGGCCATGCCGCTCGCGCATTTCGCTTTCATGCACCTGGACATCGACGACTTCCCGACGAGGCATCCCTACGCGCTCGCCATGCACCAGACCCGGATCGAGCAACTCCTGGAGGAGCGTGCGATCGAGCTGGGTGTACGGCTGCGCCGGTCCGCCGAGGTCACCGGACTGCGCCAGGACGAGACCGGGGTCGAGGTGCAGATCGCCGGGGATCAGGGCACCGAGCGGCTGCGAGCCGGCTATCTGGTGGGCTGCGACGGCGGCCGCAGCGTCGTACGCAAGCTGACCGGCATCAAGTTCCCCGGCACGCCGGCCACGCTGACCGCGCTGCTGGGCGACGTCGAGCTCACCGACCCACCTTCCGAGGTCATCTTCGGCCCCGAGGGCCGACGGGAGAACGGGTACTTCATGGTCTTCCACTCGGAGTACCCCGGCATGTACCGGGTGATCACCGTGGAGTTCGACAAGGTCACGGACCGAGACGCCCCAGTGACCCTGGAGACGCTCCGCGAGGCATGCGCCAAGATCGCCGGTACGGACTTCGGCATGCACAGCCCGTACCGGCTCGACAGGTTCAGCGACGCCTGCCGGCTGGTCGACACGTACCGCGCTGGACGGGTCCTGCTGGCCGGGGACGCCGCCCACGTCCATTTCCCCTCCAGTGGACAGGGGCTCAACCTGGGGCTCCAGGACGCCGTCAACCTGGGCTGGAAGCTCGCCGCGGTCGTGCGCGGGCAGGCCCCCGAGGACCTGCTGGACAGTTACGACGCCGAACGGCGCCAGGCCACCGAGCGCGTGCTCAACAACGTCCGCGCCCAGACCGCCATCTGGCGCGCGAGCACGCAGGCCGACGCGCTGCGCGAGGTGTTCAGCGACCTCATCGAGTTCGACGACGGCAATCGGTATCTGGGCGGCGTCATCAGCCAGCTCGACACCTACTACCCGGTGGGCGACGGTCATCCGGCCCTGGGACGCCGGATGACCGACCTCGACATCAAGTCGCCCTCCGGGCAGCTGCGCGTCTACGAGCTGCTGCACGCCGCACGACCTGTACTGCTCGACTTCACCGGCCGACCCGATCTGCGTGCCGCCCTCGACGGCTGGACGGACCGGGTGGACCTCGTCGAGGCAGAGCCCCAGGAGGATCACTGGGCGTTCCCGGTGATCGGTGACGTCCCGGCCCCCGCCGCCGTGCTGATCCGCCCCGACGGCCATGTCGCCTGGGCCGCGCCCGTCGCCCCCGGCTCGGCCCTTCCGAAGACCGCCACCGCGGACCTCAGGTCCGCGCTCACCAGGTGGTTCGGCCCCGCCGGCGTCCGCTGAGGACGGATTCCGTCCGGGAGCGGTTCTCACCCTCTGCGCAGATCTCAGTCCATCACCGACCGTGCTTCACGAAAAAGGAGAATCGCTTGTCCACGGACGAACCGACGACCGGCCTGGCGGGGACGCCAGAAGACAGCGGTTCCGGCAGTCCCACCGCCATCGCCGACGCCTCCTCGGGGTTCGCCGCACTGCTGCGGCTCGGTGACCTGGTGACCCCCATGGCGCTGAGGGTGGCCGCGAGCCTGCGGCTGGTCGACCACATGCGGGACGGCGTGCACGACGTCGCATCGCTCGCGAAGGCGACAGACGCGCATGAGGACGCGCTGAGGAGGCTGATCCGGCATTTGGTCGCCGTCGACGTGCTGGCCGAGTCCGCACCGGACCACTACGTGCCCACCGCCATCGGCGCATTGCTGGCCCACGGTCACCCCGCGACCCAGGTGGGGTGGCTGGACCCGGCTCACATGGTCGGGCGGGCGGACCTCGCGCTCGTCCACCTCTTCGAAGCCGTCCGCGACGGAGGCGCCGTCTACCGGCTGCGGTACGGCAAGGACTTCTGGGACGAGGTCTCGGACGATCCGTCCCTCGGCGCCACCTTCTACGACACGATGGCGCACGGCCAGCGGACCGTCTTCCACCAGGTGGCGGAAGAGCACGACTGGACCGGCGTGCGTCACATCCTCGACGTGGGCGGCGCCGACGGCGATCTGCTCACCACCGTGCTGGCGAAGGAGCACGGCATCAGCGCCACCCTGCTGGAGCTCCCCGGCCCGGCGGCCAGGGCGCGGGCGAAGTTCGAGGGCACCGCACTGGCCGGCAGGGTCGGCGTGGTCGACGGCAGCTTCTTCGATCCGCTCCCGGTGAAGGCCGACACGATCACCCTGTCGTTCGTTCTGCACAACTGGTCGGACGAGGACGCCCTGCGGATCCTGCGCCACTGCGCGGACGCCCTCGAACCGGGCGGCTCCGTGCTGCTCATCGAGTGCGCCGACCAGTCACCTTCCGCGCCGGATCCGGCCTTCACCAGCGCCGACCTGCGGATGCTGGCCTTCTTCGGAGGGCGCGAGCGCACCCAGGACCAGTGGCAGGAGCTCGCGGCCGCCGCGGGCATGGGCATCTCCTCGGTGTCCCCTGCCCTCGCCTACGGCGCGCGGGTGATCACCCTCGTGAAGTCGCCCGCCTGACGGACCGTCGGAAGGACGCGGGGCGAGCCCGGTGGCCCGAGGGGCGGATCCCCCCCACGGCAGACATCCCTCGGGCCACCCTTCCCCCGCCGGTTTCGGCGGGAAAGGGTTCCCCCGATCCGTACCGCCTCGAGGCCCGGAAACTTTTCCCGGGCGCCATCCGCGTGTCCGGGAAAACACCAGCGTGAATGTGGGCGGGCGTCCGGTGCAGGAGGGCAATCCGGTCGTCCGAAAGCCGCGCACGAACAGGAGGTAAGCGTCCACATGTCGGCACGCCTAACTCGAAGCCCTGGCCGAATTCGATCGAAAATTCCATCCCGAAGTTGACAGGAAAAAGGCTCGGATGACACGGTCCGAGCGCCTACGAGATCGGGACGACTTCACTCGGCGATCGGTCCCCGGAGCCGCCAGGCGCACTGGCGAACACATTAAGCCGCGTTAATTTTAAGGAGTCACTCTGTGACAGCACCTCACGGCCGCGCCCCCCTACCGATCGGGGAGCTCACCGATGAGCAGTACGGGCAGGTCATCAGGCCTGATGATGCCGAGTACGAAGCAGCGCGCACCGTGTACGCGGGTGACATCGACCGCAGGCCCGCCGTCATCCTGCGGCCCCGGAATGCCCAGCAGGTGGCGCGCGTCGTGGCGCTGGCACAGGAGACCGGGCTCGAGCTGGCCGTCCGCAGCGGTGGACACAGCGGGGCCGGGCACGGTGTCTGTGAAGGCGGCATCGTCCTGGACCTGGCCAACATGCGAGCGCTGGAGATCGACGTCGAGGCCCGTACGGCCTGGGCCGAGACCGGCATTTCCGCCGGGGAGTACACCCAAGCCGCTGCGGAGCACGGGCTCGCGACCGGATTCGGCGACAGCAGCCAGGTCGGGGTCGGGGGCATCACCCTGGGGGGCGGCATCGGTTTCCTGTCCCGCAAGCACGGAATGACCATCGACGATCTGCTGGCCGCGGAGATCGTCACGGCCGACGGCGAACTGCTGTCGGTGGACGAGCACCACCACCCCGACCTGTTCTGGGCCATCCGCGGCGGTGGCGGTAACTTCGGGGTGGCGACCCGCTTCAAGTTGAGGCTGCACGAGGTCGACGGTGTGTACGGCGGAATGCTGGTGCTCCCGGTGACCCCCGAGATCCTCGAGGCCTTCATCGCCGAGGCCGAGGCCGCCCCCGAGGAGCTTTCCACGATCGTGAACGTGTGGACGGCGCCTCCCTTCCCGTTCGTGCCCGCGGAGTACCACGGCAAGCCGATCATTCTCGCGGTGATGTGCTACGCCGGCCCCTCCGAGGCGGGCGAGGAGGTCATCGGCCGGTTCCGGGCGATCGCCCCGCCGCTCGCCGACATGGTGCGGGCCATCCCTTACCCCGGGATGTTCCCCCCGGCGGACCCCACGCAGCGCCCCATCTCCGTGGCGCGCAACATGTTCATCGACCGGGTCGACCGCGCGACCGCCGAGACCATCCTGGAGCGCGTCACCGCCTCGACCGCGATGGTCGCCGGGGCGCAGCTGCGGGTACTGGGCGGGGCCATAGCGCGGGTCCCGTCCGACGCCACGGCCTTCGCCCACCGACAGAGCAAGATCATGGCGCACCTCTCCGCCGTCTACGCCGACCAGGCCGAGGCCGGCCTGCACGCGACCTGGGCCGACGAGTTCATGGCCGCCATCCAGCAGTCCGACTCGGGCTCCTACGCCAACTTCATCGTGGACGCGGGACAGGAGCGGATCCGGGAGGCCGTCTACCCCGGGGCCACCGGTGAGCGACTCGCCCAGATCAAGGCGAAGTACGACCCGACCAACCTGTTCCGCTCCAATCACAACATCCTGCCCGCGACGTCGTGAGAATCCACCGGCTGCGCTCCGGCAGCCGGTCATGACCGGGGGGCCGTCAACCCCCCGGACCCGGTGCTCATCTGCTCGCAGGTGACGTCCCGGGGCGATGCTCCTGGTCTCTGTGAAGGGGACGCCGTTTTCCGGCGTCCCCTTCCTGCGTTCCAGGGTCAGCAGAGCCGACCGGGACCGAAGAGCACGGTCCGGCCCGCGACGCTCGACCGCCGCACGGCGGACCGGCGCCGGCCGAACCCGGCCGCCGACCCTGACGCCCGCCCGCGACACAACCGACCCGCGCGCCGACGGCCGCGGACCGTACTCGCTTGGAGGAAGTCCGTGACACAGGGAATCGACGGCCGTGACGGTCGTGATGTGGAGGACCGAGCGGTGACCGCCCTCGCCGCAGTGGAGACCCGCAAGCGGGCGGCAGCCCCCCGGGAGGGGGCGCCGCCCGCCGGCGTCGGCCCTGCCAGGCTCGACTCGCTGACCGGACTGCGCTTCTTCGCGGCGCTCGCGGTCTTCGTATGCCACTCCTCCTTTCTCCTGATAGGTTCCGCGAGCCTGGTCCTCCCCACCTTCGCCGACCAGGGCGCCAACACTGCCTTCGCGGACGCCACCGGCCAACTGGGCGCCCTGGGAGTGGGCTTCTTCTTCGTCCTCAGCGGCTTCGTCCTCACCTGGTCCGCACGTGCCACCGACCGCATCGGCAGCTTCTACCGCCGCCGGTTCGTCAAGATCCTGCCGCTGTACTACGTGGCCGGCATCGCGGCGACGGTGCTGCTGTGGGACCTGGGTGTCCGGTGGCGGGACCTGCTCGCCTACGCGGGCCTCGTCCAGGTGTGGGTGCCGAACCCGGAGGTCAACTTCAGTGTCCTCACGCCGGGCTGGTCGCTCGCCGTGGAGGCCGCGTTCTACCTGGTCTTCCCCCTCGTCATCCGCTGGTTCCGCGGCCTGGGCACCCGCGCGGCCTGGACGGGCCTGGCCCTCTGCGTCGCCGCGGCCTTCCTCATACCGATCCTCGCGTACGTCCTGCCCGCCGGGACCGGCGAGCTTGTGGGCGCGCCGAACGAAACCGGCTTCGAGACGTGGTTCGCCTACGTCCTCCCGCTCGGCCGCCTCTGCGACTTCTTCGCCGGAGTGTTCGCCGCGCTCCTGGTGACCTCCGGCCGCTTCCCCAGGGTGAGCATGCCGTGGGTGCTGCTCTCGTTCGTGCCCTGCTACGTCGTGGCGATCAACAGCCCATGGCTGTTCGGCCAGCGCGCACCCCTGCTGATCTCCTGCGTGCTGCTCATCGTCGCCGCCGCGCAGCGGGACATCGCACGGCGCCCCACGTTCCTGTCGTCGAGCACGATGGTGCTGCTCGGCAACGTGTCGTTCGCTTTCTACCTCTGCCACCACCTGGTGCTCTACACGCTCAACGTCAAGGTGATGCACGGCCCGTTCGACTCGGTGGCCATGGTGATCGCCTACATGGCATCGGCCCTCGTCGTCTCCGTCGCCCTGGCATGGCTGCTGCACCGGTACGTGGAGATGCCGATCGTCCGGCGCTTCAGTACGGCCAGGAAACGGCGATGACCCCGAAGCGGCCCCGGAGCGCCGGCCACCTGGCCGGCTGCGCCGGTGGGCGCGCTCCACGATCCGCGTGGCCGCCGGACGGCGGGGCGTGCGCACGAACAGCGGCGCCCGCAGCTCGCGCTCAGGGCCCGGTGGCCGGCCCACACAGCAGCGAGGTTGAACGCCGAGCTCAGACCGCTCGAACAGCCGGCATGAACACACGAACCGAGAGGACCTGTCGATGAAGGCTCTGGTGCTTGCAGGCGGATCCGGTACCCGCCTGCGGCCTTTCAGTTACTCGATGCCCAAGCAACTCATCCCCATCGCGAACACGCCCGTCCTGGTGCACGTACTGCAGGGCGTCCGGGAGTTGGGGGTGACCGAGGTCGGCGTCGTCGTCGGCAACCGCGGCCCCGAGATCGAGGCCGTACTCGGAGACGGCTCCCGGTTCGGCCTGCGGATCACCTACATCGCCCAGGACGCGCCACGCGGACTGGCCCACACCGTGTCCATCGCCCGCGACTTCCTCGGCGACGACGACTTCGTGATGTACCTGGGCGACAACATGCTGCCCGACGGCGTCACCGGCATCGCCGAGGAATTCACCACGCACCGCCCGGCCGCCCAGGTCGTCGTCCACAAGGTGTCCGACCCTCGCTCCTTCGGGGTCGCCGAACTCGGACCCGACGGCGAGGTGCTGCGCCTGGTGGAGAAGCCGCCGGAGCCGCGCAGCGACCTGGCGCTGATCGGCGTGTACTTCTTCACGCCCGCCATCCACGAGGCGGTGCGGGCCATCGAGCCCAGCGCCCGCGGCGAGCTGGAGATAACCGACGCCGTCCAGTGGCTGGTCTCCTGCGGGGCTGACGTCCGCGCCAGCCGGTACGACGGCTACTGGAAGGACACCGGCAGGGTCGAGGACGTCCTGGAGTGCAACAGCCATCTCCTCGACGGCCTGAGCCGGCGCGTCGACGGGTACGTCGACGCCCACAGTGTCCTTGTCGGCGAGGTCGTGGTCGAGGTGGGGGCGCGCATCCTGCGGTCCCGGGTCGAGGGCCCGGCGATCATCGGCACCGGCACCGTCGTGGAGGGGAGCCATGTGGGCCCGTACACCTCGATCGGACGCAACTGCCTGGTGACCGACAGCCGGCTGGAGAGCTCCATAGCCCTCGACGAGGCATCGGTCACCGGTGTCCACGGCCTGCGCGACTCGCTGATCGGGCGCGCCGCCTCCGTCGGCACCACCGGCCGGGGCACGGACCATCACTGCCTGGTCGTCGGAGACCACACCCGAGTGGAGGTCGCGGCATGAGGATCCTGGTCACCGGAGCAGCCGGTTTCATCGGCTCCAACTTCGTCCGCAAACTGCTGGACGACGCGTACACCGGCTGGGCGGGCGCCCAGGTCACCGCCCTGGACAAGCTGACCTACGCGGGCAACCGGGACAACCTGCCCGCGTCGCACGAGCGGCTGGTGTTCGTCCGCGGCGACGTCTGCGACCGCGACCTGATGCGCGAACTGGTTCCCGGCCACGACGCCGTGGTCCACTTCGCGGCCGAGTCCCACGTCGACCGCTCCCTGGTGGGGGCACGCGAGTTCTTCCACACGAACGTCATGGGCACCCAGACCCTGCTGGACGCCGTGCTGGAGAGCGGTGTGGAACGGGTCGTGCACATCTCCACGGACGAGGTGTACGGCTCGATGGAGGAGGGCTCCTGGACCGAGGAGTGGCCGCTGGCGCCCAACACGCCCTACGCCGCCTCGAAAGCCGGCTCCGACCTGGTCGCCCAGACGTACTGGCGCACACACGGCGTGGACCTGTCCATCACGCGCTGCTCCAACAACTACGGCCCGTACCAGCACCCCGAGAAGGTCATCCCCCTGTTCGTCACCAACCTGCTGGAGGGCCGCCAGGTCCCGCTGTACGGCGACGGGCGCAACGTCCGCGAATGGCTGCACGTGGACGACCACTGCCGAGGCATCCACCTGGTGCTCAACCACGGGCGGCCCGGCGAGATCTACAACATCGGCGGCGGCAACGAGTACACGAACCTCGCCCTGACCGAGAAGCTGCTCGAACTGACCGGCACGGGCGAGGAGATGATCCGCCGGGTCCCGGACCGCAAGGCGCACGACCTGCGGTACTCGATCGACGAGTCCAAGATCCGTGAGCAGCTCGGCTACGCGCCGCTGACCGGCTTCGAGGAGGGCCTGGCCGAGACGGTCGCCTGGTACCGGGACAACCCCGACTGGTGGAAGGCCGTCAAGTACGAGGCGCACCGTGCGGGCTGACGCCCGTCCGGCCGCCGGGCTCTCGGTCGTCGTCCTGGGCGGCACCGGATTCCTCGGCCGCCACATCGTCGAGGCCTTCGCCGTGCTCGGCGCCCGGGTCCACCCGGTGTCCCGCACCAGTGGGTACGACCCCGCGCGGGGTCGCTCACCCGTACGCCTGGACCTGCTCGCGGCGGCGCCGGAGGAGATCGCCGGGCTGCTCGACTCGACCGGCGCCGACGTGGTGATCAACGCGGCCGGCCGGGCCTGGCGGGCGGACGAGGAACAGATGGCCGCGGGCAACGCCGACCTGGTCGAGCGCCTCGTCGCGGCGCTCGCCGAGCTGTCCGGTCCGCCGGTACGGCTCGTCCAGCTGGGCAGCGTCCACGAGTACGGGGCCGGCGTCCCGGACGCCGCCACCGGCGAGGAACACGAGCCCGCCCCGGTCACCGCGTACGGCCGCACCAAACTCCTGGGCACGCGGGCCGTCCTGCGCGCCGCGTCCGAACGGGGCGTCGACGGCGTGGTGCTCCGGCTCGCCAATGTGATCGGTGCCGGAATGCCTCAGGGCAGTCTCTTCGGCGGGGTCGCGGCCCGTCTCGGCGAGGCAGCGCGCGCCGACGCGCGCGGCGAGAAGGCCCCCGAGCTGCGGCTCCCGCCGCTGCGCGCGGCCCGCGACCTGGTGGACGTGGGCGACGCCGCCGCCGCAGTGCTGGCCGCGGCCACGGCACCGGGCGCGGCCGTCACGGGCCGGGTGATCAATGTGGGCCGCGGCGAGGCGGTCCCGATGCGCGGGCTGATCCACCGGATGGTCTCCCTCAGCGGCCTGGAGGTCCCCGTCGTGGAGGCCCCCGAGGTCCCGCCCTCGCGCACCGACGTCGCGCGGCAGCAGCTGGACATCGCGCGCGCCGAGCGGCTGCTGGGCTGGCGGCCGCGCCGGTGCCTCGACGACTCCCTGCGCGATCTGCTCGCGCCTGTACTGCCGCCGGCGCACCCACCGCTCGGCGTCACGGCCAACGCACCGGACTTGGAAGAGGAATCATCGTGAGCGACCGCAAGGAACTGGTACTAGAAGAGGTCCGCAAGTACCACCAGGAGGTCTCCCCGCAACGCGAGTTCGTCCCCGGTACGACGGAGATCTGGCCGTCCGGCGCGGTGCTGGACGAGGCCGACCGGACGGCCCTGGTGGAGGCCGCGCTGGAGATGCGCATCGCCGCCGGACGCAGCTCCCGCAAGTTCGAGTCGGCCTTCGCCCGACGACTGGGGCTGCGCAAGGCCCACCTCACCAACTCCGGCTCGTCGGCGAACCTGCTGGCCGTCTCGGCGCTCACCTCGCACGTCCTGGAGGACAGGCGGCTGCAGCCGGGCGACGAGGTGATCACCGTCGCGGCGGGCTTCCCGACCACCGTCAACCCGATCCTGCAGAACGGCCTCGTCCCGGTCTTCGTGGACGTGGACCTCACCACCTACAACGCGACAGCCGACCGGGTGGCGGCCGCGATCGGCCCCAGGACACGGGCCATCATCATCGCGCACGCGCTGGGCAACCCGTTCCCCGTCACCGAGATCGCCCAACTCGCCGAGCAGCACGACCTGTTCCTGATCGAGGACAACTGCGACGCGGTCGGTTCGCTGTACGACGGGAAGCTCACCGGCTCCTTCGGCGACATGACCACCGTCAGCTTCTATCCGGCGCACCACCTCACCATGGGTGAGGGCGGCTGCGTACTGACCTCGAACCTGGGCCTCGCCCGGATCGTGGAGTCGCTGCGGGACTGGGGCCGGGACTGCTGGTGCGAGCCCGGCGAGAACGACAAGTGCCTCAAGCGCTTCAAGTACCAGATGGGCACCCTGCCCGCCGGGTACGACCACAAGTACATCTTCTCGCACGTCGGTTACAACCTGAAGGCGACCGACATCCAGGCGGCCCTCGGGCTGACCCAGCTGGCCAAGCTGGACGACTTCATCGACGCCAGGAAGCGCAACTGGCGGCGGCTGCGGGACGGCCTGGACGGCGTACCGGGTCTGCTGCTCCCGGAGGCCACCCCCCGCTCCGACCCGAGCTGGTTCGGCTTCGTGCTCACGGTGGACCCCGAGGCGCCGTTCAGCCGTGCCGAGCTGGTGGCCTTCCTGGAGGACCGGAAGATCGGCACCCGCCGGCTGTTCGGCGGCAACCTGACCCGGCACCCGGCCTACATCGACCAGCCGCACCGTGTCGTGGGCGAGCTGACGAACAGCGACATCATCACCGACCACACCTTCTGGATCGGGGTCTATCCGGCGCTCACCGACGAGATGCTGGACTACGTCACCGCCTCGATCAAGGAGTTCGTGGCCGCGCGCGGCTGAGCCCGCGGGCCACTGTGCTCCCGAGACCGGGACGACGACGTATGGACAGTGCGGGAACCGCTTTCCCCCGCTTTCCCGGCGCGGAAGCCCCGCCCGCCGGCCGGCCGGCCGGCGGGCGGACACCGCGGCCGCGCGGCGGCGTCACCGACCGGTTGCCCGCCCTCGGCCCCCGGGCCCGCTCCGCACACCGGGCCGCCGGTGGTCACCCACCCCATCCCCGCTCCGGCGCACCAGACCCAAGGAGTCCTCTGATGCCTTCGCCGCTCCTTCATACCCCGCTCCAGGCACGTGCGGACGTGCGTGCGCCGTCCCGCATCGCGCTCTCCGCGGCGGCCGCCGAAGGCGTCCAGCTGGACACCGAAGACTTCGCCACCTGGCTGGCCGAGCGCGGCCGGGCCAACGAGTTCCGCGTGGACCGCATACCGTTCGCGGAGCTGGACGGCTGGTCCTTCGACGGCCGCACCGGCAACCTCGCGCACCGCAGCGGCCGCTTCTTCACCGTCGAGGGGCTGCACGTCACGGAGGAGGACGGCCCCTACGGGGACGGTCCGTACGCCGACTGGCACCAGCCCATCATCAAGCAGCCCGAGGTGGGCATCCTGGGCATTCTCGTCAAGGAGTTCGACGGGGTGCTGCACTTTCTGATGCAGGCGAAGATGGAGCCGGGCAACCCGAACCTGCTCCAGCTCTCGCCGACGGTCCAGGCCACCCGCAGCAACTACACGAAGGTCCACAAGGGCGCGGACGTGAAGTACATCGAGTACTTCGCCGGCCCGCGCCGCGGGCGGGTCGTCGCCGATGTGCTGCAGTCCGAACACGGCTCTTGGTTCTACCGGAAGTCCAACCGCAACATGATCGTGGAAGCGACCGGTGACGTGCCGCTCCTCGACGACTTCTGCTGGCTCACCCTCGGCCAGATCAGCGAACTGCTGCACCGGGACAACGTCGTCAACATGGACTCGCGCACCGTGCTGTCCTGCCTGCCGCACCCGGACGCCGCAGCGGGAGCGCTGCTGAGCGACATCGAGCTGTTGTCCTGGATCACCGGGGAACGCGCCCGCCACGCGGTGCGGGCCGAGCGTGTCCCGCTCGCGGGCATTCCCCGGTGGAAGCGCGGCGAGAGCGCCATCGAGCACGAGGACGGCCGCTACTTCCGGGTGGTGGCAGTGTCCGTACGGGCGGGCAACCGCGAGGTCACCGGGTGGACCCAGCCCCTCTTCGAACCGGTGGGCCAGGGTGTCACCGCCTTCCTCATCCGCGAGTTCGACGGCGTGCCCCACGTCCTGGTCCACGCCCGTGTGGAGGGCGGCTTCCTCGACACCATCGAGTTGGGTCCCACCGTGCAGTACACCCCCGAGAACTACGCCCACCTCGACGCGCGGGACCGGCCGCCCTTCCTCGACACGGTGCTGCGCGCCCGCGAGGACCGCGTCCGCTACGAGGCCGTCCACTCGGAGGAGGGCGGGCGCTTCCTCAACGCCGACAGCCGCTACCTGATCGTCGACGCGGATGAGGCCGACGCACCCCAGGACCCGCCACCCGGCTACGCCTGGGTCACCCCGGCACAGCTCACTTCCCTGGTCCGGCACGGCCACTACCTCAACGTCCAGGGGCGCACCCTGCTGGCGTGCCTCAACGCGACGGCAGTGACCGCCCGATGAGCGAACCGGTGCGCGTCGGGGTGATCGGCTGCGCCGACATCGCGGTGCGCCGGATGCTCCCCGGCTTCGCGGCCGACGCGGACGTCGAGATCGTCGCGATCGCCAGCCGCTCCCTGGAGAAGGCGGAACGGGTCGCGGAGCGCTTCGGGGGCCGCGCGGTGCGGGGCTACGCCGAGCTGCTGGACCTCGAGGAGGTGGATGCCGTCTACGTACCGCTGCCCGCTGCGCTGCACGACCGGTGGGCCGAGGCCGCTCTCGACGTCGGCAAGCATGTGCTCGCGGAGAAGCCCCTGACGACGAACGCCACCCGCACCGGGCAACTCCTCGACCTGGCCCGGGACCGCGGGCTGGCGCTGATGGAGAACGTGATGTTCGTCCACCACCCGCGGCACGAAGCGGTACGGCGCATGGTGGCCGACGGCGCGATCGGCGAACTCCGGGCGCTGCACGCGGCCTTCACCGTCCCCACGCTGCCGGACACGGACATCCGCCACCGGCCCGAGCTCGGCGGCGGCGCGCTGGCGGACGTCGGCCTGTACCCGCTGCGCGCGGCCCTGCACTTCCTCGGCCCCGATCTGGAGGTCGTCGGGGCTGAGCTCACCCGGGGGCGCGGCCGTGAGGTCGAGACCTCGGGCGCCGTCCTCCTGCGCACAGGTGAGGGGGGTACGGCACAGATCACCTTCGGTATGGAGCACCAGTACCTCTCCCGGTACGAACTGTGGGGCAGTGCGGGCCGCATCACGGTGGACCGTGCGTTCACCCCGCCGGCGGACTTCGTCCCCGTGATCGAACTCGACGGGGGCGGGGGCCGTGAGGAGATCCGGCTGGCCCCCCACGACCAGGTGGCCGCCACGATCGCCGCCTTCGTCGCCTCGGTGCGCGCCGGTGCCGCTCCGGCCGAGGAGACGCTGCGCCAGGCCTGTCTGCTCGACGACGTACGCAAGTGGGCGGTATGACCGCCTCGTGGTCCCAGCTCGGGGCCGAGCCGCGGCTGCGGCGGGGGCGGCTCGACCTCTGGCTGCTGCCCGCCCCCGAGACGGCCGGCCTGCACGGTCCGCTGGCGGTGCACGAACTGGACGAGGCGGAGCGCGTTCGCGCGGACGCGTTCCGGCGGCCCGCCGACCGTGAGCGGTACGTGGTCGCCCACATCGCGCTGCGGCGCCTGCTGGCCGCGTACCTGGGGACGACGCCGCAGGACATCGCCTTCGCGCGGGCGGACTGTCCTCGGTGCGGTTCTCCGCACGGGCGCCCGGTGCTGGTCGACTCCAGCGCGCACTTCTCGCTGTCGCACAGCCCGGGCGCCGTCCTCGTCGGCGTGGCCTGCTCACCGGTCGGCGTCGACGTGGAGCGGCTCCCGCGACCGGAGCGTGTCGAGGTGTGCGCACCGGCCCTCCACCCGAGCGAGCGGCGCGAGCTGGAGGAACATACGGCCGGCGACCGCCCCGCTGTGTTCGCCCGGCTGTGGACCCGCAAGGAGGCGTACCTGAAGGGGACCGGCATCGGCGTCGGCGGCTGGATGTCGGACGTGTACCTCGGGGACGAAGGGGCGCACTCCCCGTCGCGGCCCGCCGGCTGGACCGTCGTGGACGTCCCCTGCGGCAGCGGCCACGCCGCCGCGGCCGCGATCCAAGGACCCGCGCCCCGGCAGGCCGTGCGCCGGCTGCCGCCCCAGGCGGTGCTCGCCGAGGGACGCGGCCGGGCGCTGCCGAAACAGGCACGACCCAAGAGCCCGGGCCCGACGGCCCGGCACAGTGGTGAGGAGGAGGACCGATGACGGTCTTGGACGACCGCCCGGGGGAGAAGCAGCAACTCCACGAGGCGCGCGGACGGGTGGCCGAGCTGCACGAGATCCGTGCGCAGGCGCTGGCGGGCCCGAGTGAGAAGGCGACCCAGGCGCAGCACGCCAAGGGCAAGCTGACCGCCCGGGAGCGCATCGAGCTGCTCCTGGACCCGGGGTCCTTCCAGGAGGTCGAGCAGCTGCGCCGGCACCGGGCGACCGGGTTCGGCCTGGAGGCCAAGAAGCCGTACACCGACGGTGTCGTCACCGGCTGGGGCACGGTGGAGGGCCGTACGGTCTTCGTCTACGCCCATGACTTCCGCATCTTCGGCGGCGCGCTGGGCGAGGCCCACGCCACGAAGATCCACAAGATCATGGACATGGCCATCGCGGCGGGTGCCCCGCTGGTCTCCCTCAACGACGGCGCCGGCGCCCGGATCCAGGAGGGCGTCTCCGCCCTCGCCGGCTACGGCGGCATCTTCCAGCGCAACACCAGGGCCTCGGGCGTCATCCCCCAGATCTCCGTGATGCTCGGCCCGTGCGCGGGCGGCGCGGCCTACAGCCCCGCCCTGACCGACTTCGTCTTCATGGTCCGCGAGACCTCGCAGATGTTCATCACCGGCCCCGACGTGGTCAAGGCCGTCACCGGTGAGGAGATCACGCAGAACGGGCTGGGCGGCGCCGACGTGCACGCCGAGACGAGCGGCGTGGCCCACTTCGCTTACGACGACGAGGAGACCTGCATCGCCGAAGTGCGCTACCTCCTGTCGATGCTCCCGCAGAACAACCGGGAACTGCCTCCGACGGCCGTCTCGGACGACTCGGCCCACCGCCGGAGCACCGCGCTCCTGGACCTGGTGCCGGCGGACGGCAACCGCCCCTACGACATGGCCAAGGTGATCGAGGAGCTCGTCGACGACGGCGAGTACCTGGAGGTCCACGAGCGCTGGGCGCGCAACATCCTCTGCGCGCTGGCCCGCCTGGGGGGTGAGGTGGTCGGCATCATCGCCAACCAGCCGCAGACCCTTGCGGGAGTCCTGGACATCGAGGCCTCCGAGAAGGCCGCGCGTTTCGTGCAGATGTGTGACGCCTTCAACGTCCCGATCGTCACCATCCTGGACGTCCCTGGCTTCCTGCCCGGCGTCGACCAGGAGCACGGTGGGATCATCCGCCACGGCGCGAAGCTCCTCTACGCCTACTGCAACGCGACCGTGCCCCGGATCTCCCTGATCCTGCGCAAGGCGTACGGAGGTGCCTACATCGTCATGGACAGCCAGTCCATCGGTGCGGATCTCACCTACGCCTGGCCGACGAACGAGATCGCCGTCATGGGCGCCGAAGGCGCCGCCAACGTCATCTTCCGCCGGCAGATCGCCGAGGCCGAGGACCCCGAGGCCATGCGGGCCCGCATGGTCAAGGAGTACAAGTCCGAGCTGATGCACCCGTACTACGCGGCCGAGCGCGGTCTGGTCGACGACGTCATCGACCCGGCCGAGACCCGCGAGGTCCTCATCAGGTCCCTGGCGATGCTCCGCACCAAGCACGCCGACCTGCCCTCCCGCAAGCACGGCAACCCGCCCATGTGACCGCCGGGGTGGACGGAGTCGGGTGGCGGGACAGCGCGTACGCCCGATGGGACAGCTCGCGCGGGCGCTTCCTGGTCAGCGGCCGTGCCTGGCCGGCTGTACCGCCCCGCTTCGGTGTCCGGAAGTCCACGCCCCTTGCCGGCTTCGGTTTGCTCCGGAGCCGGGAGGTGCGGCCGATGGGTGGGCAGCAGCCCAGGCGCCGGCCTCGTATGCGACCGGGAAAGGTCGTCCTGGAGGTGGTGGCATTCATGGAACCGCTTGTGCCGAACCGAAAGCCGATCGCCATTGACCGACGGTTCATGATTCCTCTGTCCCAGAATCAGGAATATGCTGGGATTACCCGGGGATACCCCGGGAAGGAGTTCCTGGCGAGGTATGGAGAGGTTGGGGCAAAAAGTCGTGCGGCTGCCGCCGGAAAAGATCAGCGAGGTGCGAAACGGAAACCGACACCGCGGACCGTGGTGATCCATCGACTGCAGCCGAGTTTACTGCGCAGACTGCTGACGTGTGTATCTATGGTCCGGCCGGGTTGTCCTTTGGGGTCTCTCCAGACCTGGGTCATGATCTGTCTACGCGAAAAAACGCTGCCCGGCCGTGAGGCGAGTAGATAGAGGAGATCGAATTCCTTTCGGGTCACCTCTATGTGCCGGCCGTCGAGGCGGATCTCCCGGGTACGGTGATCGATGCGCAGCGGGCCGACCGCGATGACGTCCTCGGGGACGAAGGGCTGTAGCCGGAACCTGCGCATCACGGCTTCCACTCGTGCAGTCAATTCGGTCAAACTGCACGGCTTGACGGCATAGTCGTCCGCTCCCGCGCGCAGAGTGAGGACCCTGTCGAGTTCCGTGTCGCGGGCGGTGACGACGATGATGGCGACGTCACAGACGGCCCGAATGCTGCGGCACAGTTCCACACCGTCCAGGTCCGGCAGGTCCAGGTCGACGAGGAGCAGGTCGGCCTCACGGTACTGCTCGAGCGCCTCGGCGCCGGTCCGGACCTGCTCCGTCTGGTACCCGTGCCGGCGCAGTCCCAGTACGAGCAGGTCGGCGTCCGGGGAGTCGTTCTCCACGACGAGTACACGTACAACCTTGCGATCCGTCCGCTCCTGCGGCCGAGTGGACGCCGCTTCTCCGGATGATTGGGGAGGGATGCGCGCCGCGACCGTTTTCGTGGACTGGTGTTCCATACCGAGATTGTCTCCACTTTTGTCCGATTGATCGGAGTGCGAGCAGGCATCTCCCCGCACGCACAGCGCGCACGTCGACGTTCTCGGCTGAAGTCCGATGCATGGCAAAAAAGGCCAAGAAAAAATGAATCCGGTATTGCATCGGCATGAGGCAGAAAAGTCGATGTGCGCCGGGGCCGTTGGGCAACTGGCCTACGCGTATCAACTTGTCATGGAAAATACCTCGGTCACGCTGTCCCCCGTTCTTTGTTGGTCGGCCAGTGGCGTCATGACATCGACCATGAAAGCTTCCCCGTCTCATGCAAGTCAAACGTGCACTATCATACCTTCATTTTTTCACAACGCAAACAGTGTACACACAGGGTAGGTACCTTGCCCAGGGGTTTCTGGTTCATCGACCGGAGGTCGGGGGAGAGGTGGTGCAGCCCGTGTAGGGGACATGTGCGTATTCCCGCATCCACCAATCTTTTTCGGCCAGATGGGTGGGAGGCGCTTATCGAGCGGGTGGAAAATGGGTAATCGCGGACGGTTCGCACGTTCCGCAAGCCGGCACGGGGGCTGTCCCCCGCGCCCCCGGACCTGCGACGCTGGCTACTATGCTCACTTCGTGCCGCAGGCCGGAAGCCAGGGGCGCACCGTCCTCGACGGACTGCCGGGGAGACAGGGAGGCGAGCATGCCGGTCGACACTCCTCAGATCCTCACTCCCAGGGCTGATCGGGGAGACCGCCGCCGACTGCACAGGGTGGGAGACCTCCCGCGACGGCACCGGGTGAGAACCGGCCATGGAACGTAAGACGAACGACCGGTGGGGTCAGGGAAGATGTTGAGAGAGGTCGCGGCGACCCGTTATGTCGAGCCCCTGCGCTCCGGCGGCTCCGTCCCCGGCGTGGTCGAGGCCGACGACCTGGGCACGTACGTCGTGAAGTTCACCGGCTCCGCGCAGGGCCACAAGGCGCTGGTCGCCGAGGTGATCGTGGGCGAGCTGGCGCGGGCCCTGGGCCTGCGCTTCCCCGAACTGGTCCTGGTGCACTTCGATCCGGCGATCGCCGACGGCGAGCCCCACCAGGAGGTGCGCGAACTGCACGGCGCCAGCGCGGGCCTCAACCTCGGCATGGACTACCTGCCGGGCGCGAAGGACTTCACCCCGCAGGCGGCCAGGACGTTCCCGGTGGACCCCCTGGAGGCGGGCCGGATCATCTGGCTCGACGCCCTCACGGTGAATGTCGACCGCACGGTGCACAGCTCCAACCTCATGATCTGGCCCACCCTCGGCACGGTCCCGCCGCGCCTGTGGCTCATCGACCACGGCGCCGCCCTCGTCTTCCACCACCGCTGGGACGCCTCCGACCCCGCCAAGGCCTACGACTTCCGCCACCACGCCCTCGGCCACTACGCGCCCGACGTGCGGGCGGCCGACGCCGAGCTGGCGCCGAAGGTGACACGGGAGCTGCTGCGGGACATCGCGGCCGAGGTCCCGGACGCCTGGCTGGCCGGCGAGGAGGGCTTCGCCACGCCGGAGGACATCCGGACGGCGTACGTGGACTACCTCCACGCGCGGGTGGCGGCCTCCGCGGCCTGGCTCCCCACCGACTTCCCCTCGCGGGAGGAACTGGCCGCCGAGGAGGCCCTCCGGGCGGCACGTACCCAGCAGGGCCGTCCGGACTGGCTCAAGCGGGTCCCCGACCTGCACGGCAAGCCGGCGGCGGAACAGGATTGGTCGGTGCACCTGGGATGACGGACACGCAGCGGGTCGAGATCGAGTACTGCACGCAGTGCCGCTGGCTGCCGCGCGCCGCCTGGCTGGCCCAGGAGCTGCTCACGACGTTCGAGGCGGAGCTGACGGAGCTGTCCCTGAAGCCGGGCCGGGGCGGTGTCTTCGTCGTCCGGGTGAACGGCGAGGTCGTCTGGGACCGGCGCGAGCAGGGCTTCCCCGAGCCGACGGCCGTGAAGCGGCTCGTACGCGACCGAGTGGCCCCGGGGAAGTCCCTGGGCCACTCGGACGCGTCCGCGTGAGCGTCAGCCCTTGAGCTGCTCGTACGCCGGCAGGGTGAGGAAGTCCGCGTAGTCCTCGTCGAGGGCGACCTGGAGCAGCAGGTCGTGCGCCTGCTGCCAGTGCCCGTTCGCGAAGGCCTCCTCGCCGATCTCGGCGCGGAGGGTCGCCAGTTCCTGGGCGGCGATCCTGCGGGCGAGTTCGGGCGTGGCCTTCTCGCCGTTCTCGAACTCGACGCCGGCGTTGATCCACTGCCAGATCTGCGAGCGGGAGATCTCGGCGGTGGCCGCGTCCTCCATCAGGTTGAAGATGGCGACCGCGCCGAGCCCGCGCAGCCAGGCCTCGATGTACCGGATGCCGACCTGGACGGCGTTGACGAGACCGTCGTACGTCGGCCTGGCGTCCAGCGAGTCGATCGCGATCAGGTCGGCCGCCTCGACGTGGACGTCCTCGCGCAGCCGGTCCTTCTGGTTCGGCTTGTCGCCGAGGACCTTGTCGAAGGACTCCATGGCGATCGGCACCAGGTCGGGGTGGGCGACCCAGGAGCCGTCGAAGCCGTCGGCCGCCTCACGGTCCTTGTCCGCGCGGACCTTCTCGAAGGCGACCTTGTTGACCTCGGGGTCCCTGCGGGACGGGATGAAGGCCGCCATGCCGCCGATGGCGTGCGCGCCGCGCTTGTGGCAGGTGCGGACGAGGAGTTCGGTGTACGCCCGCATGAACGGGGCGGTCATCGTCACCGCGTTGCGGTCCGGCAGGACGAACCGGGCGCCGCCGTCGCGGAAGTTCTTGACGATGGAGAAGAGGTAGTCCCAGCGGCCCGCGTTCAGCCCGGAGGCGTGGTCGCGGAGTTCGTAGAGGATCTCCTCCATCTCGTACGCCGCCGTGATCGTCTCGATCAGGACGGTGGCGCGGACGGTGCCCTGCGGGATGCCGACGTGGTCCTGCGCGAAGACGAACACGTCGTTCCACAGGCGGGCCTCGAGGTGCGACTCGGTCTTCGGGAGGTAGAAGTACGGGCCCTTGCCGAGGTCGAGGAGGCGCTGGGCGTTGTGGAAGAAGTACAGCCCGAAGTCGACGAGGGCGCCGGGAACCGCACGGCCGTCACCGTCGACGAGGTGCCGCTCGTCGAGGTGCCAGCCGCGCGGCCGCATCACCACGGTGGCGAGTTCCCCGTCCGGGCGCAGGGCGTACGACTTGCCGGACGCCGGGTCGGTGAAGTCGATGTTCCGGGTGTAGGCGTCGATCAGGTTGAGCTGGCCGAGGACCACGTTCTCCCAGGTCGGCGCGGAGGCGTCCTCGAAGTCCGCGAGCCAGACCCGGGCGCCGGAGTTGAGGGCGTTGACGGTCATCTTGCGGTCGGTGGGGCCGGTGATCTCGACCCGGCGGTCCTCGAGGGCCGCGGGGCAGGGGGCCACCCTCCAGGAGTCGTCGGCGCGGACGGCGGCCGTCTCCGGGAGGAAGTCGAGCGTCGAGGTGCGGGCGATCTCGGCGCGGCGCTCCGCGCGGCGGGCGAGGAGTTCGTCACGGCGCGGTGTGAACCGGCGGTGCAGCTCGGCCACGAAGGCGAGGGCCGCGTCGGTGAGGACCTCCTCCTGCCGGGGCAGGGGCTCGGCGTCGACGATGGCCAGCGGGGACGGCGCTGGTGCGGACATGAGCTGTCACTTCCTTCAGCGAGCGTGGCACCGGGTGCCGGAAGACCCGGGGTGGGGCGGAGCCACCCGGAAGCGGCTGAGGGCTGCCGGGTGCTTCTGAGCTGTGGATACTAGTTTCCTCATCGTGGAAGTTCAATGGTTTGTTGATGTCGAGATTCTCCGGGTCGAGGAAAGGTGGCTCTGCGTGCCACCCCGTTCACTCCAGGTGGGTCAGGTCCTCGGCCGTGTCGATGTCGTAGGGCTCGGCCACGTCCCCGCACTCGACGAGCGCGATCGCCTTCTCGTGCGCCTTCAGATAGGCGCGTGCCCCCCGGTCACCGGTGGCAGTCGCCGCGACGCCGGCCCAGTGCGCGGCGCCGAAGAGGACCGGGTGCCCGCGCACCCCGTCGTAGGCGGCGGACGCCAGCGACGAATCGTCCCGGTACGCGGCGAGCACCCGTGCCGCCGCCCGCGCTCCGATGCCCGGCTGGTCGACGAGGCAGACCAGCGCCGCCCGCGCCCCCGTCCCGGCGAGCGAGTCGAGCCCGGCCCGCAGCGAGGAGCCCATTCCGCCCTCCCACTCCGGGTTGGTGACGAGCACGCACCCCTCCAGCCGCGCCCGCTCCCGTACGGCGTCGGCGGCGGCCCCCAGGACCACGTGCACGCGCGCGCACCCGGCCGCGCGCAGCACCTCCACCGCGTACTCCACGAGCGGCCGTCCCCGGTGCGTCAACAGCGCCTTGGGGCGCCCGCCGAGGCGCCGCCCCCCGCCCGCCGCGAGAAGCAGCCCCGCCACCTCGTCTTCCGTCTGCGTCATACGTTCTGCATACCTGACGCGGCGGCGGCCGGGCGGTTTGCCGGGGGCTGAAATTCGGTCCGTGCGGTGGCGCACCGGGCGGCGGTGGCGTTTACTGACCCGCGCGTCCTCCGGCGCCCGACCGACGCCGCGGGGGCCGGGTGGGGGCGAGGTGCTTGCGCACAAGGACGTGCCAGGGGGGAGAGCTGTGTTGCGGAGTTTGGGGCAGAGGCCTGTGACCGGCGGCGGCGAGGATCAGAGGGTGGTGGAACTGCGGACCGCGGTGTCCAGGCTGCGCCGCGAACTCGCCGCGCTCCCGGCGGAGTTCCCCGACCGGGTCATCGCCGAGGACGAACTCGCCGCCCTCGCCGCGATGGCGGCCCACGACGTCCCGGAGATCCCCCGGTTGCGCCGCTCCCTGCTGCTGATCGCCGGCGCGATCGGCTCGGTGAGCGCGCTGAGCCGGGGGTTGTCGGACGTGCGGAGCGCGGTGGAACTGTTCGGGGAGCCGCCGCGGGCTTGACGCCCGGAGGGCGGGGCCGGTCAGGGGGCTGATCGGGCCGCCGTCCCCGCCCGAGCCGGTCGGGCCGCCGTCCCCGCCCGGGCCGGTCGGGCCGCCGTCCCCGCCCGGGCCGGTCGGGCCGCCGTGTCGGCCCGGGCCGGTCAGGCCGCCGTGCCGCCCGAGTTGGTCAGGGCCTCGGACAGCTCCACCGCGACCTGCTGGAGCACCGGCACGATCCTCTCCGTGGCCGTCTCCGTGACGCGGCCCGCCGGGCCGGAGATCGAGATGGCCGCGGCGGTGGGGGAGTCGGGGACCGGGACCGCGAGACAGCGGACGCCGATCTCCTGCTCGTTGTCGTCGATCGCGTAGCCCTGGCTGCGCACGTCATCGAGGGCCGCCAGGAAGCCGTCCGGGGTGGTGATCGTCTTCTCGGTGGCGGCGGGCATGCCCGTGCGGTGCAGCAGGGCACGCACCTCGTCGTCGGGGAAGCCGGCGAGCAGGGCCTTGCCGACACCCGTGGAGTGCGGCAGGACGCGACGGCCGACCTCGGTGAACATGCGCATCGAGTGCTTCGACGGCACCTGAGCCACGTACACGATCTCGTCGCCGTCGAGCAGCGCCATGTTCGCCGTCTCGCCGGTCTCCTCGACCAGGCGGGCCAGGTAGGGGCGGGCCCAGGTGCCCAGCAGCCGGGAGGCGGACTCGCCGAGGCGGATCAGGCGCGGGCCGAGCGCGTACCGGCGGTTGGGCTGCTGGCGTACGTAACCGCAGGCCACCAGGGTGCGCATCAGGCGATGAATGGTCGGAAGGGGGAGCCCGCTGCTCGCCGACAGCTCGCTCAGGCCGACCTCGCCGCCCGCGTCCGCCATCCGCTCGAGCAGGTCGAAGGCGCGCTCGAGGGACTGGACCCCTCCGCCGGCGGACTTGGTGGAGTCGGTGGTGCTGGCGCTGGACGTCGGCACGGCGCGTTCCTTTCGAAACTGGCGGGAGGAGCTGAAGCCTACCCGGCGGTCGGTTGACTCCCCGCTGGTGCGTAGCTACGTTCTGCCAGTCGGAATTATAATTCCGCTTTGTGGAAATGTCCAGACCGGTGCCGGTGGGTGCACTGTGGAGAGGCGGGCCCTTGACGGCGGCGCGGCCGGGAGTGAAGACTCCTTCAACAGAACGTTGAATTCCGTTCCGTGGAAGTGACGCGGGTGTGAAGCCCGTTTCCCGGAAGGGGGACGGCGACAGAGAGGGGTCCGGGTGTCCGACGCTGAACTGGTGCTGCGCTCGACGCGCGTCATCACTCCGGAAGGGACGCGCGCCGCCTCGGTCACGGTCGCCGACGGAACGATCACCGCCGTCCTGCCCTACGACACGGCCGTCCCCGAGGGGGCCCGCCTGGAGGACCTCGGCGACGACGTCCTGCTGCCCGGTCTGGTCGACACCCACGTGCACGTCAACGACCCCGGCCGCACCGAGTGGGAGGGCTTCTGGACCGCCACGCGCGCGGCCGCGGCCGGCGGCATCACCACCCTCGTCGACATGCCGCTCAACTCCCTCCCGCCGACCACCACGGTCGGCCACCTCCGCACCAAGCAGCGGGTGGCCGCCGACAAGGCGCACATCGACGTCGGCTTCTGGGGCGGCGCCCTGCCCGACAACGTCAAGGACCTGCGCCCGCTGCACGACGCCGGCGTCTTCGGCTTCAAGGCCTTCCTCTCGCCGTCGGGCGTCGACGAGTTCCCGCACCTGGACCAGGAAGGGCTGGCCCGGTCCCTCGCCGAGATCGCCGGCTTCGACGGCCTGCTGATCGTGCACGCCGAGGACCCGCACCACCTCGACGCCGCCCCGCAGCAGGGCGGCCCCCGGTACGCCGACTTCCTCGCCAGCCGCCCCCGCGACGCCGAGGACACCGCCATCGCGCACCTGATCGCGCAGGCGAAGCGCCTCCACGCGCGCGTGCACGTCCTGCACCTGTCCTCCAGCGACGCGCTCCCGCTGATCGCCGCCGCCAAGGCGGAGGGCGTGCGCATCACGGTCGAGACCTGTCCGCACTACCTCACCCTCACCGCCGAGGAGGTCCCGGACGGCGCCAGCGAGTTCAAGTGCTGCCCGCCCATCCGCGAGGCCGCCAACCAGGACCTGCTCTGGCAGGCGCTGGCCGACGGCACGATCGACTGCGTGGTCACCGACCACTCCCCGTCCACGGCCGACCTCAAGACCGGCGACTTCGCCACCGCCTGGGGCGGCATCTCGGGCCTGCAACTGAGCCTGTCCGCCGTCTGGACGCAGGCGCGCACGCGCGGCCACGGCCTGGAGGACGTGGTCCGCTGGATGTCGACGCGCACGGCGGCGCTCGTCGGTCTCGACCGCAAGGGCGCCATCGAGGCCGGCCGCGACGCCGACTTCGCCGTCCTCGCGCCCGACGAGACCTTCACCGTGGACCCGGCGGCCCTCCAGCACCGCAACCGGGTCACGGCGTACGCGGGCCGGACCCTGTACGGCGTCGTGAAGTCCACCTGGCTGCGCGGCGAACGCATCGTCGCGGGCGGTGAGTTCACCGAGCCGAAGGGCCGACTGCTCACCCGCGCCCACTGACTGCCCCTCCCGCACCCGCAGCGGCCGACTCCCGAAAGGCACATCCCGTGACGGCGATACCCAGCTTCACCGGCGACGCGAACCCGTACGGCGGCGGCGACCCCTACGCGGACTACCGCACCGCCGCGTTCCCCTTCACCCAGTACGCCAACCTCGCCGACCGGCACCTCGGCGCAGCCGTCATCGCCGCCAACGACGAGTTCTTCGCCCAGCGGGAGAACCTGCTCCTCCCGGGTCCCGCCGCGTTCGACCCCGAGCACTTCGGGCACAAGGGCAAGGTCATGGACGGCTGGGAGACCCGCCGCCGCCGCGGCGCCGCCGCGGACAACCCCTGGCCCGCGGCCGACGACCACGACTGGGCGCTGGTCCGCCTGGGCGCGCCGGGCGTGATCCGGGGCGTCGTCGTCGACACCGCCCACTTCCGCGGCAACTACCCGCAGGCGGTCTCGGTCGAGGGCACATCGGTCGAGGGCTCCCCGTCCCCCGAGGAACTCCTCGCCGACGACGTGAAGTGGACGACGCTCGTCCCCCGCACCCCGGTCGGCGGCCACGCGGCGAACGGTTTCCCCGTGGCGGCGGAGCAGCGCTTCACGCACCTGCGCGTCAACCAGCACCCCGACGGCGGCATCGCCCGCCTGCGCGTGTACGGCGAGGTCGTCCCCGACCCCGCCTGGCTGGCGGTCCTCGGCACCTTCGACGTCGTGGCCCTGGAGAACGGCGGCCGCGCCGAGGACGCCTCCAACCTCTTCTACTCGCCCGCGAGCAACACCATCCAGCCGGGCCGCTCCCGGAAGATGGACGACGGCTGGGAGACCCGCCGCCGCCGCGACCGGGGCCACGACTGGATCCGCTACCGCCTGGCCGCGCAGGCGCAGATCCGCGCCCTGGAGATCGACACCGCCTACCTGAAGGGCAACAGCGCCGGGTGGGCGTCGGTGTCGGTCAAGGACGGCGAGAGCGGCGAGTGGACGCAGATCCTCCCGCGCACCCGCCTCCAGCCCGACACCAACCACCGCTTCGTCCTGCCGGCCCCGGCGGTGGGCACGCACGCGCGCGTGGACATCTTCCCCGACGGCGGCATCTCCCGGCTCCGCCTGTTCGGCTCGCTGACGGAAGAGGGCGCGAGCCGTCTCGCGGCGCGGCACCAGGAACTGGGCGGCTGACGCCGCGGGGGCCCTCGCCCCCGCCGTCCCTTCCCCCGCGGGGGGGGCCTCGTCCCCGCCGCCCCTTCCACTCCTTCCGCCCCTTCAGGGCCGCGGCGGGCGTGCGGGGGCGGCGGCCCCGGAGACGGGACGGCCAGGGGCGGCGGGGCGATGGGGGCGGCGTGGGGACACCCTCACGGCGTCACGCCGCGTGCCCCCCGTCCACCGCGAACTCGGCACCCGTCACGTACGCGGCGCCCGCCAGATGTGCCACCGTCGCCGCCACCTCCTCGGCCGTCCCGAAACGCCCCACCGCGGTCATCGCCGCCTGTCCGGCCGCGTACGGCCCGTCCGCCGGGTTCATGTCCGTGTCGATCGGCCCCGGATGGACGATGTTCGCCGTGATCCCGCGCGGCCCGAGCTCCCGCGCCAGCGCCTTGGTCAGCCCGACCAGCGCCGACTTGCTCATCGCGTAGAGCGTCCCGCCCGGCCCCGGCACCCGCTGGGTCATGCAGGTGCCGATCGTGACGATCCGGCCCCCGTCCCGCAGGTGCCCGGCCGCGGCCTGCGAGGCCAGGAACACCCCGCGCACGTTCACCGCGAGGACCCGGTCCACCTCGGCGAGCGACAGCTCCGGCAGGGGCCCGAGCACTCCGACGCCCACGTTGTTCACCAGGACGTCGAGCCCGCCCAGCGCCTGTGCCGCGCGTTCCACCGCACCCGCCGCCTCCCCGGCGTCCGCCG
The DNA here is from genome assembly GCF_044455165.1 of Streptomyces sp. NPDC051315. Lineage (NCBI taxonomy): Bacteria > Bacillati > Actinomycetota > Actinomycetes > Kitasatosporales > Streptomycetaceae > Streptomyces > Streptomyces sp. NPDC051315. The sequence continues at coordinate 159,193 of NZ_JBITEN010000013.1, forward strand.
AGTCCGCGCGCAGGGCCACCGCCCGCCGCCCGAGGGCCTCCACGGCCCGTACGACCTCCTCGGCCGCCTCCTTGCCGTTCACGTACGTCAGAGCCACGTCCGCGCCCTCCCGTGCCAGCCGTACGGCCGTCGCCGCGCCGATGCCGCGGCTGCCGCCGGTCACGAGGGCCGCCTTGCCGTCGAGGGTTCCGTAAGTCGTCGTCATGGGTCCATCCCAGCGTCCGCGTGCCCGGGGCGCTGGCGGCGAACGGACGCCGATGTCACCGGCCGGAACGTCGGCCTCCGCCCGGTGAGGGAAACGCGCCGATGAGTTGCGGGCGCGGGCCGGGTCTGCCCTGATGACAGTGGACCCACCCCGTCACCAGCAAGGAGGGCACCCGCCATGGGCAAGCTCGTCCTCACCGGTTTCGTCACCCTCGACGGCGTCCACCAGGCGCCCGGCGGTCCCCGCGAGGACACCAGGGACGGCTTCGAGCAGGGCGGCTGGAGCGTTCCGTACGGCGACGACGACTTCGGCCGGTTCGTCACCGAGGTCTTCGACGGCGTCGGCGCCTTCCTCCTCGGCCGCCGCACCTACGAGATCTTCGCCTCCTACTGGCCGAAGGTGACCGACCCGGCCGATCCCATCGCCTCCCGGCTGAACTCGATGCCGAAGTACGTGGTCACCTCGACCGCCCTGACCGACCCCGTCTGGTCCGGCGCCACGGCCATCCACGGCGACCTCGCCGCGGAGGTCACCGCCCTCAAGGAACGGACCGACGGCGAGCTCCAGGTCCACGGCAGCGGCGCCCTGGCCCGCGGCCTCCTCGCGCTGGACCTGGTCGACACCGTTCACCTGCTGACGTTCCCGGTCGTCCTGGGCGCCGGCCGCCGGCTGTTCGCCGAGGGCACCCTGCCGACCGCGTTCCGGCACGTCGGCGGCCGCGTCACCGCCGCGGGCGTCTCCATCCAGACGTACGACCTCGACGGCCGCCCACGCTACGGTTCCTACGAACTTCCGGACGACGTCTAGCCGCAGGTTAACTTCCCGAAAACTCACCGGACTTGACGGGAAAATCCTCGAAGTTGTCATTGACATGCCATCGTCTACGCGCGTCATCATGAGGGCATGAGATTCCCCCCACGCATCACCCGCATCGGCGGCGCGGCCGCCCTCCTGTCCGCCCTCCTCGTCGGCGGAACCGTCTCGACCGGACCGGCGAACGCCGCGGCGACGGCGGTCGGCAGCATCTGCTACAGCGACCTGCCCTCCCAGGCGTACGACACGCTGGAGCTGATCGAGCAGGGCGGCCCGTACCCGTACTCGCAGGACGGCTCGGTCTTCCAGAACCGGGAAGGCATCCTCCCGCAGCAGTCCACCGGCTACTACCACGAGTACACGGTCAGGACGCCGGGCTCCTCCACGCGCGGCGCGCGTCGCATCGTCACCGGTCAGCAGTACGAGGAGGACTACTACACCGCTGACCACTACGCGAGCTTCGACCTGGTCGACCACGACTGCTGAGCCGTCCCCCTCCGGCTCCGGTCACCGATAACGGTGCCACCGGCCGGCGGCCCGGCGAGCGCTCAGCCGGGCTTCCGGCTCTCCGCGGCGGCGAACAGGGCGAACGCGAGCACCAGGAGCGCGATGCTCGCGTACACCTCGTAGCCGTCGAGGAGACCGAGCCGTTGTACGAGTCCCCAGTCCCAGTCGGTGAACTCGTGCACCAGGCCGGCGACGCCCTGCACCAGGGCGATGAATCCGAGTACCTCCAGCAGTTGCTTCATGCCCCAGACCCTCGCCCCGCGGATCCCCCACACGCATCGGCCGCGGGGCGAGGCACGTCCGACGGAAGGCTCGTCCGCGCCCGGCCGTCCGCGCCGCAAGTCCGCGCCGGGTCCGGCACTCGGCAGGCCCCGCCCCCTCCTTCGGCGGTCCCCACGCCGACTTCGGTAGGTCCCGCGCCGACTTACGTAGGCAGTCGTCCCGCTTCGGTCGTCGATTACGTCGGAGGGGAGGTGGCGAAGGGGTCGCCTGCGTAGATTCGTCGACCATGAGGGGTGACGACCAGGCGGTGCCGACGGCGCCGGCCTTCCCGGAACGCCGGTGGCTGCTGCCGTCCGCCGTGGCCGCCGAGCCGGACCCGGACGCCGAGCGGTCCGGGCTCCGGCCGCGCCGCACCGTACGCGACTGGATCGTCGACTTCTCCTGCTTCCTCCTGGCCGTCGCCATCGGCCTGATCGTGGCGGACACGCTCCCCGGCGACCAGGACCTGCCGCACGCCGTCCTCGTCGCCGACCAGCTGCTGGGCGCCCTCTCCTGCGCCGCGGTCTGGCTGCGCCGCCGCCGGCCCCTCGCCCTGGCCGCCGTGACGGTCCCGCTCGGCTTCCTCTCGACCACCTCGGCCGGCGCCGGCACGGTCGCCCTCTTCACCCTCGCCGTGCACCGGCCCTTCCGGTACGTCGCCTGGGTCGGCGGCATCCAGCTCGCGCTGATCCCGGCGCTGGTGTGGGTGCGCCCGGACCCCGACCTGGAGTACGGGCCGGCGGTGGTGTTGACCGTGCTGGTCACCGTCACCGTCATCGGCTGGGGCATGTTCGTCCGCTCCAAGCGGCAGCTCATGCTCAGCCTGCGCGACCGGGCCCGGCGCGCGGAGAGGGAGGCGCGGCTGCGGGCCGAGCAGGCGCAGCGGCTGGCCCGCGAGGCCATCGCCCGCGAGATGCACGACGTGCTCGCCCACCGGCTGACCCTGCTCAGCGTGCACGCGGGCGCGCTGGAGTTCCGCCCGGACGCGCCCCGTGCGCAGATCGCGCGGGCGGCCGGCGTCATTCGGGAGAGCGCCCACGAGGCCCTCCAGGACCTGCGGGAGATCATCGGCGTGCTGAGGGCCGGGCAACCCGACGACCCGGGCCGCCCGCAGCCGACCCTGGCCGCCCTCGACGCGCTGGCCGCCGAGTCCCGCGAGGCCGGCATGAAGGTCACCCTGGACCAGCGCGTCACCGACCCGGCCGCGGTCCCCGCCTCCGTCGGCCGCACGGCGTACCGCATCACCCAGGAGTGCCTCACCAACGCCCGCAAGCACGCCCCGGGGACGGAGGTCGCGGTCACCGTCACCGGCGGTCCCGGCGACGGCCTCACCGTGACCGTCCGCAACCCCGCCCCGGAGGTCGACGTACCGCCCGTCCCCGGCTCGGGGCAGGGCCTGATCGGTCTCACCGAACGCGCGACCCTGACCGGCGGCCGCCTGGAGCACGGGCCGCGGGAGGACGGCGGCTTCGAGGTGCGGGCGTGGCTGCCGTGGCCGGCCCGGGCGTAGGCGCGCGATCCGTTCCACTCGGGGCAGCCGGTCCTGCCGCCGCTCCGTCAACTCACCGTCCGTACCCGTGATTACGTAAGGCCCATGACTGCGATCAGACTTCTCCTCGTCGACGACGATCCGCTGGTGCGGGCCGGGTTGTCCTTCATGATGGGCGGCGCCGACGACATCGAGATCGTCGGTGAGGCCGCCGACGGCGGCGAGGTCGGGGCACTCGTCGACCGCACCCGCCCGGACGTGGTCCTGATGGACATCCGGATGCCGTCGGTGGACGGCCTGACCGCCACCGAGCGGCTGCGCGCCCGCGAGGACGCCCCGCAGGTCGTGGTCCTCACCACCTTCCACGCCGACGAACAGGTGCTGCGGGCCCTGCGCGCGGGCGCCGCCGGGTTCGTCCTCAAGGACACCCCGCCCGCCGAGATCCTCGACGCGGTGCGCCGGGTCGCGGCCGGCGACCCCGTCCTGTCGCCCGCCGTCACCCGCCAGCTGATGGACCACGCGGCCGGCTCCGCCGCCGACGTCCGGCGCGCCCGCGCGCGGGCGCGGATCGCCGGCCTGGGCGAGCGGGAACGCGAGGTCGCCGTCGGCGTGGGCCGCGGCCTGTCCAACGCCGAGATCGCCGCCGGCCTGTACATGAGCGTCGCCACCGTCAAGACCCACGTCTCCCGGATCCTGGCCAGGCTCGGCCTCAACAACCGCGTGCAGATCGCGCTGCTGGCGTACGACGCGGGACTGGTCGACGAGAACACGGAGGACGCGCAACAGCGGGGGACGGGCGCTGGCGGAGGATGGGGACCGGTGGGGGACCGGCACCAGCGGGGGACGAGCTAGCAGGTAACGGGCATTGGCGGGGGGCGGGCACTGGCGGGGGCGCTCGTACGTTGTGGCAGTGACGGGAGGGGGAACAAGATGACCGATGTGATCGACCTGGAGGCGTTCGGCGACGCGTTCCGGAGGGACCCGCACGCGGTGTACGCACGGCTGCGCGAGCGCGGCCCGGTGCACCGGGTGCATCCGCCCGGAAGCGACGCGACCTACGCGACCTGGCTCGTGGTCGGATACGAGGAGGCGCGCGCCGCGCTCGCCGACCCACGGCTGGTCAAGGACGGTGAGCGGATCGGAGCGGCCTTCCTCGACGAGCAGGTGATCGGCAAGCACATGCTGGTCACCGACCCGCCGCAGCACACCCGGCTGCGTGGCCTGGTCTCGCGCGCGTTCACCATGCGCCGGGTGGAGGAGCTGCGCCCGCGCGTGCGGCGGATCACCGACGACCTGCTCGACGCGATGCTGCCGCACGGCCGCGCCGACCTGGTGGAGTCGTTCGCCTACCCGCTGCCCATCACCGTCATCTGCGAGCTGCTCGGCGTCCCCGAGATGGACCGCGCGGCGTTCCGCGAGATGTCGACCGAGGTGGTCGCCCCCACCAGCGAGGAGAGCGGCTACGAGGCGTTCGTGCGGCTCGGCGCCTACCTCACCGAGCTGATCGAGGACAAGCGCTGCGCCGGGCCGGGCGGCGATCTGCTCAGCGACCTCATCCGCACCACCGCCGAGGACGGCGACCGGCTCTCCCCGGAGGAGCTGCGCGGCATGGCGTTCCTCCTGCTCATTGCCGGCCACGAGACCACGGTCAACCTCATCACCAACGCCGTCCACGCCCTGCTCACCCACCCCGACCAGCTCGCGGCCCTGCGCGCCGACCCCGACCTCGTCGACGGCGTGATCGAGGAGACCCTGCGCTGGGAGGGGCCGGTGGAGAACGCGACGTACCGGTTCGCCGTCGAGCCCCTGGAGATCGGGGGCGTGGCGATCGAGAAGGGCGACCCGGTGCTGATCGGCCTCGCGTCCGCCGACCGTGACGCGCTGCGCTACGACGACCCCGACGACTACGACGTCCGGCGCGACCCGCGCGGCCACCTGGCCTTCGGCCACGGCATCCACTACTGCCTGGGCGCCCCGCTGGCCCGTCTGGAAGCCCGCACCGCCCTGCGCTCCCTGCTGGAACGGGCTCCCGCCCTGGCCCTGGACGGCCCGCCCGGAGAGTGGCTGCCGGGAATGCTGATACGAGGGGTGCGCAGCCTTCCGGTGCGCTGGTAGGCGTCCTGCCGGGAAGGCGGGGGCGGACTCATCCGGAGGGCGGGACTCCGTACGGCCCCGGAGACGGCTCGGGCACGCCGGGCACGCCGGAGGTGCCCGGCACGCCCGCCGCACCTGCCGTGCCCGGCACGCCCGCCGTGCTCGCCGCACCCGGCGACCCCACCGTCCCCGGCAGGTCCGACGCACCCGGTGACCCCGCCGTATCCGGCATCCCGGACGCACGCGGTGCACCCGGCGTCACCGGCGCAGCCGGTGCACCCGGTGTCCCCGTCGCTCCGGGGCCTCCGGATGCTTCCTGCGCCCCCGGTATCTCCGCCAGCGCCACCGCCCGCCGCTCCCGCCGGGACACCTCGCAGGCCTCCGCGATGCGCAGCGCCTGGAGGGCCTCGCGTCCGTCGCAGGGGTTGGGCAGGCCTCCCCGGACGACCTCCACGAACGTGTTGAGCTCCGCCTCGTACGCGGGAGCGAAGCGTTCCAGGAAGCCGGTCCACGGCTTGTCCGCGGCCGGCGGGCCGGTGGGCTCGGTGGAGGCGATCGGGGTGCGGTCGTCCAGACCCACGACGATCTGGTCGAGCTCGCCGGCCAGTTCCATGCGGACGTCGTAGCCCGCGCCGTTCAGCCGGGTCGCCGTGGCCGTGGCGAGGGTGCCGTCGTCGAGGGTGAGGACGGCGGCCCCGGTGTCCACGTCCCCGGCCGCGCGGAACATCGCGGGCCCGGCGTCCGACCCGGCGGCGTACACCTCGACCACCTCGCGCCCGGTCACCCAGCGCAGCACGTCGAAGTCGTGGATCAGCGCGTCCCGGAACAGCCCCCCGGACACCGGCAGCCACGCGGCCGGGGGCGGCGACCGGTCGGAGGTCACCGCCCGTACGGTGTGCAGCCGCCCCAGCCGGCCCGAGCGCACCGCTTCCCGCGCGCCCGTGTAGCCCGTGTCGAAGCGGCGCTGGAACCCCATCTGAAGGATCGTTCCGGCGGCCTCGACCTCGGCGATCGCCGCCAGCGTTCCCGCCAGGTCCAGGGCGATGGGCTTCTCGCAGAACACCGGCAGCCCGGAGCGGGCGGCACGACCGATCAGTTCGGCGTGGGCCGAGGTCGCCGTGGTGATCACGACGGCGTCCACGCCCCAGCGGAAGATCTCGTCGACCCCGGGGGCGGCCGTCTCGCCGAGCCGGAGCGCCAGTTCCTGCGCCCGCGCGGGCTCCGCGTCCGTCAGGATGAGGGATCCGACCTCGCGGTGACGGCTGAGTGTGTTGGCATGCATGGTGCCGATGCGGCCCGTCCCGATGACCCCGATGCGCATGTGTTCACGGTGGCGTCGGAGCCCTCACCCTGTCAATGCATTTGTCCGGACAACCGGACTACACGACTTCCCGTCAACCGGCCGCGGAGCTACGCTCAGGCCCGTGCCGAAACCAGAAGTGGACCCGACCGTGCAGCTGGAACTCCGTGTGGACCGAAGTTCTCCGGTGCCGTTGTACTTCCAGCTGTCCCAGCAGCTCGAGGCCGCCATCGAGCACGGATCGCTCACCCCCGGCAGCCTGCTCGGCAACGAGATCGAGCTCGCCGCCCGGCTCGGCCTGTCCCGCCCGACCGTGCGCCAGGCGATCCAGTCCCTCGTCGACAAGGGCCTGCTGGTACGGCGCCGGGGCGTCGGTACCCAGGTCGTGCACAGCCAGGTCAAGCGCCCGCTGGAGCTCAGCAGCCTCTACGACGATCTGGAGGCGGCCGGACAGCGCCCCGCGACCGCGGTCCTGGTCAACACCGTCGTCCCGGCCACCGCCGAGGTCGCGGCCGCGCTCGGCGTCGCCGAGGGCAGCGACGTGCAGCGGGTGGAGCGGCTGCGTCTCGCGCACGGCGAGCCGATGGCGTACCTCTGCAACCACCTGCCCCCCAACCTGCTCGACCTGGACACGGCGCAGCTGGAGGCCACGGGCCTGTACCGCCTGATGCGCGCGGCCGGGATCACCCTGCACAGCGCCCGCCAGTCCATCGGTGCCCGCGCCGCCACCGCCGCGGAGGCCGAGCGGCTCGCCGAGGAGGAGGGCGCCCCGCTGCTGACCATGCAGCGCACGACCTTCGACGACACCGGCCGCGCGGTCGAGTTCGGCGACCACATCTACCGCCCGACCCGCTACTCCTTCGAGTTCCAGCTGCTCGTGCGGCCCTGAGCGGGACGGGTCGCCGACCCGCGTTGGTCGCATTGTCCGGACAAAGCGGCCCTCGCCCGACAGGACGACCGCATGTCCGGACAAGGCGGCCGGCTCGCGGTGCCCGGCCGTGAGACGCCTGACCCCTGTGTTCGATAATGGGGCGTTTGCGTCCGGTGAGTGATCACCGGAGGCGTGCGTACGACAGAACACGGCAAGAAGGGCACGGCCTCGTGGCACGGTTTCGGACCTGGGCAGGGATCGCGTTGGCGGGGGTGCTCTGCGCATCCCTCGCCGGGTGCAGCAGCACCGGGGGCAAGCGCGCCGAGGACGCCCGCGAGGCCGCGGCGGCCCAGGGGAGGGCGGCGGTGAACACCCCCCGCTGGACCTTCGCGATGATCACCCACTCGGGAGACGGCGACACCTTCTGGGACATCGTCCAGAGCGGCGCCGAGCAGGCCGCCGTCAAGGACAACATCACCTTCCTCTACTCCCACGACGACGAGGCCCAGCAGCAGGCCCAGCTCGTCGACGCGGCGGTCGACAAGAAGGTCGACGGCATCATCGTCACGCTGGCCAAGCCGGACGCGCTGAAGGCCGCGGTCGCCCGGGCCGTCGCGGCGGGCATCCCCGTGATCACGGTGAACTCCGGATCGGCCGAGTCCGAGGCGTTCGGCGCGCTCGCGCACATCGGCCAGGACGAGACGATCGCCGGCCAGGCCGTCGGCGAGGAGCTGAACGAGCGCGACAGGAAGAAGGCCGTCTGCGTCCTGCACGAGCAGGGCAACGTCGGCCACGAGCAGCGCTGCGACGGCCTCGCGTCCACCTTCACCGGCGAGGTCGACAACCTCTACGTCAACGGCACCAACATGCCCGACGTCCAGTCCGCGATCGAGGCGAAGCTCCAGGCCGACCCGTCGATCGACTCCGTCGTCACCCTCGGCGCCCCGTACGCCGACACCGCCGTGAAGGCCCGGCAGGGGGCCGGCAGCAAGGCCGAGATCGACACCTTCGACCTCAACGCCAAGGTCGCCGCGGGTCTGGAGAACGGCACCCTCGGCTTCGCCGTCGACCAGCAGCCCTACCTCCAGGGCTACCAGGCCGTCGACCTGCTGTGGCTGTACCGGTACAACGGCGACGTCCTCGGCGGCGGCAGGCCGGTGCTGACCGGCCCGCAGATCATCACCGAGGAGCGGGCGGCCGAGCTCGCGCAGTACACCGAGCGGGGCACCCGATGAGCGCGCCGGACACGACCACCGACGTCGCGCCGGACACGACCAGGGAAGCCGCGCCGGGCGCGATCGCCGAAGAAAGGTTTCTGCGGATCTCGCCCCTGCGGAAGCTGCTCGGCCGCCCGGAGCTCGGCTCGGTCGTCGGCGCCGCCGCGGTCTTCCTCTTCTTCGCCCTCGCCGCCGACAGCTTCCTGCGGGCGAGCAGCCTCAGCACGGTCCTGTACGCGTCCTCGACGATCGGCATCATGGCCGTCCCGGTCGCGCTGCTGATGATCGGCGGCGAGTTCGACCTCTCGGCCGGCGTCCTGGTCACGTCCTCGGCGCTGATCTCGTCGATGTTCAGCTACCAGATGACGGCCAACGTGTGGGTCGGCGTCGGCGTCTCACTCCTGGTCACCCTCGCCATCGGCGCCTTCAACGGCTTCCTGCTCACCCGCACCGGCCTGCCCAGCTTCATCATCACGCTGGGCACCTTCCTCATGCTGTCCGGCATGAACCTCGGCTTCACCAAGCTGATCGACGGCACGGTCTCGACCAAGACCATCGCCGACATGGAGGGCTTCCCCACGGCCCACGACGTCTTCGCCTCGACCCTGACGATCGGCGGCATCGACGTCAAGATCACCATCCTGTGGTGGCTCGCCCTGGTCGCGGTGGCCTCCTGGATCCTCCTGCGCACCCGCGCCGGCAACTGGATTTTCGCGGTGGGCGGCAACAAGGACGCGGCCCGCGCGGTCGGCGTCCCCGTGAACCGGACCCGGATCGGCCTCTACACGGGCGTGGCGTTCGGTGCCTGGATCTCCGGCCAGCACCTGCTGTTCAGCTACGACGTCGTCCAGTCCGGCGAAGGCGTCGGCAACGAGCTGACCTACATCATCGCGGCCGTCATCGGCGGCTGCCTGATCACCGGCGGCTACGGCAGCGCCATCGGCTCGGCGGTCGGCGCGTTCCTCTTCGGCATGACGAGCAAGGGCATCGTCTTCGCCGAGTGGAACCCCGACTGGTTCACCTTCTTCCTCGGAGCGATGCTGCTCCTCGCGACTCTGCTCAACGCCTGGGTCCGCAAGCGAGCGGAGGCCACCAAGTGACGGACACGGCAGAACGCACGGCGCTCGTCGAGCTGTCCGGCGTCAGCAAGCGCTACGGCACCGTCCGCGCCCTCGAAGGGGTCTGTCTGGAGGTCCACGCGGGCGAGATCACCTGCGTCCTCGGCGACAACGGCGCGGGCAAGTCGACCCTGATCAAGATCGTCGCGGGACTGCACCGGCACGACGGCGGTGCCCTGCGCCTCGACGGCGAGGAGACGACGCTGTCCTCCCCGCGCGAGGCCCTGGACCGCGGCATCGCCACCGTCCACCAGGACCTGGCCGTCGTCCCGCTGATGCCGGTCTGGCGCAACTTCTTCCTCGGCTCCGAACCCCGCAAGGGCTTCGGCCCCTTCCGGCGCATGGACGTCGACTTCATGCGCCGCACCACCCACGCCGAACTGCTGCGCATGGGCATCGACCTGCGGGACGTGGACCAGCCCATCGGCACCCTGTCGGGCGGCGAACGCCAGTGCGTGGCCATCGCGCGGGCGGTGTACTTCGGCGCGAAGGTCCTGATCCTGGACGAGCCCACGGCCGCACTGGGCGTGAAGCAGTCGGGCATGGTCCTGAAGTACGTGGCCGCGGCACGGGACCGGGGACTGGGTGTCGTTCTGATCACCCACAACCCGCATCACGCGTACCTGGTGGGGGACAGGTTCGTGCTCCTGAAGCGCGGCACGATGGTGGGCAGCCACCCGCGGGACGGGATCACGCTGGAGGAGCTGACACGCCAGATGGCGGGCGGGAACGACCTGGACGACCTGCGACACGAGCTGGAACGCGCCACGGGGCGCGGGGACCTGCGCGACCAGCCATGACACCCGCACCGGCGACGCTCCCGCGGCCCGCTTCGCGCCCCCGTACGGCACCCGGCGTGAGCGTGCGGCAGAATCTGGCGGTGATGAGCACCTACGGCAACTTCACCGCCCCCATCGGCTCCCGCCGTGCCCCAGCGCTCCGCACCGTGGGCACCCGGGAGCGCCGCTCGCACCTGACGGCGCCCCGCGTGCCGACGGTCGGCATCGACATCGGCGGCACCAAGGTGATGGCGGGCGTGGTCGACGCCGACGGCAACATCCTGGAGAAGGTCCGCACCGAGACCCCGGACAAGTCCAAGAGCCCGAAGGTCGTCGAGGACACGATCGTCGAGCTGGTCCTGGACCTGTCCGACCGGCACGACGTGCACGCGGTCGGCATCGGCGCGGCCGGCTGGGTCGACGCCGACCGCAACCGCGTCCTGTTCGCCCCGCACCTGTCCTGGCGCAACGAGCCGCTGCGCGACCGCATCGCCGGCCGCCTCGCGGTGCCCGTCCTCGTCGACAACGACGCCAACACCGCCGCCTGGGCCGAGTGGCGCTTCGGCGCGGGCCGCGGCGAGGACCACCTCGTCATGATCACCCTCGGTACCGGCATCGGCGGCGCGATCCTCGAGGACGGCCAGGTCAAGCGCGGCAAGTACGGCGTGGCCGGCGAGTTCGGGCACATGCAGGTCGTGCCCGGCGGCCACCGCTGCCCGTGCGGCAACCGCGGCTGCTGGGAGCAGTACAGCTCCGGCAACGCCCTGGTCAGGGAGGCCAAGGAGCTGGCCGCCGCCGACTCGCCGGTGGCCTACGGGATCATCGAGCACGTCAAGGGGCAGATCGGTGACATCACCGGCCCGATGATCACCGAGCTGGCCCGTGAGGGCGACGCGATGTGCATCGAGCTGCTCCAGGACATCGGCCAATGGCTCGGCGTCGGCATCGCCAACCTGGCCGCCGCCCTCGACCCGTCCTGCTTCGTGATCGGCGGCGGGGTCTCGGCCGCCGACGACCTGCTGATCGGGCCCGCCCGGGACGCGTTCAAGCGCCACCTGACCGGCCGCGGCTACCGCCCCGAGGCCCGGATCGTGCGCGCCCAGCTCGGCCCCGAGGCCGGCATGGTCGGCGCCGCCGACCTGGCCCGTCTGGTCGCCCGCCGCTTCCGGCGCGCCAATCGCCGCCGCGTGGAGCGCTACGAGCGCTACGAGCGGTTCGCGGAGGCCGCCCGCCGCGCCCGGGACACCGCATGACGGCACCGCCGCCCCCTCGGGGCGCCGCACCGGAAGAGCCGTCCCGTCCGCCGGAGACCCGGGGGCACGTGATCCGCCGCCGGGCGCTGACCCTGCTCATCATCGTGCTGCTCATCGGCGTCCCGGCCGGCTACCTGGTGATCTCCGCGAACCAGAGCCGCGACAGCGGCAAGGACAAGGAGGCCAAGTACGCGGCGACCGGTCTCACCGAGGCCTGGCCGTCGAAGGTCCAGCAGCGCCTGTACCAGGTGCCGATCCCGCACCCGGCCAACCAGGTCGCCTACTACGAGACGAACAACTGGAAGACCAGCCGTCTCTACGTGCAGTTCCAGACCACGCAAGCCGGCCTGGACGCCTTCCTCGCGGAGCTCGGCCTCACCCGGGCCGCCCTGAAGAAGGACAGGATCACCATCAGCGGACGCGACCGGAACGTCACCGGCTGGAAGTTCTCCGGATCCGGCTCCCGCCCCGGCGACGACTTCGGCTTCGTCCGCGCGCAGAAGAACCCCAAGCCGACCCTGGACGTCGTGGTGAACACCGGAAACCCGGTGTACCCCATGGTGTACGTCGTCTCCCGCACCGTTCCCTGACCGTACGGCGGCCGCGCATCAGGCCCGGAGGCGGCCGGGCATCCGGCCCCGGGCCGGCCGCCGGGGCCGATTGTCAGACCCCGCCCGTAGAGTCGAAGACGACTGATCCGACATGCGGGCGGGAGGTGGACACCGCGTATGACCGACACGACCGTGCTCGCCGAGCACACGGCGCGGGAGCTCGGCGTGCGCCTGCCCGCCGTCTTCCTGCCCGCCCCCCTGCCGCGCGACGGCCGGATCGCCTTCTGGGACCCGGACGACGGCCCCCTGCCCGCCCCGGCGGACGCCGACCGCACGGACCTGACGGTCGTACGACGCCATGGCGCCACCGTCCGCCGCCACCAGGCCCCCGCGCTGTCGCTGCCGCTCGACAGGGCGCTCCCGCTCCTGGTGCGCGCCCGCCGCGACCCCGCCGCCCACCCCGCGACGGCCTGCTGGGGCGCCGTCGCGCTGCACGCGCTGCGGCTCGCCGCCCGCGGCCGCCTGCTGCCCGGCCTGACCCCCAGCGGCCACGACGCCTGGCGCGCGGGGCCGCTGGACCCGGAGGACATCGCCCACCTGCGCGCGATCGCCGCGGCCCTGCCGTACGAGGGGCATGCCGTCCCACTGTCCGGGCCCGGCCCGCTCCGCCTGCCCCGGCCGGAAGCCCTGATGCGGTCCTTCCTCGACGCCGTCGCGGACACCCTGCCCCGCACCCCCGCCGCGCCGTACGCGTCCGGGAGGCCCTTCGCGGACCGCCGGCCGCAGCGCCTGCCCGCCGCCCACGACTGGGCGGCGGAGGTCGCCGCCGGGATGGACGCGGGCGTGCGGATCTCCCTTCGGCTGGACCTGTCGGCGTACGACCTGTTCGACGACGGCGAGGGGGCGCGCCGCGCGGGCGTCGCCGTCGTCCAGGTGCACAGCCTCGCCGACCCGACCCTCGTGACCGACGCGGCGGCCCTGTGGGCGGGCGACGCGGACGACGCCTTCGGTCCCCGCGCCCGCGTCGACGCCGCCCTCGCCGTGCGGCGCGCCGCACGCGTCTGGCCGCCGCTCGCCCGGCTCGCCGACCAGGACGCGCCGGACGTCCTCGCCCTGTCCGAGGACGAGCTGAGCGACCTGCTGGGCGTCGCCGCGACCCGCCTCGCCGCGGCCGGGGTCGCCGTGCACTGGCCGAGGGACCTCGCCCAGGACCTCAGCGCCGCCGCCGTCGTACGGCCCGCCCCCGGCTCCGCGACCGACGGCACCGGCTTCTTCGAGAGCGAGGAGCTGCTGCAGTTCCGCTGGCAGCTGGCGCTCGGCGGCGACCCGCTCAGCGAGGCCGAGATGGACGCGCTCGCCGAGGCCCACCGGCCGGTCGTCCGGCTGCGGGACCAGTGGGTCCTCGTCGACCCCGCCCTCGTCCGCAAGGCCCGCAAGCGGGAACTGGGCCTGCTGGACCCGGTGGACGCGCTGTCCGTCGCCCTCACCGGCACCGCCGAGGTCGACGGCGAGACCGTCGAGGCGGTCCCCGTCGGCGCGCTGGCCGCCCTGCGCGACCGCCTCACCACCGGCGTACATCCCGCCGATCCGCCCCCCGGCCTGCACGCCACCCTGCGCGACTACCAGCTGCGGGGTCTGGCCTGGCTCGACCTCATGACCTCCCTCGGTCTCGGCGGCTGCCTCGCCGACGACATGGGCCTCGGCAAGACGATCACCGTCATCGCCCTCCACCTGCAGCGGGCCCGCACCGAAGCCACCCTGGTGGTCTGCCCGGCCTCCCTGCTCGGCAACTGGCAGCGCGAGATCACCCGCTTCGCCCCCGGCGTCCCGGTCCGCCGCTTCCACGGCCCCGACCGCACCCTGGACGACCTGCACGGCGGCTTCGTCCTGACCACGTACGGCACCATGCGCTCGGCGGCCCCGACGCTGGCCGCTCAGCCCTGGGGCATGGTCGTCGCGGACGAGGCCCAGCACGTCAAGAACCCCTACTCGGCGACCGCGAAGGCCCTGCGCACCATCCCGTCCCCCGCACGCGTCGCGCTCACCGGCACCCCCGTCGAGAACAACCTCTCCGAGCTGTGGGCCCTCCTGGACTGGACGACCCCCGGCCTCCTCGGCCCCCTGAAGTCCTTCCGCGCCCGGCACGCGCGCGCGGTGGAGACCGGCGAGGACGAGGAGGCGGTGGAGCGCCTCGCCCGGCTGGTCCGCCCGTTCCTGCTGCGCCGCAAGAAGTCCGACCCCGGCATCGTCCCGGAGCTGCCGCCCAAGACCGAGACCGACCACCCCGTCCCGCTGACCCGCGAACAGGCCGCACTGTACGAGGCGGTGGTGCGCGAGTCGATGCTCGCCATCGAGACGGCGGACGGCATCGCCCGCCGCGGCCTGGTGCTGAAGCTCCTGGGCGCCCTCAAACAGATCTGCGACCACCCCGCGCTGTACCTGAAGGAGGACACCCCCGCCACCGGCGACGCCCTCGCCGCCCGCTCCGGCAAACTCGCCCTGCTGGACGAGCTGCTCGACACCCTGCTGGCCGAGGACGGCTCGGCGCTCGTCTTCACCCAGTACGTGGGCATGGCCCGCCTGATCACCGCCCATCTGGCCGGCCGCGCGGTCCCGGTGGACCTCCTCCACGGCGGCACGGCCGTCCCCGAGCGCGAGCGCATGGTGGACCGTTTCCAGAGCGGCGCGACACCCGTCCTGGTCCTCTCCCTGAAGGCGGCCGGCACGGGCCTCAACCTCACCCGCGCGGGTCACGTCGTCCACTTCGACCGCTGGTGGAACCCGGCCGTGGAGGAACAGGCCACCGACCGCGCCTACCGCATCGGCCAGACCCAGCCCGTCCAGGTCCACCGCCTCATCACCGAGGGCACGGTCGAGGACCGCATCGCCGAGATGCTGGAGTCCAAGCGCGCCCTCGCCGACGCGATCCTCGGCTCCGGCGAGTCGGCCCTCACGGAACTGACCGACCGGGAGCTGTCCGACCTGGTCCGGCTGCGGAGGGAGGCGTGATGGCGGAGAAGGACACCCGCCCGGCCGACGTGGCGCGCCGTGCGCTGCGGGCCGCGCGGGAACAGCGGGCGGAGCATCCCTCGCGGGAGCCGGCGGAGGACCGGCCCGCCGGCGGTCCCCCGAGGCCCGGTGACGCCGCCCGCGCGGCCCTGCGGCGCGCGACGGACGCGGCGGGGGCGGACGCGGGGTCCGAGTCCTCCCGGACGGACGCGGGCGCCTCGACGGACGTGGCGGGGGCGGACGCGGGATCGGACTCCTCCAGGACGGACACGGGCGCCTCGCCGCACGGCCTGACGGGTGCCTCGCCGCACGGCCAGGCGGGGGCCTGGACGGACGCCTCGGCAAAGGTCCCTCCGGTGGCCGACGGGCCGCGCGAGGCGCGCACCGCGACCGGATCGCGTCCCGGCGACATCGCCCGTGAGGCGCTGCGAGCGGCCCGGGCCGAGGCACGCCGCGCCTCGGACGGTCCCGGGGAACCGGAGGACGGGACCGCCCGCCGGCCCCTCCGCCCCGGCGGCGCACGCCCCTCTGCCGCCCGGCGCCCCGGCCGTCCCACCGACGACCGCGCCCGTCACCTGCGGAACTTCCTCGCGGGCGCCTTCCCCATGCCGCCGGAGGAGACGACCGAGCCCGAGGAGACCGAACGGGACGACCCGGCCGCGGATCAGGTCACTTCCCGCGCGCCGACCGCCGACGCCGGCCCGGCGGCGCCTCAGGGGACTCCACCCGCGCCGGCCGCCGGCTCCGGATCCCGCTCCGGGTCCGGCTCCGGCTATGGCTCCGGCTCCGGGTCGGCGGGCGCGCCCGGGCACGCGGGCATCCCTGGACGCCCTGCCTCGTCCGAGCCCACCGTCACGCCCGCGGCCACGGCGTCCGCGGACCTTGCGGCTGCCTCCCGGCCTGCGGCCGGCTCGGGTTTCCCGGTCGCGTCCGGGCCTGCGGTCACCTCTGGACCCGCGGCCGACTCGGGTTTCCCGGCCATGCCCGGTCCTTCGGCGATGACGGGCGCTGAGGGCACTCCCGAGTCCGGGTCTGCTGTCACCTCTGGGTCTGCGGCCGGTTCGGGTTTCCCGGTCGCGTCCGGGCATCCGGTCGTGGAGGGCGCTGAGGGCACTCCCGCGTCCGGGTCCGCGACCGCCCCCGGGTTCCCGGTCACCTCCGCGACCGCGGCCACTCCCGCCCGTGCCCCCCGCTCCATGGCCGCTCCCTCCCGCGACGGTGAGCACCGGCGTACCTTCCCGGCTTTTCCGGCCCGGTCTGCCGGTGAGGGGGGTGGGTTCGCCGCGACGTGGTGGGGCAATGCGTGGGTCGGCGCGCTGGAGGAGGGGGCGCTGGACGCCAAGCGGCTGCTGCGTGGCCGTGGGTACGCCGAGCAGGGGAACGTCGACGCGATCACCGTCACGCCGGGGCTCGTCCTGGCGTACGTGCAGGGCAGCCGTCCCCGTCCGTACCGCGTCCAGGTGCGGCTGCGCACCCTCGGCGACGACGACTGGGAGCGCTTCCTGGACGCGGCCGTCGAGCGCCCCGGGCACATCGCCGCGCTGCTCGACAAGGAGATGCCCGAGTCGCTCGCCGAGTGCGGGGTCCCGTTGCTCCCCGGCCCCGGCGACCTGGAGCCGCACTGCAGTTGCCCCGACCGGGGCCACCCCTGCAAGCACGCCGCCGCGCTCTGCTACCAGACCGCGCGACTGCTCGACGCCGACCCGTTCGTGCTGCTCCTGCTGCGCGGGCGGGGTGAGCGTGAGCTGCTGGACGCGCTGTCCCGTCGTAACGCCACCCGGGCGGCCCGCGCCGCCCAGGAGCAGGGGCCGGAGCCCCTTCCCGGTGTCCGGGCCACGGAGGTCCTCGACCCCGCGCGCCTGCTCCCGCCCCTCCCCGCCCCGCTGCCCGCGCCCCCGCACCCGGGGCAGCCGCCGGCATACCCCGCCGTCCCGGACGGTCCCGACTCGTTCGCACTCGACCAGCTCGCGACCGACGCGGCCGCCCGCGCCCACGTCCTGCTGACCACCGGCCATGACGGGATCGGTGAACTGACCCTCTGGCAGGACGCCGTACGCATCGCCGCCTCTCGTCCCGGCTCCGGCCTCACCGCCGGTACCCGCGCCCTCTACGCCTCGCTCGCCTCGGCGGCCGGCCGCACCCCGGCCGAGCTGGCGCGCGCGGTCGCGGCCTGGCGCCAGGGCGGCCCGGAGGGGCTGGCCGTCCTGGAGGAGCCGTGGGACCCGCCGGCCGGTCGTTTCGACCGGGCCCGTCCCCTCCTCCTCGCCGCCGACCTCCCCGCTTTCCGCCCCTGGCGCAACCAGCTCACGCACCCCCGCGGCCACGTCCAGCTCCGCCTGGGCCGCGACGGACTGTGGTACGCGTACGAGTCTGAGCCGGGCCACGACGACTGGTGGCCGCGCGGCACCCCCGACCCCGACCCGGTCGGCGCGCTCACGGGCCTGGTCGGCCCCGGCGACGACCTCTGACCCCCCTGCCCCCACCCCCCTGCCCCCACCCCGCTGCCCCCGCGTGTCCGCCCGGTGCGGCCGCGCTTCCTCGTCAGCAGGCGGCGGTGAAGTCGTCCAGGCGCAGAGGGGCGTCGGTGCGGGCGGTGATGTCCTCGACGTTGACGCCCGGGGCGGTCTCGACGAGGGCGAGGCCGTCGTCGGTGACGTCGAGGACGCCGAGGTCGGTGATGATCCGGTGCACGCACCGCTCGCCGGTGAGCGGCAGGGTGCACTCCGTGCGGATCTTCGGGGTGCCGTCCTTGGCGGTGTGCTCCATCAGGACGATGACGTGGCGGGCCCCGTGGACGAGGTCCATCGCGCCCCCCATGCCCTTGACCATCTTGCCGGGGATCATCCAGTTCGCCAGGTCGCCGCGCTCCGACACCTGCATGGCGCCGAGGACGGCGGTGTCGATGTGCCCGCCGCGGATCATGCCGAAGGAGAGCGCGGAGTCGAAGAAGCTCGCCCCGGGCAGGACGGTGACCGTCTCCTTCCCGGCGTTGATCAGGTCCGGGTCGACCTCGGCCTCGGTGGGGTACGGGCCGGTGCCGAGGATGCCGTTCTCGGAGTGCAGGACCACGTGGACGCCGGGCGGCAGGTGGCCGGGGATGAGGGTGGGCAGTCCGATGCCCAGGTTGACGTAGGAGCCGTCGGTGAGTTCGGCCGCGGCCCGGGCGGCCATCTGGTCGCGGTTCCAGCCCATGGTGCTCATGCGCGTACGGTCCTCTTCTCGATCTGCTTGTCGGCGGCCTGCTCGGGGGTCAGCACCACGATCCGCTGCACGTAGACGCCGGGCAGGTGCACCTCGTCGGGGCGCAGGTCGCCGGGTTCGACGAGTTCCTCGACCTCGGCGACGGTGACGCGTCCGGCCATGGCGGCCAGCGGGTTGAAGTTGGCGGCGGCACGGCGGAAGACGAGGTTGCCGTGCCGGTCGCCGCGCCAGGCCCGTACGAGGGCGAAATCGGTGGTGATGCCGTGCTCCAGGACGTACGGGCGTCCCGCGAACTCCCGGGTCTCCTTGGCCGGGGAGGCGACGGCGACCGTCCCGTCGGGCGCGTACCGCCAGGGCAGTCCGCCCCGGGCCACCTGGGTGCCGACGCCGGCCGGCGTGTAGAAGGCGGGGATGCCCGCGCCGCCCGCGCGCAGCCGCTCGGCGAGTGTGCCCTGCGGGGTCAGCTCCACCTCCAGCTCGCCGCTGAGGTACTGGCGGGCGAACTCCTTGTTCTCGCCGACGTAGGAGCCGGTGACGCGGGCGATACGACCGGCGGCGAGGAGGACGCCGAGACCGCGGCCGTCCACGCCGCAGTTGTTGGAGACGACGTCCAGGCCGGTCGCGCCCTGCGCGTACACGGCGCCGATGAGCACCTCCGGTATCCCGCTGAGGCCGAAGCCACCGACCGCGAGCGAGGCGCCGTCGGGGATGTCGGCGACCGCCTCGGCGGCGCCGGCGCGGACTTTGTTCACGTGCGGGGTTCCTTTCAGGTGGGGGTGCCGGGCAGGACGGTGGACCAGCCGCCGTCGACGACGAGGTTGGCACCGGTGACGTACGCGGCCTCGTCGGAGGCGAGGAAGACGGCCGCGTCGACCACGTCGTCGGGGGAGCCCACCCGGCCCAGGGGGATGAGGCGGGCGATGTCCCGCATCGGGTGGTCGTCCGCGAGGAGGTTGGCGCGGGAGCCGTCGGTGTCGATCAGCCCGGGGCTGACGCAGTTGGCGCGGATCCCGTGCGGGGCGCCCTCGGCGGCGAGCTGACGGGTCAGCGCGATGACCGCGCCCTTGGACGCCGAGTGCGCGGTGCGCCGATTGGTCAGGGAGCCGGTCAGTCCGGCGGTCGAGCCGACGGTGAGGACACAGCCGCGGCTGCGCACCAGGTGCGGCCAGGCCAGGTGGACGGTCAGCCACACCGAGTCCAGCTCGGCACGCATCGTGAAGGCGAAGTCCTCGTAGGGCTGGCTGTCGATCGCCCCGAAACGGACGGCACCGGCGTTGGCGTAGACGATGTCGACGCCGCCGAACGCGTCGACGGCCTCCTCGATCCAGGACCGCACGGAGTTCTCGTCGGTGACGTCCAGCGGGCCGGGGGTGAGGGCGGTGCCGCCGTCGCGGGCGATGAGCCGCTGCGTCTCGACGGCCTCCTCGTGGCGCAGGTCACCGCCGACGACCAGCGCGCCCTCGGCCGCGAACCGCAGCGCGGCGGCCCGGCCCTGCCCGCGGGCGGTGCCGGAGATCAGGGCCACTCTGCCCTCGAGCCGTCTCATCGCGCCGCCCCGGAGAGCAGGGCGTCGGAGACGGACTTGACACCGCCGTGCGCGGTCAGGCCGCCGTCCACGGGGATCTCGGCACCGGTGATGAACGACGACTCGTCCGACAGCAGGAAGACGACCAGTGGGGCGACCTCGCCGACGGTCCCGGTGCGGCCGAGCGGGGTCTCGCGGATGTTGGCCTCGCGGAAGGCCGGCGCCGCGGAGGCGGTCATCCCGGTCTCGATGTAGCCGGGGTGGATCGTGTTGACCCGGACACCGCGCGGGCCGAGTTCCAGGGCGGCGGTCTTCGACAGGCCGCGCAGCGCCCACTTGCTCGTCGTGTAGGCGACCGGGTAGTGGGCCGTGAGGGCCGCCGAGGAGCCGACGTTGACGACGGAGGAGCCCGGCGGCATCAACGGGGCGAGGTGCTGGATGCCGAGCAGCGGGCCCGTGACGTTGACCGCGTGCACGCGCGCCATGTCCTCGGGACGGACCTCGCCGACGCGGGCGCGCCAGGTGACGCCCGCGTTGTTCACCAGGCCGTGCACCTCGCCGTACGCCTCCCGCAGCTCGGCGGCCAGGTCGGCCCAGTCCCGCTCGCTGCTGACGTCGAGCCGGCGGCAGCCGGGCGCGTCCGTGACGTCGGTGGCGATGACACGGGCACCCTCCCGGGTGAGGGCCTCGGCCTCGGCGGCGCCCTGGCCGCGGGCCGCTCCCGTGACGACGACGACCTTGCCGAGCAGCCTCTTGGGGTACAGGTCGCTCACAGCCGCTCCCTGCGGCGGCGCCGGCCGGCCGGCAGCGGCACGGGCGGCACACCGGGGACGACGGTGTTGGTCAGGGTGCCGATGCCCTCGACGGTGAGGCTGACGGTGTCGCCGGGCCGCAGCGGCGGCGGCGTCTGCTCGCCGCGCACGCCCCACAGCTCGGCGAGACAGCCGCCGTTCCCGCAGGTCCCGGAGCCGAGGACGTCCCCCGGCACGACACGGGTGCCGCGCGAGGCGTAGGCGGTCATCTCCTCGAAGGTCCAGCTCATGTTGGACAGCAGGTCCTTGCCGACCACCTGCCCGTTGACCTCGGCGGTCAGCGCCAGCCGCAGGAAGCCGTCGGTGTCGCGGTACGGCTCCAGCTCGTCGGCGGTGACCAGGCAGGGGCCGAGGGTGGTGGCGGTGTCCTTGCCCTTGCAGGGGCCCAGGCCCACCTTCATCTCCGCCGACTGCAGATCGCGCGCGGACCAGTCGTTGAACACGGTGTAGCCGACGATGTGCGCGCTGGCCCGCTCGGGCGTGAGGTCACGGCCCTCCCGGCCGATCACCGCGCCCACCTCGAGTTCGAAGTCGAGCACGGCCGAGCCGGGCGGCACCGGGATCTCGTCGTGCGGGCCGTAGACCGCGTGCGGGTTGGTGAAGTAGAAGGTCGGCGCCGCGTACCACTGCTCGGGTACGCCCGCGACGCCGTCGACGGCGCGGCGGACGCCCTCGACGTGCTCCTCGAAGGTCACGAAGTCGCGCACGGACGACGGCCGCAGGGGAGGCAGCAGCCGCACCTGGGAGACGTGCGGACCGGGTGGCACATCGAGGGCGGTCGCGCCCGCGGCGAGCAGCCCCGGCAGCCCGTCGGTCTCCCTCAGCAGAGCGGTGAGCGAGGTGACACCGGGCAACGGCAGGAGCGTGCCGTCGTCCTCCACGACGGCTACGCGGCGGCGGTGCTGATGCTCGTACGCGGCGAAACGCATGTGCGGCTCCTGGGGGCGGGAGGGGCGGTGGAGGGGAAGGCGAACCGGGTGGGGACGGCCGGGGGCGGCGTCATGGACGCGGGAGCCGTACGGGTGCCGGGCGGTTCTTCGGCGGGCTCCGGGGACACGGCGGAGGGGGACAGGGCGCGGCCACGACCGCCGAGTCCCCGGGGCCGGGGGCCAGTCGCTCAGACCGGCGGGGCGACGAAGCAGCCGCGGTCGGGGTCGTTGAAGGACTCCTTGGCGACCATCTCGTTCATGGGGTTGGCGGTGCCCCACTGGTCGGTGACCTCGGGCTGGGAGAAGTCGTAGACGTGGGGGTGCCAGGTGTCCTCGTCGAGGAGTTCCAGCTCGGTGGTGTACTCGACGGTGTTGCCGTGCGGGTCCAGGAAGTACGTGAAGGTGTTGTCCCCGGCCATGTGCCGGCCCGGACCCCACAGCTTGCGGAAGCCGGCGCGGATGACCCGCCCGGAGCCGCGCATGTACTCGTCGATGCCGCGCATCTCGAAGGAGATGTGGTGCAGAGCGGTGTGCGGGCCCTTGGCCAGCGCCATGGAGTGGTGCTGGTTGGAGATCCGCATGAAGTGCATGACCTCGCCCATGTGCGGCGAGCTGAGCGTGTCGGAGAGCCGGAAGCCGAGGTGGCGCTCGTACCACGCGCGGGTCCGGTCGAGGTCCGGCGAGTTGAGCACGACGTGCGACAGCTTGACCGGGATCGACTCCTTCTCCTCGATCTTGCGGTGCTGTCGGACCTCGACGTCGGCCGAGACCTCGATGGTGCGGCCGTCGACGTCGAAGAAGCGGAAGCCGTAGCCGCCGCCGGGGGTGTCGACCTTGCCCGGCCGGGAGATCAGCCGCACCCCGCCCGCGAGGAGCCGCTCGGCGAGCGTGTCGACGTCGGCCGGGCTCGCGGCGCCGTAGGAGACGAGGTCGAGGCGCTTCTCCTCGGCCTTGCGCAACCGGACGACGTACTGCTCCGGGGAGCCCTCGGCGGCCAGGAACGAGATGCCCGAGTCCTCGGCGACCTTGGTCAGGCCCCAGACGCCGGCGTAGAAGTCGAGCTGCTTGTCGTAGTCGGGCACGGCGAGGTCGACGTGCCGCAGGTGGGTGAGCAGACGTGCGCTCATGGGGTTCCTCCTCAGGCGAGTGGGAGTCGGAGCAGGGCGGCGGCGTTCCGGCCGCGTACGGCGTCGAGGTCGGCCTCGGGCAGCCGTGCGGCGCGCAGGGCGCCGACCGGGTCCTCGGTGCCCATGTCGAAGGGGAAGTCCGAGCCGAGCAGCACCCGGTCGGCCCCCGCGACGCGGACCAGCTCCCGCAGGACGTGCGGGTCGTGGACCAGGGAGTCGAAGTACAGCCGCTTCAGGTAGCTGCTGGGCAGGTGCGCGCAGCCCGCGCCCGCGTCCGGGCGGGCCGACCAGGCGTGGTCGGAGCGGCCGATGTGGGTGGGCAGGTAACCGCCGCCGTGCGCCGCGACCAGCTTCAGTCCGGGGTGCCGGTCCAGCACGCCGGAGAAGATCAGGTGCGAGAGGGCGACGGCGTTCTCGGTGGGCTGGCCGACGGTGTTGGACAGGTACCACCGGTCCAGCCGCTCGTCGAGGGTGCATCCGAAGGGATGCAGGAAGACGATCGCGCCCGTCTCCTCGGCGCGGGCCCAGAACGGCTCGTACGCCGGGTCGGACAGTTCCCGTCCCGGGGCGTGGCTGGAGATCTCCACACCGGCCAGGCCCTGCTCCAGGGCGTGGCCGAGGGCGCGCACGGTGTGCCGCGGGTGCTGGAGGGGGACGAGTCCGAGCCCGCGCAACCGGTCGGGGGCGGCCGAGCAGTGCGCAGCGGTGGCCTCGTTGGCCAGCCGGTACACCTTCTCGGCCGTCTCCTCGTCGGCCCAGTAGTGGTAGTGCGAGGGCGAGGGACTGACCAGCTGGACGTCCACGCCCTGCGCGTCCATCGCGGCCAGGCGTACGGTCGCGTCGGTCAGCCGCGGGAGGCGTTCACGGACCATGGGGCCGTTGACGGCGAGCGCGTCGGGGCCGTTGCGCCGGGCGTCCAGGGCCTTGGCCTCCGCCAGTCCCCGCAGGCCGGCCACGAGGGCCTCGACCTCGGGCAGCAGGACGTGCGCGTGCACGTCGACGGTGGGGGAGGGGCGCGGGCCGGCGCTCGACGAGGGGCGGTGGCCGGGTGACGGGCGGGCGGTCACGGCAGGTCCCGGAGCATCGTCATGGTGCGGCCCATCAGCCCGGGCACGTCGGCGTCCCGGACCCCGTCGAGCTGCCACTGCCCGATCTGCACGGACGCCTCCACCACCGGCCGCACGCGCCGCACGCGCCGCTCGTAGTACTCCTGGAAGAGCGCGTCGTCCCAGGTGTCGGCATCGGTGAGCAGCTGTGCGAGCACCCAGGCGTCCTCCATGGACAGGGCGGCGCCCTGGGCGAGGGTGGGCGGGCAGCAGTGGGCGGCGTCGCCGATCAGGACCACGCGGCCGCGGTGCCAGGAGCCCTCGACCAGCATCCGGTCGAACCAGGTGTAGTTGACCTTGGCCGGGTCGGTGATGTGCTCGGTGATCTCCGGCCAGAAGCCCCCGTAGGCGGAGGCCAGGCGCCGCATCTCGTCCGCGTAGGACTCCGGCGGGATCGACGCGCGGTCCCGGTTGGCCTCCACGACGTACGCGTACAGGGTGGTGTCGCTGGTCGGGCAGTATCCGGCGATGTAGGCCGGGCCGCCGTAGGCGAGGTCGGTGCGGGTCACCCCGGCCGGGCGCGGGGCGGCCACGCGCCAGATGGCCATGCCGGTCGGCTCGGGCTTGGCGGTGACGCCGATCGCGGCGCGGGTGGTGGAGCCGAGGCCGTCGGCGGCGATCACCAGGTCGTAGCGGCCCGCGGTGCCGTCGCTGAGGCGCACGGTGACGCCGTCGCCGTCCTGGTCCAGGGACGTGGCCCGCACGCCCAGGCGTACGGTGGCTCCGCTCGCGCGAACGGCGTCGATCAGGATGCGCTGGAGCTGCGGGCGCTGCATGCCGACGGTGGCGGGCAGGTCGTCGCCTCCGGTGCGCAGGTCGCGCTGGACGTGCAGGACGGTGCCGTCGGGGGCGGTGATGCCACAGGAGCCGAAACCGAAGCCGGACGCCTCGACCTGCTCCCAGACACCCAGTTCGCGCAGCACCCGCAGGGCGTTGCCCTGAAGGGTGATGCCGGAGCCCGCGGTGGCGTTCCAGTCGTCCTTCGCCTCGATCAGGTCCACGGCCACACCGGCCCGGCGCAGCAGGACGGTGACGGCGTTGCCGGCCGCGCCACCGCCGATCACCAGGACCGTACGGGCTTTGCTCATGGGGGAACTCCCTCGTTCCGCTGGTTACTTGACGGCGACCGGGTTGACCGGCGAGCCGACGGCTCCGGTGATGGGCAGGGGCGCGGCGGTGAGCCAGAACGCGTACACGCCGTCGCTCGCGCAGTCCTCGGCGAGGGCCTCCAGGTCCCACATCTCGCCGATCAGCAGCCCGATGTGGGGGATGGCGACCTGGTGCAGCGGCTGGAAGGCGTGCTCGAACTCGTTCGGGCGGACCTCGAAGCCCCAGGTGTCGGTGGCGATCGCGGCGATCTCGGTGCCGTGCAGCCAGCCGGCGGTGGTGAAGGACAGCCCCGGCGCGGGTCCGCCCGCGTAGTCGCCCCAGCCGTCGCGGCGTACCCGGGCGAGCTGTCCGGTGCGGACGAGCACGATGTCCCCGCGGCCGACGGTCACCCCGTGCGCCTCGGCGGTCGTGGTCAGGTGCTCCTCGGTGATGGCGAACCCGTCGGGCAGCTCTCCGTCGGTGCCGACGGCCCGGCCCACGTCGAGCAGCACGCCGCGGCCCGCGACGTGGGGCGCCATGTGCTCGATGCCGGTGACGAGGTCGCCGTCGGAGGTGACGACCTTCGCGGCGTCGCGCCCGTTCCACGCCCTGCCGTGGTCGAAGATGTGTCCGAGCCCGTCCCACTGGGTGGAGCACTGCAACGGCATCGCGATCACGTCGTCGGCGCCGCCGATGCCGTGCGGGAAGCCCTGGTTGCCGAGGGCCGCGTCGGTGCCGGTGTCGAGCATGGTGTGCACGGGGTTGGTCCGTCGCCGCCAGCCCTTCTGCGGGCCGTTCATGTCGAACCGCTGCGAGAGGGAGAAGCTGACCCCGCGCCGGATCAGGGCCGCGCCTTCGCGGCGCTTGGCCTCGTCCAGGAAGTTGACGGTCCCGAGCACGTCGTCGGCGCCCCAGCGCCCCCAGTTGGAGCACGCCTTCGCGGCCCGGGCGACCGCCCCCTCGGGGTCGGTACGGTCGAGCGTCACGACGCCTCCGCCACACAGCGGGTGCGCTGGACGCCGAGGCCGGTGACCGAGCCCTCCATCACGTCGCCGTCGCGCAGCAGCCGGCCCCAGTGCATGCCGTTGCCGGCCGGGCTGCCGGTCAGCACGAGGTCGCCGGGGAGCAGGTGTGCGGTCCGGGAGGCGTACGCCACCATGCGGGCGACGTCGAAGATCATGTCCTTGGTGGACTCGTCCTGCATGGTCTCGCCGTTCAGCTTCAGCGTCACCCGCAGGTCGTCCGGGTCGGCGATCGACTCGGCGGGCACGATCCACGGACCGAGCGGCGTGAAGCCGGGCGCGTTCTTGCTGCGCAGCCAGTCCGTGCCGATCTGCGGCATGTCCCGGCGGAAGACCGTGGCACGGTCGGTCAGGTCGTTGGCGATCGTGTAGCCGGCGATGTACTCGGGCGCCTCCTCCACCGAGATCCGGTGGGCGGGCCGGCCGATCACGGCCACCAGCTCCAGTTCCCAGTCGGGCTTCTCGGCCCAGGCGGGCAGGACGACGTCGTCGTAGGGGCCGGTGATCGCGCTCGGCAGACCGATGAACACGTACGGCAGGTCCTCGGCCGCCCGCCGGTCCATGATCTCCGCCGCCTCGGCGCGCCGCTCCTCGTCGGGGCGGTCGTCGTCCGGGGCCCGGTGCGCGACGTGCAGGTCGATCACGTGCTGCCGGTAGTTCGCCCCCGACTGGAACACCTGGCGCGGTTCGACGGGCGCGTGCACGCGGAAGCCGGCCAGCGGCTTGCGGTCCGGGCCGTCGTCGCCGGCGAGCGCCCGCAGCCGGGGCAGGGCCGTCTCCCAGCTCTCCAGCAGCGTCCGGTTGGTCAGCCGCTCGTCGCCGAAGGCGGCTCGCAGGTCGAGCACCTGGGCGTCGGCGGTGACCAGGGCGGGGAAGGCCGGCCCGTCCGGGGCCGAGAGCGTGGCGAGGGCGAACGGTCCCGCGAAGAGCGCGGACACGGGTTCAGGTTTCACGGACATGTCCTCCTGATTGCGGTGGCACTAATCTGGACCCGCCACCAGCGATCAGGGAAATAGATTGTGTGGATGAGCTGCATCCACCTGGTCAATTTTTCCTGGTCGGCGTCGTACAGCAAGGGGAAGCCCCGTGAACCTGGCCCGCCTGGACCTCAACCTCGTCGTCGCCCTGCGCGCCCTGCTGGAGGAGCGCAACGTCACCCGGGCCGGGCAGCGCGTCGGGCTCAGCCAGCCCGCCATGAGCGCCGCCCTGGCCCGGCTGCGCCGCCACTTCGACGACGAGCTGCTCGCCCGTGTCGGCGGCCACTACGAGCTCACGGCCCTCGGTCAGGTCCTGCTCGACCGCACCTCCACCGCCTATGACGTCCTCGAGCGCCTCTTCGCCAGCCAGGCCGACTTCGACCCGGCCACCGAGAGCCGTGAGTTCAAGCTGGTCGCCTCCGACTACGCCGTCGCCGTCTTCGGCGCCGAACTGGCCCGGGTCGTGCACGAGGAGGCCCCCGGCATCCGCCTGCGCTTCGCGCAGACCCCGCCCACGGTCGTCGACGACACCGGCACCCTGCTCAGCGCCACCGACGGACTGCTCATGCCGCACGGGGTCATCAGCGACTTCCCGGCCACCCACCTCTACGAGGACCGCTGGGTCTTCCTCGTCGCGGAGGACCACCCGAGCGTCGACGACCGGCTCACCCGGCACGACTTGGCCCGGCTGCCCTGGGTCACCTACCAGCGCACCTACGACGCCCCGGCGGTACGCCAGCTCGGCATGCTGGGCATCGAGCCGCGCGCGGAGGTCTCCGTCGACAGCTTCCAGCTCCTGCCGCTGCTGGTGGCGGGCACCCGGCGCATCGCCCTGATCCAGGCCCGCCTCGCCGGCCTCCTCGAACCCCTCGCCGCCGTACGCGTGGTGGAGCCGCCGTACGAGGCCGTGCCGCTGCGGGAGGCGATGTGGTGGCACCCCGTGCACACGCACGACGCGGCCCACATCTGGCTGCGGGAGACGGCCGCACGGGTCGGCCGGCGCATGGCCGGCACGCCCGCGCCTCCCGTCCCGTCCTGACCCTGCGTCCTGCGGCGCGCCCCGCGGCGTGCACCGTTCTCCGCGCCACGCTTCCTGGGGGTATCCACGCGCTGGATCGACGGGATCCACACTTCGGATCGCGGCGGGGGTGGGCAGGCGGACGCCCGCAAGGCATGGTCGAGGCGCGTCCCGCGTCCGTGCGGCGACGTCCCCTCACCGGCGGGAGCCGTCGCCGACGTCCCCTCACCGGCGGGCGCGTCGCCGATGCCCTCTCACCTGGGGGCGCGTCCGTCACGCGGCGCCCTCCCTCCCGCTCGCGCCCCGGAGTCCCGCCATGCCCGCCGCCGTCCTCCCCGCACCAGGCGGCGTCCGTGGGTCAGCGGCCCCGCGGGGCCGTGGTGCTGCCGCGCTCCACCAGGCGCGGTGTCATCGTCGTCTGCATTGCTCTGTCCCGCCGGCCTTCCACGCGCTCGATGAGCATGCGGGCGGCGGCCGAGCCCATGGTGTGGCCGGCCTGGTCGACGCTGGTGAGCTGGACGGGGGCCAGGGCCGCGAGGGCGGTGTTGTTGTAACCGACCAGCGAGAGGTCGTCCGGGATGCGCAGACCGAGTTCGTGGGCCGCCCGGTAGATGCCCAGGGCCGCCACGTCCGCGCCGGTCATGACGGCGGTCGGCGGTCGCTCGGCCGTCAGCAGGGTCATCCCCGCCTTGAAGCCGCCCTCGTCGGAGTACGCGGCATGGTGCACCCGCGCGTGCTCGGCCAGGCCGTGGCGTTCCATGGCGCGCAGGTAGCCGTCGCTCAGCACGATCTCGGGGGTGCGCTTCCACCGGTTGGCCTTGGTGCCGGGGGCGGAGACCAGGGCGATGTCGCGGTGGCCGAGCGCCACCAGGTGGTCGACGACCAGGCCGGCCCCGACGTCGTCGGCGTCGACGACCGAGTCGTGGGTGTCGGCGAGGTCGTGATGGCCGATGACGACGGTCGGTGTCGACGCGGCCGTGGTCAGGACCTCGTCCCGCGGGGTGCCCGGCGCGATGAGGATCAGGCCGTCCATCTGGCGGTCGACCAGGGCGCGGATCGTCCTCGCCTGTTCCTCGGGCTCGAAGCCGGCCGCGCCGATCAGCACGGTGTACTCGCTCTGGCGGAGTTCGTCCTGGACGCCGTCGAGGATGTCGGCGAAGAAGGCGTTGCGGACGTTGTCCAGCAGCACACCGATGGTGTAGGTCCGGCCGCGCATGCCGCGTGCCGCCGCGTGCGGACGGTAGCCGAGCTCGGCGATGGCGGCGGTGACCTTCTCCCGCATGGCCGGGCTCACGCCGTAGGCGTTGCGGAGGACCTTGGACACGGCGGCGATGGACACACCGGCATGCCGGGCGACATCGGTGATGGTCGCGCGTCTGTTCTGCCTGGGTGCCGCGTCCCGGTCCATCGTCAGCGCTCCGGTTCTCGTAGTCGTGAGTATAACGGTCTACAGGGAGACCCCCCGGGGTCGTCAAGACTCCGGTCAGGTGACGCCAACGTTACACGGCTGTGTCTTGACGGGACGGGGCCCCCGGTGCAGGGTGTTGCCCACTCGCCGTAGAGAACGTTTTACACACTCTCCGCGTCCGCTCGCCGGGCCTGCTCGTCGCCCCTGGCACCGCACCCACTCCGCGCCTCCGCTCCACGATCCCTGGGAGTCCTTTGTGTCCGTACGTATGCCCCGAGCCCGCCGTGCGCGCCTGAGCCTGTTCACCGCCGGCACCGCTTCCCTCGCGCTGCTCGCCACCGCCTGCGGCGGCAGCGGGAGCGGCTCCTCGTCCGCGCCGGAGGACTTCAGCTACCTGAGCGTCACCGAGAACACCACCGTCAGAACCGCACTGACCACCCTGTCCAAGGGCGCGTGCGGCACGGCGAACGACGCCCTGCCGCTGAAGGTGGAGACCGTCCCGCAGGCGAGCCTGGACCAGAAGCTCCAGCTGCTGGCCGGCCAGAACGCCCTGCCGGTGCAGTTCGCGGCGGGCAACGCGCCGGCGCTGACCCAGCAGCTGGCGACGTCGGGCCAGGTCGCCGACCTGGAGAAGAAGCTCCGGGAGCTCGGCGTCCTCGACCAGCTGGAGCCGGCCGCCATCTCCACGATCAAGGCCCTGTACGGCGGCAAGCTGGAGGTGCTGCCGTACGAGTACAACATCGAGGGGATCTTCTACAACGAGAAGGTCTTCGCGGAGAACGGCCTGAAGGTGCCGGGCACCTGGGACGAACTGGTGTCGGCCGCGGCGAAGCTGGAAGCGGAGGGCGTCCAGCCGTTCTCCGCCTCCGGTCAGCAGGGCTGGCCGCTGACCCGCCTGATCAGCGGCTACCTGTACCGCAGCCTCGGCCCCGACGCGCTGCAGAAGGTCGCCGACGGCAAGGCGAAGCTGACCGACCCCGCGTACGTGAAGGCCGCCGAGGAGGTCGCCGCGCTCGGCGAGAAGGGCTACTTCGGCAAGGGCGTCGGCTCCATCGACTACGACACCGCCATGAACCAGTTCCTCACCGGCAAGGCCGCCATGCTCTACATGGGCAGCTGGGCGCTGGCGAACATCTCCGACGACCAGCAGAACAAGGTCGGCGCGGAGAACATCGGCTTCATGCCCTTCCCGGCCGTCTCCGGCGGCAAGGGCTCGGTCGACCAGTACCCCTCCAACGTCGGCCTCGGCATCACCCTGGGCGCGCGGTCGTTCGACGAGAAGACCGGCGACTGGGTCTCCTGCATCGCCAGGAACTACGGCAGCACCGCGCTGAAGGACCACGGCTCGATCTCCGGCTTCAAGGTCAACACCGAGGTGAAGGACGCCAACGAGGTCACGACCCAGGTCCGCGACACCATCAGCACATCGAAGCAGAACGTCCTGTGGTTCGAGGCCCTGTTCGGCACCAAGGCCACCACCGTCAGCCAGACCAACGCGGCGAGCCTGGTCAACGGCAGCATGAGCCCCCAGCAGTTCATGCGGACCGTTCAGGACGCGCTGGCCGCCCAGTGACGGGCCGGGGCGGCTCACGACCTGTTCCGTGCCTCCCCGTGAGCCGCCCCCGCCACCGTCAGGCAGGTCTTCCCAACGGAAACGAAGTGGACACCACCCATGCACCGCGTACTCGGTGACCGCAGGGCCATCGCGATCCTGCTAGGCCCCGCCCTCCTCGCCTACTCCCTGATCATGCTCGTCCCGATGGTGTGGTCACTCGGGTACTCCCTCACCAAGGGCAACACCATCGAGGGCTTCACCGGCAACGGCGTCGCCAACTTCTCCCGCCTGTTCGACGATCCGGCCGTCCACGACGCCCTGTGGTTCACCCTCGAGTACGCCGTGGTCGTCACCGTCGGCCAGGTGGTCGCCGGCTACCTCCTGGCCCTGCTGTACGTCTTCTTCCTCAAGCGCGCCTCGGCACTGATCCGCACGCTGGTGTTCTTCCCCGTCGTGCTGCCGACGGTCGCGGTGGGCCTGCTGTTCCAGAAGTTCTTCCAGGTCGCCCCCCAGACCGGGCCGGTCAACTCCCTGCTCGACGCGGTCGGTCTGGACCCGGTCGACTTCTTCGGCAGCGCCGGGAGCTCCTTCTGGGTGCTGATCGTGATGGACATCTGGCGTTCCATGGGCTTCTACGCCGTCCTGCTCTTCGCCGGCCTGGTGGACATCCCCGACGAGGTCCTGGAGTCGGCCCGCCTGGACGGGGCGACGGGACTGAGGCTGGTCCGTCACATCGTGCTGCCGCTGTCCCTGCCGGTGCTGATGTCGTCACTGATCTTCAGCATCAACGGCACGCTGAAGGTCTTCGACTCCGTCGCGGCGCTGACCAACGGCGGTCCCGGCAACGGCACCACCCCCCTGACCCTGTACATGTTCCAGACGTCGTTCACCTACAGCGACTACGGCTACGGCAGCACCGTCGCGCTGCTGCTGACCGTGGTGTGCCTGCTGGTGAGCCTGGTCGTCTACCGCGTCTCGCGGCGCGACCTCACGGAGGGCTGAGAACCCATGGCCACCATCGACACACCTGTGAAGAGCTCCGTGGGCCGCCGGGACCGCGGGACACCCGGCGCCGCCGCCGGGACCCGAGGACGCCGCACGGGGAGCCGGCTGTGGGTGAAGGCCGTCGTCGGCCTGCTGCTCGTCGTCGAGATCTACCCGCTGGTCTGGATGTTCCTCACCTCGCTGAAGTCCAACGACGACTACCTGAACAACTCGACCTGGAGCCTGCCCACGACCTGGGAGTGGGGCAACTACGCCGAGGCGTGGACCACCGGCAACATCGGCCTGTACCTCCAGAACAGCCTGCTCGCCGTCGTCCCGGCCCTGGCCCTGATCCTGCTGCTGGGCACGGCCGCCGGGTTCGCCCTGCAGGTCATGGTCTGGAAGGGCCGCAGCCTCACCCTGCTGGTCTTCCTCGCGGGCATGATGGTGCCGCCCCAGATGATCCTGCTGCCGCTGTTCACCGTGTACTTCCAGACCGGGCTGTCCGGCACCCTGTGGCCGCTGATCCTCACGTACACCGGAACCGGCCTGCCGCTGACCGTCTTCATGATGGCCACCTACTACCGCACCGTGCCCCGGGAGCTGTTCGAGGCGGCCACCATCGACGGCGCCGGCATCCTGCGCGCCTTCTGGACCATCAGCGTGCCCATGGTCCGCAACGCCCTGCTCACCGTCGGCCTGGTGCAGTTCTTCTTCATCTGGAACGACCTGCTGATCGCGCTGACCTTCACCAACGACCAGGACCTGCGCACCATCCAGGTCGGCCTGCTCAACTTCACCGGTGACTTCGGCGCCACCCGGTACGGGCCCCTGTTCGCCGCCATCTGCATCAACGTCTTCGGCACCCTCCTGATCTACCTCTTCCTCAACCAGAAGGTCATGAAGGGACTCACCTCGGGAGCGGTCAAGGGCTGATCACCGGCCCCACCGCACCGCCCCGGCACGTGACGAAAGGTTTCCGTTGCTCCCCCCTCAGCCCTCCCCGGTGTCCTTCGAACACCTTCCCGACGGACTCGGCACCGGAGTAGCCGCCCCCCGCCTCACCTGGACCCTGCCACCCGGCGCCGGCCGCCAGCAGGCGTACGAGCTGGAAGTGGACCGCTCCGGCACGCTCCACCGCACCGGACGCGTCGCCGGTGCCGATCAGGTACTGGTCCCCTGGCCCGGCGAGCCGCTGGCCTCCCGGGAACGCGCGACCGTCCGCGTCCGCGTCTGGACCCCGGGCGCCGGCGGGCCGTCGGCGTGGAGCGAACCGAGCGCCGTCGAGGCCGGACTCCTCGCCCCCACCGACTGGCAGGCCGTCCCCGTGGGCGCCGGCTGGGACGAGGACCCCGAAGCCGAACGCCGCCCGGCCCGCGTGCGCAGGGACTTCCTCCTCGACCGGCCCGTCGCGCGGGCCCGCCTCTACGTCACCGCCCACGGCCTGTACGAGGTGGAGATCAACGGCCGCCGCGTCGGCGACGAGGCCCTGGCCCCGGGCTGGACGGTCTATCCGCGCCGCCTGCGCTACCGCACCCACGACGTCACGGGACACCTCACCACCGGCGCCAACACCATCGGCGCCTGGCTCGGCGACGGCTGGTACCGCGGCAGGTACGGCTTCGACGGCGGCACCCGCAACATCTACGGCACCGACCAGTCCCTGATCGCCCAGCTGGAGGTGACGTACGACGACGGCACCACCCTCGTCGTCGCCACGGACGGAACCTGGAGCGCCGCACCCGGCCCGATCCTGACCAGCGGCCTGTACGAGGGCGAGACCTTCGACGCCCGGCTGCACGATCCCGACTGGTGCACACCGTCGCGCTCCGCCTCCGGCGCGTGGACGACCGTACGGACCGGCCACCGCGACCCCGGCACCCTCGTCGCACCCCACGGACCGGCCGTGCGCTGCACACAGGAGGTGGCCCCCGTCTCCGTCACCCGCACCGAGGACGGCCGCCACCTCCTCGACTTCGGCCAGAACCTCGTCGGACGCCTGCGCGTCACCGTCGACGGCCCCGCCGGCAGGGCCGTCACCCTCCGCCACGCCGAAGTCCTGGAGGACGGCGAACTGGCCACCCGCCCCCTGCGCGAGGCGTACGCCACCGACACCCTGATCCTCTCCGGGCGGGGCCCGCTCACCTGGGAACCCCGCTTCACCCTCCACGGCTTCCGCTACACCGAGGTCACCGGCTGGCCGGGAGAGCTGACGGCCGACAGGGTGAGCGCCCGCGTCTACCACACGGACATGCGCCGCACCGGCTGGTTCGAGTGCAGCGACCCCCTGGTCAACCGGTTGCACGAGAACGTCGTGTGGAGCATGCGCGGCAACTTCGTCGACCTCCCCACCGACTGCCCCCAGCGCGACGAGCGCCTCGGCTGGACCGGCGACATCCAGGTCTTCGCGCCCACCGCGAGCTTCCTCTACGACTGCGCCGGCATGCTCGACTCCTGGCTCACCGACGTCGGACTGGAACAGCTGCCGGACGGCACCGTCCCCTGGTACGTCCCCGTCATCCCGGGCGGACCGATGTGGACGCCGATCCAGCCCGGAGCCGCCTGGGGGGACGTCGCCACGCTCACCCCCTGGACGCTCTACCAGCGCTTCGGCGACCTCGACCTCCTGCGCCGGCACTACCCCACGGCCCGGGCGTGGGTCGACCTCATGGAGCGTCTCGCGGGTCCCGGCCGTCTGTGGGACACCGGCTTCCAGCTGGGGGACTGGCTCGACCCCGCCGCGCCGCCGGACGACCCGGCCGCCGGCCGTACCGACCGCTACCTCGTCGCCACCGCCTACTTTGCCCACTCCGCCCGCCACCTCGCGCTCACGGCCGCCGAGCTGGGCGACCGGGCGGACGCCGAGCGGTACACCGCGCTGGCCGACGAGGTGGCCGACGCCTTCCGCCGCCGGTACGTCCTGCCCGGCGGCCGTATGACCAGCGACAGCCCCACCGCGTACGCCCTGGGCGTCGCCTTCGGGCTGCTCACCCCCCAGCAGCGGCGGATCGCGGGCGACCGTCTCGCCGAACTCGTCCTCGCGGACGAGGCCCGCATCGCCACCGGGTTCGTCGGCACCCCGCTGATCTGCGACGCCCTCACCGACACCGGCCATCTGGACGTCGCCTACCGCCTGTTGCTCCAGACCCAGTGCCCCTCGTGGCTGTACCCCGTCACCATGGGCGCCACGACCGTCTGGGAACGCTGGGACAGTCTGCGCCCCGACGGCAGCCTGAACCCCGGCGGCATGACCTCCTTCAACCACTACGCCCTGGGCGCCGTCGCCGACTGGCTGCACCGGGTCGTCGGCGGGGTCACCGCCACCGCCCCCGGCTACCGGGAGATCGCCTTTCGACCGCGACCGGGAGGGGGCATCACCTGGGCCCGCACCCGCCACGAGACGCCCTACGGCACGGCCTCCCTGTCCTGGGAGCGGACCGACGCCGGTCTGACGGCCCGCATCGTCGTACCCGAAGGCTGCCGGGGCACCGCCGACCTGCCCGGCCGTGCTCCGGTCGTCCTGGGACCCGGTGAACACGTCCTGGACACCCCCGAACCGGCCGGGAAAGCCGCCTGAGAGAGATCGGCCGACGGCTGCGGCCGTCCACTCCGGGGAGGCCGCCGGCGCGGGACACGCCGGTGACCGTCTCGCACGAAGCGCACCACCCGACCCTCGCGGTCGGCCCCGTTCCCCCCGAAGCGGCCTGCTGACCGGCCGCCCCACCGAACCGGGAGAGCCGTAATGAACAGACGAGCATTCCTCGCCGCCGCCACCCTCACCGCTGTGGCCATGAGCATGACCCCGGTGGTGAGCGAGCAGGCGTCCGCCGCGTCCGGCCCCACCCCGCGGGAGCGCGCCGACGCCCTGCTCGCCCGCATGACGGCGGCGGAGAAGGAAGCCCTCGTACGGTGCGACTTCGCCGCCGTCGCCCACCTCGGGATACCGGCCCTGACCATGGTCGACGCCTCCGCCGGCCTGCGGGGCGAGCGGGGCGTGACGGCCTTCCCGGTTCCCGTCGCCCAGGCGGCGACGTTCGACGAGGACCTGGCGGGCCGTATCGGCGGTGCCATCGGCGCGGAGGGCCGCGCGAAGGGCTACAACAACCTCCTCGGCCCCACCGTCGACCTGACCCGGACCTGGCACTTCGGCCGGCAGTCCGAGGGCATGGGGGAGGACCCGCTGCTCGCGGGGAGGCTGGGGGCGGCCGTCACCGTCGGCATGCAGAGCCGGAACGTGGCGGCCACCGTCAAGCACTTCGCCGCCTACACCCAGGAGACCAACCGCTTCTTCACCGACACCAGGGTCTCCGACCGCGCCCTGCACGAGATCTACCAGGCACCCTTCCGCCGCGTGGTCGCGGCCGCCCCGGCCACCTCGGTGATGATGGCCTACCCGAAGATCAACGGCACGTTCGCGACGCAGAGCCCGGCCCTGTTCGACGACCTGAAGAAGGGCATCGGCCTGCAGGGCTACACCGTGCCCGACTTCTGGGCCGGCGACGACCAGGTCGCCGCCGCCCGGGCCGGCATGGACCTCGCCGGACTCGGCCCCGGCGCCGTGAAGATCCCCGCCGGAGCCCTCACGGGCGGCGCGATCCCGGGCACGCGACTGGACGACGCGGCTCGCCGCATCCTCGTCACGATGTTCGGCAACGGCCTGTTCGACCACCCCGTCCCCGCCCCGGCCGACCACGTCAGCACACCCGAGCACCGGAGCCTCGCCCACGAGGCCGCGGTCGCCTCCACGGTCCTGCTGGCCAACCGCTCCTCGGCCCTGCCGCTGCCCGCGTCACTGAAGTCGCTGGCCGTCATCGGCCCCGCCGGCGCCGACGCCTTCACCGGCGTGGCCGGCTCCACCTACGTCGACCCCGGCACCTGGACGACCCCCCTCGAGGCGATCCGCGCCCGGGCGGGCACCTCCGTCGAGGTCACCCACGCCCAGGGCACCACGGGCGACCGTCCCCTGACCACGGTCCCGTCGACCGTACTGCGCGACAGCACCGGCGCAGCCGGCCTGACCGCCGCCTACCACGCGGGTGCCGACGCCACCGGTACCCCGGTCGTGACCCGGACCGAGGCGACCGTCGACTTCACCACCGCGCCCGTGGAGGGCCTGCCCGCCGTCTGGTCGGCGAGATGGACCGGCACCCTCGTGCCGACCACCACCGGCCTGCACCGCTTCTCCCTGCTGCCGGCCGGCACGGCCACGCTGAAGATCGACGGCACGACGGTCGTCTCCGGCACCCGGCACAGCCGCCGCTTCTTCCTGGGCCCCTACGACTACCCGCTCCAGGGCACCGCCCGGCTGACCGCGGGCCGCTCGGTCAGGGTCGAGCTCACCTACACCAACGCCACCGCCCAGACCGGCACCTGCGGCCTGACCCTCGGCTGGCAGCCCGAGTCCCTCATCCCCGCCGCCGTGACGACGGCCAGGGCGGCGGACGCCGCGGTCGTGTTCGTCAACCGGGTCGCCGGCGAGGACATGGACCACGGCCACCTCGACCTGCCGGGCGACCAGAACCAGCTCATCACCGCCGTGGCCGCCGCGAACCCGCGCACGATCGTCGTCCTCAACACCGACGGTCCCGTGGCCACCCCCTGGCTCGACGACGTGGAAGCCGTCGTCCAGGCCTGGTACGGGGGCCGCGGCATGGGCACCGCCCTCGCCGCCGTCCTCTTCGGCGACAGCGACCCCTCCGGCCGCCTCCCGGTCACCTTCCCCGCCGACGCCACCCAGGGACCGGCCACCACTCCCACCGCCTACCCCGGGACGAACGGCACCGTCTCCCACGACGAGGGGACCGCCGTCGGCTACCGCTTCTACGACGCCACCGGACAGGAGCCCCGCTTCCCCTTCGGGCACGGCCTGTCCTACACGTCCTTCAGCCACGGATCCCTGGAAGCCGCCTACGACGCGGCCACCAGGAACGTCACCCTCTCCGTCACCGTCACCAACACGGGACGGCGCCGGGGCACCGAAGTGGTCCAGGTCTACGCCGCCCTGCCCGGTGCGGCGGCGGCGGAGCCACGCCGCCTGGTCGCCTTCCGCAAGACCACGCTGCCCGCCGGGGGTTCGCGGCGGCTGACCTTCTCCGTCCCCGCGCAGGACCTGACCGTGTGGCAGGCGGGAGGCTGGACCCTCGTACCCGGCTCGTACACCTTCTCGACCGCGCGGTCGTCCCGGGTCCTGACGGCTCGACGAAGCCTGACCCTCGGCTGACCAGCGCCGGTGCCCCACCCCGAGCCGGTTCCCCGCGCCGAGCCGCACGTGGACGAGACGCGTCCGGCGGCACGAGCGCGGGGAGGCTCGGCGGGCGTCCCTGCCCCCGTCGGCGAGAACGGGGGGAGATGTGGGAGCGTGAGCGGGTGAGTACGACGACGACTGAAACCCTGCAGTACCGCTTTGACGGGCCAGAAGACGCTCCGGTCCTGATCCTGGGCCCTTCGCTCGGCACCACCTGGCACATGTGGGACCGTCAGGTCCCCGAGCTCGCCCAGCAGTGGCGGGTCTTCCGCTTCGACCTGCCGGGCCACGGCGGGGCCCCCGCCCACCCGGCGGGTTCCGTCGCCGACCTCGCGGCCCGGCTGCTCACCACGCTCGACGCGCTCGGCGTGCAGCGCTTCGGCTACGCGGGCTGCGCGTTCGGCGGCGCGATCGGCATCGAACTGGCCCTGCGCCACCCCGAACGCATGGCCTCGCTCGCGCTGATCGCGGCCTCGCCGCGCTTCGGCACGGCGGACGAGTTCCGGCAGAGAGGTGTGATCGTCCGCACCAACGGCCTCGACCCCATCGCCCGCAGCTCACCCGACCGCTGGTTCACCAGCGGCTTCGCGGCCGCGCAGCCCGCGATCACCGACTGGGCCGTGCAGATGGTGCGCACCACCGACCCCGGCTGCTACATCGCGGCCTGCGAGGCGCTCGCCGGGTTCGACGTGCGCGCCGAACTCGGCCACGTCGGCGTGCCGACGCTGGTCCTCGTCGGCTCGGACGACCAGGTCACCGGCCCCGCGGAGGCGCGGACGCTGGTCGCCGGCATCCCGGACTCCCGCCTCGCCGTCGTCCCCGGCGCCTCCCACCTGGTGCCGGTGGAGCAGCCCGCCGCCGTCACCGACCTGCTGGTCCGGCACTTCTCCACCGCCTGGCAGCCCGCCTACGACCACAGCACGGGCCAGACCGCCGTCCCCGGGGTCGCCCTCAAGCCCGTCGTGAGCGCGCCCGCGCACTCCGCGCCCATCGCCGCGATCGCGCCCGCCGCCCCGGTCGTCCCGCCGCAGGCCACGGGCCGCCCCGACCCGTACGACGCCGGGCTGAAGGTACGCCGCGAAGTGCTCGGCGACGCCCATGTGGACCGCGCGCTGGCGCAGGCCGACGACTTCTCGGGCGACTTCCAGGAGTTCGTCACCCGCTACGCCTGGGGCGAGATCTGGGACCGCCCCGGCCTCGACCG
This sequence comes from Streptomyces sp. NPDC051315, assembly GCF_044455165.1. Classification (NCBI taxonomy): domain Bacteria; kingdom Bacillati; phylum Actinomycetota; class Actinomycetes; order Kitasatosporales; family Streptomycetaceae; genus Streptomyces; species Streptomyces sp. NPDC051315. The sequence continues at coordinate 198,861 of NZ_JBITEN010000013.1, forward strand.
GCGCTCGCGCTCCTGCGTCACGCTCACCGCGCTGGTCGCCGGCGGCCACCTGGAGGAGCTCGCCTTCCACACCCGCGCCGCCCTGCGCAACGGCCTCACCCCGGACGAGATCAAGGAGGTGCTGCTCCAGGCGGCGGTCTACTGCGGCGTACCGGCGGCGAACAGCGCCTTCCGGGTGGCGCAGCAGGTCATCCGCGAGGAGACGACACCCACCGAATGAGCCCGGCTCCCGGCGGGGGCAGGATGGGGCCATGACGGTCATGAAGCTGACGAAGAAGTCGCACGCCTGCGTCCGCCTGGAGAAGGAAGGGCGCACGCTCGTCCTCGACCCCGGCGGATTCACCGAGGAGGACGCCGCGCTCGGCGCGGACGCCCTCCTCGTCACGCACGAGCACCCCGACCACTTCGACGAGGCACGGCTGCGGGCGGCCATGGGGGCCAACCCGGCCGCAGAGATCTGGACCCTGAAGTCCGTCGCCGAGAAGATCTCGGCCGCCTTCCCGGGCCGCGTCCACACCGTCGGTCACGGTGACACGTTCACCGCGGCCGGCTTCGACGTCCAGGTCCACGGCGAGCTGCACGCCGTGATCCACCCGGACCTCCCGCGCGTCACCAACGTCGGCTACCTCATCGACGACGGCCGCGTCTTCCACCCCGGCGACGCCCTCACCGTCCCCGACCACCCGGTGCAGACCCTGCTGGCCCCGGTGCAGGCCCCGTGGAGCAAGATCAGCGAGGTGATCGAGTACGTGCGGGAGGTCCAGCCCCAGCGGGTCTACGACATCCACGACGCCCTCCTCACCGACCTCGCCCGCCCCATCTACGACACCCACCTGGGCAACCTGGGCGGCGCGGAGCACGGCCGGCTGGCGTCGGGCGCGGGCGCGGAGGTCTGACGGAACCGTTGTCGGAGGAGCCGGGTAGGTTGTGAGACATGCGCATCGCGACCTGGAACGTCAACTCGATCACCGCCCGCCTGCCGAGGCTCCTGGCCTGGCTGGAGAGCAGCGGCACCGACGTGCTCTGCCTCCAGGAGGCCAAGGTCGCCGAGGAGCAGTTCCCGTTCGACCAGTTGCGTGAGCTGGGCTACGAGGCGGCGGTCCACGCGACCGGCCGGTGGAACGGCGTGGCGGTGCTCTCCCGCGTCGGCATCGGGGACGTGGTCAAGGGCCTGCCCGGCGACCCCGGCTACGACGGCGCCCCCGAGCCGCGCGCGATCTCCGCGACCTGCGGCCCGGTCCGGGTCTGGTCGGTGTACGTGCCGAACGGCCGCGAGGTGGACCACCCCCACTACGCCTACAAGCTCCAGTGGTTCGAGGCCCTGAAGGCCGCCGTCGCCGGGGACGCGGCGGGCAGCCGCCCCTTCGCCGTGATGGGCGACTACAACGTGGCGCCGACGGACGACGACGTCTTCGACCCGGCCGCGTTCGAGGGCTCCACCCATGTCACGCCCGCAGAGCGCGCCGCCCTCGCCTCCCTGCGCGAGGCCGGCCTGTCCGACGTGGTGCCGCGCCCCCTGAAGTACGAGCACCCCTTCACGTACTGGGACTACCGCCAGCTCTGCTTCCCCAAGAACCGCGGCATGCGCATCGACCTGGTGTACGGCAACGCGCCCTTCGCGAAGGCCGTGAAGGACTCCTACGTCGACCGCGAGGAGCGCAAGGGCAAGGGCGCCTCGGACCACGCCCCGGTCGTCGTCGACCTGGACGTGTGACCCCGGCTCGGGGCTTCCCCGCTCCCGGTGCCGGGCCGCCCGGCACCCGTTCTCCCCGGCACTGAGCCGCCCGGCTGCCGGGCTCGGGCTTGCGGCTCTCCAGCCACCCGTGAACTGGCGCCGGGTGCCAGGGGTCCCGGTGTGAGGGGTTCCCGTGTGAGGGGTGCCGTGTGGGACGGATGGCGGGTGCGAGGGGGCGGGGGCAGTGGCGTGCCCCCGCCCCCTGGCCGGAGCCAGCTCCGTCCGGTCGGCGGAGGTCCGACGGGTCGCCGCGCCTGCGCGGTTCGGGGGAGGGGGCAGGCGCATCTCCAGGGCGGGTACCACCCAGGCGAAACTCGTCGAATCCCATCGACGTCAGTGGCCGGATCTGCAGGACGTGGCGCATGAGCGCCAGGCCGGCGAGGTGTCCCGGGGCCAGGGCGGCGCGTGTGGGCGCGGAGGGCGCCGCGACGTGATCTTCCGGCGGCGCATCCGGGACGCGGACGACTCCGACGCCATGCGCCGGCAGCTGGTCAAGGCTCCGGCGCGCCCGGGGCCCGGCGATCGCGCGCGGGCCCGCGCGCCTGTGGTGCGCACAGCGGTACGAATGTCAGGCTGGACCCATGGAGATCCCCTTTCTGGACAAGTGGCGCAAGCGGCGAGACTCCGCCGACGGTGTCGCGGTGTTCCCCGAGGGGGACGACGGCCCGGCCGGCTACGCCGAACTCCTCGCGGAATGCGAGCTGCTGCGCTCCCTGGCGCAGCGGGAGGGGTTCCCGCTCGACGACACCGCCGCCACGCTGGAGGCGCTCGACCAACTGGTGCCGCGCTGGCGCGACGACGAGGAACTGCTGCCCTGGCTCGGCAACGACGCGGGGCTGTACCTCGGCACCGTCATCGTGCGCACCGTGCCCGGCGCCGTCTGGCGCATCCTGTCCGACGGCCGCCCGGTGGTCCGGCTGGCCTCCGGCCGCGAGATCGACGTCGTCGCCGACGGCCAGGCCTGGGCCGCCAGCGGAGTCCCCGAGCTGTCCCAGGTGTACGCCGAGGTCGCGGAGGCCTGACACCCCGGGTGCTCGGGGCCCGGGAGCGCGACGCCCTCGCCCTCGCCGGAGATGACCGACGAGGCCCCACGGACCGTGCGGCGGCCCCCCCTCCCCGACGTCCGTGGAGCCGGTGGAATCCCGCCCACGATGCCGCCCGCAGCGGACGTCGACTACGATGTGCCGTTCGTCCGGGCCGTGGTGACGGCAGTTCGCAGAGCCCCACCCGCCCGGCCACGGCCGGAGATCACTGCTCGCGCGGCGGAACCGACTCGTACGACGGGTCGTCCGCCGGTGAGGAGAAGGTCAGCCGTGCGCCGGACGGGTTGTGCTCGCGGATCAGGGCGGTGCCCCCGCCGGGGCCGGACGGGCCGGCCTCAGGACGCGCGGTGCGAGGTACGGGGAGCGGTCGCCTGGGCCGGCAGCGGCGCCCGGGCCGCCCGCGTCACGTCGGCGACCAGCTCGACCACGTCGGGGCCGTACGCCTGCGAGTTGACGACCTTCAGCAGCAGCACGAAGGAGTCGCCGCCGTACTTGCGGGACAACCGCTCGTGGTTGCGGGCGAGATAACGGGTGGCGGCCTGGTTGGTGATCGCCCGCTGCCCGCAGAACAGGAACACCGGCCGGCTTGGCCGGGGTTCGCCCACCGTGAGCCGGGCCAGCAGGACGTACTCGGTGACACCCGCGTCCATGCGGTAGCGCTCGCCCCCGATCTGGAACGCGCCCCGGTCCGGCCCCGGTTCGGGATCGACGTTGACCCGCACCCCGGGCAGCATGGCCGCCATGTGGGCCGTCATGCGCCGGTTCGACCCCGGCCCGCCCACGCAGAACTCCGTGCGCTCACCGAAGCCCTGATGGACCGCGTCCTGCGTGACCACCTGGAAACGGGCGCCGCACTCCTTGATCAGCGCGGACAGCTCCAGCAGCGCGAACACGTCGAAGCGGTGCACCGCCGGTTCCGCGGCGGCCGGGTCGCGGTTGACGACGAGGAGCGACTCCGAGTTCTCCGGCAGGCCGAAGAAGGCCTGCTTGCGCCGCAGCCTGCGCTTCCACAGGTAGGTGCGGGTCACCCAGCCGATCGCGGCACTGATACCGGCCGCGACCACACCCAGGACGATGTTGCGCACGTCGTCGTTCATGGGCGCGCATGCTAGCGGTCGAACACGACCGGGACGTACCCGTGTTCGATGTGTGCCAGTCGTATGACAGTGCCCGGAAGGGGGCTGTCGGGCCCCTCGCGATGTGGTTACGCTGCGCGGACGGTCCCGGACTGGAGGTATGGATGCGTCGCCCTGTCGCGCGGAAACTGTCGGTCCTGGCGGTCTCGGCCGCCGTGGTCTCGGTGGGGGCCGCGGCGCCACCCGCCCCCGGGAGCACGCAAGTCGAGAAGGTCCCCGTCGCCGTCGGCCACGGCGGTGCCGTCGCCAGCGTCGACGCGGACGCCTCCGCGGCCGGCATCGAGGTGCTGCGCAAGGGCGGCAACGCGGTCGACGCGGCCGTCGCCACCGCCGCCGCCCTCGGCGTCACCGAGCCCTACTCCTCCGGCATCGGCGGAGGCGGCTACTTCGTCTACTACGACGCCAAGTCCCGCACGGTGCGCACGATCGACGGCCGCGAGACCGCCCCGCTGACCGCCGACGCCGGTCTCTTCGTCGAGAACGGCAAGCCCCTCGCCTTCGCCGACGCCGTCAGCAGCGGCCTCGCCGTCGGCACCCCGGGCACGCCCGCCACCTGGGCGACGGCGCTCGACAAGTGGGGCAGCAGAAAGCTCGGCACGGTGCTGAAGCCCGCCGAGCGCCTCGCCCGCGACGGCTTCACCGTCGACGCCACCTTCCGCAGCCAGACCGCCGCCAACGAGACCCGCTTCCGCTACTTCCCGGACACCGCCGAGCTGTTCCTGCCCGGCGGACGGCTGCCGGTGGTGGGCTCCACCTTCAAGAACCCCGACCTGGCCCGTACCTACGCGGAGTTGGCGAAGAAGGGCGTCGGCGCGCTCTACCACGGGGACATCGGCGACGACATCGTCGACACGGTCAACGACCCGCCCGTGGACCCCGCCTCGGGCTGGAACGCCCGCCCCGGCGAACTCTCGGAGAAGGACCTCGCGGCCTACCGCGCCAAGCTCCAGGCGCCCACCAGGACGTCGTACCGCGGCCTCGGCGTCTACTCCATCGCGCCCTCCTCCTCCGGTGGCACCACCGTCGGCGAGGCGCTCAACATCCTGGAGCGGACGAACCTGTCGAAGGCGAGCGAGGTCCGGTACCTGCACCGCTTCATCGAGGCCAGCCGCATCGCCTTCGCCGACCGCGGGCGCTGGGTCGGCGACCCCGCCTTCGAGGACGTACCGACGAGGGAACTGCTCTCGCAGCGGTACGCCGACTCGCGGGCCTGCCTGATCAAGGACGACGCCGTGCTCACCAGCCCGGTGGCGCCCGGTGACCCGCGCGACCCGGCGGCCTGCGCCACGGGAGGCACGGCGGCGCCGACGACCTACGAGGGTGAGAACACCACGCATCTGACGGTGGCCGACAAGTGGGGGAACGTCGTTTCCTACACGCTCACCATCGAGCAGACCGGCGGCAGTGGCATCACCGTCCCCGGGCGCGGCTTCATCCTCAACAACGAGCTGACGGACTTCTCCTTCGCCCCGGCCAACCCGGCCGTCCACGACCCGAACCTGCCGGGCCCGGGCAAGCGGCCGCGGTCGTCGATCTCGCCGACGATCGTGCTGGACCGGCACGACAAGCCGGTGGTGGCGCTCGGTTCGCCCGGCGGCGCGACCATCATCACCACCGTCCTGCAGATCCTCACCGGCTTCCTCGACCGGGGCCTGCCGCTCGTCGACGCCATCGCCGCGCCCCGCGCCAGCCAGCGCAACGCCGCCCAGACCGAGCTCGAACCGGGCCTCCACGGCAGCGAGGTGGCGAGGCGACTCGAGGCCATCGGGCACTCGTTCCGGCTGAACCCCGAGATCGGCGCGGCCACCGGCGTGCAGCGGCTGCCGGACGGCAGGTGGCTCGCGGCCGCCGAGACCGTACGGCGGGGCGGCGGATCGGCGAAGGTGGTGTACCCGGCCTCATAGCTCCGGGGCGGGGACGGGCGGCTGCGTGTGGAAGGCGAGCCGCCCGTCCTCCACGTCCACCGTCACCCGGTCGCCCTCCTTCACCCGGCCGTCGAGCAGAAGCCTCGACATCCGGTTGTCGACCTCGCGCTGGATGGTGCGCCGCAGCGGCCGGGCGCCGTACTCGGGCTCGTAGCCGCGCTCGGCGAGCCAGTCGACGGCCGCACCGGTGAACTCGACCGCGATGCCCTGGGAGTGCACCAGGCGGCGGGTCTTCTCCAGCAACAGATCGGTGATCTGCCGCAGTTGCGCGCCGGTGAGCTGACGGAACACGACGATCTCGTCGATGCGGTTGAGGAACTCCGGCCGGAAGTGCTCGCGCAGCGGCCGCAGGATCTGCTCCCGCCGCGCCTCCTCGTCGGCGTCGGCGCCGCCCGGCCCGAAGCCGATGCCGGCGCCGCGCCGGGCGATCGCCTCCGAGCCCAGGTTGCTGGTCATCACGATGACCGTGTTGGTGAAGTCCACCGTGCGGCCCTGCGCGTCGGTCAGCCGCCCGTCGTCGAGCACCTGCAGCAGGATGTTGAAGACGTCCGGGTGCGCCTTCTCGACCTCGTCGAGCAGGAGCAGCGAGTACGGGTGCCGGCGCACCACCTCGGTGAGCTGACCGGCCTCCTCGTGGCCGACGTAGCCGGGCGGGGCGCCGACCAGGCGGCTGACGGTGTGCCGCTCCTGGTACTCGCTCATGTCGAGGCGGACCATCCGCTCCTCGCTGCCGAACAGCGCCTCGGCGAGCGCACGGGCCAGTTCCGTCTTGCCGACACCGGTCGGGCCGAGGAAGAGGAAGCTGCCGATGGGCCGGTCGGGGCTCGCCAGGCCCGCGCGCGAGCGCAGCACCGCGTCCGCCACCACCCGTACGGCCTCGTCCTGGCCGACGACCCGCTCGTGCAGATGAGCCTCCAGGCCGAGCAGCCGGTCCTTCTCCTCCTGGGTGAGGCTCGCGACGGGGATGCCGGTCTGCCGGGACACCACCTCCGCGATGGCCTCGGCGGTGACCTCCAGATGCTGCCCCTCGTCGGCCTCGTCGTTGCGCGCCGCGGCCGCGATCCGCTCCTTCAGCTCGACGATGCGGTCCCGCAGCCGGGTGGCCTGCTCGTACTGCTCGTCCGCGACCGCCTGGTCCTTGTCGCGGGCGAGCTGCTCCACCTCGCGTTCCATGGCCCGCACGTCCGTGCCCTTGGTGCGGGCGCCGAGACGCACCCGGGCGCCGGCCTGGTCGATGAGGTCGATGGCCTTGTCCGGCAGCCGCCGGTCGGTGAGATACCGGTCGGACAGCTCCACGGCCGCCACCAGCGCCTCGTCGGTGTAGCGGACCTGGTGGTGGGCCTCGTAGCGGTCGCGCAGCCCGCGCAGGATCTCGAGCGCGTCCGCCACGGACGGTTCGGGCACCAGGATCGGCTGGAAACGGCGGGCCAGCGCCGCGTCCTTCTCGATCCGCCGGAACTCCTCCAGCGTCGTCGCGCCCACGATGTGCAGTTCGCCGCGGGCCAGCGGCGGCTTGAGGATGTTGCCCGCGTCCATCGAGCCGCCCTCGCCGCCCCCGCCGGCGCCGACGACGGTGTGCAGCTCGTCGATGAAGACGATCAGCCGGTCGGAGTGGGTGCGGATCTCGTCGACGATGTTGTTCATGCGTTCCTCGAAGTCACCCCGGTAGCGGGTGCCGGCGACCACGCCGGTCAGGTCCAGCGCGACGACCCGCCGCCCGGCCAGGACGTCCGGCACGTCGCCGTCCGCGATGCGCTGCGCGAGTCCTTCCACGATGGCGGTCTTGCCGACACCCGCGTCGCCGATCAGCACCGGGTTGTTCTTGCCGCGCCGGGAGAGCACCTCGATGGTCTGCTCGATCTCGTCGTCGCGGCCGATGACCGGGTCGATACGGCCCTGGCGGGCCAGGTCGGTCAGATCACGGCTGTACTTGTCCAGTGTGGGCGTGGCGGCGGGCCAGGGCCGCTCAGGGCGGGCCTGCGTGGTGTCCGGGGTCTCGGCCGGGCCGGCGGAGGGCGCGAACCGGGCCGCGTTGAGGATGTGGCCGGCCGCGGAGTCCGGGTTCGACGCGAGGGCGCTCAGCACGTGCTCCGGGCCGATGTAGCCCGCGCCCCGCGACCGGGCCAGGTCGTGCGCGTCCAGCAGGGCCCGCTTCGCGGCCGGCGTGAGGGACAGCGAGGTGGGCGGCGGCGTCTGGCCCGGCGGATGCTGGACCGGGCCCGAGCGCTCGTCGATCTCCGTCGCGAGGGAGTCGGGGTCCGCGCCGGCGCGGCTGAGCAGGCTCCGGGTCGGCTCGGCCGAGAGGGCCGCGCGCAGCAGATGCTCGGTGTCCAGGTCACGGCTGCCGTGCTCGGCGGCGTACTGGGCCGCGCCGCGCACTAGGTCCCGGGCCGGCTGGCTGAGGAGCTGGCCGATGTTGATCTGCCGGGGGCCGGGGCGGGGCCCGCCGAAGAAGCGGGCCAGGAATTCACCGAAGGGGTCGTTGTAGCCCTCCGGGCTGGTGAAGCCGCTGGTCATGGCGTTCCGTTCCATCGACTGCACTGCCGGTGACGACGGGTGCCCCTGCCCTGCGGCGCTTACACCTGTGGGTCGGGCAGGGCACCGTTGTCCACCCTGTCACGGTCGTGGATGAGCGGCATGTCGTGGGTCGGCAGGTGATCCGGCGGGTGCGGGTCGTGGCCGGTTGCCCGCGCAGTTCCCCGCGCCCCTGAGGCCGGCTGTCCCGACGCCTCTCGGTCAGGATCCGCGGTCCGCTGTCCGTGATGGCCACCGTGTGCTCCACGTGCGCCGCCCTCGAACCGTCGTTCCGTCTTCAGGGTCCAGCCGTCGGGAGCCGCGTGGTAGTCGTCGCCGCCGGCGACCAGCATCGGCTCGATGGCCGGGACCATGCCGTGGCGCATGGGGGAGGCCCCGGCCGGGGCGGCCCTCGTTGGGGACCCCCGGGTCCTCGTGCATGCGGCGGCCGATGCCGTGGCCGCCGAAGCCGTTGGGGATCCCGTAGCCGGCCGCCCGGTGGACCGTGCCGATGGCGTGGGCGATGTCACCGACGCGGTCGCCCACGACGGCCGCCTCGATGCCGGCCGCGAGAGCCCGCTCGGCGGTCTCGATCAGGCGCAGGTCCGCCGGGCGCGGCCGAAGAACGCGAACGCGGCGAGCGGCTCGGCGGACTGCTCCGTGAGGCCCGTGGCGGCCGGAGCGCGACCGAGGTCGCGGCGAGCGCGGGAATCTCCGCCGAGACCCTCCGCAAGATCGAGACCGGCCGTGCCCCGACCCCGGCCTTCTTACGATCGCCGCCCTCGCCGGCGCCCTCGGACTGTCCATGGACGAGCTGGCGGGCGGGTGTGTCCTCACGGGCGTGCAGGGCGGGGACCGGCCGGACCGCCGCTCAGTGGGGGAGGTCGCGCGATGAGCCCGCCGCGCCCCCTTGGAAAAGTCCCCGTAGCCCCGCTGTAACACGACTGGTGTTTTCTACGGACCGGAGTGTTCCGGTCGGGCGGGAGTTGGGCGATGACTCTGGATCAACTCCCGGACCAGATCCGGGAGTTCGCGGACTACCTGGACGGCCTCGTGGCGCGCCTGGACCAGGGGACCGGCTGGTGCGCGGTGTTCTGGCAGCGCGACCCTGACGGGATGCGGGCCTGCCTCGACGGGCGTGAGGTGCCGCCCTGGGACGTGGTGGAGGCACTGCTCCAGGATCTCGCCGCGGAGCACGGCACCCCGGTCGCCGCCCGGGAGGCGGAACGGGCCCGGCCCCTGCACCTCGCCGCCCTCGTCGCCCACGACGACCGGCCCGGCGGCCGCGACGCCCTCGGGGACCGCCTCGACGTGATGCTCCGCGAACAGCGCTACGCCGTCGAGCGCCAGGCCGAACTGGGCCGTCTGCTCGCCGCCGCGACCACCCGGGAGGAGGCCGACGCCCTCCGCCTCGACCTCGCCTGGGCCCGCGACGACCATGAGCGGGCCACCGCCCGGTGCGCCGAACTGCGCTACCGCATAGCCGAGTCGGACCGGCGTACGGGGAACGGGCAGGTGTGGCCCGCCCAGGTGATCCGGCGGCCCGGCGGCGCCGTCGCCGGCGCCACGGCCGCCGTGTACGACGACGCCCCGACGGACCAGGCCTCCCCGTACGACGCCCGAACCTCCGCCGCCGGCGGCGGTCCCGGGGCCGAGCACGCCTCGCGAAGCCCTCGGCAGGGGAACGCCCCGGAACCCGGCCCTCGAGACGGCTACCTCCCGCAGCCGCCCGCCCCGGCCGGACAACCCGCCCCCGCGCGGCCCACCGGCCCCACTCCCGGGCCGGCCGCCGGCGCCCCCGCCCCCACCGCCAAGCAGCGCAAGCGCCGCAGGGGTGGCGCCCGCTTCGCCGGCCTGGCCGAGGAGGAGACCGCCGCCCCCGTCGTCGTACCGCCCGCCGCCCAGCCCGGGCCGCCCGCGGCCGCGTCCACCGCGCGCCGCACCCCGCGGGGCGCGCGCTTCGCGGGGGCCGCCGAGGCCGTGGAGGCGCGGCCGCAGCCGCAGGCCGAGCCGTTGGACGCGGCGGCGCGGCGGGAGACCGTCGAGGCGGTGTCGCGACTGGTGCGGCTGCGCGGCGAGGGACGCGGCGGCGAGGCGCACGCGCTGCTCGCGGAACTCGCCCACCTGCCCGCCCCCCGCCTCCCGCTGCTCGCCGTCGAGCTCCAGCGCGCGGGGCTCACCGCCGACTGGACGACCCTGCTCTGGGAGGCCGCCTCGCTGCCCGCCGACCGGCTCGTGCCCGCCGCCGACGCCCTGGCCGGAGCCGGACGCACGGCCGACGGGGAACAGATCCTGCGCCAGGGTGTCGTGCGGCCGGCCGAGGAGATCGGGAAGGCCGTCCGCGATCTGGCGGCGCAGGGCCGCCACCGCGAGGTGCGGGCGCTGCTCGACGCCTACGTCCGGGCCCGCACCCCCGAGGAGGCGGCCGGCAGCGCCGCCCCGGACCCGCGGACCCTCGCCCCGCTGCTGCTGGAAGCCGCCCGAGGGGTCTCGGACGAGCGCCACCGGGACCTGGCGCACGCGCTGCGCGTCGCCGGCCTCACGGCCTGAGCCGTACGCCGTACGCCCGCGACTCACCCACAGGAGTGTGAAACGCGATCGACTCCGCGCCTTGACGACGATGGTCTTGGCAAGCCCGTCCCGGAGGCTTACGTTCGTGCCTCTACGGCCCTCTTCTACGGGTGTAGAGGCTCTGACGTTTCCCGTCGAAGGAGCAGCTCATGGCCAACGTCGTACGTGCCGCTCTGGTCCAGGCCACCTGGACCGGCGACACCGAGTCCATGGTGGCGAAACACGAGGAGCACGCCCGTGCGGCCGCCCGGCAGGGCGCGAAGATCATCGGGTTCCAGGAGGTCTTCAACGCTCCGTACTTCTGTCAGGTCCAGGAGCCGGAGCACTACCGCTGGGCCGAGCCGGTCCCCGACGGGCCGACCGTGCGCCGGATGCGGCAGCTCGCGCTCGAGACGGGCATGGTGGTCGTCGTCCCGGTCTTCGAGATCGAGCAGTCCGGCTTCTACTACAACACCGCGGCCGTGATCGACGCCGACGGCACCTATCTCGGCAAGTACCGCAAGCACCACATCCCGCAGGTCAAGGGCTTCTGGGAGAAGTACTACTTCAAGCCCGGAAACCTCGGCTGGCCGGTCTTCGACACGGCCGTCGGCAAGGTCGGCGTCTACATCTGCTACGACCGCCACTTCCCCGAGGGCTGGCGGCAACTCGGCCTGAACGGGGCCCAGCTGGTCTACAACCCGTCCGCCACCCACCGCGGCCTCTCCGCCCACCTGTGGCAGCTGGAACAGCCGGCCGCCGCCGTCGCCAACGAGTACTTCGTCGCCGCCATCAACCGGGTCGGCGTCGAGGAGTACGGCGACAACGACTTCTACGGCACGTCCTACTTCGTCGACCCGCGCGGACAGCTCGTCGGCGAGGTCGCCAGCGACAGGGACGAGGAACTCCTCGTCCGTGACCTCGACTTCGACCTGGTCGAACAGGTGCGGCAGACATGGGCCTTCTACCGCGACCGACGGCCCGACGCCTACGAAGGGCTGGTGCGGCCGTGAGCGGCGAACTCCACGCCCGCCACCAGAACGTCCTGCCGGACTGGCTCGCCCTCTACTACGAGAACCCGCTGGAGATCACCCACGGCGAGGGCCGCCACGTCTGGGACGCCGACGGCAACAGGTACCTCGACTTCTTCGGCGGCATCCTCACGACGATGACCGCGCACGCGCTGCCCGAGGTGACCAAGGCGGTGAGCGAGCAGGCCGGGCGCATCGTCCACTCGTCCACCCTCTACCTCAACCGGCCGATGGTCGAACTCGCCGAGCGCGTCGCCCGGCTCAGCGGCATCCCCGACGCCCGGGTCTTCTTCACCACCTCCGGCACCGAGGCCAACGACACGGCCCTGCTGCTGGCGACGGCGTACCGGCGCAGCAACACCGTCCTGGCGATGCGCAACAGCTACCACGGCCGCTCCTTCAGCGCGGTCGGCATCACCGGCAACCGCGGCTGGTCCCCGACCTCCCTGTCCCCGCTGCAGACCCTGTACGTCCACGGGGGCGTGCGCACCCGCGGCCCGTACGCCTCGCTCGACGACGCCGCATTCATCGCGGCCTGCGTCGAGGACCTCGAGGACCTCCTCGGCCACACCCGGCCGCCCGCCGCGCTGATCGCCGAGCCCGTCCAGGGCGTCGGCGGCTTCACCTCCCCGCCCGACGGGCTGTACGCGGCATTCCGTGAGGTGCTGAACGCCCGCGGGATCCTGTGGATCGCCGACGAGGTGCAGACCGGCTGGGGCCGCACCGGCGACCACTTCTGGGGCTGGCAGGCGCACGGCGACAACGGCCCGCCGGACATCGTCACCTTCGCCAAGGGCATCGGCAACGGCATGTCCATCGGCGGTGTCGTCGCCCGCGCCGAGATCATGAACTGCCTGGACGCCAACAGCATCTCGACCTTCGGCGGCACCCAGATCACCATGGCCGCCGGCCTCGCCAACCTCGCCTACCTGCTGGAGCACGACCTCCAGGGCAACGCCCGGCGGGTCGGCGGAGTCCTCATCGAGCGGCTGCGGGCCGTCGCCGCCCGGGATCCCGGCGTACGGGAGGTGCGCGGGCGCGGACTGATGATCGGCGTCGAACTCACCCGGCCCGGCACCGACCAGGCCGACCCGGACCGGGCCGCCGCCGTCCTGGAGGCGGCCCGCGCGGACGGCCTGCTGATCGGCAAGGGCGGCGGACACAGCACCAGCGCCCTGCGCATCGCCCCGCCGCTCTCCCTGACCGTCGCGGAGGCCGAGGAGGGCGCCGCGATCCTCGAGAGCGCCCTGAGGAGCACGCGGTAGCACCCCTGTGAACAAGGGAAGAACGCCATGACCACCACCTCGGAGTACCGGGGGCCCCTGGAGCCCCTGGAACCCGCCCTGTCGGTCCGTCAGGTCCTGACGCTGGAACGCGTGCTGGCCGGGGAGCCCGAGGTGGTGGCCGGCGCCGCCCAGCTCGACCGGCCCGTGCGCTGGGTGCACGTCGCCGAGGCCGCCGACGTCGGGGTGATGCTCAGCGGCGGCGAGATGGTCCTCACCACCGGGGTGCTGCTCGCCGGCGACGAGGGCAAGCAGGCCGAGTACATCCAGTCCCTGTACCGCGCGGAGGCCGCCGCCGTCGTCCTGGGTCTCGGGCGGGCCTTCCCCGCGCCGCCGGACGTGATGCGGCGCGCGGCCGAGCGGTGCGGGCTGCCCATGATCGTCCTGCACCGGCCCTTCCCCTTCGCCGAGCTCACCGAGGAGGTCCAGTCCCGGCTCGTACGGCGCAAGTTCGCCGCCGTCAGCCTGTCGGAGGCGGTACGGACCGCGCTCACCGGGCTCATCACCGCCGGCGCCCCCCTGCAGCGGCTGCTCGACGAGGTCGCCCACCACACCGGCTGCCCGGTCGTCGTCACCAACCTCGCCCACCGGGTGCTGGCCACGGCGGGGGAGCGGTCGGCGGTCGACGACGTGCTGCGCGACTGGGAGCGCATCGCCCGCCAGGCCGGCGGCAGCGGGGGCGACGGCTGGATCCGCGCCGAGCTGGGCGGACGCGGCGAACGCTGGGGGCAGATCATGCTGTGCGGCTACCGCGGCGACACCGCGGGCGGGCGACTGCTCGCCGACCGGGCCGCCGAGGCCCTCGTCCTGCACCGCATGCTCGGCGGCACGGCCGCCCACTCCTGGGAGGAGCAGTCCGCGCAGGGCCTGCTCACCGACCTGGTCTCCGGCGTCGTACCGGCCCGGCAGCTGCTGCCGCGGGCCCGGGCCGCCGGACTGCCGGTCAACCGGCGCACCTTCGTCCCCCTCGTCGTCCGCGACATCGAGGCCGCCCAGCTCGACCGCGTGCTGCGTCTGCTGGGGCTGCCCGGCCTGGTCGCCGAGCTCGCCGACGGGACCACCGCCGTGCTGCTCAGCCTCGCCCGTGACCAGGACGCCGAGGCGCTCACCGCGCACTTCGCGGCCCGGCTGCGCGCCGAGTCCGGCGAGACCCGTACCGTCGTCGCCGCGGCCGGTGGCCGCACCGCCTGGGACGACCTGCCCGCCGGGCTGCGCGAGGCGCAGCACGTCGCGGACGCCGTCGCCGACTCCTCGGCCGCCCTCGACCTCCCGGCCGTCGTCCGCCTCAAGGACGTCCACCTGCGCGGCCTGATCCGGCTGCTCCGGGACGATCCGCACGTGCAGTCCTTCGCCGAACGGGAGCTGGACGGGCTGCTGTGCCCGGCCGGCGACGACCTGCTCGCCGTCCTGCGCACCTACCTCGCCACCGGCCGCAACAAGTCCCGCACCGCTCAGCTCCACCACGTCTCCCGGCCCGCGCTCTACCGCCGGCTGGAGGCGATACAGACGCGGCTCGGGGTGGACCTCGACGACTTCGAACAGGCTGCCTCGGTCCACATCGCGCTGCTCGCGCACGACGCGCAACAAGGCTGACCCGCACGCTGTGCAACAGGGGAGAAACATGGGACGACCTGCGAAAACGACGGTGAAACATGGGCCCACGAGCACGTGACAGCGTGGCACGCCGCACACCCGCAGACGTGACACCGTGCCACTCAAAGCCCGCTCGCGGACTTCCTAGCCTTCTCGCACACCGAGCGACCGGAGGTCCCGATGAGCAGAGTGATCCGTGCCGCCGTCTTCCAGACCGCGTGGACCGGCGACAAGGAGTCGATGATCCAGGTACACGAGCGGGCGGTGCGCGACGCGGCCGCCCAGGGCGCTCACGTGATGTGCTTCCAGGAGCTCTTCTACGGACCGTACTTCTGCCAGGTCCAGGACCCGGCGTTCTACGAGTACGCCGAGCGGATCCCCGACGGTCCGATCGTCCAGCGCTTCCAGGCCCTCGCCCTGGAGCTGGGCATCGTCCTCGTCCTGCCGATGTACGAGGAGGAGCAGCCGGGCGTCCTCTACAACACCGCGGCCGTGATCGACGCCGACGGCTCGTACCTCGGCAAGTACCGCAAGCACCACATCCCGCAGGTCAAGGGCTTCTGGGAGAAGTTCTACTTCCGCCCCGGCAACGCCGGCTGGCCCGTCTTCGACACCGCTGTCGGCAGGATCGGCGTCTACATCTGCTACGACCGCCACTTCCCGGAGGGCTGGCGCGCCCTCGGCCTGGGAGGCGCCGAGATCGTCTTCAACCCGTCGGCGACCTCGCGCGGCCTGTCCGCCTACCTCTGGCAGCTGGAGCAGCCGGCGGCGGCCGTCGCCAACGAGTACTTCGTCGGCGCGATCAACCGGGTCGGCGTCGAGGAGCTGGGCGACAACGACTTCTACGGGACCTCCTACTTCGTGGACCCGGAGGGCCAGTTCGTGGGCGAGGTGGCCGGCGACAAGGAGACCGAACTCGTCGTCCGCGACCTCGACATGGCCAAGCTGCGCGAGGTCCGCGACCGCTGGCAGTTCTACCGGGACCGCCGCCCGGACGCGTACGGCCCGCTGACCGCACCGTAGTCAGGGGGCGGGGGCCCCGCACCCCCGAGGGGCGCGGGGAACCGCGCGACCAGCCAGAGGCAACCCGCACGCAGCGGACCGCCGAACCAGCGGAGCGCACCGTAGGAGAGGGAGCATGAGCAGCCGTACCGTCATCCGGAATGGCCTCGTCATCACCGCGTCCGACGAGATCCACGCCGACGTCCTGATCGAGGACGGCCGTATCGCCGCCCTCGCCGCCTCCGGCACCCCGGCCGCCGAGGCCTGGACCGCCGAGCGGACCATCGACGCGACCGGGAAGTACGTGATCCCCGGCGGCGTCGACGCCCACACCCACATGGAGCTGCCGTTCGGCGGCACCTTCGCCTCCGACACGTTCGAGACCGGCACCCGGGCCGCCGCCTGGGGCGGTACGACCACGATCGTCGACTTCGCCGTGCAGAGCGTCGGCCACACCCTGCGCGAGGGCCTGGACGCCTGGCACGCCAAGGCCGAGGGCAACTGCGCGATCGACTACGCCTTCCACATGATCGTCTCCGATGTGAACGAGGAGACGCTCAAGGAGATGGACCTGCTGGTGGAGGAGGGCGTGACCTCCTTCAAGCAGTTCATGGCCTACCCCGGCGTCTTCTACAGCGACGACGGCCAGATCCTGCGCGCCATGCAGCGCTCCGCCGAGAACGGCGGCCTGATCATGATGCACGCCGAGAACGGCATCGCGATCGACGTGCTGGTGGAGCAGGCGCTGGCCCGCGGGGAGACGGACCCCCGCTACCACGGCGAGGTCCGCAAGGCGCTCCTGGAGGCCGAGGCCACCCACCGCGCCATCAAGCTCGCCCAGGTCGCCGGCGCGCCCCTGTACGTCGTGCACGTCTCGGCGATGGAGGCGGTCACCGAGCTGGCCAGGGCGCGCGACGAGGGGCTGAACGTCTTCGGCGAGACCTGCCCGCAGTACCTGTTCCTGTCCACCGACAACCTCGCCGAGCCCGGCTTCGAGGGCGCCAAGTACGTGTGCAGCACCCCGCTCAGGCCGAAGGAGCACCAGGCCGCGCTGTGGCGGGGCCTGCGCACCAACGACCTCCAGGTCGTCTCCACCGACCACTGCCCCTTCTGCTTCGTGGGCCAGAAAGAGCTCGGCCGGGGCGACTTCTCCAAGATCCCCAACGGACTGCCGGGCGTCGAGAACCGCATGGACCTGCTCCACCAGGCCGTCGTCGACGGGCACCTCTCGCGCCGCCGCTGGATCGAGATCGCCTGCGCCACCCCGGCCCGTATGTTCGGCATGTACCCGAAGAAGGGCACCATCGCCCCCGGCGCCGACGCGGACGTCGTCATCTACGACCCGCACGCCGAGCAGACCGTCTCCGCCGAGACCCACCACATGAACGTCGACTACTCGGCGTACGAGGGCAGGCGGATCACCGGCCGGGTCGAGACGGTCCTGTCACGTGGCGAACTCGTCATCACCGAGCGGGAGTACACCGGGCACGCCGGTCACGGCGCCTACACCCCGCGCTCCACCTGTCAGTACCTCACCTAGGGAGTGGCGCCATGGACTTCGGACTCGTCCTGCAGACCGACCCGCCGGCCTCGCGGGTCGTCAGCCTCATGAAGCGCGCCGAGCGCAACGGCTTCACCCACGGCTGGACCTTCGACTCCGCCGTGCTCTGGCAGGAGCCGTTCGTGATCTACAGCCAGATCCTGGCGAACACCAGCAGACTGAAGGTCGGTCCGATGGTCACCAACCCGGGCACCCGCACCTGGGAGGTCACCGCCTCCACCTTCGCCACCCTCAACGACATGTTCGGCAACCGCACGGTGTGCGGCATCGGCCGCGGCGACTCCGCCATGCGCGTCGCGGGCCGCAGACCCAACACGCTGGCCCGCATCAGTGAGGCCATGAAGGTCATCCGCGCCCTCGGCAGCGGCGACGAGGCCGACCTCGGCGGCACGGTGATCAGGTTCCCCTGGATCAGGCCGGGCGCCGAACTCCCCGTGTGGATGGCCGCCTACGGCCCGAAGGCACTGAAGATGACCGGCGAGGAGGCCGACGGCTTCATCCTCCAGCTCGCCGACCTCTACCTCACCGAGTACATGGTCAAGGCCGTGAAGGACGCCGCAGTCGCCGTCGGCCGTGACCCGTCCGAGGTGACGATCTGCGTCGCCGCCCCCGCCTACGTCACCGACGACGACTCGCCCGAGGCCCTGGCGCACGCGCGCGAGCAGTGCCGCTGGTTCGGCGGGATGGTCGGCAACCACGTCGCCGACCTCGTCTCCAAGTACGGCGAGCACTCCGCCGCCGTACCCGACGAACTCACCGACTACATCAAGGCGCGCGAGGGCTACGACTACTCCCACCACGGGCGCGCCGACAACCCCGACACGGCGTTCGTGCCCGACGAGATCGTCGACCGGTTCTGCCTCGTCGGGCCGGTCGAGAAGCACATCGAGAAGCTGAACGCCCTGCGGGAGCTGGGCGTCGACCAGTTCGCCGTCTACGACATGCACGACGCGCAGGAGAAGGTCATCGACGCGTACGGCGCCCAGGTGATCCCGGCCGTCAACGGCTGACCCGCACCCTTCGCCACCCTTCCACCCCCCACTCCCGTTCTCCCCTCCCCACCGCCTTGGGGAGGGGGCCGGAGACCCGCACGGCCTTTCCGGAACCGCCCCTCGTTTGATTGGCCTGCCCATGACCGACACCGCTCCCACAGCGATACCGCCGACCTCCCACGTCACCCTCGCCGACGGCCGGGTGGAGATCGCTCCTGGCTCGCCGCAGCCCAGCGGCCCCTACGCCAACGAGGACCTGCTGCCGGTCCCCGTCGAGAAGCGCACCTGGACCACGTACAACTTCTCCGCGCTGTGGGTCGGCATGGCCCACAACACGGCCTCGTGGACGCTCGCTTCCGGTCTGATCGCCGTCGGCATGGACTGGAAGCAGGCGGTGTTCACCATCGCGCTGGCCAATGTGATCGTGCTGATCCCGATGCTGCTCACCGGGCACGCGGGACCGAAGTACGGCATCCCCTTCCCGGTCTTCGCCCGCGCCTCCTTCGGTGTCCGCGGCGCCAACCTCCCCGCCGTCGTCCGGGCGTTGGTGGCGTGCGGCTGGTTCGGCATCCAGACCTGGATCGGCGGTGAGGCGATCTACTTCCTCGCCGGGAAGCTGATCGGCGACGGCTGGACCGACGCCGGGAGGATCGGCGGCTACGCCTGGACGATGTGGCTGTCGTTCGCGATCTTCTGGGCGATCCAGGTCGCGATCATCTACCGGGGCATGGAGACGATCCGCCGGTTCGAGAACTGGGCGGCGCCCTTCGTGCTCGTCGGCGCGTTCGTGATGCTGATCTGGATGAGCGACAAGGCGGGCGGCTTCGGCCCGCTGCTCGACCAGCCCTCCGAGCTCGGCTGGGGCGGCGACTTCTGGAAGCTGTTCTGGCCGTCCCTCATGGGCATGATCGGCTTCTGGTCCACCCTGTCCCTGAACATCCCGGACTTCACGCGGTACGGCAGGAGCCAGAAGGCGCAGACATGGGGTCAGGCGCTCGGCCTGCCGACCACCATGACCCTCTTCGCGCTGCTGTCGGTCATGGTCACCTCCGGTTCGCAGGCGGTCTACGGCGAGACGATCTGGGACCCGGTCCAGCTCGCCGCGAAGACCGACAACGTCGTGGGCCTGCTGTTCGCGCTGGTGACCGTGCTGGTGGCGACCCTGTCGGTGAACATCGCGGCCAACCTGGTCTCCCCGGCCTTCGACTTCTCCAACATCGCGCCGCGGCGCATCGGTTTCCGCGCCGGCGCGCTCGCGACCTGCGTCCTCGGCGTGCTCATCTGCCCCTGGAAGCTGTACTCCGACCCGCAGGGCTACATCTTCACCTGGCTCGGTCTGGTCGGCGGCCTGCTCGGTACGGTCGCCGGCATCCTCATCGCCGACTACTGGATCCTGCGCCGCGCCCGGCTCGACCTGACCGACCTGTACCGCGCCGGCGGCCGCTACTGGTACCGGGGCGGCTGGAACTGGAGGGCCGTCGTCGCCTTCGTCGTCGGCGGTGTCCTCGCCATCGGCGGCGCCAGCTTCAAGCCGCTGATCGACGGACGGCCCGTCCCGGCGCTGGAGCCGCTGGCCGACTACGGCTGGGCGGTGGGCCTCGGCACCTCGATGGTGCTGTACCTGACGCTGATGCTGCTCAGGGGGCGCGACAGGGCCACCGTGTGAGGCCGAGGGACGACGGGGCGGCCGGAGGGGAGTTGCTGCGGCCGCCCCGGCCGGTCGCGGCCCTCGCCCCGCCGGCCCGGGCTCAGTTCACCGAGGCCTTGAGCGAGGCGACCGCTTCCTTCGCCGCCTTGATCGCGCCCTTGTTGATCTCGTCCGTGCCGGGCGCCTTCTTCGTCTCGAAGTCGCTGCCGTTGTAGGTGACGACCACCAGCGCGTTGGAGACCCGGGCCATCACCACGCCCTCACGGGTCTGCTGCTTGTCCTCGGTGGAGAGGTTGACCACGGAGTAGCCCTCGTCACCGAGCCCCGGGACCGGCCCGCCGCCGCTCTTCTCCGCGATCCGCTCCTGGTACGAACTCCGCGCCGCGTCGTCCGAGTCCATGAGTTCGAAGGAGACGTCGAGCCAGCGGTACTCGTAGCCCTTGAGCGCGTTCCAGGAGCAGGTGCGGCGCAGCGTGGTGTCCGTCGAGGGGATCTCCTTGCCCGCCGTCTTGGCGCCCGGCACCAGTGAGGAGACCGTCTTCGTGGCCACGCTCGTGCAGGGCGCGGGGGCGGCGGCGAACGTCTTCGGCACGGCGGTGGAGGAGGGCGCGGCCGTCGACTGCGACTGGGTCTTCGGCGTGTCCTTGGCCGCGGTGTCCTGCGCGGAGGTGAGCGGCCCGGAGGTCAGTGCCCAGCCCGCGCAGGCGAGTACGGCCACCGGGGACAGACGCGCGGTGAGGGTGAGCGGCAGTGGGAGAGAGCGCACGGCGCACTTTCGTGGGGGACGGTGCGGACGGGGTCCACGATGCGGACAGGGACGCCAGTTTCACACGACTCCTTGTGGGGCGGAAGGGTGAACTCGCTCCGTGGTGGCGCGGTGACAGCGGCGGCCTGTCACCCGCCCGAACGCCGCCTCGCCGTTGGGAACTGCTCCGGCGCCGTGGACCGCTCCCCCTCAGCCGCTCGCCCGAGGTGACGTCTATCCCGGCTGAGGAGCGGATCGCCGACCGCCGGGAGGTCACCGCTGACGGGCCGTTCGGTGGGGCCCGGTGGAGACGGACACCACCGCCTCCAGCGGGTTCCGGGCCCGCAGCAGCGGCTCGACGACGGAGTCGCCCGGGTGCACGCCGCCGCAGCTGCTCAGCAGGCCGTGAGAGTGCTGTGAGGCGCAGTGCATCCTCCGGACGCCCGCTGCCCGGATCGATAGCCTGCTGGCTGATCAGCTCGACCGGAGCCACGGTCCGCACCCCCCGGTCGGCGTCCCAGGGCGCCGACCGGTTCGACGACCGGCACGAACAGCGAGGTGACAGGTGCAGTTCACCACCCGACCCACCCTCCAGGGCACCTTCGGCATGGTGTCCTCCACCCACTGGCTTGCCTCCCAGTCGGCGATGGCCGTCCTCGAGGACGGCGGCAACGCCTACGACGCCGCCGTCGCCGGCGCGTTCGTGCTGCACGTGGTCGAACCCCACCTCAACGGACCCGCCGGCGAGGTACCGGTCCTGCTCGCCCCGGCGGGCGGCGAGGTACGCGTCCTGTGCGGGCAGGGCGTCGCCCCGGCCGGCGCCACCGTCGCCCACTACCGAGGACTCGGCCTGGACCTGGTTCCCGGCACGGGCCCGCTGGCCGCCGCCGTCCCCGGAGCCTTCGACGCCTGGATGCTCCTGCTGCGCGACCACGGCACCAAAGACCTCGCGGACGTCCTGAAGTACGCCATCGGGTACGCCGAACACGGGCACGCCCCCGTGGAGAACGTCGGCGCGACCGTCGAAACGGTACGGGAGCTCTTCGAGACGGAGTGGACCTCGTCGGCGGAGGTGTACCTGCCGGACGGCGAGGCACCCCGCCCCGGCCGGCTGCTGCGCAACCCCGCCCTCGCCGCCACCTGGAAGCGGCTGCTGGCCGAGACCGCCGGGGCGGGGGACAGGGAGGCGCGGATCGAGGCCGCGCGGGAGGTGTGGCGGACCGGGTTCATCGCCGAGGCGCTGGTCCGGCAGGCCGGCCGGCCCACCCTGGACACCAGTGGCGCGCACCACACCGGCACCCTCACGGCCGCCGACCTCGCCGGCTGGTCCGCGACCTACGAGACGCCGACGACGTACGACTGGAACGGCTGGACCGTGTGCAAGGCCGGCCCCTGGAGCCAGGGCCCGGCCCTCCTCCAGCAGCTCGCCCTGCTCCCGTCCGAACTGCCCTCGTACGGCTCCGCCGACTACGTCCACCTGCTGATCGAGGGCTGCAAGCTCGCCATGGCCGACCGCGAGGCCTGGTACGGGGACGCGGCCGAGGTGCCCCTCGAAGAACTGCTCTCGGCGCGGTACAACGCCGAGCGGCGCCGGCTGGTAGGGGAGAAGGCGTCCTACGAGCTGCGGCCGGGCAGCCCCGGCGGTCGTGTCCCCCGGCTGTGCGCGCACGCGCGCGTGGTGGCCACGGACGCGCCCGGCTTCAGCCCGATGGGCGCCGGTGAACCGACGGTCGCCAAGGCACCCACCTCGCCGGTCCCGGGGGAGCCCGAGGTCACCGCCGAGGGGGACACCCGCGGCGACACCTGCCACCTCGACGTCGTCGACCGCTGGGGCAACATGGTCGCGGCCACGCCCAGCGGCGGCTGGCTCCAGTCCAACCCGGTCGTGCCCGAGCTGGGCTTCCCGCTCGGCACCCGGCTCCAGATGACCTGGCTGGAGGAGGGCCTGCCGAACACGCTGACGCCCGGCCGCCGCCCCCGCACCACCCTCACGCCGTCGATCGCGCTGCGCGACAGTGTCCCGGTGCTGGCGTTCGGCACGCCCGGCGGCGACCAGCAGGACCAGTGGCAACTGCACTTCTTCCTGGCCGTCGCGCTCCACGCGCGCGTGCGCGGCGGACTCGACCTCCAGGGCGCCATCGACGCCCCGAACTGGCACAACGACGCCTTCCCCGGCTCCTTCTACCCCCGCGGCATGCGACCGGGCAGCGTGACCGTGGAGTCCCGCATGCCGGCCCGCGTCATCGAGGAACTGCGCCGCCGCGGCCACGACGTGACCGTCGGCTCCCCCTGGTCCGAGGGGCGGCTGTGCGCGGTCGCCCGCGACCCCGAGCACGGCATCCTGTCGGCGGCGGCGAACCCCAGGGGCATGCAGGGGTACGCGGTGGGGCGCTGAGGGCGGAGGGAGGCGGCGGCGAGGTACACGGCGGGCGCCGAGGCGGGGAGCACACGGCGGGGCGCTGAGACGGGGGGAGGTACACGGCGGGGCGCCTAGGCGCGGGTGAGCCGGGGGAGCGCTCCCGTTGTTCATCCCGATTCCATCCCCGACGTACCGGCGGGGCGGGGTTTGTCAGTGGGGCGTGCTCTCATGGAGACATGATCGACGACACGGAAACCATCGACGAGTTTCTCGCCCGCCACTCGGCCGACGTGGAGGAGACGGTCCGCAAGGCCGCCGAGGCCGAGATCATGCCCCGCTTCCGCCGGCTCGCCGCCCACGAGGTCGACCAGAAGAGCGGCCCGCACGACCTGGTGACGGACGCCGACCGCAACGCCGAGCTGTACCTCACCGACGCCCTCGGCGCCCTGCTGCCCGGCTCGGTCGTCGTCGGCGAGGAGGCGGTGCACGCCAATCCGGTCACGTACGAGGCGATCAAGGGCGACGCCCCGGTCTGGATCGTCGACCCGGTCGACGGGACCCGCCAGTTCGTGCACGGCGACGACGGCTTCTGCACCCTCGTCGCACTCGCCCGGCACGGTGTCGTGCTCGCCTCCTGGACGTACGCACCGGCCCGCGCCCAGCTCGCCACGGCGGTACGCGGGCGAGGCGCCTTCCTGGACGGCGAGCGGCTGTTCGCCGGGCCGCCCACGCCCGGCCGCGACCTGACGGTGGCCACCTCCCACCCCGACTACACCACCGAGGAGCAGAAGCACGCCCTGCTCGGCCTGTGGAGGGACGGCGTCGCACCGCGCGCCTGCGGATCGGCGGGCCTGGAGTACCTGAAGGTCGCCCGGGGCGACCTGGACGCCACGGCCTTCTCCTGGGAGGCGGCCTGGGACCACGCGGCCGGCCTGCTGCTGGTCGAGGAGGCCGGCGGCGCCCACCTGACCCTCACCGGTGAACCGTTCCGGATCACCGGCGGCAACAGCCTGCCGTTCACGGCGGCCCGGGACGCGGCGACGGCACGGCGGGTGGCGGACCTGCTGTCGGGGAGGCGCCCCTGACGGCCCGGCGCGCCGACTTCCTTGGCCCGCACGGCCGTTACCATCCCTACGGCCCTCCAGGCCCCCGGCGCCGGCAATCGCGGCACCCCCGGCACCCGGCGCCCGTCGCCGCCCGTGCCTTCGGCCCCCGCGCCGCAGGCGCCGTCGGACCCCCGGCATATCCTGATCCCGGAGGCCACCGGCTGACGAAGGGGTCCGACGTGCCGATGCTTGACGTGGTCGTGGTGGGAGCGGGGCCGAACGGCCTGACCGCTGCCGTGGAGCTGGCCCGGCGCGGCTTCTCCGTGGCCCTCTTCGAGGCCCGGGACACCGTGGGCGGGGGAGCACGCACCGAGGAGCTCACTCTCCCAGGGTTCCGCCACGACCCCTGTTCCGCCGCGCACCCCCTGGGCGTCAACTCGCCCGCGTTCCGCGCCCTTCCCCTGGAGCGCTACGGACTGCAGTGGCTGCACTCCGAGCTGGCCATGGCGCACCCCTTCCCCGACGGCAGCGCCGCCGTGCTGTCCCGCTCGGTGGCCGAGACGGCCGCCTCCTTCGGGCCGCGCGACGCGGGCGCGTACCGCAGACTCGTCGAGCCCTTCCTGCCCAGGTGGGACACCCTGGCCCGGGACTTCATGTCCCTGCCTCTGACCGCGCTGCCCCGCGACCCGCTGACCCTGGCCCGCTTCGGTCTCGCCGGCCTGCCCCCGTCCACCTGGCTCACCCGCCGCTTCCACGACGAACCCGCCAAGACCCTCTTCGCCGGTCTCGTCGCCCATGTCATGGCCCCCCTCGGCGGCCTCGCCACCGGAGCCGTCGGCCTGGTCTTCGCCCTCGCCGCGCACGCCCGCGGCTGGCCGGTGGCCCGTGGCGGCTCCCAGGCCATCTCCGACGCCCTCGCCGGCTACCTGAAGGACCTCGGCGGCGCCATCCACACCGACTACGAGGTCAAGCGCCTCGACGACCTGCCCCCCGCCCGCGCCTACGTCTTCGACACCTCGCCCACCGCCCTCGCCCGCATCGCCGGCCTCGGCCGCTTCTACGCGCGCTACCGGTACGGCGCCGGCGTCTTCAAGATCGACTACGCGCTCGACGGGCCCGTTCCCTGGACCGCCGAGGAGGCGCGCAAGGCCACCACCGTCCAGATCGGCGCGGACAGCTCGGAGATCGGCGCAGCCCTGCGCGCCGCCTCCCGGGAGGGCCGCGCACCCGAGCGCCCCTTCCTGATCACGGTGCAGCCGGGCGTCGTCGACCCCACCCGCGCCCCGGCCGGCCGGCACGTCTTCTGGGCGTACGGCCACGTCCCCAACGGCTGGACCGGTGACCTCACCGACGTCATGGAACGCCAGCTGGAGCGCTTCGCCCCGGGCTTCCGCGACCGCGTCCTCGCCCGCGCCGTCGCCGGCCCCGCCGAACTCGCCGCCCGCAACGCCAACTACGTCGGCGGCGACATCGGCTCCGGCGCGGCCTCCGGCCTCCAGCTGATGCTCCGTCCCAGGCTCTCCCTGTCCCCGTACACCACTCCGCACCCGGCCGTCTTCATCTGCTCCTCGGCCACCCCGCCGGGCCCGGGCGTCCACGGCATGTCCGGCCACAACGCGGCGAAGGCCGTCTGGCGCCGGCTGCGACAGCCGGCTTAACCACCCCGGCCGCTGGGCCGCCCGGCCACCCCGGCCGCCCGGCCGCGGGCCGTGCGCCGTACACCGACAGAGAGGAGCCCGACATGCCCACCATCACCCTCGTCCGGGGCGACATCACCGACCAGTCCGTGGACGCCGTCGTCAACGCCGCCAACTCCTCGCTGCTCGGCGGCGGAGGCGTCGACGGCGCCATCCACCGCCGCGGCGGCCCCGCCGTCCTCGAAGAGTGCCGCAAGCTCCGCGCCTCCCGGTACGGCCGAGGTCTCCCCACCGGGAAGGCGGTCGCCACCACCGCCGGCGCCCTGGACGCGCGCTGGGTGATCCACACCGTCGGCCCCGTGTACAGCGCGACCGAGGACCGGTCCGCCCTGCTGGCCTCCTGCTACCGGGAGTCCCTCCGCGTCGCCGACGAGCTCGGCGCCCGCACCGTCGCGTTCCCCGCCGTCTCCGCCGGCATCTACGGCTGGCCGATGGACGACGCGGCCCGCATCGCGATCGAGACCGTCCGCACGACGCCGACGGCGGTGGAGGAGGCCCGGTTCGTCCTCTTCGACGAGCGGGCGTACACGGCGTTCACGGAGCGACTGAACTCCGGCACCTGACCTTTCCCGGCCGCCGACATCGCGGGCACCGTGCGCGCCGGGCCCAGCGTCCCGCGCCAGCCCCAGGGGCTCCCGCTCACGCCCGCACCGCCCCGGACGGCCCACGCCCGCCCCCGCCCCGCGGATCACGCCGCCCTCCGCTCCCCGTCCGCCCCCGCGGATCACGCCCCCGCCCCTCCCGCTCACACCCACCCACCCCCCGCTGTGCGCCGGGCTTAACCCTTGGTGGCCGGTCCGGGAGACACCTGCGTAATGCACACTTCGTACCGTCACAGTGGCTCTCACCAGGCCGATCGTCGAAACGAAGGGGGCGCCCGTGGCCGTGCCGGACCCGCGGACCGACAGCGTGACGAAGGTGCGCTCGGTCTGCTCGTACTGCGGTGTCGGCTGCGGCATGGTGCTCGACGTCGGCCGCGGACCGGACGGACGCCGTACGGTCCTGAAGGCGTCCGGAGACAAGGAGCACCCCGCCAACTTCGGCCGGCTGTGCACCAAGGGCGCGACCACCGCCGACATGCTCGCCGCGCCGGGACGGCTGACCACCGCCCTCGTCCGCTCGGACCGCGGGGAGGAACCGGAGCCCGCCCCCGTGGACGCGGCGGTCGCCGAGACCGCCCGGCGGCTGCGGGCGATCGTCGACGAGCACGGGCCCGACGCGGTCGCCCTCTACGTCTCCGGCCAGATGAGCCTGGAGGCGCAGTACCTGGCGAACAAGCTGGCCAAGGGCTACCTGCGCACCAACCAGATCGAGTCGAACTCCCGGCTGTGCATGGCCAGCGCCGGCACCGGCTACAAACTCTCCCTCGGCGCCGACGGCCCGCCCGGCTCGTACGAGGACCTCGACAAGGCGGACGTCTTCCTCGTCATCGGCTCCAACATGGCCGACTGCCACCCCATCCTCTTCCTGCGGCTGATGGACCGGGTGAAGGCGGGCGCCAAGCTGATCGTCGTCGACCCGCGCCGTACCGCCACCGCCGCGAAGGCCGACCTGTTCCTCCAGGTCAAGCCGGGCACCGACCTGGCCCTCCTCAACGGGCTGCTGCACCTGCTGCACGAGAACGGGCACACCGACCCCGACTTCGTCGCCGCGTACACCGAGGGATGGGAGGCGATGCCCGCCTTCCTCGCCGACTACCCGCCGGCGACGGTCGCCGACATCACCGGCATCCCCGAGGCCGACCTGCGCGAGGCGGCCCGGCTGATCGGCGAGGCGGGGGAGTGGACCAGCTGCTGGACGATGGGCCTCAACCAGTCCACGCACGGCACCTGGAACACCAACGCCCTGGTCAACCTGCACCTCGCCACCGGAAAGATCTGCCGCCCGGGCAGCGGCCCCTTCTCCCTCACCGGCCAGCCCAACGCCATGGGCGGACGCGAGATGGGTTACATGGGCCCCGGACTGCCCGGACAGCGGTCCGTGCTCGTCGACGCCGACCGCGCCTTCGTCGAGGACCTGTGGGGGCTGGAGCCCGGCACGATCCGGGCCGACGGCGTCGGCAAGGGCACCGTCGAGATGTTCCGCAAGATGGCCGACGGCGACATCAAGGCCTGCTGGATCATCTGCACCAACCCGGTCGCCTCCGTGGCGAACCGCAGGACCGTCATCGAGGGCCTGGAGGCCGCCGAGTTCGTCGTCGCCCAGGACGTCTTCGCCGACACCGAGACCAACGCCTACGCCGACGTCGTCCTGCCCGGCGCGCTGTGGACCGAGACCGAGGGCGTCCTCATCAACAGCGAGCGCAACCTCACCCTCGCCCGGCCCGCCGCCGACCCGCCCGGCGAGGCCACCGCCGACTGGCGCCTGATCGCCGCCGTGGCCCGCGCGATGGGATACGAGGACGGCTTCTCCTACGACAGCGCCGAGGAGATCTTCGAGGAGATCAAGCGCGCCCACAACCCGCAGACCGGCTACGACCTGCGCGGAGTGACCTACGACCGGCTGCGCGCCACCCCCGTGCAGTGGCCGGCCGCCACCCCCGACGGCCCCGCCCGCAACCCCGTCCGGTACGTCGCCGACGACGGCTCGCTCACCTTCCCCACCCCGAGCGGCCGTGCCGTCTTCCACGCCCGCCCGCACGTCCCGCCGGCCGAGATGCCCGACGACGACTACCCGTTCGTCCTGAACACCGGCCGGCTCCAGCACCAGTGGCACACCCTCACCAAGACCGCCAAGGTGGCCAAGCTCAACAAGCTCGACCCCGGCCCCTTCGTGGAACTGCATCCCGAGGACGCCGCCGGGCTCGGCATCACCGACGGCGACTCGGTCGAGGTCGCCTCACGGCGAGGCCGCGCCGTGCTGCCCGCCGTCGTCACCGACCGCGTCCTGCCCGGCTCCTGCTTCGCGCCGTTCCACTGGAACGACCTGTTCGGCGAGTACCTCAGCGTCAACGCGGTCACCAGCGACGCCGTCGACCCGCTCTCCTTCCAGCCCGAGCTGAAGGTGTGCGCGGTGTCGCTGACGAGGGTGTCCACGCCGGTGAGCGTGCAGGTTCCCGCCGCCGCGAGTGCCCTCGCACCGGCGCGGGGCCCGGTGCTCACCCCCACGGCCGTCCACCCCTCCGCCGCCTCCGTCTTCGGCCTGGAACCCGCCCCGCCGCCCGTCCTGACCGAACGCGAACGGCAGTACCTGGTCGGCTTCCTCGCCGGCGTCCCGGCCGGCGCCCCCGGCGTGCCGGTCCTGCCGCCGGACGCCCCCTTCAGCCCCGAGCACGCCCTGTGGGTCAACGGCACCCTCGCCGGCATGTACTCCCGCACCGCCACCGCGCCCCAGCGGCCCGAGAGCCGCCGGGTGGTGATCCTGTGGGCCTCGCAGACCGGCAACGCCGAGGAGTTCGCCGCCACCACCGCCGAGCGGCTCAGCGCGGGCGGTCACACCGCGTCCCTCGTCGCCATGGACGAGGCCGACCCCGCTGCCCTGCCCTCCGACGCCGACCTGCTGCTGATCACCAGCACCTTCGGCGACGGCGACGCCCCCGACAACGGCGCCGGTTTCTGGGCCGGCCTGGCCGCGCCCGACGCCGACCGCCTGGAGGGCCGGCGCTACGCCGTCCTCGCCCTCGGGGACTCCTCCTACGACGACTTCTGCGGCCACGGACGCCGGCTGGACCACCGTATGGACGAGCTCGGCGCCGTACGGCTGGCGCCGCGCACGGACTGCGAGCCGGACTACGAGCCGCAGGCGCAGGCCTGGCTCGAACAGGTGCTCATCGCGCTCAAGGAGGCCGAGGAGGCCGAGGAGAAGTCCCACGGGACCGGCCGCGGCACCCCGCGGGCGACCGGGCAGCCGGCCACGCAGACGGGCGTCCGGGAGACCGCGCGGACCGACGCCGGCGCGGCACCGGCTGCCGCGACCCTGGCGCCCGCCGCCCCGGCCCGCTCCCGGCGGCCCGCCCCCGTCACCGCCCGGCTCGTCGGCAACCGGCTGCTGAGCCTGCCGGGGTCCGGCAAGGAGGTGCGCCGCTTCACCTTCGACACCCGCGACAGCGAGACCCCGCTCGTCTACGAGGCCGGGGACGCCCTCGGCGTACGCCCCCTCAACTCCCCCGGTCTCGTCGCCGAGTGGCTGGCCGTCACCGGACTCGACCCGCACGCGCGCGTGCGGGTGAACGGTGTCGGCGAGGTCCCCCTCGACGAAGCACTGCTGCGCCACCTCGACATCACCCGGATCACCCCCGCCCTGCTGCGGTTCACCGCCGACCGCACCCGCGACCCGCGCGAGCTGCGCAAACTGCTGCGCCCGGACAACAAGGGCGAGCTGGCGAAATGGTCCTGGGGCCGCCAGGCCGTCGACGTCGCCGCCGAGTTCGGTGTCCGGGCCGGCCCGCAGGAGTGGGCCGAGGTGCTGGGGCGCCTCCAGCCGCGCCTGTACTCGATCTCGTCCAGCCCGCTGACCGACCCCCACCTCGTCTCGCTCACCGTCTCCGTGGTGCGCTACGAGAACCTGGCCGGCCGGCCCCGCCAGGGCGTCTGCTCGCCGTTCCTCGCCGACGCCGGGCCGGACACCCCGGTGCCGGTGCACGTGCAGCGCTCCCCGCACTTCCGGCCGCCCGCCGACCCGGCCACCCCGATGGTGATGGTGGGCCCCGGCACCGGCGTGGCACCCTTCGTCGGCTTCCTCGAGGAACGGCGGGCCCGCGGGCACCGGGCCCGGAACTGGCTGTTCTTCGGCGAACAGCACCGGGCGACCGACTTCTACTACGAGGAGGAGCTGACCGCCCTCCTCGCCGACGGCACGCTCGCCCGCCTGGACACCGCCTTCTCCCGTGACCAGCGTGCCAAGGTGTACGTGCAGGACCGGATGCGCGAGCACGGCTCCCAGCTGTGGTCCTGGCTCCAGGACGGCGCCCACTTCTACGTCTGCGGCGACGCCTCCCGCATGGCCAAGGACGTCGACCGGGCCCTGCACGACATCGCCGTCGTCCACGGCGGCCTGGACGAGGAGGAGGCCACGGCGTACGTCAAGCAGCTCGCCTCCGGGAAACGGTACGTGCGCGACGTCTACTGACGACACCGTCGGGGCCGTCACGGTGAGCCAAGTGACCTTGCGCCGAAGTGAGTTGAAATCCGGCCATCACGGCGCGCCACTGTTCGGTTTATCAACACTATCCGACAAGATCTGACGCACCCTCCGTCCGTGCAGCCGCACGGTGCGCCCCGAGGAAGGTCATGGTCATGTCGCACCCGCACGTGTCGTCCATGGACCGGCCGGACCACCCCCAGCGGGTGGTCGTCAGCCGTCGTCGTCTGCTCGAGGGATCGGCCGCCGTCCTCGGCGCGCTCGCCCTGTCCGCACCGTCCGCCGCCCACCGGGCCACCGCCGCCGACGGCACCCCCGAGTGGAACGGCCACATCGACGTCTTCCGCCTCGGCACCGAACCCCCGCACACCACACTCATGCCGTACGCGACGCTGCCCCAGGCCCTCGCCGCCGACCGCACCCGCTCCCCGTACCGGCTGAGCCTCGACGGCACGTGGAAGTTCGCGTACGCCGACCGCCCCGACGACCGGGACACCGACTTCCACCGCACCGACCTCGACGACAGCGACTGGGACACCATCCCCGTCCCCTCCGCCTGGCAGCTGCACGGCTACGACCGCCCCATCTACATCAACATCACCTACCCGTGGTGGGGCCCCAACGGCCTGGGCGAGGAGGCGCAGCCACCGGCCGCCCCCACCCGCCACAACCCCGTCGGCCAGTACCGCCGCACCTTCAGGATCCCGGAGGGCTGGGCGGGACGACGGACGTTCCTGCACTTCGAAGGGGTCAAGTCCGCCCACTACGTATGGATCAACGGAGAGCTGGTCGGCTACCACGAGGACTCCTACGACCCCGCCGAGTACGACATCACCGAGCACCTCCGGCCGGGCACCAACCAGATCGCGGTGGAGGTCTACCGCTACTCCGACGGCGACTGGCTCGAGGACCAGGACATGATCCGGCTGAGCGGCATCTTCCGCTCGGTCCACCTGTACTCGACACCCGCCGTGCACCTGCGCGACTTCCGGCTCGACACCCCGCTGAGCGACGACTACCGGGCGGCCGAGCTGTCGGTCACCGCCAGCGTGCGGGACTACGGCGGAGACGGCGGCGGCCGGTACACCGTCGAGACCCAGCTGTACGACGCGAGCGGACACCCCGTCTGGTCCAGACCCCTGCAGCAGCCCGTCACGCTCGGCGCCGGCGACGAGAGGACCGTACAGGCCGCGAAGGCCGTGCCCGGGCCGCGCCTGTGGTCGGCCGAACACCCCTACCTCTACACCGCCGTGCTCCGCCTGCGCGACCCCGCGGGCCAGGTGATCGAGACCCTCTCCCACCGGGTCGGACTGCGCGAGTTCGCGCTCAGGGACGGGCTGATGCGCATCAACGGCAAGCCGGTCTCGTTCCGGGGCACCAACCGCCACGAGATGCACCCGGTCCGCGGCTCCGCCCTCACCCGCGCGGACATGGTGGGGGACATCGAGATCATCAAACGGCTCAACATCAACAGCGTCCGCACCTCCCACTACCCCAACAACCCGCTGTGGCTGGATCTCGCCGACGAGTACGGCCTGTACCTCGTGGACGAGACCAACCTGGAGACCCACGGCATCCGCGGCGAGTACCCCGGCGACCACGCCGAATGGACCGCCGCGTGCGTGGCCCGCGCCCAGAACATGGTCCACCGCGACAAGAACCACGCCTCGGTCGTCATCTGGTCACTCGGCAACGAGGCGGGCGGCGGCAGCACCTTCAACGCCATGTACGACTGGATCCGCTCCTACGACCCCACCCGCGTCATCCAGTACGAGGGCGACGACCGCCCCGGGATCAGCGACATCCGCTCCGAGATGTACGACAGCCCCTCCCGCGTCGAGGCGCGCGCGAAGGACACGAACGACACCCGGCCCTACGTGATGATCGAGTACTCCCACGGCATGGGGAACTCCAACGGCAACTTCAAGAAGTACTGGGACCTCGTCCGCCGCCACGACGTCCTGCAGGGCGGCTGGATCTGGGACTTCGCCGACCAGGCCCTCGACTGGCCCACGCCGACGCGCAAACTGTTCACCGAGGCCGGGCCCGCCGCGCTCCGCGGCGAGATCCTCGCCCCCGCCGGCACCTTCACCCGCGACAAGGGCGTCTTCGGCGGCACCGTCTTCGCCCGCGACCCGAACCTCGACCTCACCGGTTCCCTCACCCTGGAGGCCTGGGTCACCCCGCACGTCACCGGCTACCACCAGCCCATCCTCGCCAAGGGCGACACCCAGTACGCCCTGAAGCAGACGAACCGCACCCTGGAGTTCTTCATCCACGGCGGCGGCCAGTGGATCACCGCGAGCTGGGCGCTGCCGGCCGACTGGACCGGCGGCGAACACCATGTCGCGGGTGTCTTCGACGCCGAGGCCGGCACCCTGACCCTCTACGTCGACGGCTCGGCGCGGGCCACCCGGACCACCACCCGCCGGCCGAGCAACAACACCGCCTCCCTGGCCCTGGCCACCGACGTCGACAACCCGACCCGGGAGTTCAGCGGCACCATCCGCCGGGCCCGGGTCTACGCCCGCGCGCTGACCGCCGGCGAACTCGCCTCCGACAGCCGTGGCCCCGGCGACGACGGCGTACGGTTCTGGTTCGACGCGGCCACCGTCGGCTTCACCGAGAAGCGGCCCCGCGCGAAGACGTTCCAGGCCTACGGCGGCGACTGGGGCGACAACCCCAACGACGGGGCCTTCTCCGGCGACGGCATCGTCACCGCCGACCGCGGACCCACCGGCAAGTCCGCCGAGGTCAAGAGGATCTACCAGGCCGTCCAGGCGGCACCCGCCTCCGGTGGGACGCTGACGCCCGGAGCGGCGGTCACCCTCACCAACGAGTACCTCTTCACCCACCTCCGGGAGTTCGACGGACGGTGGGAACTCGTCGGCGACGGGAAGGCGGTGCAGCGCGGAAGGCTGAGCCGTGCCCAGCTCGACGTGGCGCCGCTGTCGAGCAAGGACATCACCGTGCCCTTCAGACTGCCGGACGACCCCGCGCCGGGCGCCGAGTACTTCCTCACCCTGTCCTTCACCACCCGCGAGACCACGAAGTGGGCGAAGGCCGGCTTCGAGGTCGCCCGTCAGCAACTCCCCGTCGACGCCGGCAGCCCGGCCGTCACCCCCGTGTCACCGGCCGGCGTCCCGGCCCTCGCCCACCGGGACGGCGACCGGTCGGTCACCGTCACGGGCGAGGACTTCTCGGTCACCGTCGACAAGGCGACCGGCGTCATCACCTCGTACGAGGCCGGCGGCGCCCGGCTGATCTCCTCCGGGCCGGTCCCGAACTTCTGGCGGGCCCCCACCGACAACGACCGGGGCAACGGCCAGCACACCCGCAACCAGACCTGGCGCGACGCCGGCGCCCACCGCACGGTGACGGGCGTCGCCGTCCGCGCCCTGGGGGACAAGGCCGTCGAGATCAAGGTCGCCGGCACGCTGCCCACGACCACCGAGTCGGCGTACACCACCACCTACACCGTCTTCGGCAACGGCGAGATCAAGGTCGACAACACCCTGCACCCGGGCGCGGCCTCCCTGCCGTACATCCCGGAGGTCGGCACGCTGCTCTTCCTGCCCGGCCGCCTGGAGCAGCTGCACTACTACGGCCGCGGCCCCGAGGAGAACCACTGGGACCGCAACAACGCCACCGACGTCGGCCTGTACTCCGGCACCGTCACCGGACAGTGGACCCCCTACCTGCGCCCGCAGGAGAACGGCAACAAGACCGACGTCCGCTGGGTCGCCCTCACCGGCCGCGACGGCACCGGCCTGCTCGTCTCCGGCGAACCGCTCCTGGAGGTCAACGCCTCTCACTTCACCCCGGAGGACCTGTCCGTCGGCGTCCGCCACGCCTACCAGCTCACCCCGCGCCCCGAGGTCGTACTCCGGCTGAACCACCGGCAGATGGGTGTCGGCGGGGACAACAGCTGGGGCGCGCACACCCACGACGAGTACAAGCTGTTCGCCGACCGCGACTACGCCTACACCTACCGGCTGCGCCCCCTGCGGGACGTCGACGAGGCGATGGCCGCCTCACGCCGGCCGACGGCAACCCCGTAGTAGCCGTTTCCCCGCGTGCGGACGGGCGCGGCCACCGCTCGGTGGCCGGGCCCGTCCGCACGGCCGTTCCACCCGACGGTTCATTTCGTCACACAGTGTTCGATCACTCGCGCATTCTCCCCGGCGACGCGAAAGAATCGGAACGGCAGCACGCATCACCCGTCACGCACTCCACGGAAAAGGAACCCCACCATGGTCGAGCAGGACGAACGCTTCGACGTCGTGGTCCTCGGCGCCGGACCCGGCGGCTACGTCGCCGCCGTACGCGCCGCCCAACTGGGCAAACGTGTCGCCGTCGTCGAGGAGAAGTACTGGGGCGGCGTCTGCCTCAACGTGGGCTGCATCCCCACCAAGGCCCTGCTGCGCAACGCCGAGCTCGCGCACATCGTCACCCGCGAGGCGAAGACGTTCGGCATCAAGGTGGACGGGCAGATCTCCTTCGACTACGGCGAGGCGTTCCGCCGCAGCCGCAAGGTCGCGGACGGCCGCGTCAAGGGTGTCCACTACCTGATGAAGAAGAACAAGATCACCGAGTACGACGGCCGCGGCACCTTCCTCGACCCGCACACCCTCCAGGTCGCCGACTACGAGGGCAACACCCGCACCATCGGCTTCGACCACTGCGTCATCGCCACCGGCGCCACCCCCAGGCTGCTGCCCGGCACCCGCCGTACCTCCCGCGTGGTCACCTACGAGGAGCAGATCCTCGCCGACGACCTCCCGCAGTCCATGATCATCGCCGGTGCCGGCGCCATCGGCATCGAGTTCGCCTACGTCCTGCACAACTACGGCGTGAAGATCACCATCGTCGAGTTCCTCGACCGGGTCGCCCCCCTGGAGGACGCCGAGGTCTCCGCCGAACTCGCCCGCCAGTACCGCAGGCTCGGCATCGACGTCCTCACCTCCACCCGCGTCGAGTCCATCGACGAGTCCGGCCGGCAGGTCCGTGTCACCGTCACCGGCAAGGACGGCGCCCAGCAGGTCCTGGAGGCCGACAAGGTCCTCCAGGCCATCGGCTTCGCCCCGAACGTCACCGGCTACGGCCTGGAGAACACCGGCGTCACGGTCACCGAACGCGGCGCCATCGACGTCGACGGCCGCTGCCGCACCTCCGTCCCGCACATCTACGCCATCGGCGACGTCACCGCGAAACTCATGCTCGCGCACGCCGCCGAGGCCATGGGCGTGATCGCCGCCGAGACCATCGCCGACGCCGAGACCATGGAACTCGACTACGCGATGATCCCCCGCGCCACCTACTGCCAGCCCCAGATCGCCAGCTTCGGCTACACCGAGGCCCAGGCCCGCGACCTCGGCTACGACGTGAAGGTGGCCAAGTTCCCCTTCAGCGCCAACGGCAAGTCGCACGGCCTCGGCGACACCACCGGCTTCGTCAAGCTGATCAGCGACGCCAGGTACGGCGAGCTGATCGGCGGCCACCTCATCGGCCCCGACGTCACCGAGCTGCTGCCCGAGCTCACCCTCGCCCAGCAGTGGGACCTCACCGTCCACGAGGTCGCCCGCAACGTCCACGCCCACCCCACCCTGGGCGAGGCCGTCAAGGAGGCCGTCCACGGTCTGGCCGGCCACATGATCAACATGTGAGGTCCGTGGCGGGGCGTGTGACGGGGCCTGCGGCTGGGTGCTCAGGCGGGCCTGCGGCCGGGCGCTGCCCCGGGCCCGGCGGGGTGGCCCGGGCCGGGGCCGCTCACCCGAACGGCCCCGCCACGCTCGCCCCCGCCGTTCACCCGGGATGTGCTGCAACGGAGCCCACAGAAGGGACGCCGTCGATGACCTCCCGTCCGGACCCCTCCGCCGGCACCCCGCGGGGCGAGATCGGCACCGCCTGGTCCGCCCCGCCCGGCGGCCCCCGCGAACCCTCCCCGCGCGACTCCCGGATCCCCGGCGGCGTCGTCCTCGCCGGCGTCCTGATGCTGTGCAGCGGTGTTCTCGCCGTCCTCCAGGGCGTCGCCGCCCTCGCCGGGGACGACGTCTACGCCCGCGTCGGCTCCTACGTCTACGGACTCGGCCTCACCGGCTGGGGCACCGTCCACCTCGTCCTCGGCCTCCTCGCCACCGCCACCGGCGCGGGCCTGCTCGCGGGCGCCGCCCGGGCCCGCCTCCCCGGCCTCCTCCTCGCCTCGCTCAGCCTGGTCGCCCAGTTCCTGTTCCTGCCCTACGAACCGCTCCGGTCGGTCGTGGTGATGGCGCTCGACGTCTTCGTCATCCGGGAGCTGACGTGGCGTCAGGAGGGTTCCGGCTGAGCCGCCTTCGGCTCGGCGAACGGTTTCTGGAACCGTTTCTGTCGGCCACGGCGGCGATCTCCGACGCCTTTATGTAACCGTTCCTGTTCATCCCGTTGACACCTCGCGTCCCCGCTCTTAGCGTCTCGCCAACATTACGACCATGGGTCGATATATCGAACGGTTGAAAGGCAGTGCCCTGCGCATCCCCGGTATCAGCACCCACGTGGCGCCGACGCCGTGGCGCAGTCCGACGCACGGACAGGTGCGCACCGCGACCGGCGGCTCCGTGCGGACCTACCAGGTCGCCGGGCCGGGCCGCCGCGGCACGCCGCTGCGCCGCAGGTCCGGGCTGTTCGAGGCAGGCGGGATCCGCCCCTGCGGCACCCCTCCGCGGCACCTGATCCCGGACACCGCCCAGGAGCGGGTACGGGCGTCCGACCTGCTCCCGGCCTGCTCACCGCTGCCCGGCCCGCTCCACTGCCTCCCCGTCCGACATGCCCTCACCCCCTCAACGACGAGAAGTACGAGGAACGATCACCATGCACACCCGAAGAGCCGCCCTCGCCGTGCTTGCCGGAGCCGCCTCCCTGGCCCTCACCCTGTCCGCCTGTGGTGAGGACACCGGGGGCAGCAGCTCCGAGGGTGGCGGCACCATCGGCATCGCCCTGCCGACCCGGGCCTCCGAACGCTGGATCACGGAGGGCAAGAGCGTCGTCTCGGACCTGAAGGCCAAGGGGTACCAGTCGAAGCTGGTCTACGGCGAGGACAAGCCGCAGACCCAGGTCTCACAGATCGCGGGCCTCATCGAGCAGGGCGTCGACGCGCTGATCATCGCGGCCATCGACAACAAGTCGCTCAACGACGTGCTGCAACAGGCCGCCGACGCGGACATCCCGGTGATCTCCTACGACCGGCTCATCCTCGGCACCGAGAACGTCGACTACTACGTCTCCTTCGACAACGAGCAGGTCGGCCGGCTCCAGGCCCGCTACATCATCGACAAGCTCGGCCTGGAGGACGGCAAGGGCCCGTTCGACATCGAGCTGTTCGCCGGGTCCCCCGACGACAACAACACCAAGTACTTCTTCGACGGCGCGATGGCGCTCCTGCAGCCGTTCCTGGACAGCAAGCAGCTGGTCGTCCGGTCCGGCCAGACCGAGCTCAGCCAGGTCACCACCCTGCGCTGGGACGGGCCCACCGCGCAGAAGCGCATGGACGGCATCCTCGCCGAGTCGTACGGGAGCAGGACGGTCGACGCGGTCCTGTCGCCGTACGACGGCATCTCCCTCGGTGTCCTGGCCGCGCTGAAGTCGGACGGCTACGGCTCCGGCGGCAAGCCCCTCCCGGTCGTCACCGGTCAGGACGCCGAACTGGCCTCGGTGAAGTCGATCATCGCGGGTGAGCAGTCGCAGACGATCTACAAGGACGTCCGTCTGCTCGCCGAGGTCGCCGCGGACATGGCCGACGACATACTCAACGACAAGACGCCGAGGATCAACAGCAGAAGGGCCTACAACAACGGCGTGAAGTCCGTGCCCGCCTACCTGTTGCAGCCGACGAGCGTCGACAGAACCAACTACGACCTGGTCCTGGTCGCGGGCGGCTACTACACCGCCGCCGAGCTCGAGTAGCCGCACGCCACGGTTGCCTCGGCGGCGGACCGCGCCGTCCTGGGGAAACTCGCCCGCACCGGCAAAACCGTACGAGAAGAGCGCCGGCCACGCGGCGGCACCCACCTTCGTCGGAAGCCACGACGGCCCCGGAACCACGCCCGCCCCGGGCGCGGAACAGGCGGGCCGTCCGCAGGGATCGCCGCCGCTCACCGGCCTTGTCGCCGCTGCCGCCCCGCACCACCCCAGCCGCCGCAGCCCGTCCCGGCACCGCCGCCCACCCGACCGCCTGACGGGCGGGCACGGAACCCGGCCTTCGGCGAGCTACGGCCTCGGGGAGACCGTGCGCCGCCCGGCGACCAGCACCGCCAGCGCCGGCCCGCACACCAGCAACACCGCCAGCACTCCGTACCCGTACGTCAACGTGGCCGCCGCCGCGACCCCCGCCACGATCAACGGGCCGCCGGCGTCCCCGAGTTCACGCCCCAGTTCGGCCGCCCCCATCGTCTGCCCCAACCGCTCCCTCGGAGTCGACGAGGCGAGGGCCGCGAACCCCAGCGGAGTGATCAGCCCCGTACCGGCACCGATCAGCGCCGCGGCGAGCAGCACACCCGCGAGGCCCGGCAGCATCGCGCACGCCAGCCCGGCCGCCGCGACGACCGTCCCGCACGCCAGTCCCGCCCGCGTGGACAGCCGCCCCGCGTCCAACGCGCGCCCCGCACGCGGCTGTACGACCGCCGCACAGGCGGCCAGCACCGACACCGCGGCCCCCGTCGCCACCGTCCCGAGATCCGCCCGCGCGCCGGACACCGGCAGGAAACCCACGCCGACCGACAGCGCCGCGGTCGCCCCCGCCAGCGCCGCCGTGGGCACCAGGAACACCGGATCGGCCAGCCGCCGCGCCAGATCCACGACCGTCTGCCGGGACCGCGGCAACGGCGGTACGACCGGCACGGCGACCGCCGCCCACACCGCGACGCCGGCACCCAGCACCGCGAGCACACCGAACAGCAGCCGCAGTCCACCCGCCCACACCAGCACCCCGCCCAGCAGCGGGCCCAGCGTGTAGCCGACGGACTTCCAGAAACCGTAACTCCCGAACGCCCGCCCGTGCCCGGCCGCCGGACTGAGCCGCGCCACCAGTGCCGACGCCGCCGGGGAGAACGCCGAGGCCGCCGCGCCCTGGCCCAGCCGGGCCGCCCACAGCCAGCCGACGCTGCCGACGGCGACGTACAGCGCGGAGGCGGCGGCGAACGCGACGAGACCGCCGAGGAGGACGGGGCGCGCCCCGACCCGGTCGGCGATCGTGCCGAACACCGGCTTCAGCAGCACCTCGGCGCCGTCGTAGAGCGCGAGCAGTCCGCCGAGGACGAGCAGGGAGGTGACGGCGTCGTCGGCGTCCCCGCCGAGGTTCGCGGCGATGCCGTGCGCGCCGAACGCGGTGGTGAACCCGGCCGCGTACAGCGGCCACAGCTGCCCGCGGCGAGTGCCGTCCGTCTCACTCGGCGGTGTCACTGATGCCCAGGCGCAGATGCTCCACGTGGTAGACGGCCTGGTCGAGGAGTTCGGCGACGTGGTGATCGTGCAGCGCGTAGACGACCGACCGGCCGCGCCGCTCGCCGACCACCAGTCCCAGGTTGCGCAGCAGCCGCAACTGGTGCGAGCAGGCCGACTGCTCCATGCCCACCTCGGCGGCCAACTCCGTCGCCGGCAGCGGCCCTTCCCGCAGCCGCGCGAGGATCAGCAGCCGGGAGGGGGTGGACAGGGCCTGGAGGGTGGTGGCCACCTTGGCCACGTTGCCCGCGTCCAGGCGTACCCGCTCGGTGGCTGTGGTGGTGACGGCTCCATGACCCATGCGGGCCATCTTACCCACCGCATATGAACGGATGAATGAGTCTTCATGTGTTCCTGTATGGTGGCCGGGTGTCCACCACTCTCGCTTCCCACGCGACCGCCGCGCCCGTTTCCACGGCACCGCGCCGTCGCACCCGTGTCCTGGCTCTCCCCGAGGCCCGCTGGGCCCTGGCCGCCACCGTCGCCTTCCTGTCGGGCCTCGGACTGGATCTCGGCGGCGCACCGTCGTGGACGTACGGAACCCTGTACGCGGTCGCCTATGTGACCGGCGGCTGGGAACCCGCCCTCGAAGGCCTGCGCGCACTGCGCGAGAAGACACTCGACGTCGACCTGCTGATGATCGTCGCCGCGCTCGGCGCCGCAGCGATCGGCCAGGTCTTCGACGGCGCCCTCCTCATCGTCATCTTCGCCACCTCCGGTGCCCTGGAAGCCCTGGCCACCGCCCGCACCGCCGACTCCGTGCGCGGCCTGCTCGACCTCGCCCCCGACACCGCCACCCGCCTCACCGACGACGGCGAGGAGACCGTCCCCGCCACCGAACTCGCCGTCGGCGACCTGCTGCTGATCCGGCCCGGCGAACGCATCGGTGCCGACGGCCGCGTCGTCGACGGCGTCAGCGAGGCCGACCAGGCGACCATCACCGGCGAACCCCTGCCCGTCGTCAAACGCCCCGGCGACGAGGTCTTCGCCGGCACCCTCAACGGCACCGGCTCCCTGCGCGTCCGCGTCGAACGCGACCCCGCCGACTCGGTCATCGCCCGCATCGTCACCCTCGTCGAGGAGGCCTCCCGCACCAAGGCGCCCACCCAGCTGTTCATCGAGAAGATCGAACAGCGCTACGCCGTCGCCGTCGTGGCCGCCACCCTCGCCGTCTTCGGCGTACCGCTCGCCTTCGGCGCCGACCTCACCGACGCCCTGCTGCGCGCCATGACCTTCATGATCGTCGCCTCCCCGTGCGCGGTCGTCCTGGCCACCATGCCGCCCCTGCTGTCCGCCATCGCCACCGCCGGCCGCCACGGCGTCCTGGTCAAGTCGGCGGTCGCCATGGAACGCCTCGGCGAGATCGACACCGTGGCCCTCGACAAGACCGGCACGCTCACCGAGGGCAGCCCGGAGGTCACGGACGTCACCCCGCTGCCCGGCTCCGGCCTCGACGAGAACGCCCTCCTCGCCCTGGCCGCGGCGGCCGAACACCCCAGCGAGCACCCGCTGGCCCGCGCGATCGTGAGGGCGGCGCGGGAGCGGGGGCTGCGGATCGCCCCCGCCGAGGACTTCACGGCGACGCCCGGGCGCGGGGTGACGGCCGTGGTCGACGGGCGTGCGGTGGGCGTCGGCCGTAGGGAGGACGGGGCCGGCCGTGTGCCTCGGGCCGACGGTGTGCGGGAGCCGGCCGACCGCCTGCCCCAGGTCGACGGCCTGCGGAACCCCGATGCCAGGACCCCCCACCCCGGCACCCCCGTCCTCGTCACCCGCGACGACACCCCCGTGGGCGTCCTCACCCTCACCGACCGCCTCCGCCCCGCCGCCCCCGAGGCCAGTGCCGCCCTCACCGCCCTCACCGGCACCACCCCCGTCCTCCTCACCGGCGACAACGCGCGCGCCGCCGCCCGCGTCGCCGACGCCACCGGCATCACGGACGTCCGCGCGGACCTGCTCCCGCAGGACAAGGTGGACGCCGTTCGGGCGCTTCACCTCGCGGGCCGCAAGGTGCTGTTCGTGGGGGACGGCGTGAACGACGCGCCGGCGCTCGCCGCCGCCCACTCCGGTCTGGCGATGGGCAGGGCGGGATCCGACCTGGCCCTGGAGACGGCGGACGCCGTCGTGGTCCGTGACGACCTGACCGCGATCCCCGCGGTCGTACGGCTCTCGCGGACCGCCCGCCGGCTGGTGGTGCAGAACCTCGTGATCGCGGGGACGTTCATCACCGGCCTCGTCCTGTGGGACCTCGTCGGTCACCTGCCCCTTCCGCTCGGCGTGGCCGGGCACGAGGGGTCGACCGTGCTGGTCGGGCTCAACGGGCTGCGGCTGCTGCGGGAGCGGGCCTGGCAGGGGTGATCCGCGGCGGCGCTGGACGGGCGAGGTCGATGTCGGATTCTCGCCAGCGCCGCACCGGGCGGTGGCCGATGCTGGACGCATGCAGAACGGGATGTACACCGACCGGGAGCGCTGTCTGCGCGCCGTGCAGTCCAAGGACGCGCGGTTCGACGGCTGGTTCTTCACGGCCGTCCTGACCACCGGGATCTACTGCCGGCCCAGCTGCCCGGTCGTGC
The DNA here is from genome assembly GCF_044455165.1 of Streptomyces sp. NPDC051315. Classification (NCBI taxonomy): domain Bacteria; kingdom Bacillati; phylum Actinomycetota; class Actinomycetes; order Kitasatosporales; family Streptomycetaceae; genus Streptomyces; species Streptomyces sp. NPDC051315. The sequence continues at coordinate 241,841 of NZ_JBITEN010000013.1, forward strand.
CACCCAGACCCGGGAACATGGTCTTCCACCCGAGCGCCGCCGCCTGCCAGCAGGCCGGTTTCCGGGCCTGCAAGCGGTGCCGGCCCGACACGAGCCCGGGCTCCCCGGAGTGGAACCAGCGCGCCGACCTCGTCGCGCGTGCCATGCGGCTCATCGCCGACGGGGTCGTCGACCGCGAGGGGGTGCCCGGCCTCGCCGCCCGCCTCGGCTACAGCACCCGCCAGGTCGAGCGCCAGCTCCTCGCCGAACTCGGCGCGGGCCCGCTCGCCCTGGCCCGCGCCCAGCGCGCCCAGACCGCCCGCCTGCTCATCGAGACGAGTCAACTTCCCATGGCGGACGTGGCGTTCGCCGCCGGCTTCGCCTCGGTCCGCACCTTCAACGACACCGTGCGCGAGGTCTTCGCGCTCTCCCCGAGCGAACTGCGCGCCCGCGTCCCGCGGAAGAACGGCTCTCCTGCGACGGCGGACGCCGTCACCCCGGCGGCCCCGGCCACCCTCCACCTCCGGTTGCCGTTCCGCGCCCCGCTCAACCCCGACAACCTCTTCGGCCACCTCGCCGCGACCGGCGTGCCCGGGGTGGAGGAATGGCGCGACGGTGCCTTCCGGCGCACGCTGCGACTGCCGTACGGGCACGGCATCGTGGCGCTCACCCCGCGCCCCGACCACATCGGCTGCCGCCTCACCCTCAGCGACCTGCGCGACCTCACCGTCGCCATCAGCCGCTGCCGGCGCATGCTCGACCTGGACGCCGACCCGGTCGCCGTCGACGACCGACTCCGCACGGACCCGCAGCTCGCGCCGCTGGTGGACAAGGCCCCCGGCCGTCGCGTCCCGCGCACGGTGGACGAGGCCGAGTTCGCCGTGCGGGCGGTCCTCGGCCAGCAGGTCTCCACGGCGGCCGCCCGCACCCACGCGGCCCGCCTGGTCACCGCGTACGGCGACCCGGTCGACGATCCGGACGGCGGCCTCACCCACCTCTTCCCGACCTCCGAGGCCCTCGCCGCGCTCGACCCCGAGTCCCTGGCGATGCCCCGCACCCGCCGCACCACCTTCACCACCCTCGTCGCGCAACTCGCCGACGGAAGCCTGCACCTGGGTGTGGAGAGCGACTGGGCGCAGGCGCGAGCCCGCCTCCTCGCCCTCCCCGGCTTCGGTCCCTGGACGGTCGACGTCATCGCGATGCGCGCCCTGGGAGACCCCGACGCCTTCCTCCCCACCGACCTCGGGATCCGGCGTGCCGCCCAGGAGCTGGGCCTGCCGTCCACCCCGGCAGCGCTCACCGCCCGCGCGGCGGCCTGGCGACCCTGGCGGGCGTACGCGGTGCAGTACCTGTGGGCGACCGACAGCCACCCCATCAACTTCCTGCCCGTGTGAGGAACCCTCATGACGATCACCACCACCACGAAGACGGTCACGGAGAACATGACGAAGCGGCACACGGTCATCGACAGCCCCTACGGCCCCCTCACCCTCGTCGCCGACGACGGCGTCCTGTGCGGCCTCTACATGACCGAACAGCGCCACCGTCCACCGGAGGAGAGCTTCGGCCCCCGCGACGACACGCTCTTCGCTGCGGCCGAGGAGCAGCTGGAGGCCTACTTCGCGGGGGAGTCGAAGGAGTTCACGGTCCCCCTGCGCCTGCGGGGCACCCCGTTCCAGCGCGCCGTCTGGGCCGAGCTGCGGAAGATCCCCTACGGCGAGACCCGCACCTACGGCGAACTCGCCGCAGCCCTCGGCAGCCCGACCGCCTCCCGCGCGGTGGGCCTCGCCAACGGCAGGAACCCCGTCGGCATCATCGTCCCCTGCCACCGCGTCGTCGGTGCCAACGGCAGCCTCACCGGCTACGGCGGCGGCCTGCACCGCAAGCAGCGCCTCCTGGACTTCGAGAGCGGAGCGTCCCTCTTCCGGACGGACTGATGGTCCATGCCGTCCGGCAGAAGGAGGCGGCGGCGAACGGGAGCGGGGTGAGAGGCACGCGTGTCACCAATGTGCCGGGACAGCACACCTAGTCGCTGTCGGTGCTCAGCCGGCGGAGCAGTGCGGGCAGCGCGGTGCCGATGGGTTCGCGGATCACCTCGTCGGCGATCTCGTCGTACGGTGTCGGCTCGGCGTTGACGATGATCAGGCGGGCGCCGTGGTCGGCGGCGACGCCCGCGAGTCCTGCCGCCGGCTGCACCTGGAGGCTGGTGCCGACGGCGATGAAGACGTGACAGGCCTTGGTGATGGCGACGGCCTCGCCGAGGACGACCGGGTCGAGTCGCTCGCCGAACATCACGGTCGCGGTCTTGAGGATCCCGCCGCACTCCAGGCAGGGCGGGTCGTCCTCGCCGGCCTCGACCCGGGCGAGGGCGTCCTCCATCGAGCCGCGTGTGTGGCACTTGGTGCAGACGACCTCGCGTGCGGTGCCGTGCAGTTCGAGCACCTTGCGGGCCGGCAGTCCGGCGAGCTGGTGGAGCCCGTCGACGTTCTGGGTGATGACCCGCACCGGCACGCCGGACCGCTCCAGCTCGACGACGGCCCGGTGCGCCGCGTTCGGTTCCGCCCGGAGGGCGCGGTTCTCGCGCCGCATCTGCCAGGACCGCCGCCGGATCTCCGGATCACCCATGTAGTACTCGTACGTCACGAGCTTCTCCGCCTCCGGATCCCGCCGCCAGAGCCCGTTCGGGCCGCGGTAGTCGGGGATCCCGGAATCGGTGGAGACACCGGCGCCACTGAGGAGGGCGACGAGGGGCTTGGTCATGTCACCGAGGGTAGGACGCGTGATCCGGGACCGGCGAACGGATATCGCACGGCCCCGAACCGGTGTTACGGTCCCGCCATGGCCAAGGTCACTGTCTCCCTCGACGCCGAACTCGTGGTCGAGGTCATGGTGCTCACCGGTGTGGGCAGCCCCCAGGACGCCGTCGAACTCGTCGTCCGCGACTACATCGAGCGCGGCCACCGTACGGAGGCCCGGACGGCCACGCGCGACGAGGCGCTGCGCGCGGTGGACGCCGAGCCCCGTGACACGCAGGGCTGACGTGCCGTAGCCGGCCGACGTCCCGTCCCCCCCGTGGGTCGGGCGTCCCGTATCCCCGCGGGTCACGCCACCCGGCGGCCGTTCTCCAGCTCGGCCGTCCCTGAGCCGTCCGCCAGCGCGTCGAGCGCGGCCAGCACACGCCGGCCCAGCGAGCCCAGCAGGTAGTCGGTGATCTCCTCGCGCGGGACCAGACGCCAGGACAGCAGCTCCTCCTCCTGGAGCCGGATGGCCTTGAAGTCCTCCTCGGGAAGGACCCCGCCGTCGTAGACGTACGCCACCAGCGGAGGCCGGTTCGTGCCGTGCACCCAGTCCACCGCGAGCAGCCGGCCCAGCTCGCGGTCGAGGCCGATCTCCTCGAGCGTCTCGCGGCGGGCCGCCTCGCGCGGGGTCTCACCGTCGTCGGACTCGATCGTCCCGCCCGGCAGCGCCCAGCCGTCACGGTAGTTGGGCTCGACCAGCAGGACCCGCCCCTCGGCGTCCCGGAACAGCGCGGCTGAACCGGCCAGGACGCGGGGCAGGGAGGCGATGTACGCGGCGAAGGCAGTCTCAGCAGTGGTCATCCAGGAAGGGTAACCAGGTCCCGCGTCCCTCCACCTGGCTCACCGCAGGGCGCGCAGAAGCGGGAGACCGGGCCCGGTCACGGCGCGTCCGCCCCCACCAGCCGCAGCGTCCGCTCCGCCAGTGCGCTGATCCGCACCCCGTCGAAACCGAACACCGCGCTGCGCACGGTGTCCTCCAGCGGCTGCGTCCACTGGCCGGGGATCGCCTCCGCTCCGGACAGGACGCCGGCGACCGAACCGGCCGTGGCGCCGTTGGAGTCGGTGTCCAGGCCGCCGCGGACGGTGAGCGCGATGGTGCGGGTGAAGTCGCCGCCGCCGTACAGCAGCCCGGCGGTGAGGACGGCGGCGTTCGGGACCGTGTGGATCCAGCCCAGGCCCGCCGTCTCCTCCGCCACCGTCGTCAGCGTGTCCTCCCAGCCCATGCGGGTCTCGTGGAGGGAGGCGACCCGGCGCACGGTGCGGGCGAGCCGGCTGCTCGCCGGGATCACGGTCAGCGCCTCGTCGACGGCGTGCCGTACGGTCGGCGCGGTGAACGCCGCCGAGATCAGCGCCGCCGCCCACATCGCGCCGTACACGCCGTTGCCGGTGTGCGACAGCACCGCGTCGCGGCGGGCCAGCGCGGCGGCCCGGCGCGGTGCGCCCGGGCAGGTCCAGCCGTAGATGTCGGCACGGATCAGCGCGCCGATCCACTCCTGGTAGGGGTTCTGGTACGTCGCTGTCAGCGGCGGCCTCAGCCCGTTGGCGAGGTTGCGGTACGCCGCCCGTTCCGCCGTGAACGTCTGCAGATACGGCAGCCGCAGCAGCCACAGGTCGCCGACCTGCTCGGTGGTGAAGCCGAAGCCGTGCGTCTCCAGCAGGTCCAGGCCGAGGACGGCGTAGTCGACGTCGTCGTCGCGGCAGCTGCCGTGGATGCGGCCGCGCACGCACTGGCGCCACTCGGGGCGCAGCGGCGGGCCGTCGTGCCCGGCGGCCGGTGCGGGCAGGTAGTCGGTGAGCGGCAGGGCGCCGGCCTGCCGCAGATAGCGGTCGATGCGCTCGCGCGTCCACAGGTCGCCCTGCTCGACCGGTTTGCCGAGCATGTTGCCGGCGATCCGGCCCAGCCAGCCCCCGAGGATGCGGTCGGCGAGCTCGGTGTCGGTGCCCACAGGGGTCATGGCTCCGGTTTACCCGATTCGGGGTCGGGGGTGCCGCTGCCTCGCCGGGTCGCCGCCGTCCGCAGGCCGGGCAGGGCATGACGGCGGGGGCGTCATCCGGTTAAGGTCGCTGCGGCGCGACTGGCCCTGACGTGCGTGGGGGCCCGGAGAGCAAGGGGATGGCAAGGTGGCGGACGCTGCAGCGCAGGGCACCCGACGGGTGCTCGTGGCCGCGGACAAGTTCAAGGGCTCACTGACGGCCGTGCAGGTCGCCGAGCGGGTGACGGCGGGGCTGCGCCGGGTCGTACCGGACGTCGAGGTCGAGGCCCTGCCCGTCGCCGACGGCGGCGACGGCACGGTCGACGCGGCGGTCGCGGCCGGGTTCGAACGCCGCGAGGTGCGGGTCGCCGGGCCCCTCGGCCAGGAGATCACCGCCGCGTTCGCGCTGCGCGGCGACACCGCGGTCGTGGAGATGGCCGAGGCGAGTGGACTTCAGCGCCTTCCGGCCGGGGTGTTCGCGCCGCTCACGGCCTCCACGTACGGCTCCGGGGAACTGCTGCGGGCCGCGCTGGACGCGGGCGTGCGCACCATCGTGTTCGGGGTCGGCGGCAGCGCCACCACGGACGGCGGCGCGGGCATGCTGTCCGCGCTGGGCGCGCGCTTCCTGGACGAGGACGGCGAGCCGGTCGCGCCGGGCGGCGGCGGTCTCGCGGAGCTGGCGCGCGCCGACCTGTCGGGCCTGGACCCGAGGCTGTCGTCGGTGGAGTTCGTGCTGGCGAGCGACGTGGACAACCCGCTGACCGGTCCGAAGGGCGCGCCGGCGGTGTACGGACCGCAGAAGGGTGCCTCCCCGGACGACGTGGAGACGCTGGACGCGGCGCTCGCGCACTACGCGAAGGTGCTGGAGGCGGAGGTCGGGGCGAAGGCGGCGGAGTACGCCGCGTCGCCGGGCGCGGGGGCCGCGGGCGGCATCGGGTACGGCGCCCTGCTGCTCGGCGCCCGCTTCCGGGCCGGGATCGAGGTCATGCTGGACGTCCTCGGGTTCGCGCCCGCGCTCGAACGGGCCGATCTGGTGATCACCGGAGAGGGCTCGCTCGACGAGCAGACCCTGCACGGGAAGGCGCCCGCGGGGGTCGCCGCGGCCGCGCGGGCGGCCGGCAAGGAGGTCGTCGCGGTGTGCGGGCGGCTCGCGCTGCCGCCGGAGGTGCTGGGGCGGGCCGGGATCCGGCGGGCGTATCCCCTGACGGAGGTCGAGCCCGACGTGGCGACGTGCATCGCCGAGGCGGGGCCGATCCTGGAGCGGGTCGCGGAGCGGATCGCTCGGGACTTCCTGGGCTGAGCCCGCGCTTCACGGTGCTCCGGCGGGCCGGGCGGGGCCGAGCCGTGGGACTGTCCCCGCTCCCGGGGCCTGTTTCGTGTTCCTCGCCCCGCCGCCCCTGCCCGTCCCACCCCCAGGGGCTCCGCCCCTTCCACCCCGCGGGGCTGCCGCCCCGCACCCCGCTTCGGCCCTGAACGGGCCCCGCCCTCGGACGCCGGAGGGGCTGGGGTGCCGGACCTGGCTCACCAGCCGCCGTGCGCCCCGAGCGAGGCGGGCGACCCGGCCGAACCGAGTGGGGCGGTGGGGGGACACAGGCCCGGGGTCTGGGGGCGTCCCGAGACGCGCACACGGCAGGCCACGCCACCGCCGCCGCGCACGCGAAGGGCCCCGGACCGGTGAACCCGGTCCGGGGCCCTTCGCTCAGCGGAGTGCTACGGGAGCTGTGCCGCCCGCGCCTCCCGCCGGTTGTCGCGGAAGTTGTTCACCCGGCGGGCCGTGGCGAACAGCGGGATGACGGCTCCCATGACAAGCTGCAGCGCGCAGCCGGTCTGGAGGAGCAGCTGGCCGCTCGGGGCGTCGAAGGCCCAGGCGGCGAGCAGACCCATCGACAGGACGATCCACGACAGCATCGCGCCGGCGAGGCGACCCCGCGGCTTCGGGTACTCCACGCGGCTCACCATCAGCCAGGCCGTCCCGAGGATCGCCAGCAGCGTCGCCACGAAGGGCAGCTCGAGGAGCACGATCGAGACGACCGTCAGCGCGCCGAACGGCGAGGGCATGCCCTGGAACATGCCGTCCTTCATCGTCACGCACGAGAACCGGGCGAGCCGCAGCACCACCGCCAGCAGCACCACGATCGCGCCGACCGCCGCCACCCGCTGGTGTGCGTCGTCGGCGACCATGCCGTAGACCAGGACGAAGTACGCCGGCGCGAGGCCGAAGCTGATCAGGTCGGAGAGGTTGTCCAGCTCCGCGCCCATGGGGGAGGAGCGCAGCTTCCTCGCGACCAGGCCGTCGAAGAGGTCGAAGACCGCCGCGCACAGCATCAGGATGACCGCCGTGGCCGCGCTGTGGCGGGCCATGCCGGACTCCTGGCTGCCGGTGAGGTGCGGGATCAGGATGCCGGTGGTGGTGAAGTACACCGCCATGAAGCCGCACGTGGCGTTGCCGAGGGTGAGGGTGTCCGCTATCGACAGGCGGAGGGAGAGGGGCATCTCCTCCTCCTCGTCCACCTCGTCGGCCTCGGGCACCCAGCCCGCCTGGGTCTCCGGGTCAATCACGGTCAATGCGAGTCACCCCTGCCACGGTCTTCTGCCCGACCTCGACCGCGACGTCCACGCCCTCGGGGAGGTAGATGTCGACGCGCGAGCCGAAGCGGATCAGACCGATCCGGTCGCCCTGCTCGACCTTCGTGCCCTGCGGGATGTAGGGGACGATGCGACGGGCGACGGCGCCGGCGATCTGGATCATCTCGATGTCACCGAGCTCGGTGTCGAAGTGCCAGACGACGCGCTCGTTGTTCTCGCTCTCCTTGTTGAACGCCGGCACGAACCCGCCGGGGATGTGCTCGACCGAGGTCACCGTGCCGGACAGCGGCGCGCGGTTGACGTGCACGTTCAGGGGGCTCATGAAGATCGCGACGCGGGTCCGGCCGTCCTTCCACGGCATGATGCTCTGCACCACTCCGTCGGCGGGCGAGATGACCCGGCCCTGGGCGATCTCGCGCTCGGGGTCGCGGAAGAACCACAGCATGCCCGCCGCGAGAGCGGTGGCGGGCACGGCGACGGCCTTGGCGACGCCCGAGCGGCGGGCGCGGACCAGGCTGACGGCTGCGGTGGCGACGGTCGGCAGGAGCCACGGCGATGCTCCGCGCGCGAGGCGTACGCCGGCCAGGCTGTCGCGAGGTGCAGAGGTTTGGCTGTGGGGCATGGATGACCTTCGTAGCGGAATGATGCCGCACTTCGACAGGGGGACGGCGGCTTTCCGCGATGGTAGCGGTTCGGGGCCACAACTGGGTAAGTCAGGAAGCCGAGTCGGTGGCTGGACGGGGTTGACGGGGTGTGATCTTCTTCTCGAAGAAAACACCCCCAACCTGGACATCTATCCCTGGAACCGATACTCCTCGAGCAGCCTGCGCCCGATGATCATTTTCTGGATCTCGGCGGTACCTTCACCGATCAGCAGCATCGGGGCCTCCCGGTAGAGGCGCTCGATCTCGTACTCCTTGGAGAAGCCGTAGCCGCCGTGGATCCGGAAGGCGTCCTCCACGACCTCCTTGCAGTACTCGGAGGCGAGGTACTTCGCCATTCCGGCCTCAAGGTCGTTTCGTTCCCCGGAGTCCTTTTTGCGTGCCGCGTTCACCATCATGGCATGAGCGGCCTCGACCTTGGTAGCCATCTCGGCCAGCTTGAACTGGATGGCCTGGTGCTGGGCGATCGGCTTGCCGAACGTGTGACGCTGCTGGGCGTACTGGATCCCCAGTTCGAACGCACGCTGTGCGACGCCGCAGCCGCGCGCCGCGACGTTGACGCGGCCGACCTCCACGCCGTCCATCATTTGGTAAAAACCTCGGCCCGTCACCCCTCCGAGCACGCGGTTCTCGGGAATCCGCAGGCCGTCCATGATGAGCTCGGTGGTGTCGACACCCTTGTAGCCCATCTTGTCGATCTTGCCCGGGATGGTCAGACCGGGGCGGACCTCGCCGAAGCCGGGCTCCTTCTCCACGAGGAAGGTCGTCATCGACTTGTGGGGCGCGGTGCCCTCGGGGTGTCCTTCGTCACTGCGGACCAGAACGGCCACCAGGGAGGAGGTCCCACCGTTCGTCAGCCACATCTTCTGGCCGTTGAGGACGTACTCGTCGCCGTCCCTGACCGCCTTCGAGGTGATGGCGGACACGTCGGAGCCCAGGCCCGGCTCCGACATCGAGAAGGCGCCGCGGATGTCGCCGGCCGCCATCCTCGGCAGGAAGTGGTCCTTCTGCTCCTGCGTGCCGTGCTGCTTGAGCATGTACGCCACGATGAAGTGCGTGTTGATGATGCCGGAGACGGACATCCAGCCGCGGGCGATCTCCTCCACGCACAGCGCGTACGTCAGGAGCGACTCGCCCAGACCCCCGTACTCCTCGGGGATCATCAGGCCGAACAGGCCCAGCTCCTTCAGGCCGTCGACGATCTGCTGGGGGTACTCGTCGCGGTGTTCCAGCTCGGTCGCGACCGGGAGGATCTCCTTGTCCACGAAGTCGCGGACGGTGGAGAGGATCTCCTGCTGGACGTCGGTCAGACCGGCGGTCTGGGCGAGACGGGCCATGGCCTACTTCTCCTGCTGCTTCAGCTCCGGGCGGCCGGGCTGCTCGCCGCCGCGCTCCTTGATGTACGTCTCGGTCGGCACCATCACCTTGCGGCGGAACACGCACACGAGCGTGCCGTCCTGCTTGTAACCCTTGGTCTCGACGTGGACGATCCCGCGGTCGTTCTTCGACTTGGACGGCCACTTGTCGAGCACGGTCGTCTCGCCGTAGATCGTGTCGCCGTGGAAGGTCGGCGCCACGTGCTTGAGCGACTCGATCTCCAGGTTGGCGATCGCCTTGCCGGAGACGTCCGGCACGGACATGCCGAGCAGCAGCGAATAGATGTAGTTGCCCACGACGACGTTCTTGCCGAAGTCCGTCGTCTTCTCCGCGTAGTTGGTGTCCATGTGGAGCGGGTGGTGGTTCATGGTGAGGAGACAGAAGAGGTGGTCGTCGTACTCGGTGACCGTTTTCCCGGGCCAGTGCTTGTAGACGGCCCCGACCTCGAACTCCTCGTAGGTGCGTCCGAACTGCATCGCCGTCACGCCTCCGGGATCTCGAACGTGCTGGTGCGCCGCATGCCGGCGGCGCGTCCCTTGCCGGAGATGACCAGGGCCATCTTGCGGCTGGCCTCGTCGATCATCTCGTCGCCGAGCATCGCGGAGCCCTTCTTGCCGCCCGCCTCGGACGTGTAGTAGTCGTACGCGTCCAGGATCAGCTCGGCGTGGTCGTAGTCCTCCTGGGAGGGCGAGAAGATCTCGTTGGACGCCTCCACCTGACCCGGGTGCAGCACCCACTTGCCGTCGAAGCCCAGGGCGGCGGCGCGCTGGGCGACCGCGCGGTAGCCGTCGACGTTGCGGATCTGCAGGTAGGGGCCGTCGATCGCCTGGAGGTTGTTGGCGCGGGCGGCCATCAGGATCTTCATGAGGATGTAGTGGTAGGCGTCCGCCGGGTAACCGGGCGGCTGCTCGCCCACGACCAGCGACTTCATGTTGATGGAGGCCATGAAGTCGGCCGGGCCGAAGATGATCGTCTCGATGCGCGGGGAGGCCTGCGCGATCTCGTTGACGTTGTTGAGGCCCTGCGCGTTCTCGATCTGCGCCTCGATGCCGATGCGGCCGACCTCGAAGCCCATGGTCTTCTCGATCTGGGTCAGCAGCAGGTCCAGCGCGACGATCTGCTGGGCGTCCTGCACCTTCGGCAGCATGATGCAGTCGAGGTTCGGGCCCGCGCCCTCGACGACCGTGACGACGTCGCGGTACGTCCACTCGGTCGTCCAGTCGTTGACGCGCACGACCCTGGTCTTGCCCGTCCAGTCGCCCTCGTTGAGGAACTTGACGATGGTGTGCCGCGCCTCGGGCTTGGCGAGCGGCGCGCACGCGTCCTCCAGGTCCAGGAAGACCTGGTCCGCCGGGAGGCCCTGCGCCTTCTCCAGGAAGCGCGGGTTGCTCCCCGGCACGGCGAGGCAGGAGCGCCGCGGACGAAGACGGTTGACAGTCATGCGGGGACCTCCAGGGGGTCGAGCTTGTTCGCTTTCCGGATCTCGTCGACGATACGGCCGATGATCCCGGTGATGTCGAAGTCCTTCGGGGTGAAGACCGCGGCCACTCCCGCGGCCCTCAGCTGCTCGGCGTCGGCGTTGGGGATGATCCCGCCGGCGATCACCGGGATGTCGGCGGCGCCGGCCTCCCGCAGCCGCTCCAGCACGTCCGGCACGAGCTGGGCGTGCGACCCGGAGAGGATCGACAGGCCGACCGCGTGCACGTCCTCGGCGAGGGCCGCGTCCACGATCTGCTCTGGGGTGAGCCGGATGCCCTGGTAGACCACCTCGAAGCCGGCGTCCCGGGCCCGCACGGCGATCTGCTCGGCGCCGTTGCTGTGTCCGTCCAGGCCGGGCTTGCCGACCAGGAAGCGCAGCTTGCCGACGCCGAGGTCGGCGGCCGTCAGCTCCACCCTGCGGCGCACCTCGGACAGGGCCGAGCCCTCCTGCGCGGCCACGGCCACCGGCGCCGACGACACGCCGGTCGGTGCCCGGAACTCCCCGAACACCTCGCGCAGGGCCCCGGCCCACTCGCCGGTCGTGACGCCGGCGCGGGCGCACTCCAGGGTGGCCTCCATGAGGTTGTCGGTGCCCTTGGCGGCCGCCTTCAGCCGCTCCAGCGCCTTGCAGGGACGCGGGTGGTTGAAGGGCGGCTGGTAGCGGGTGTCGCGCCAGTGCTGGAGCGAGGCGATGACGCGGGCCTCGACGGCCGGGTCGACCGTCTGGATCGCGGTGTCGAGGTCGGCGGTCAGGGGGTTCGGCTCGGTCGTCTCGAAGATGTTGACGCCGACGATCTTCTCCTGGCCGGACTCGATCCGGGCCCGGCGCTCGGCGTGCGAGGCGACCAGCTGCGACTTGAGGTAGCCGGACTCGACGGCGGCCATGGCGCCGCCCATCTCCTGGATCCGCTCGATCTCCGCGAGCGACTCCTCGACCAGCTCGCCCACCTTCGCCTCGATCACCTTCGAGCCCTCGAAGATGTCGTCGTACTCCAGCAGGTCGCTCTCGTGGGCGAGGACCTGCTGGATGCGCAGGGACCACTGCTGGTCCCAGGGGCGGGGCAGGCCGAGGGCCTCGTTCCAGGCGGGCAGCTGCACCGCACGCGCGCGTGCGTCCTTGGAGAGGGTCACGGCCAGCATCTCGAGGACGATCCGCTGGACGTTGTTCTCCGGCTGCGCCTCGGTCAGACCGAGCGAGTTGACCTGGACGCCGTAGCGGAAGCGGCGGTGCTTGGGGTCCTGGATGCCGTACCGCTCGCGGGTGATGCGGTCCCAGATCCGGCCGAAGGCGCGCATCTTGCACATCTCCTCGACGAAGCGGACGCCCGCGTTCACGAAGAAGGAGATGCGGCCGACGACGTCACCCATGCGTTCCTGCGGCACCTGGCCGGAGTCGCGCACGGCGTCGAGGACGGCGATCGCGGTGGACATCGCGTACGCGATCTCCTGGACCGGTGTGGCGCCCGCCTCCTGCAGGTGGTAGCTGCAGATGTTGATCGGGTTCCACTTGGGCATGTGGGAGACCGTGTACGCGATCATGTCCGTCGTCAGGCGGAGCGACGGCCCGGGCGGGAACACGTGGGTGCCGCGGGACAGGTACTCCTTGACGATGTCGTTCTGGGTCGTGCCCTGGAGCCTGGTGATGTCCGCGCCCTGCTCCTCCGCGACGACCTGGTAGAGCGCCAGCAGCCACATGGCGGTGGCGTTGATGGTCATCGAGGTGTTCATCTGCTCCAGGGGGATGTCCTGGAACAGCCGGCGCATGTCACCGAGGTGTGCGACCGGCACGCCGACCCGGCCGACCTCGCCGCGGGCGAGGACGTGGTCGGAGTCGTAGCCGGTCTGGGTCGGCAGGTCGAACGCCACCGACAGACCCGTCTGACCCTTGGCGAGGTTGCGCCGGTACAGCTCGTTGGACGCCTCGGCCGTGGAGTGACCGGCGTAGGTCCGCATCAGCCACGGCCGGTCCTTCTGACGCTCAGTCATCTATGACCTCAGATGTTCCGGAAGCGGTTGATGGCGTCGATGTGCTTCGCGCGCTTCTCCTCGTCGCGCACGCCGAGGCCCTCCTCCGGCGCCATGCACAGCACGCCGACCTTGCCCTGGTGGAGGTTGCGGTGCACGTCGTAGGCGGCCTGCCCGGTGTCCTCCAGGGAGTAGACCTTGGAGAGCGTCGGGTGGATCTTGCCCTTCGCGATGAGCCGGTTGGCCTCCCAGGCCTCGCGGTAGTTGGCGAAGTGGGAGCCGATGATGCGCTTCAGGGACATCCACAGGTAGCGGTTGTCGTACTCGTGCATGTAGCCCGAGGTCGAGGCGCAGGTGGTGATGGTGCCGCCCTTGCGGGTCACGAAGACGCTCGCGCCGAAGGTCTCACGGCCGGGGTGCTCGAAGACGATGTCGATGTCCTCGCCGCCGGTGAGCTCGCGGATGCGCTTGCCGAAGCGCTTCCACTCCTTCGGGTCCTGGGTGTTCTCGTCCTTCCAGAACTTGTAGCCCTCGGCGTTGCGGTCGATGATCGCCTCGGCGCCCATCGAGCGGCAGATCTCCGCCTTCTGGTCGCTGGAGACGACACAGATCGGGTTGGCGCCGCCGGCCAGCGCGAACTGGGTGGCGTACGAACCGAGTCCGCCGCTCGCGCCCCAGATCAGGACGTTGTCGCCCTGCTTCATGCCGGCGCCGTTGCGGGAGACCAGCTGCCGGTAGGCGGTGGAGTTGACGAGCCCGGGGGCCGCCGCCTCCTCCCACGACAGGTGGTCGGGCTTCGGCATCAGCTGGTTGGACTTGACCAGGGCGATCTCGGCGAGGCCGCCGAAGTTGGTCTCGAAGCCCCAGATGCGCTGCTCCGGGTCGAGCATCGTGTCGTTGTGGCCGTCCGAGGACTCCAGCTCGACGGAGAGGCAGTGCGCGACGACCTCGTCACCGGGCTTCCAGGCGTTGACGCCGGGGCCGGTGCGCAGGACGACGCCCGCGAGGTCGGAGCCGATGATGTGGTACGGCAGGTCGTGGCGCTTGGCCAGCTCGTTGGTGCGGCCGTAGCGCTCCAGGAACCCGAAGGTCGACAGCGGTTCGAAGATCGAGGTCCACACGGAGTTGTAGTTGACCGAGGAGGCCATGACGGCCACCAGGGCCTCGCCGGGGCCGAGTTCCGGCAGCGGCACCTCGTCCAGGTGGATCGACTTGCGGGGGTCCTTGTCGCGGGTCGCGAGGCCCGCGAACATCTCCGTCTCGTCCTTGTGCACGGTGATCGCGCGGTACGACTCGGGGAGCGGGAGGGCGGCGAAGTCGGCGGACGTGGAGTCCGGTGACTGGATCGCGGCCAGGATGTCCTTCACGGTCACGGTGTTGCCTCCGGCGGTGAGCGCCCTGAGGGAGGGGCGCTGAGGGTTACGTCGGTTGCTGCTGAGGGTTGGGGAAGGTGCCGTCGGTTCGGCGGGTGGTGCTGTTCGGCAGCGCTTTGTGGCGCGGGAGGTTGCCTGTGACGCAGGCGTCCGGGCGCGCGAGCCAGGTGGCTTGCGGGGACAGCCGGCGTACGAATGGTCTCTGCACGCCGGCCGCCCGGACTCCTTCAACGTATGACACCGCGTGTCACCCCGCAAGGCACTGAGTGCCAGAAATTCCACTCAGCTGAAATCTTTACGTAACAAATGAGCGATGATCGATCGAACGGGCCGGGAAATCCGCGCGAAAAGGTGCCCTGACATGCCAAAACGGCCACCCGGGCGGGTGGCCGTTCTCACAGGGATCCGGCGGTGCGGAGCGGCGTCAGCGCTCCTTCAGGGCCTTCTCGATGGTCCGCATCACCTCGTCGAGCGGGGCGTCGGTGCGGGCCACCGTCACCAGGACCTCGCCCTGCGCGGAGACCGCGGCGGGAGCCGGCTTCGGGGACGCGGAGCTGCCGCGCCCGGCTCCGATGCCCGTCCCGAACGTCTTCCGCACGATCGCGAAGGCGTGGTCGAGCTGTGCCTCGACGTCGCCCTGGCCGCCGGCCCTGAGCCAGCGGCGCAGGACGTGGTTGTGGGCGGTGACGACGGCGGAGGCGGCGACCTCGGCGAGCAGCGGGTCGTCGTTGGCGTCGTCGTCGTGGGCGTGCTCGTCGAAGTGGCCGAGGAGGTAGCGGGTGAAGAGGCGCTCGTAGCGGGCCACCGACGCGATCTCCGCCTCGCGCAGGGTGGGCACCTCGCGGGTGAGCTTGTAGCGGGCGACCGAGATCTCCGGCCGGGCCGCGTACATCTTCATGACTTCCTTGATGCCGCGGCACACCGTGTCGAGCGGGTGCTCGTGCGCCGGGGCCGCGTTCAGCACGGCCTCGGCGCGGATCAGTGTGTCGTCGTGGTCGGGGAAGATCGCCTCTTCCTTGGAGCGGAAGTGACGGAAGAAGGTGCGGCGGGCGACGCCGGCCGCGGCCGCGATCTCGTCGACGGTGGTCGCCTCGTACCCCTTGGTCGCGAACAACTCCATGGCCGCGGCCGCCAGTTCCCGGCGCATCTTGAGCCGCTGGGCCGCCGCACGGGAGCCTGCGGCACTTTCCGGCGCGTCGGGCGTGGCTGGTGTACGTGAGGACTTGGCGGGCTGGGACATGCCCTGAACGTACTGCATGTGCGCAGCTCGGTGCGCGTGCGCGGGGTCTCCACCGCCCCACGCGGGCGGGGACGGGGCCGCCGGTTCCAGCAGCCCGCCCCAGTCCTCACCGTCCCGGAACCAGTCGCCGCCCCCGTCAGCGGCGGGCATATTCGCGGAAGCCGCGGCCCGTCTTGCGGCCGAGGCAGCCCGCGGCCACCAGGTGCTCCAGGAGCGGCGCCGGGGCCAGGCCCGGGTCGCGGAACTCGCGGTGCAGGACCTTCTCGATGGCGAGCGAGACGTCGAGCCCGACGACGTCGAGCAGTTCGAACGGCCCCATGGGGTAGCCGCCGCCCAGCTTCATCGCCGCGTCGATGTCGTCGAGGGACGCGTAGTGGTCCTGCACCATCTTGATCGCGTTGTTGAGGTACGGGAACAGCAGCGCGTTCACGATGAAGCCGGCCCGGTCGCCGCAGTCCACGGCGTGCTTCCGGATCCTGCCGCAGACCTCGTGGACCGTCGCGTGGACGTCCTCGCCGGTCAGGACCGTACGGACGACCTCGACCAGCTTCATCGCCGGCGCCGGGTTGAAGAAGTGCATGCCGATCACGTCCTGCGGACGCGGGGGGGGGGGGGGGGGGGGGGGGGGCGGGGGCCGGGGGGGGGGGGGGGGGGGGGGGGCCGGGGCCCCGCGTCGGCGCCGCGCGGACCGTAGTGGTGGCCCGTGTCCTGCGCCGCGTGGCCG
>NZ_JBITEN010000014.1:0-254112 GCF_044455165.1 Streptomyces sp. NPDC051315
CCCCCCCCCCCCCCCCCCCCCCCCCCCCCCCCCCCCCCCCCCCCCCCCCCCCCCCCCCCCCCCCCCCCCCCCCCCCCCCCCCCCCCCCCCCCCACGACCGGGATGACGTCAGCACAGCTAGGCCGTTTCGAACGAAAGTGCCTGGACCGAGCTGTCGTCGGGTGCGCTGCACTGACCGACTTCGCCGGTGGGCGTGTACGGGCGTCCGTCCAGGGTGGTGTCCGAGTAGGTGCACTCCATGACGAAGGTGCGCAGGAACTGTACGGCGCAGCCGTTGAGTTGTGCGGTGATGGAGAACTGATCGGCGGTCCACGACTTGCTGGTGGCGTGGAAGGTCTCCAAGTTCAGGGCCACGTAGAGGTTGCCGCCGGCGAGGTCTGCCGCTGTGATGGGGGCGGAGACGGTCAAGGTCTCGACGTGGCCGACGGGGGCGCTCCGCATCACACTGTCCTCGGCGATCATTGTGGTGTTGCGGTACAGCCACAGCGCACCGTCTCCGAGTTCTCCTCTGCCCGGTCCGTTCAGGGTGACGCGTGTGGAGACGGTGAGTGTTCCGGTGGCTCCTTCGCAGTTGGGCGGGGTGGCGGTGATGCGGCCGACGGCAGTGCGGTAGACCTGGGTGCCGTCGCCGGCGGAACCGTTCGGGTCGGCCGGGTAGGTGAGGGCGCCGCCGGACCACAGAGCGGCGTGCGAACCCGGCAGGTCCGGGAAGATCCGCCCCGGGCCGAGGGTGGTGACGGTGTCGTCCACGACCGTGGGCGCGACCGGGGTCGTGGTGGTGGTGTCGCACAGCAGTAGCGTCGTGGAGCTGCGGCCCGGCGAGCAGGGAACAGGAGTGTTGCACATGTACGCCCTCCTGGCGTGTGTGGCGGCCGGGGGTGACCGGCCGTCCTCCGGTGTGGTTGTGGGCGGACTCCAGTTCCGCTACGACCACCCGGGACCTGCTCGTACCGGGACCCTGCCGCAGCAGCCGTGGCCCTTCAGCGCCCTGGCCCGCTCGAGACGACGCGTTTGCCTTTCCTCGCGGGGCGCTCGACCGCGGGGGCCGCAAGTCGCCTCGCCGAGTGATTGCCCAATTGGCATAACCAATAGTGCAGATTGAACCCGATGGGGTGATAAGCGTGATTTCCGCATAAGCTGCGAGGTGTCGGCCACCGTCCAGTCGGGCCTCGTTCACCCTGTGTGTTCGCAAGCCAAGACGTGTGGCGCTTGGGCCGCGCGGCTGAACGGCGCGGAGCGGGATGGGCGGACTCTCGTAACTGAAGGTCCCCCCGCGAGCCCACTGCACATCACTTAACTACGCACCCGACCTAGCGATCAGATGATCCGAACGAAACGGCCTAGAGGAACCGCCCCCGGTGGAACAGCAGCGGCGGTTCGTCCCGGTCGGTCGCGCCCAGAGCCTCCACCCGGCCCACCACGATCAGGTGGTCGCCGCCCGTGTGCACGGTGTGGATCGTGCAGTCGATCCAGGCGAGGGTGCCCGCGAGGCGCGGGGAGCCGGAGGCGGGGGCGGCGTCGTGGGCCACCCCCGCGAACTTGTCGGCGCCGCTCACCGCGAAGGCGCGGCACACCTCCTCCTGGTGGGCGGCGAGGACGTTGACGCAGAAGGCGCCCGCGCGGGCGATGCGGGGCCAGGTCGTGGACGTGCGGCCGACCATGAAGGCGACGAGGGGCGGGTCGAGGGAGAGGGAGGTGAAGGACTGGCAGGCGAAGCCGGCGGGGGAGGGCTCGTCCTCGGCGGCCGGCGCCGTGATGACGGTGACGCCGGTCGCGAAGGTCCCCAGGACGCGCCGGAAGCCGGCCTGGTCCACCGGCGGCCGTTCGTCCTCGCCGACGCAGCGCAGCACGGGGCGGGGCAGTGCCTCGTACGGCTCCGCCGGGCGGGTCCGGAGATGGCGGACGGCGGCCGCCGCCATGCCTGCGTGTCCCATCATGCATGCCATTGAAGCTGACGGGTCGTCAGATGAGAAGGGGTGTGCGGGAGCGGGCGGGACGGGGCCGTACGCTGCGCTCATGGGGTGGGCGGATGTACGGCGCAAGGCGGGCTTGAGCCGGGCGGACGCCGAGGCGACGGCGGCCGTGGCGGCGGGGGCGGCGCAGCTTCCGGCGGTGTGCGCGCTGTGGTGGACGCACGCCCTGGCCACCGACCCGTACCGGAGCGGCTACGGCCCGGCCTTCGGGATGCTCTGCGTGATCCTCCTCGCGCCCGTGTACCTGCCGGTGCTGGGGCTGCTGCACGCGTGGGCCCAGATCCTGCCGGGGGCCGCGCTCGCCGCAGTCGTGCCGCGCGGAGTGCGCCGGCCGCTGTGGGTGAGGCAGTTGCTGGGCGTGGCCCTGGCCGGCGTGGTGTGGGCCGCCGTGGGGGCGGTGCTGTGGGGCTGGCCCCTCGCCGCCGCCCTCGTCCTCGCGGCCCTGGGGGTGCTGCCCGTCCTCGCGATGGCGTACGCGCGGGCGCGGAGCACGACGGGCGCCCGGGGCCTCTGGTGGCGTGCGGGGGTCGCCTCCGTCACCCTGTTCGTCCTCGCCTTCCCGGTCGGCCTGCTGGCCACCGCCACCGGCCTGATCGAGGAGTACGAGCCCCCGGAGCTGTCCGCCGCCGACCTCACCGGCGTCTGGCGGGGCGAGGAGGGAGCCGTCCTGCGGCTGCGGCCGGGCGGCCGGGCCGAGCTGACCCGGATGCCGGCCGAGGCCGGCTTCGAGGCGACCGCGGACTTCGAGGTGTGCGACGGGACCGGGAGCTGGTCCTTCGACGGGCGGGGCGACGACCGCGCCCGGGACGAGGTCGTCGTACGCCTCGACACCGGCAGTGGCACCGGCAGTGGCTGCGGGAACGAGACGTCCTGGACGATCGCCGGGACGGAACGGGCGCCGGAGCTGTTCATGGTCGTCGGGGACCCGGACTCCGGGGAGCTGAGGATCCTGCGGCCGACGTCCTGATTCTCACCGCCCCCGGAACCGCGCCGCACGTCGCTCCACGAAGCTCGTCACGCCCTCGCGCGCGTCCTCCGTCGTCATGTTGATCTCCTGGGCCGCGGCCTCGGCGGCGAAGGCGGTGGCGCGGTCCGTGTCGAGGGAGGTGTTGACGAGGTGCTTGGTCAGGGCGAGGGCCCGGGTGGGGCCGGTAGCCAGGCGTGCCGCCCACTCACGGGCCGTCTGGTCCAGCTCCCCGTCCGGGACGACCCGGTTGACCAGGCCGAGGCGCGCGGCGTCGGTCGCGGTGAGGGCGTCGCCGAAGAACATCAGCTCCTTCGCGCGGTGGGGGCCGATCAGGCGGGGGAGGAGGTAGGCGCCGCCGGCGTCCGGGACCAGGCCCCGGCGGACGAACACCTCGATGAAGCGGGCCGACTCGGCGGCCAGGACGAGGTCGCAGGCGAGCGCGAGGTGGGCGCCGAGGCCGGCCGCCGTGCCGTTGACGGCCGCGATGACCGGCTTCTCGCAGTCGAGGACGGCGGCGATGAGGCGCTGGGCGCCCAGGCGGAGGGTGCGGGCCACGTCCCCGGCGATCCGGTCCCCGGCCGGGGGGCCGCCCCGCAGGTCGGCGCCCGCGCAGAAGCCACGGCCGGTTCCGGTGAGGACGACCGCCCGGACCTCCGGGTCGGCGGAGGCCCCGGCCAGCAGGGCGATCAGATGGTCGCGCTGGTCGGGGGTGAGGGCGTTGAGCGCCTCGGGGCGGTCGAGGGTGAGGTGGGTGACGTGGCGGTCGGTCGTGTCACGGATCCCCGGGTCGGGCACGGTCATGCTCCGTTCTGGCGCGGTCCAGCCATCGCGGGCGGGTGTCCCCTTCATCTCCTCGCCGGTCCGTCCCTCGCCGGCCCACTCCTCACCGGCACACCACCAACGCGTCCAGCGCCACCGCCCCCTGCCCCTGGGGCAGCACCATCAGCGGGTTGATGTCCAGTTCCGCCAGTTCGTCCCCCAGCTCCAGCGCCATCCGCTGCACCCGCAGGACGACCTCCACCAGCGCGTCCAGGTCGGCCGGCGGGCGGCCCCGGACGCCGTCCAGCAGGGCGCGGCCGCGCAGTTCGGCGAGCATGTCGCGGGCCTGCTCCTCGCCGAAGGGCGGGACGCGGACGGCCACGTCCCGCAGGACCTCCACGAGCACCCCGCCCAGCCCGGCCGTCACCGTCGGCCCGAAGAGCTCGTCGTGGGTGACGCCGACGACCATCTCCACGCCCCGCTCGACCATCTGGCAGACCAGGACCCCGTCCAGCGGGACGCCCTCGTAGCGGGCGATGTCGGTCAGCTCGCGGTAGGCGTCGCGCACCTGGCTGGCCGAGGTCAGGCCGACCTTCACCAGGCCCAGCTCGGTCTTGTGGGCGATGCGGGCGCCGGACGCCTTCATCACCACCGGGTAGCCGACCAGCCCCGCCGCCCGCACGGCCGCCGCCGCGCTGGTCACCAACTGCTCGCGCGGCACCCGTATCCCGTACGCGCGCAGGAGCTGTTTCGCCGCGTGCTCGCTGAGCTGCTGGCCCGGACGCATCAGCAGCCGCGCCTTGCGGAAGGACGGTGACGGGGTGCGCGGGGCCCGGTCGAAGGGCGAGTGGTAGTCGCGGACGAAGCGGTGGTGGTCGAGGTAGGCGCGGACGGCCGTGAGGCAGTTGCCGACCGTGCGGAAGGTCGCCACCCGGGAGGAACCGAGCAGCACCTCCCGGTACGCGGGCTCGGTGCCGACCGGTGAGCCCCACACCACGCACACCAGCTTGTCCGTCGTCTCCGCCGCGTCCACCAGGTCCCGCACGAGCCGGTCGCTGAGCGGCGGGAACGGGCCGGTGACGGGGCAGATCAGGACGCTGACCTCGGGGTCGGCCAGGAGCGCGTCGATGATCTTGCGGCCGCGCCGGTCGCCGACCGGGTGGCCGCCGTTGTCGACGGGGTTCGCGACGTTCAGGTACTCCGGTATCCACTGGTGCAGTTCGGCCTGCTTGGCGGGCGACAGCCGCGGCAGCCGCAGTCCGGCCGCCGTCGCGAGGTCGGCGACGTGCGCGCCGGTGCCGCCGGAGATCGCGTACACCGCCACCCCGTCGGCCCGCGGGGGCCTCGCCCGGGCCAGCAGGGCGGCCGTGTCCTGGAGTTCGTCGAGGCCGTCGACGCGGATCACGCCGTACTGGCGCATCGCCGCGTCCACCACCTCGTCCGCGCCGGTCAGCTTGCCGGTGTGGGTGGCGGCGGTGCGGGCGCCCGTCTCGGTGCGGCCGACCTTGACCGCGACGACCGGGACCCCGCGCCGGGCGGCCCGGTCGGCGGCGAGCAGGAAGGCGCGGCCGTCCTTCAGGCCCTCGAGGTAGCAGGCGATCGCGCCGACCTCGGGCCGCTCGGCGAAGTAGGAGAGGAAGTCGGCGGTCTCCAGGTCGGCCTCGTTGCCGGTCGGCGCCCAGTGGGAGAGGCGGATGCCGAGGTCCTGGAGGGCGAAGACCGGGCGGCCCTGGTGGCCGGACTGGGTGACGAGCGCGATGGCCGGTCCGTCGAGGTCGTCCCGGAAGCGTTCGAAGGCGTTGAGGTTCGTGTTGGGCCCCAGCAGCCGCATCCCCGAGCGGGCCCGCCGCACGGCCGCCGTGAGCCGCTCCTGCGCGGCGGCGCCCTCCGCGCCGGTCTCCGCGAACCCGGAGGCGAAGACGACCGCGAACCTCGCCTTCGCCTCGGCCAGTTCCTCGATCACCGGCAGTGGGTCGGCGACCAGCAGCACGGCCAGGTCGACCTGCTCGGGCAGGGCGGCGACGGAAGGACAGCAGGGGGTGCCGAAGACGGTCTCGCGGGTGGGGTGCACCGGGTGCAGCCGCGCCCCCACCCGCTGCGCCCAGGCGGCCAGCTGCCGGGTGACCCCGGTGTTCGGCCGGCCCTCGGCGTCCGAGGCGCCGATCACCGCGACGGACTCGGGGCGGAAGAACCGGTCCAGGTCGGGGACGGCCGTGTACAGCGGGCGTCCGCTGACGTCCAGGTCGTCCGCGTGGGCGGGCCGGCCGTGGACGGCGGGCCCGGGCCTCTCGCCGCACGCGAGGACCCGGGCCCCGCGGGAGTCGGTGGTGAGGGTGCCGTGGGTTGATCCAAGCATCGGTCCGCCCGCTCCTGTGTGACGGTGACTGGCAAGTAGCTGACGCACTGTCAGGTTACAGAACTGACGGTCTGTCAGGAATGGTCGTGCACACAGAACGCTTCGAGAGCGAGAGGGGCGGAGCCGGAAAGGTGAACAGGGCTCACATTCTGGCTCCGCGCGGGGGCACGGGCAACGCTCCGGTCGCCACGGACACGTGTGAAACGGGCAGGAGGGTCAGGCGAGTTGGCGGCGGACGGCCTTGGCGATCCGCTCCGCGTCGATCGCCAGCTCACGGAGGGTGCCGCTGATGGGCGTGGTGAAGCCGGTGAAGTACAGGCCGGGCGCGTTCTCCGGGGCGCGGGGGCCGTGGGTGACCGGGAGGCCCCGGTCGTCCAGGACGTCGAGGTGGCCGACGAGGCCCTCCAGGGCGCGCACGTACCCGGTGGCGGCGACGACGGCGTCCGGGGAGATCCGGGTGCCGTCGGCGAGGACGACCTTGCCGTCCTCGAAGGCCTCCACGGCGGCCACCACCTCGACCCGGCCCTTGCGCACCGCGTCGATCAGGCCGGCGTCCTGCACCGGGACCGCCCCCTGCCGGGCCCGGGTGTAGAGCCCCGTGTCGGGACGCGGCAGCCCGTGCGCGGAGAGGTCGGGCAGGCTCAGCGCCATCACCCGGCAGATCCGGTCGACGAGGCCCACGGGCAGCCGGCGGACCAGGATGCCGCTGTACTGGGCGGGCCAGCCGGCGGTCGTACGGCGCACGATGTGCGGGACGGTGCGCACGGCCAGCCGTACCCGCTCGGCCCCGCTCTCCACCAGGTCGACGGCGATCTCCGCGCCGGTGTTGCCGACGCCGACGACCAGGACGTCCCGGCCGGCGTAGGGCCTGCCGTCGCGGTAGGCGGAGGCGTGCGTGAGGTCACCGGTGTACGCCTCACGGCCCGGCCAGTCCGGCAGGTGGGGGGTGTGGTTGTAGCCGGTGGCGACGACGACCGCCGAGCCCGTCAGCTCGCGACCGCCGGAGGCGCGCAGCAGCCAGCCCGTGCCGTCGGGGGTGCGTTCGACGCGGGAGACCTCGACACCGGTGACGAGCTCCAGCTCGTGGTACTCGGCGTACTTCTCCAGGTAACGCACCACGTCGTCACGGGCCACCCACCGCCCGAACCGGCGCGGCATCGCGAGGCCGGGCAGGGACGACAGCCGCCGGGTGGTGTGCAGACGCAGCCGGTCGTAGTGGCGCCGCCAGGACGCGCCGACCCCGTCGGCCCGCTCCACCACCACGGCGCGTATCCCCTGGGCGCGCAGCGCGTACGCGGTGGCGAGTCCGCCGGGGCCGCCACCGATCACGTAGACGGGACGGTCGGCGGGGTTCGCGGGGGTGATCGCGGCGGCGTTCGCGGTCGGTGTGGAGTCGGCCATGAGCGCGAGCGTAATCACGCACGCGATTGATGGGTCTCGGTCAAGACCGGAATTGGTTGCGGATTGATCACGCTTGGGGGAGATCCGGGTAGGACCGGTGGCGTACCCCACCTGGTTGTGGGGAAGCCGCGACGCCGGGTCCAGGTGCGCTGGAGCCCGGCGTCGCGGGGGGCGGCGTCGGTTCTTATGACGGGAAACGGACGCCGCGATCGGGGGGCCTCCCGGCGGGGAGGCCGGTTACCGCTTGCGGGCCTTGTAGCCGGCGACCTTGGCGATCCACGCGATGAAGTCGCCCGGGTCGGTGTTGGCGCCGTGGCCCTCGTCCCAGTAGTAGAGGTGGCTGACGTCGTCGCCGAGGGCGTGCGCGGCGGCGGCGAGGTTGGCGGAGACGGTGTGCGAGGTGTCCGAGTCCTTGGTGCCGAGGCGGATCCACCAGTGCTTGGTGCGCTGGGGGTTGGCCTTCTCGACCAGGAAGTACATCGGGTTCATCAGCCGCAGCAGCTCGGGGACGTCGCTGTCGAGACGCTTGCCGGTGAGCCCGGTGGTGTCGTTCTTCAGGCTGTACGCCGTGAAGTGGCGGGAGACGGTCGTGCCCGTGCCGAACTCGTTGTTCTCGCCCGTCGACAGGTCGAAGGCGTCGAAGGCCGGGACGGTCTTCTTGCGGGCGCCGACGTGGGTGAGGAAGTCGGCCCAGGAGAAGGTGGCCCTGCCGTTCTTCCAGGTGATGAAGGTGTTGGCGGCCAGGTACGTCGCGCGCTCGGAGTCCGACAGGGCGGCGAGGTAGGTGGTGGCCGAGGGCTCCATGTACTGCTTGAGCAGGTACGCGTCGTAGTTGCGGGCGTTGAGGGTGCCGAAGTCGTTCAGGCCCTTGAGCCTGAGGGAGGCCTGGTACTCGGCGAACTGCGACCGGAGCTGCTTCGACACCGTCTGGTCGACCTGCTTGCCGGTGCTCAGGGCGTTGGTGCCCCAGTTCCACTCGTAGGCGCCGTCGGCGTGCTCCAGGTCGGTGATCGGGCACCAGGCGCCGGTCGCGAAGATCGCGTCGGAGGCGTCGGCGGCGCCGATCTCCTTCAGGTACGCGTCGTAGAGCGGGCTGTCGCCGGAGGCGCCGAGCAGCGAGGACAGGGCGCCGCCGGCACTCGTGCCGGAGGAGACGATCCGGTCGGTGTTGCCGGGGATGCGGCCCTTGTTGGCGCGCACGTACCGCACGGCGGCCTTGAGGTCGACGATCGCGGCCGGGGCGACACCGTAGTACTCGCCGGCGGAGTTCTTGAGGGTACGGCCGCGGGCGCCGGGCTCGACGACGACGTACCCGGCGGCGAGCGCCAGCTTGGGCAGGCTGACCATCTTGCCCTGGTTCAGCATGGCGTTGCCGCCGGACTGGACCTCGCCGGTGGAGGCGGAGGCGCTGGGGGCGGCGCCTCCGGTGCCGCCCGGGGCCCCGCCGGTCATGCCCGCGCCGCCGACGCCGGTCGCGTCGGCGACGGACGACGGCATGTAACCGCCGACCGCGTTCGCGAAGAGGATCGGCGCGTCGCTCGCGTCCACGGCCGTGCCGTCGATCTTCACGGGCACGCTGACGTTCAGGCTCTGGTAGGTCGCGTCGACCGGCTTGGCGACGTAGGTGATCGCCTTCCAGAAGCGGTAGGTCACGGAGCGGTCGGTGCCGTCCGCGTCCGTGATGGTGGTGGTCAGCTCCGTGTAGGCGTCCGGGTCGAAGACCAGACCGTCCGAGGAGGAGGCCGAGGAGGCCGAGGAGGACGAACTGGACGCCTGCGCGCTCAGTGCGATGCCGCCGACCGCCGCCACACCGGCGGTGGCGCCGATGCCGAGGACGACCGACCTGCGCTTGACTGCCCTGTGCTTCACGTTGCTGCCTCTCACGTCCGGCGTACTGCTGCTGGGGCTTGCGGTTGCGAACGTATTTCGCGGCCAACAAAATCGTCAACAATGTGCCGGACATTCATGGACGACGCATAGCTTCACGGTGAACGCACAGCTTCCCCTCCCTCCCCCGTGGGCCCGGTGAAAGCCGTTCTTCAGGTGAGGGGGCTTGCGGAAGCGGGCGTCCTCCACTGAACTGACGTACCGTCAGATGTCGGCGTCGGCGGGAGCGGGTGTCCATGGACACGATCTGGCTGGGCGGGGCGGAGTGGCTGGCGGTGCTGCGGATCGGGCTCGGTCTGTGGTGGCTGGAGAGCTGGCGGCACAAGGAGAAGAAGAGCTGGTCCGAGGGCTCCGGCATCGCCTGGGCGGCGGACGTGGCGGCGAAGCACCGCTGGAGCGCCGTACGGTCCGGCTTCGACCTGGTGGTGACGCCGAGGCCACGCGTGATGGCGTACGTCGTCCTGTACGCGGAGCTGGCCCTCGGCCTCGGACTCGTCGCCGGGTTCCTGACCCCCCTCGCCCTGGTGGGCGGCCTGGTCCTGAACCTGCTCTACCTCACCCTCATGATCCACGACTGGGCCGAGCAGGGGCAGAACGGCATGATGGCGCTGATCTCGGTCGTCGCGCTGTTCGGGGTGTCCTGGCAGACCTGGTCGCTCGACGGCGCGCTGGGGTGGTTCCGGTGACCGTCGCCGGGGGCGGGCGGTACGACGTCCCCGAGACCGACGCCTTCACGCGCGCCTACTGGGACGCCGCCGCCGGGGGGCGGCTGCTGATCCGGCGCTGCGGGGCGTGCCGGCGGGCCCACCACTACCCGCGGGAGTTCTGCCCGTACTGCTGGAGCGAGGACGTGGCCTGGGAGCCCGCGAGCGGCCGGGCCACGCTCTACACCTGGTCCGTGGTCCACCGCAACGACCTGCCGCCGTTCGGGGAGCGGACGCCGTACGTCGCCGCCGTCGTCGACCTGGCGGAGGGGCCGCGGATGGCGACGGAGGTGGTGGGGGTGGCGGAGGGCGGGGAGCCGCTGCGCGCCGGGATGGAGCTGGAGGTGGACTTCCGGGAGGGGGTGCCGGTGTTCCGGGCGGCCGGGAGCGCCGGTGACGGCGTCAGCGGGTGAGCGGGCCGTCCGGTCCGGCGGCGAAGAGCCGGGCGGGGGCGGACCCCATGCCGGTGAAGTGGCGGGCGGCCTCCGGGAGAGGACGCCGTGGTGGCGGGTCCGGAAGGACAGGGCCCGGCGGGGGCGGGGGCAGGGACGGCCGCCCCGGCCCCCGCCGGCCCAGCGGGACGGCCGCCCGCCCACCGGCGGTCGGCCGCGAGGTGGGCCGGGAGGGGGCCGCCGCGGGATCAGTGCGCGGCGAACTGGACCCCGGTCGCCTGCACGGCCTCCGGGCGCAGCGCGATCCCGTCGATCGTCAGCCGTTCCCCGTAGATGTCGGTGACCCTGATCGCGCCCCCGCACCCGCTGCCCTGCTCGGACAGGAAGTAGTTGTACTCGGTGCGGGGCAACGCGACCCAGCCGCCGCTCGTCCGCACCTCCAGCCGCGCCAGCGGATTGCGGTGGCCGAGTGCCTGGATGCCGCACCAGTGACGGCTGGACCCGGTCTTGTACCGGATCGAGAGGGTGTCGGACGTGCTGGGGCTCAGCAGGCTCCACGTGATCGCGATCCGGCCGGCCGAGACGTCGGCCAGCTCGGCGAACGCCTGGGTGCTGAGGTCGAGCTGCCCGGGCTCGCAGGGCGCCGGGCACTCGTTGGTGATCCGGACCGTGACGGAGGCGCCGTTGTCCGCGCGGACGCGGACGTACGCCCCGCACGCCTTGGACGTCTCGTAGTCGGCCGTGTTCATCGCCGCGATCATGAGGTCGCCGCTGGGGCCGAACGAGCAGGCGCCGTCACCGTCCCCGGCGTCGTAGGAGGTGGCGACGCCTCGGTAGTCGACGCCCGGCTGTATCCGTCCCGCCGACGGTGCCCCGGGCGACGACGTCCGGCGGCCGGCGGCGGACGTCGGACGCGCCGACGCGCCGGCGGCGGAGGCCGAGGGGGCGGCCGACGGGGTCGCCGTACCGGTCGTCGCGCTCGGGGAGGCGGGAGACGCCGACGGCGTCCTGGACGACGAGGCGGGCGCCGTGACCGTCGGCGCGTCGACGGCCCCGGCGCCCGCGACGGGCGTGCCCGCGGCACCGCCGGCGCCGGCCTCGCGGTCGGGGCGCAGGCCCATCACCAGGGACACGACGACCGCGACGGCCACCACCGCCGCCCCGGCGACGGTGACGACAGGGACGGTGCGCCGCTCACGGCGGGAACGGCGGTGCGAAGGGGATGCCACGGATCAGTCCTTACGCGGTTCGGGAGCACACCTCGTCCCCTCAGTGGCCGCCGCGTCCGGAAAGGTTGCCGTGGGTCCGTCTCACGGCCACAGCAACTCGCCGGCCCAGTCCCCGTCACCCCGCCGGTACCTGAGCCGCACGTGCCGTCGGCTCTCCTCCCCCTGGAAGAACTCCACCGCCTCCGGCCGCAGCCGGTACAGCGTCCAGGTCGGGGACTCGGCCGTCGGGTCCTGGCGCGCCCGTTCCCAGGCCGCCTCCGACGCCCTCGCCAACTCCTCCAGCGAGCCCAGGACCTCGCTCTGCCGCCCGGTCAGCGCGGCGGCCAGCGCGCCCGTCGAGCGGACCCGCAGATCGGTCCGCGCCTCCTCGGCCGGCGCGACGGCGACCGGGCCGCGCATCCGCACCTGGCGGCCCAGCACGGGCCAGTAGAAGGTGAGGGCCGCGTAGGGGCGGGCGGCCAGCTGGCGGCCCTTGCGGCTGGTCGCGTGGGTCGCGAAGGACCAGCCGTCCGCGTCGGCGCCGTGCAGCATCACGATCCGGGCGTCCGGCAGAGACTCCTCGTCCACCGTCGCCAGCGTCATCGTGTGCGGCTCCCGCTCACCCGCCGCCACCGCCTCGGCGAACCACGCCGCGAACAGCTCCAGGGGGTCGGCGGGCACCGCCCCCGGGTCGAAGGACGGCAGTCGGGTCACCTCCGGGTCCCACACCCGCAGCGACCTCAGCAACTCGTGAAGATCCGGTCCCATGGTCCCGAGTATCACGGACGATCCGGTTCCGGTGGCGGCGGTTCAGCCGAGGGCCGGGTACTCCGCCGAGGGAGAGGCCAGGTCCGGACGGTCCACGGGGTAGCGGTCGCCGTGCAGGGTCAGCATCGCCCAGTGCCACGCCTCGTCGTGGAGGACCAGTCCCCGGTACGGCTCGGCGGCCGGCTCGTAGGGGTAGCGATCCAGGGCCGCCGCCCAGGACTCCGGCGGGGTCAGGCCGCCGTACCGGCGCATGACCCACGCGTAGCGACGCCGCTCGCCCTCCAGGCAGTCGACGTACTCCGCCTCGCTCCAGGTCATTCGCCCCTCCTGTCCGCCCGGCCGGGCGGACCGAGGCTACCCCCGCCCCAGCACCACCGTCCCCGAGGAGCAGAACCAGCCCCCGGTCCCCGAGGCGACCCCCAGACGCGGCACCTCACCGTCGCGCGCCCGCACCTGCCGGGGCCCGGCCTCCCCCCGCAGCTGCCGTACCGCCTCCACGAGCAGGAACAGGCCCCGCATGCCGGGGTGTTGGGCCGACAGTCCGCCTCCGTCCGTGTTCACCGGCAGCGCCCCGCCCTCGACCCGCAGCCGTCCCTTCTCCACGAAGGCCCCGCCCTCGCCCTTCCCGCAGAAGCCCAGGTCCTCGAGGGTCACCAGCGTCATGTAGGTGAAGGCGTCGTAGATCTGCGCGAAGTCCATCTCCCCGGGCCCCACCCCGGCCCGTCCGAACGCCAGCCGCCCGCTCACCGCCGCCGGGGACACCGTGAAGTCGTCCCACTCCGTCATGCTCGCGTGCGACACGTGCTCGCCGGTGCCGAGGACCCACACCGGGTCCGTACGGCAGTCCCGTACGTACTCCGCGGCCGCCAGCAGGACCGCCGCGCCACCGTCGGAGCGCAGGCAGCAGTGCAGTGTGGTGAAGGGGTCGGCGATCATCGGGCCGGACAGGACGTCGTCCACCGTCACCGGCGTGCGGAACATCGCCTCGGGGTTCAGGGCGGCGTTCGCCCGGGCCTGGACCGCGACCTCCGCCAGCTGTTCGACCGTCGTGCCGTACTGCACCATGTGGCGGCGCGCGGCCATCGCGTACTTGGCGATCAGGGTGTGCCCGTAGGGGACCTCGAACTGGAGCGGGCCCCGGCCCCCGAAGGCGAACGTGCCCGTGCGGCGGCCGGCCCTGATGTCGGCGCGGGTTGTCGAGCCGTAGACCAGCAGCACCGCGTTCGCGTGGCCGGCCGCGATCGCGTCCACCGCGTGGGCCGCCATGACCTCCCAGGTCGAGCCGCCGACCGAGGTGGAGTCCACCCAGGTGGGGCGCAGGCCCAGGTAGTCGGCCACCTCGACGGGGGCGAGCGTGCCCAGCCCGGCGGAGGCGAGGCCGTCCACCAGCTCCCGCCCGAGCCCCGCGTCCGCCAGCGCCCGCCGGGCCGCCTGGGCGTGCAGGGCGTACGGCGTGGCGTCGTCCACCCGGCCGCAGTCGGCCAGCGCCACGCCGACCACGGCGACCTCGCGGCGCGCCGGTGAGAGGGGTGCCATGAATCTGACGGTACATCAGATCGGGTGGAGGCGGCAGGGGGCGGCCGGGTCGCCGCTCTGGGAATCCCCGCCGCACCGCCCTAACATGACGGACCGTCAGATCGGGAGGAGTGCCGGCCATGGACCCCACTGTCACCGCCGAACAGGACGAGATCCGCCGCACCCTGCGGGACCTGCTCCACCAACGCTGTGGGCCGCACGACCTGCGGGCCGCCCTCTCCACCCCCACCGGCCACGACCCCGCCCTCTGGGCCGCCCTCGCCGGCCACCTCGGCCTGCCCGGCCTCGCCCTCCCGGAGGCGTACGGCGGGATCGGCTGCCCGGTCACCGACCTCGCCCTCGCCTGCGAGGAGACCGGCCGGGCCCTCACCCCCTCGCCCCTCCTCGCGACCACCGTCCTCGCCGCGCCGGCGGTCCTCGCCCTCGGCACCGACGCCCAGCGGACCGCCCTCCTCCCGCGCCTCGCCTCCGGCGCCCTCACCGCCACCCTCGCCGTCCCCGCGCCCGCCCTGTCCACCGCCCTCGCGCTGACCGGCGGGAACGCGGGCGACTGGGCGGGCGGGGGACGCGCCGGCGGCGTCCAGGCCCGGCGCGTCGACGGCGGGTGGCGGCTGTACGGAGAGGCCGCGCAGGTCCTCGACGGGCACAGTGCCGGACTGCTGCTGGTCCCGGCCCACACCGGCGGGTTCGTCCGCTCCCGGGTCCTGCTCTTCCTCGTCCCGGGGGACGCGGAGGGGCTCGTCCGGGTACGGCAGACCGCGCTGGACCCGACCCGGCCGCAGGGACGGGTGCAACTCCGCGAGGTGCGGGCCGAGGCGCTGGGCGGCGGTGAGGACCAGGACGTCCGCGCGGCCCTCGCCCGCCTCGGCGACCGTGCCGCCGCCGTCCTGGCCTGCGAGGCCGTCGGCGCCGCCGAGCGCGCGCTGGAGCAGACCGTCGAGTACGTGGGGCGGCGCGAGCAGTTCGGGCGGGTGATCGGCTCCTTCCAGGCCGTCCAGCACCGGCTGGCCGACGTGTACGTGCAGGTGCAGGCCGCCCGCTCGGCCGCCCACTACGCCGCCTGGGCGGCGGGCCGGGACGAGCGGGCGGACGGCGAGCGGGCGGACCGGGGCGGGCGGGTCGGAGGACTCGCCCTCGCCCAGGCGCTCCAGGCCCTGCGCACGGCCGCCGCGGAGGCGATCCAGCTGCACGGAGGCATGGGTTTCACCTGGGAGCACGAGGCCCACCTGTACTTCAAGCGGGCCGCCGGCGACGACCTGCTGTTCGGTCCCGTGCACCGGCTGCGCGCCCACGCGGCCGAAGAGGCGAGGATCTTCTCGCGCCGGGAGGTGGTGGTGTGACCGGCGTCCGGCTCGTGCAGAAGATCTCCTCGGCCCCGGCCTTCGCCAGGGTCGCCCCGCACGTCGTCCCGGCCCTGGACCGGGCCGTCCACCGGCTCACCCGGGGAAGGGTGCTGCTCAGCGCGCGGCTGCTGCCGGGGGTCGTCCTGACCTCCACCGGCGCCCGCAGCGGGCAGCCCCGGCGCACCCCCCTCGCCTGCCTGCCCGAGGACGGGGGCCGGAGCTGGATCCTGATCGGCTCGAACTTCGGCCGCCCCGGCCACCCCGCCTGGACCGCCAACCTCCTCGCCCACCCCGACGCCGGGATCAGCTGGAAGGGCACCGACATCGCGGTGACGGCCCGGCTGCTGGAGGGGGAGGAGCGGGCGGCGGTCTGGAAGGCGGCGCTGGCCTTCTGGCCGCCGTACGCGACGTACCAGGCGCGGGTGGAGCGGGAGATACGGCTGTTCCGGCTCACCCGCCGAGGGCCAGCCGCTGGACCAGCAGGAACGCCCCGATCCCCAGCATCGCCGCCCCCGACGTCCGGGTGACCGCACGGGCGGCGGCGGGGCGGGCGCCCAGCAGCGCGCGGGCCGCGACGCCCACCGTCAGGTAGACGGCGGCGCAGCACGCCATGTGCAGCAGGCCGAGCGCGGCGGTCTGCGCGGGCACCGGCAGACGCGCGTCCCGGGTCACCAGGAACTGGGGCAGGACCGAGAGGTAGAGCAGCAGCCCCTTGGGGTTCAGGCCGCTGATCGTGGCACCGCGCAGGAAGACCCGTACCCGGCCCTCCTCGACCGCCTCCCCCGCCTCCGGCACCGCCGGCCGGCGCAGCACCCCCCACCCCAGCCACACCAGGTACGCCGCGCCGGCCACCGTGAGCGCGGTGAGCAGCGCGGGCGACCCGGCGACCAGGACGGCGAGGCCGGCGGCCGCCAGCGCCGTGTGCAGGGCGTAGCCGCTGACCAGCCCGCCCACCGCGGCGCCCACCGAACGGCCGCGCAGGCCGGCGGCGATCACGTAGGCCCAGTCGGCGCCCGGCACGCACACCAGCAGCAGGTCGACGACGAGGAAGGAGATCAGCGTTCCGGAGTCCATGGTGGGGACATTAGGCGCGATACGCCCGAAGGTGTTCCCGAACTTTTCGCGATATGGCGGAGAGTGGGGGAGGATCCACCCCATGGACGACGTGGACCGGAAAATCCTTGCCGAGCTGCAGCAGGACGGGCGGCTGACCGTGACCGAGCTGGCCGCCCGGGTGCGGCTGAGCGTCTCGCCGTGCCACCGGCGGCTGCGGGAGCTGGAGCGGTCGGGCGCCATCAGCGGTTACCGGGCGGTCGTCGACCCGGCCGCCGTCGGGCTGACCTTCGAGGCGCTGGTCTTCGTCTCGATGCGGCAGGAGGACCGGGACACGGTCGCGGAGTTCGAGAGCGCGCTGGCCGGCATCCCGCACGTACTGGAGGCCGAACGCCTGTTCGGGGAGCCCGACTATCTGCTCCGGGTGGCCACCGCCGATCTCGCGGCCTTCCAGCGCCTGTACGACGAGCGGCTGGCGACCCTGCCGGGGGTGCAGCGGCTGACGTCCACGCTGGTGATGAAGCACGTGGTGAAGGCCCGGCCGCTGCCGGCGTGACCCGGGGCGTCCGGCGTCCGCGCGAGCCATGGCGGGACGGGACGCGGCGGGGGCCGGCCGTCACGCAGCAGCGCGGCCCGGCCGACGGGTGCCGACCGGACCGCTGCCGTGCCGGACGGGGTCGCATGGCCCCGTGCCGGAGGGGACTGCTTGCCCCCGTGCCGGACGGGGTCGCTTGCCGCCCCCGTGCCGGACGGGATCACACGCCCCCTGCCGGCCGGGGTCACTTCCCCCGGTAGGCGTTGCTGATCGTCTGGGTCAGCGTGTTGCCCTGCTTGTCGACCACGACGGCGCGGAACGAGACGCCCTGGCCGGCCGCGGGATTGCGGACCAGGAAGCCGCCGTTGCTCACCCTCACCTTCTGCCAGGTCCTGCCGTCGTGACTGACCTCGACGGTGAGCGACCTGAGGTTCTCGCCGGCGGCCGCGCCGAGCACGGTCACCGGCACTCGGGTGACCGCTCCGGCCCTGGCCGTCGTGTCACTGTCGAGGCGCGGCGCGAAACGGACCACGGAGACGGGCAGCGCCTGCTCGGAGGTGGTGTGGCCGGAGGTGAAGGTCCAGGCCGCCGAGACCTCGGTGGGCGCGGCGGAGGAGCCGCCGCGGGCGGCCGTCGCCGTGAGCCGGAAGTCGCCGGGCTCCGCCGGGACGGTGACACCGTCCCAGCAGCCCAGGAGGTCCGGTGAGGAGGCGACCTCGACCCCGTCCCGGTACAGCGTGGCCGAGACGGTGTCCTCGGTGGAGTAGCTCCCGTTGCCCGCGCCGTCCTTGAGGAGTTCCAGGCATCCCGTGATCCGGTCACCCTCGCGCGAGACGCCCTCGCCGGTTTCCAGCGCGGGACCGAAGACGCCGACGCCCAGATCACGGCGGTACGACTCGCCGGCCTCGTAACGCCGTATGCCCGCGCTGACCGACTGCTCGGGGTGGACCCCCGTGTCGTCGACCTGGTCCAGCCCGATGAACCAGTCGGTACCCGCCGTCGTCACGTACGTCGTCGTCGCCACGGGCAGCGGACGTATGACGCCCGGGCTGTGAAGGGAGCCGAAGACGTCCGGGACGACCGGTCGGGCGGCGAGCACCCCCTGCTTTCCGGGGACCGTGGCCCCCAGCCGGGTGCCGATCTTCGCCATCTCCTCCGGCTTCGCCTCGCGTGCGAAGCCGGTGGCCAGCGGGCGACCCGGCGGCGGTCCCCGCCGTGGCGGGCGCGCCGGGGGGTGGTGGAGCGGCGGTGGCGGGCAACGCGGTGACCGCTCCCGCGGCCAGGGCGAGCGCCGCCGCGACGACGACCCTGCCCCGGCCGTTGTGTCTCTTGCGCAACTGTCCCCCTCAAAGAGGCGTCCGGGGCACATGAGGGACCATGTGCCTCCACTCCTTGAGATACGCGGTGAGCGGACCGGAATGTGTCACCACCGGTTCACGGGCGTCCCCGAGCGGCGCACCGCGGCGGGCGCGTCGACGTCGTCACGAGGAGGGCACAGAGCGCGACAGGCGGTGGTTCGCCCGGGGGGACCGGGGAACCACCGCCTGCCAGACAGGACTTGGGGTCTCAGGACAAATAAAAAAGGGGGGGTGCTGCCGCCGCGGGCTACTTCGTCGGCTTCCTGCCGGTGACGCCCAGGTGGACCAACAGCGCGAGGTTCGGCCTGAGTTCGGCCGGTTTGACCCCCCACGACTGGAAGCCCTTCTGGTGCGAGGCGACCGCCGCGAGCATCGCGACCAGCGAACCGGCGATCGCGGCCGGGTTCACGTCCTTGTCGACCTTGCCCTTGGCCTGCAGCTCGGCGACGGCGTCCGCGAGGGAGTTGTTCACCGAGTTGAGGATCTTCATGCGGAGTTTGTAGAAGCGCTTGTCGCCCTCGGCGGCGCCGAGGTCGACGACGCGCAGGATGGCGTCGTTCTTCTTCCAGAACTCCAGGAAACCGTCGACGAGTTCCTGCGCGGTCTGCCAGCCCGCCTTGCCGACCCAGGACCGTCCGGCGAGCAGCTCGGTCAACCCGGCGCCCTCGGAGGCCATTTGCTCGGCGATCTCCAGGACGGCGCCCTCGACGTCCGGGAAGTACTGGTAGAAGGTCGCGGGCGAAGTGCCCGCCTTCCGGGCGACATCGATGACCTTGACGTCCCGGTAGGGAGAGGAGCTGAGCATCTCGCTGAGGCAGTCGAGCAGCTTCTGCCGCGTCGCCTGCCCGCGTCGACCGGCCACGCGGCCGTCGACGGTACGCACTTGTCCTGTCATGCCGTCAGCTTACCGAGGGGTGATGGGAGCGCTATTCGGCCGACTGCAAATGGGGTGCGCGGGGATGCGGAGGCGGGTGTGCCTGGTCTGCGGCTTGTGTGCGGCGCCGTTAGGTTGGCTGTATGGCCGAAAACAGGGCATCGGTGTACACAGGGGGATACCCCGAGGGCGTCCCCTGCTGGGTGGACGCGCAGCTTCCCGACGTGGAGGCGGGCAGGCGGTTCTACGGAGAGCTCTTCGGATGGACCTTCGACGCGGCGTACGGCGTCTCCGTGTGGGCCCGGCTGGACGGCGAACCGGTCGCCGCGCTCGCCCCCAAGAGCGACGGCCGGATGCCCACCGTCTGGACGGTGTACTTCGCGACCCCGGACGCCGAGGCGACCGCCCGCCGTATCCAGGCAACCGGCGGCCAGGTGCTCATGGCGCCGCTGCCGGTCGGTGACCTGGGCACCGCCGCTCTCGCCACCGACCCGGAGGGCGCCGTCTTCGGCCTCTGGCAGCCGGGCGGTCACCAGGGCTTCGGTCTGCGCCACCGGCCCGGCACCTTCGCCTGGGCCCAGCTCTACGCCCGGGACACCGAGACCGTGAACACCTTCTACGGTCACCTCTTCCACGACGCCCTGTTCGGCCCGGGCGCCGAGCCCGACTTCGGCCGGGCTCCGGTCGCCGACGTGTTCCCGGAGGTCATGCCGCCCCACTTCCTCGTCCACTTCGGCGTCGCGGACTGCGAGGCGGCGCTCGGCGCGGTGAGCCGGCTCGGCGGACGCGTCCAGGCGGGCCCGTTCACCGCGTCGTACGGAACGGTGGCCGTCGTCACGGACAATCAAGGGGCGTCGTTCGCGGTCCTGGAGCGCTGAGCCGTCTCGTTTGTCGGTATATGAAATGAGACACCCCGATTGTCGCGGGGTTCGCAACCGGTGGCCCGGCCAGGAAGAATCGGGGTGCGTGCCGCCATGGCGGTGCGGTGGTGAGACGCTGCACGGGGTCGCGTACACATATGGGTGACGCGGCTCGTACGGGGAGGTGGCAGGCAAGTGGTGGATCAGCTGACGCAGCACGATCCGCGGCGGATCGGGCCGTTCGAGGTGCTGGGACGGCTGGGTGCCGGCGGCATGGGGCTGGTCTATCTGGCGCGCTCGGCCTCGGGCCGGCGCGTGGCGATCAAGACGGTCCGGACCGAGCTCGCCGAGGACCAGCTCTTCCGTGTCCGGTTCACGCGCGAGGTGGAGGCGGCCCGGGCGGTCTCCGGCTTCTACACGGCCGCGGTCGTCGACGCCGACCCGCGCGCCGCCGTGCCCTGGCTGGCCACCGCGTACGTGCCCGCGCCCTCCCTCGAGGAGATAGTGAACGAGTGCGGGCCGCTCCCGGCCCAGGCGGTGCGCTGGCTCGCGGCGGGCGTCGCGGAGGCCCTGCAGTCGATCCACGGCGCCGGACTCGTCCACCGCGACCTGAAGCCGTCGAACGTGCTGGTGGTCGAGGACGGCCCGCGGGTGATCGACTTCGGTATCGCGTCCGGCGTGTCGAACACTCGTTTGACGATGACGAACGTCGCCGTCGGCACCCCCGCCTACATGTCCCCCGAGCAGGCCAAGGACTCCCGCAGCGTCACCGGCGCCAGCGACGTCTTCTCCCTCGGCTCCACCCTCGTCTTCGCCGCCACCGGCCACCCCCCGTTCCACGGCGCCAACCCGGTCGAGACGGTCTTCATGCTGCTGCGCGAGGGCCCGGACCTGGAGGGCCTGCCGGACGAGCTGCGCCCGCTCATCGATTCCTGCATGCAGATGGAGGCCGCGGGTCGCCCCAGCCCCGCCGACCTCCAGGCCCAGCTCGCCCCCCACCTCTTCGGCTCCGGCTCCGACGACAGCGGTACGGCGTCGGCGTGGCTGCCCGAGAAGGCGGTCGCCCTCATCGAGTCCCGGCGCGGCGGCCGCCCGCCGGTGCCGCCGGCGCCCCCCACGGGCCGCGGCGGTGGCGGCGTGG
Source organism: Streptomyces sp. NPDC051315 (assembly GCF_044455165.1). NCBI lineage: Bacteria > Bacillati > Actinomycetota > Actinomycetes > Kitasatosporales > Streptomycetaceae > Streptomyces > Streptomyces sp. NPDC051315. The sequence continues at coordinate 21,116 of NZ_JBITEN010000014.1, forward strand.
GCATGGCCCGGCCCGCCGTGCCGCCCCCGCCCTCGCGCGACCCCGTGATCCCGGCTCCCCCGGCGTCCGAGCCCGCGCCGGTATCGGTCGGCGCCCCCGACACCGGCCCCGTCCGGCTGCCCGGCGCGGCCGTGCCCATCGGCCCCGGCCCGCGCGTCGCCGACGTCCGGGCCACCGCGGCCGTTCGGGCGTCCGCGCCCGAGCCCGCCCTGTTCGCCCACTGGACCCGGCCCCGCCCCGGGGCCAACGGCGCCGACACGGCCGCCGCGCCGCCCGCCCCGCCGGCGCCCCCGGAGACCCCGGCCGGCTGGCGCCCCTGGCGGTTCCGCATGTCCAACGACGTCTGGGGCACCCCGGCCGTCGACGGCGACCTCGTCTACGTCACCTCCTTCGAGGTGCACGCCCTGGACGTGGCCACCGGCCGCCGCCGCTTCAAGACGCGGGACGTGGCCTGGTCGATGGCGGTCGCGGACGGCCGGATCCACGCCTCCGACGGGCCCACCCTGTTCGCCCTGGACGCCCGCGAGGGCACCGACCTGTGGCGGGTGGCGACGGACGCCTGGGTGTACTGCCTCAAGGCCGAGCGGGGCACGGTCGTCACCGGCACCCGCGGCGGCGGCGTGCAGGGCTGGGAGGCCTCCACCGGCCAGAAGCTGTGGGAGGTCACGGGCTGTCAGACCGACTTCGAGTCCCCGGAGGCCGGCCCCGCCCTGCACGAGGGCACGGTCTACGTCTGGCAGGACGCCCGGCTGCGGGCCCTGGACGCCCGCACGGGCGACGAGCGCTGGTCGTACCCGATCGGCGACATGTCCTCCTGCGGCGGCGTACCGGTCCGCGTCACCTCCGCCCCCGACGGCTACGCCTACATCTCCGCCGGCACCCGGGTGCTCGCCGTGGACGTGGCGAACGGCATGGTGCGCTGGCACTTCGAGGCCCCGGCGGTCTTCCTCTCCCCGCCCGCCTTCGTCCCCGGCCCGGCCGTCACGGGCGGCGGCGTCTACCTCGCCGACTACCTCGGCACGGTCTACGCCCTCGACGCCACCGACGGCCGCGACCGCTGGCGCATCGCCACCGAGGCCCGCTCCTCGGTCGACCCGGTGCTGGTCGCCGCGGGTCACGTCCACGTCGGCAGCGGCAAGGGCCTCTACACCCTGGACGCGGTCACGGGCACGCCCAAGTGGCGCTTCCAGGCCGGCGGCGACATCGTCGGCGCGCCCACGGTCGCCGAGGGCCGCATCCACTTCGGCTCCACCGACCACCTGCTGTACACCCTGAAGGCCGACGACGGCCGTCTGCGCTGGAAGCTCGCGACCGGAGGCGAGATCACCGGCTCCCCGCTGGTCCGCGACGGGGTGGTGTACGCGTGCAGCAAGGACCGGTGCGTGTACGCGCTGGACGCGGAGAAGGGGACGGGGACGGCGCGCACGGCCTGAGCGCGTACGCCGCCGACGGCCGTCGTGCCGGGCGCACGGAAGGGGATCCGGACGGCGGCCGCCGCATCGGGGAGCGGCTCGATCGCCTCTCTCATCCCCAGACGCTACGCCGGGGACGAGGCCACCGCCAGGTGGTGACATGACCGTGACAGGCGCTGTCTAGGGTGGCCGCATGAATCGACGGAGGAGCGGCCTCAGGCTCACGGCCGTGCTGGCCCTCGTGGTGCTCGCGCTGACCGGGTTCTCCACGGGGAGCAGCAGCAAGAGCGGCAGCGGGAAGAGCGGCAGCGGGTCGTCGAGCGGCAGCGGTGGCGGGAGCGGCGGGGGCGGCGGGTGCAGCAGCTCCAGCCAGGACCACGACGACACCGACGACGGCTCGGACGGCACCGGCGGCTCCGCCGAGAACGTGAAGGACGCCGAGGTCACGCTGGTGAGCTGCGCGACGGAGGCCGACGCGTACGCCACCGTCGAGGTCACCAACCCGAACTCCTACGGCGCCTACTTCACCGTCACCGTCAGGTTCCTCGACGCCGACTCCCAGGAGGTGGACCTGCGGACCGCGGACGAGTTCGTCGCCGCGAACGAGACGCGGAGGGTGCGGGTGGCGCTGGCGCACCCCGGCCTGGCGGCCGACGTGGACCACTGCGAACCGGAGCCGTACGCAGCGGCCGACTGACGGGTCCTCACCGCACCCGGAACCCCCTGCCGCGCCGTGCGGCGAACAGCTCGGCCTGCCGCTCGGCCGGCAGGTTCCCCAGCGCGATCAGATGCGGCGCCTGCGCGAACCCCGCCCCGCGCGCCGCCTCCCTCGCCGCCCACAGAGCCCGTACCGTCCCCTGGACACCGGCGGCCGGGTGGCCCGCGACGACGGCGGCGCGGGCGACGGCGGTCTCCACCGCCTGTCCGGACGGCGCGAGTTCGGAGACCAGACCGATCTCGTACGCCCGCCGGGCGGAGAGCCGCTCGGCGGTCCCCATGAGCATCATCCGCGCGACCTCCCCGTACGGCATCCGCTGTGCCATGAGCACCGACTCGTAGGCGCTGACCATGCCGTACGCGGTGTGCGGGTCGAAGAAGACGGCGTCGGCGCCGGCCACGACGAACTCGCACTCCCCGAGCAGGTAGAAGGCGCCGCCGCAGGCCATCCCCTCGACGGCGGCGACGACCGGCTTCCACAGGTCGTTCGCCTTCGGCCCGATGGTGAGGAGCGGGTCGTCCTGCATGTAGGGCGAGCCGGGCTGCGGTACGACGACGTCCCGGTCGATCCCGGTGGAGAAGGCGCGCGTGCCCGAGCCGGTGAGGACGACGGCCCGCACGGAGTCGTCGAAGCGCAGCCGGCGCCAGACGGCGGTGAGTTCGCGGGCCGTGCCGAGGTCGATGGCGTTGAGCCGGTCGGGCCGGTCGAGGGCGACGACGGCGACGCCGGTGTCCTCGTCGGCGCTGATCCGCAGGCTCACGGCCGCTCCAGGACCCACTGCGGGGGACACGGCGAGGACCCGCCCCCGTCGAACACGGCCTGCACCCGGGCGCCGATGCGGAGCCGGCCGGGCGGCAGGGAGCCGAGCGGTGCCCCGGCCTCCGGCACCAGGTTCCCGACCAGCCGGATCCCGGGGGCCTCGGCCAGCTCCACCAGGACGACGTGGTAGGGCGCGTGCTCGGCGTAGTCCGGCAGCAGGGGCGGATGGGGAACGACGTACGACCAGATCCGTCCCCGCCCGGAGGTACGGGTCCACTCGCTCGCGAAGGACCGGCAGTGCGGGCAGCAGGGCCGGGGCGGGAAACGGGGTTCGCCGCAGCCGGCGCAGGTCTGGACGCGCAGTTCGCCCCGGGCGGCGTACCGCCAGAAGGGGGCGCCGTCGGTGTCGACGAGGGGTTCGAGCATCTCAACTCCTCAGGAGCAGGGCGGAGGTGGGGACTGCCTCACCGGCGGTGACCAGACAGGTGGCGGCGCCCGGCACCTGGGCGGTGCTCGTCCCGCGCAACTGCTTCACGCCTTCGGTGATGAGGTTGAAGCCGTGGACGTACGCCTCGCTGAGCCCGCCGCCACCGGTGTTGAGGGGCAGCCGTCCACCGGTCTCCAGCGCGCCGCCCTCCGTGAACGCGCCCGCCTCGCCCCGGCCGCAGAAGCCGTACCCCTCCAGGGACAGCAGGACGAGGGGGGTGAACGCGTCGTAGATCTGGGCGACGTCGACGTCCTGCGGGGTGAGGTCGGCGTGCTTCCACAGGTGCCGGGCGGCGGTCCAGGCGGGGCCGGTGAGCGGGTCGTCGTTCCAGTAGTTGACCATGCCGTGGTGCTGGGCGGGCAGTCCCTGGGCGGCCGCGTGGACGTAGACGGGCCGGTGGCGGCAGTCGAGGGCGCGCTCGCGGCTCACGACCACGCAGGCCAGCGCCCCGTCCGTCTCCAGGCAGTTGTCGTACAGGCACAGGGGTTCGCTGATCCAGCGGGAGGTCATGTACGACTCGCGGGTGAGGGGCCGTGCGTACATGACGGCGGCGGGGTTCTGGTTGGCGCGGTTGCGGCACGCGAGGGCGACGTTGAAGAGGTGGTCCCGGGTGGCGCCGTACTCGTGCAGGTAGCGGCGGGCGAGCATGGCGATCTCGTCGACGGGCCGCAGGAGACCGTAGGGCCGGGTCCACTGGGCGGGGGTGGGGAGCTGGACGGTGGTGTCGGTCCAGGGGCGGGGCCCGCTGCCCCTCTTCCGTGACCGCCAGGCGACGCCCACCGTGGCCTGCCCGGAGGCGATGGCGGCGGCGAGGTGGGCGACGGTGGCGCAGGAGCCGCCGCCGCCGTAGGGGACGCGGCTGAAGTGGGTGAGGTCCCCGAGGCCGACCGCCTTCGCCAGCTCCACCTCGTCCGTCTCCTCCATGGTGTAGGAGGCGAGCGCGTCGACCTCGCCGGGCGCGATCCCGGCGTCGTCGAGCGCGGCGAGGACGGCACGGCAGGCGAGGGTCCTCTCGTCCTCGGGGAGGTGCTTGGCGAAGGGTGTCTGGCCTATGCCGACGATGGCGGTGGCGTCCTTCAGACCGGCCATGCTGGGGCACCTCCAGGCGCTGGACAGATGGCTGACAGTCCGTCAGGTTACCGCTAATCTGACGACCAGTCAGCTCTGGAGTCGGGAGGCTGCCGTGCGCGGTGACGTGGAGTGGGGGACGGTCCCCGGACTCGTGCGGTGGGCGGCGCACCGGTACGCGGACGCCGAGGCGGTGGTGCAGGGCCGCACCCGGATCACCTACGGCGAACTGGGCGCGCGGGTGGAGCGGTCGGCGGCGGCCTGTCTGGCGCACGGTGTGGAGCGGGGCGACCGGGTCGCCGTCTGGGCCCCCAACTCCCTGGACTGGATGGTGGCGGCGCTGGGAGCGGTGTCGGCGGGGGCGGTCCTGGTCCCGCTGAACACCCGGTTCAAGGGCGCGGAGGCGGCGGACGTCCTGGCCCGCAGCGGCGCCCGGCTGCTCTTCGTGACGGGCACCTTCCTCGGCACGTCGTACGTGGCGTCCCTGCGGCGGGCGGCCGGGACGGGGCCGGGGGAGGGGCCGCTGGGCGGGCTGCCGGCGCTGGAGACGGTGGTGGTCCTGTCCGAGGACGCGCCGCCGGGCTTCCGTACCTGGAAGGACTTCCTGGCCGGCGGGGAGGGCGTGGGGGCCGCGGAGGTACGGGCGAGGGCGGACGCGGTGACCGGTGACCTGCCCTGCGACATCGTCTTCACCTCGGGCACCACGGGCCGCCCCAAGGGCGCGGTGATCAGCCACGCGCAGACGCTGCGGGCGTACGGGATCTGGTGCGACCTGGCCGGGCTGCGCCGGGGCGACCGCTACCTGATCGTGAACCCCTTCTTCCACACCTTCGGCTACAAGGCCGGCGTCCTCGCCTGCCTGATGCGCGGCGCGACGATGATCCCCCAGCCGGTGTTCAACGTGAACACGGTCCTGGCGAACGTGGCCTCGGAACGCGTGTCGGTCCTGCCGGGACCGCCCACCCTCCACCAGTCCCTGCTGGACCACCCGGCCCGGGACGCCTACGACCTCTCGTCGCTGCGGCTGGTGGTGACGGGCGCGGCGGTGGTGCCGCTGCGGCTGGTGGAGCGGCTGCGGGGCGAACTCGGCGTCTCGACCGTGCTGACCGCGTACGGCCTGTCGGAGGCGAGCGGCATCGCCACGATGTGCCGCCGGGGGGACGAGCCGTCGGTGATCGCCTCGACGTCGGGGCGCGCGATCCCCGGGACGGAGGTGAGGGTCGTCGACGGCGAGGGCGCGGTGCCGGGACCGGGTGTGCCCGGGGAGGTCCTGGTCCGCGGCTTCCACGTCATGCGCGGCTACTTCGAGGACCCGGCGGCGACGGCGGAGGTCCTGGACGAGGACGGCTGGCTCAGGACCGGCGACGTGGGCGTCCTGGACGCGGCCGGCAACCTCCGCATCACCGACCGCGTGAAGGACATGTTCATCGTCGGCGGCTTCAACGCCTACCCGGCGGAGATAGAGCAACTGCTGGGCCTGCACCCCGCCGTGGCGGACGTCGCGGTCATCGGCGTCCCGGACGCGCGACTGGGCGAGGTCGGCACGGCGTACGTGGTCCGGCGGCCGGGAGCCCCGGTGACCGGCGACGACCTGATCGCCTGGGCGCGGCGGGAGATGGCCAACTACAAGGTCCCGCGCCAGGTGCGGTTCGTGGCGGAACTGCCGCGGAACGCGAGCGGGAAGGTGGTGAAGGGGCAGCTGCGGGACGAGTGGACCCGGGAAGGGACCGTGCCGCGGTGAACGAACGGTGGCGGGTGTGATCAGCGCGGTCGTCGCCAGTCGCCGGCCCGGGAAGGCGGCACCCCACCCGTCCGACGGGGACGGCCTGGCCACACGGTGCCGGGGGCCGGTGGTGGTGCGCGGCTGTGAGCGGCGGCGGACGCCGGGCACGCCTCGGCCGCGGCGGCCTCCCCTCCGTGCCGCCGCGGCCGGGTCCCCCGTGCCGAGCCCTCAGCTGGGGTCGGACGTGATGTGCGTGTTGTCCGGGGTGGTCTGGCCGCCGTCGCTCTTGCCGTCGGCGTCGGTGATGTGGGTGTTGAGCGGCTTCACCACCGTGCCCGCTTCGGCGTCGGTGATGTGCGTGTTGAGCGGCTTCACCACCGTGCCGGCCTCGGCGTCGGTGATGTGCGTGTTGAGCGGCTTGATGACCGGCTCGTCCTTGCTGGCGGTGTCGCTCATGCGGGTGCCTCCCCTTGCTGGTTGCCTTCAAGCTGTGGAGGGCCCTTCCGGTCACTCCCCCGAGGGTGACCGGAAGGACCCTCGAGCCGCCCACTCTAGATCGCGAGTAAGGCGACCCTCACCGTGGTCCGTCTGCCCCCCGACGCGACGGACCGACAACAAGGAGCATGCCGCGGGGCGATAAACGAACGATGAACGGATCCGGCCGGGCCTAGGCGGCCGGAGCGTGCGCGAGCAGGCCGCGCACCTCGGCGGCCTCGGGGGAGCGCAGCTTCTCGTAGATGTCGAGGGCCTCGTGCCAGCACACCCGGGCCCTTCCCGACTGGCCGATCCCGTCCAGCGCCCTGCCGAGGACCGTCAGGACGTTCCCCCGGCGCCACTCGCCACCGATGCCCCGCAGCGAGGCGAGGGCCATCTCGGCGTTGGTCGCGCCCTGGGCGGGCCGCTGGGCCAGGAGGTCCACCTGCGCGAGACGGAAGAGGGTCATGCCCTCCCACAGCCGCTGACGGCTGGCCCGGAAGACGTCGAGGGCCTTGCCGAGGTGCTCGGCCGCGTCGACGAGCTGGCCGTTCTTGCCGAGGGCCATCCCGAGCGCGTAGTGGCCGTTGGCGGCCTTGAGCGAGTGCCCGAGTTCCTCGTACGTCTCCGTGCCCTGCCGGGCGAGGTGGACGGCGCTGTCCGGGCGTTCCGTCTCCAGGTGCAGACGGGAGAGGTTGCACAGCGCGGCGGCGGCACCGGGCAGGTCGCCGCAGGCGCGGAAGTCCTGGATGGCCCGCTCGAGATACTCCTCGGCCTCGGCGTACCGGTTCTGGTAGTAGGCGAAGGCCCCCAGGATGTTCGCGGCCCAGCAGCACGGCAGCGCGTCGTCGGCCGCCCCGGAGAGTTTGAGCGCCTCCCGGGCCTCCTGCTCGGCCTGGTCGAACTGGCCCGACCAGTGCCGCGCGTTGGCCAGGATGAGGTTCGCCCGCCCTTCGGCGCGGCCGTCCGACGCGGCGCGCGCGGCATCGCGCAGGGTGGTGGCCGACGCCTCGTACTCCTTGAAGTTCGCCCCGGACTCGGCCAGGTCGACCGCGGCCCACAGCAGGTCGACCGCCCGTCGCAGGGTCGTGCCGCCCGACGACTGCCGCACGCAGGCGAGGAGCGGTACGGCCTCGGCGTACAGCCAGTCCCGGGCGGTGTGACGGTCCGGGAAGACCAGGCCCGGGGTGCTGGTCCGCTCCAGGTGGTCCACCAGCCGGTCCCCGGGCCGCTCGATCGCGTAGACGCCCGCCGCGGTGGCCAGGTAGAAGTCCAGCAGCCGCGACAGGGCCGCGTCCCGCTCGCTCGGCGGCCACTCGTCCCGTTCCGCGCACGCACGCGCGTAGAGCCGGACCAGGTCGTGGAACCGGTAGCGGCCGGGTGCCGCCGACTCCAGCAGGGACGTGTCCACCAGCGACTCCAGCAGGTCCTCCGTCTCCTCCGCCGGAAGGTCCAGCACCGCCGCGGCCGCCGCCAGGGAGATGTCGGGTCCGTCCGCCAGGCCCAGCAGGCGGAACGCCCGGGCCTGGGCCGGCTCCAGCTGGCCGTAGCCCAGTTCGAACGTCGCCTTCACGGCGAGGTCCCCGGCCTGGAGTTCGTCCAGCCGGCGCCGCTCGTCGGCCAGCTTCGCGGCGAGGACCGACACCGTCCAGGTACGGCGGGCGGCGAGGCGGGACGCGGCGATGCGGATCGCCAGCGGCAGGAAGCCGCAGGCCGCGACGACGTCCAGGGCGGCCTCCCGCTCGGCGGCCACCCGCTCCTCGCCCACGATCTTCGTGAACAGGGCCAGCGCCTCGTCGGGGGACATGACGTCCAGGTCGACCAGATGGGCCCCGGCCAGGTCCACCATCCGCACCCGGGAGGTGACCAGCGCGGCGCACCCTTCCGTACCGGGCAGCAGCGGACGTACCTGTGCCGCGTCCTTGGCGTTGTCCAGCAGGACCAGGACGCGCCGGCCGTCCAGGACCGAGCGGTAGAGCGCGGCCCGTTCCTCCAGGGAGTCCGGGATCGACGAGTCCGCCGTGCCCAGGGCCCGCAGGAAGGAGCCGAGGACCGTCTCCGGTTCGGCCGCCCGCGCGCCGGCGCCCTGCAGGTCGACGTACAACTGCCCGTCGGGGAACGCCGAGCGTGCCCGGTGGGCCACGTGGACCGCCAGCGTCGTCTTGCCCACGCCCCCGATGCCCGCCAGCGCCGACACGGCCATCACTCGTCCGGTTCCGGCCCCGTCCGGTCCGGACGCGCCCGCCAGCACCTCGCTCAGTTCGGTCACGAAGCACGCCCGGCCGGTGAAGTCGGGCACCGTGGCGGGCAGTTGCGCCGGGCGCACCGGCAGCGAGGGCGGCTCGGCCGCCGGGGCGGACGGCTCCGCGAGGTCCGGGTCGGCCTGGAGGATCCGGCGCTGGAGCTCGCGCAGGGCGGGCTGCGGGTCCACGCCCAGCTCCTCCGCGAGCAGCCGCCGGGTGTCCGCGTACACCGCGAGGGCCTCCGCCTGCCGGCCGCTGCGGTAGAGCGCCAGCATCAGCAGCTCACGGAAGCGTTCGCGGAGGGGGTGCGCCGCCGTGAGCGCCGTCAGTTCGGAGACGGCCTCCGCGTGGCAGCCCTGCTCCAGGTCCATGTCCAGCCGGGACTCGAGGAGTTGCAGGCGCCACTCCTCCAGCCGCACGCGCTGCGCCTCCGCGTACGGGCCCGGTACCCCGGCCAGCGTCTCCCCGTTCCACAGCGCCAGCGCCCGGTTCAGCACCTCCCGCGCGTGGCACAGGTCCCCGGCGCCGCGCGCCTTCTCCGCCTCCGTCGCCAGTTCCTGCGCCACCGCCAGGTCCAGCGAACCGTCGCCGAGCCCGCGCACCGCGTACCCGCCCGACTCGCTCACCAGGACGCCGGGGTCCAGCACCTTCCGCAGCCGCGACGCGTACGTCCGCACCGCGGCCAGCGCCTGCGAGGGCGGCTCCTCGCCCCACAGCGCGTCGATCAGTTCGGCCGCGGTGGCCGTCCGGCCCTCACGCAGCAACAGGGCTGCGAGCAGGGCGCGTTGCTGGGGAGAACCGGTGGCCAGCGACTCCTCGCCGCGCCAGGCGCGCACCGGGCCGAGCACGCCGAAGCGCGCCGTCGCCGGCTCCGCCGACGAGCCGGGACGCCTCTGCTCCGGCACGCGCGGTACACGGTCGTCCATGGGGGTCCCCCTAGGCATTCCGAACAACCAGGTCAGTTTGCCCTGTCCATGCGGGAACCGTCAGCCGTGAGAGACGCCGATCACAAGCCGACGCGCGGGAGTCCACACACCCGCCACACGCTCTGCGCACATGTTCGCCCCCACCCGCTCACCGAAGAGCGCGCCCAGGGCTCCCGGGAAGGCCCGCGGGCGCCGCCCGCCGGCCCCGCGGCGCCCGCACGGCGAGCGCGCGGACGGCCGTGCACGGTTGCCGACGGGCCAGCCGGCGGATTAGCTGACGGACCATCAGATCAGCGCTACCGTGCCCCCATGGAGACCACGGACATCCACCCCGCCACGCCGTTGCCGCAGATCATCTCCGTCGACGACCACACCGTCGAACCCCCCACCGTCTGGCAGGACCGCCTGCCCAGGAAGTACCTGGACACCGGCCCCCGCATCGTGCGCGCCCCGCTGAAGGAGATGACCTTCCTCGGCGGCCGCTTCAAGCCCGTCATGGGCACGCCGGGCGCCGACGACGGCCCCATCGGCGACTGGTGGGTCTACGAGGACCTCCACCGCCCCCTCACCCGTCTCGACACCGCCGTCGGCTTCGACCGGGACGAGATCAAGCTGGAGGTCATCACCTACGAGCAGATGCGCAAGGGTTCCTACGACGTCCCCGCCCGTCTCGCCGACATGGACGTCAACCACGTCCAGTCCGCCGTCTGCTTCCCCACCTTCCCCCGCTTCTGCGGCCAGACCTTCACCGAGGCCGCCGACCACGAGCTCGGCCTGCTCTGCGTCCGCGCCTACAACGACTGGATGGTGGAGGAGTGGTGCGGGCCCGAGGCCCACGGCCGCCTCATCCCCCTCACCCTCGTCCCCCTCTGGGACGCCGGACTGGCGGCACGGGAGGTCCGGCGGAACGCGGAGCGCGGCGTCCGCGCCGTCGCCTTCTCCGAGATCCCCCCGTACCTGGGCCTGCCCTCCGTCCACACCGACGACTGGGACCCCTTCCTCGCCGCGTGCGACGAGACCGGCACCGTGATCGCCATGCACATCGGCTCCAGCAGCCGCATGCCGTCCACCTCCGCCGACGCCCCGCCCGCCGTCGGCTCCACCATCACCTTCGCCAACTGCTGCTTCTCGATGGTCGACTGGCTGATGAGCGGCAAGTTCGAACGCTTCCCGAACCTCAAGGTGATGTACGCGGAGGGCCAGATCGGCTGGATCCCGTACATCCTGGAGCGCGCCGACGTCGTCTGGGAGGAGAACCGCGGCTGGGGCGGGGTCGCCGACAAGGTCCACCGCCCGCCGTCGGAGCTGTTCGCCGAGCACGTCTACGGCTGCTTCTTCGACGACGCCTTCGGGCTGCGCAACCTGGACTCCATAGGCGTCGGGAACGTCCTCTACGAGACGGACTACCCCCACTCCGACTCCACCTGGCCGAAGTCCAGGGAGGTCGGCGAGGCGCAGATGGGCCACCTGGACGCGGACGTCGTCGAGCGGATCGTCCGGCGCAACGCCATCGACCTGCTGGGCCTCACGGAGGAGGGCCTGTGGCCCGGTGGGACCCGGTGACCGGCCCGCACGACGGCCCGGCCGGCCACGAGGGCGGCCTGGCGTACGGCATCCAGCTCCCGGTCCAGTCCCAGTCCGCCCTCTACGCCGAACCCTGGGAGGCCGGCGCCGGCCCCGCCGACCTGGTCGCCGTGGCCCGCGCCGCCGACCGGGCCGGTTTCGCCTACGTCGCCTGCTGCGACCACGTGGCCATTCCGCGCCGCCTGGCCGACGCCATGGGCACGGTCTGGTACGACCCCGTCGCCACCCTCGCCCACCTCGCCGCCGTGACCGCACGCGTCCGTCTGCTCAGCCACGTGGCCGTGGTCGGCCTGCGCCACCCCCTCCTCACCGCCAAGCAGTACGCGACCCTCGACCACCTCAGCGGCGGCCGGCTCGTCCTCGGCGTCGGCGCCGGACACGTACCGGAGGAGTTCGAGGCCCTGGGCGCCGACTTCCGGCAGCGCGGCAGCGTCCTCGACGAGACGATCGACGCCCTCCGCGCGGCCCTCGGGCCGCAGGAGTTCCCCTCCCACCACGGGAAGCGGTACGACTTCGAGGACCTCGGCCAGCGCCCCCGCCCCGCCCAGCCCCGCGTCCCCCTGTGGGTCGGCGGGTCGTCCCCCGCGGCCGTCCGCCGGGCCGCCCTCAAGGGGGACGGCTGGCTGCCGCAGGGGGACCCGAGGGACCGCCTGCCCGCGCGGATCGACCGGATCCGGCGCCTGCGCGAGGAGGCCGGCCGCGACACACCCTTCACCGTGGGCGCCATCACCGAGCCCCTCTACGTCGGTGACCCCGCCTGGGACGTGGGCCGCCGCACCCTCACCGGCCCCCCGCGGCGGCTGGCCGCCTCCCTGCGCGCCTACCGCGCGATGGGCGTCAACCAGATCCAGGTCCGCTTCCGCTGCCGCGACCGCACCGAACTCACCGACCAGATCGCCGCGTTCGGGGCCGAGGTCGCCCCGCACCTGAGGGACACCCACTGAGGAGAGCCATGGGCAAGCTGGACGGCCGGGTCGTCATCGTCACCGGCGCCGCGCGCGGGCAGGGCGAGCAGGAGGCGCGGCTCTTCGCCGAGGAGGGCGCGCGGGTCGTCGTCGCCGACGTCCTCGACGAGCGGGGGCGGGCCCTCGCCGAGGAGATCGGCGCGCTCTACGTCCACCTCGACGTCCGCGAGGAGGACGGCTGGCGGCACGCCGCTCAGGCGGCACACCGGGCGTACGGCCGCCTCGACGGCCTGGTCAACAACGCCGGCATCCTGCGCTTCAACGCCCTCACCGACACGCCTCTCGACGAGTTCATGGAGGTCGTCCGGGTCAACCAGGTCGGCTGCTTCCTGGGGATGAGGACGGTGGCGCCGGTGATGGCCGACGGGGGCACGATCGTGAACACGGCGTCCTACACGGGGCTGACCGGGATGGCGGCGGTGGGCGCGTACGCGGCGACCAAGCACGCGATCCTCGGGCTCACCCGGGTCGCCGCCCTGGAACTGGCGCCGCGCGGCATCCGGGTCAACGCGATGTGCCCCGGCGCCATCGACACCGCGATGTCCAACCCGGCCGTCCTGGACCCGGCGGCGGACGCCGAGGAGAGCGCGAAGGCACTGGACGGGCTGTACCGCAAGCTGGTGCCGCTGGGCCGGATCGGCCGCCCGGAGGAGGTGGCCCGGCTGGCGCTGTTCCTCACCTGCGACGACTCCTCCTACATCACCGGGCAGCCGTTCGTGATCGACGGGGGATGGCTGGCCGGGGTGAGCATCATCTGACGGTCAGTCAGCTATTGACGGTCCGCGCGGCCGGTGTCACAGTCGGCGGCAAGCCAATCTGACGTAGCGTCAGAAAACCTGGGGACGGTGAACCTCCTTGGAATTCGGGCTGTTTGTACAGGGATACGTCGGCAGGCGCGCCGAGACCGACCCGCTCGCCGAGCACAAGGCGCTGATGGAGGAGACCGAGTACGTCATCGAGGCGGACCGCTCCGGATTCAAGTACGCCTGGGCGTCCGAGCACCACTTCCTGGAGGAGTACTCCCACCTCTCCGCCAACGACGTCTTCCTCGGCTACCTCGCCCACGCGACGCAGCGCATCCACCTCGGCTCCGGGATCTTCAACCCGCTCGCCCAGGTCAACCACCCCGTCAAGGTCGCCGAGAAGGTCGCCATGCTCGACCACCTCAGCGGCAACCGCTTCGAGTTCGGCAGCGGGCGGGGCGCTGGCAGCCACGAGATCCTCGGCTTCCTCCCCGGCATCACCGACATGAACCACACCAAGGAGATCTGGGAGGAGACCATCGCGGAGTTCCCCAAGATGTGGCTCCAGGACGAGTACGAGGGCTTCCGGGGCAAGCACTGGCAGCTCCCGCCGAGGAAGGTGCTGCCCAAGCCGTACGGGAAGTCCCACCCCGCCATGTGGTACGCGGCCGGGTCGCCGCCGTCGTACGCGATGGCCGCGCGCAAGGGGCTCGGGGTGCTCGGCTTCAGCGTCCAGAAGGTGTCCGACATGGAATGGGTGCTCGAGCAGTACAAGACGGCCGTCGTGAACGCCGAGCCCGTCGGGGACTTCGTCAACGACAACGTCATGGTGACGACGACCGCGATCTGCGCGCCCACCCACGACGAGGCGATCCGCATCGCCGTCGACGGCGGCCTGCACTACCTGCCGTCGCTCGTCTTCCGCTACCACGACACCTTCCCGCGCCCCGAGGGCTTCCCCGTCTGGCCGGAGACGCTGCCCGCGTACACCGCCGAGTTCGTCGAACTCCTCATCGAGGAGGAGCTGCTGATCTGCGGCGACCCCGACGAGGTGCTGCGCCAGTGCGAGCGGTGGGAGCAGGCGGGCGCGGACCAGCTGAGCTTCGGGCTGCCGGTGGGCGTGCCGAAGGAGGAGACGCTGCAGACGATCCGGCTGATCGGGGAGCACGTCATTCCGAAGATCGACACCGATCCCGTGCACCGGACGACGCGGTTCCGCCAGGGGGCCTGACCGCCGTCGGCGGGTGGCGGCCGCGTCATGGCCGCAGGCGCCCGCGCGGCGGAGCCGTACGCCGATGCGGCGCCGCGCCCCCAGGCAGGCACCCTCACCCACCTCAAGGAGTCGCCCCATGCTCGATCACGTCATCAAGGGCGCGACCGTCGTCGACGGCACCGGCGCCCCCGCCCGCGTCGCCGACGTCGGTCTACGGGACGGGCGCATCGCCGTCGTAGGGAAGGTCACCGAGGCCGCCCGGACCCGTGAGGACGCCTCCGGGCTCGTGCTCGCGCCCGGCTTCGTCGATCCGCACACGCACTACGACGCCCAGCTCTTCTGGGACCCGTACGCGACCCCGTCCCTCAACCACGGCGTCACCACGGTCGCCGCCGGCAACTGCGGCTTCACCCTCGCGCCGCTGAACCCGGACCGTCCCGAGGACGCCGACTACACCCGCCGCATGATGTCCAAGGTGGAGGGCATGTCCCTGGTCGCCCTGGAGGAGGGGGCGCCCTGGAGCTGGCACTCCTTCGGGGAGTACCTGGACGCCCTGGAGGGCCGGATCGCCGTCAACGCGGGCTTCATGGTGGGCCACTGCGCGCTGCGGCGGTACGTGATGGGCCCGGACGCGGTCGGCGGGCAGCCGAGCGAGGAGCAGCTCGCGCGGATCGTGCGGCTGCTGCACGAGGCGATGGACGCGGGCGCCTGGGGCTTCTCCACCACCCAGTCCTCCACCCACTCCGACGGCGACGGGCAGCCGGTCGCCTCCCGGCACGCGCGGCCGGCCGAGCTGCTGGCCCTGGCGCAGGCCGTCGGCGAGCACGAGGGCACCCAGATCGAGGCGATCGTCGCGGGCTGCCTGGACCGGTTCAGCGACGCCGAGATCGACCTGCTGGTGGAGATGAGCGCGACCGCAGGACGCCCCCTGAACTGGAACGTCCTCACCGTGGACGCGGCCGTCCCGGAGCGTGTCCCGCGCCAGCTCGCGGCGAGCGAGCGGGCCCGGACGGCGGGCGGCCGGGTGGTGGCCCTGACCATGCCGATCCTGACCCCGATGAACATGTCCCTGGGCACCTTCTGCGCCCTGAACCTGATCCCGGGCTGGGGCGAGATCCTCGGCCTGCCGGTGCCGGAGCGGATCGCCAGGCTCCAGGACCCCGCCGTGCGGGCGGAGATGCTGCGCCGGGCCGGCTCCAGGGAGGCGGGCGTCTTCCGCCGGCTGACGGACTTCGGGCGGTACGTCATCGGCGACACGTACAGCGCGGCGAACCGCGGCCTGACCGGCCGGGTGGTGCGGGACATCGCGGCGGAACGCGGCCAGGATCCCTTCGCCTGCCTCGTCGGCATCTGCGCGGCCGACGGCCTGCGGACGGTCCTGTGGCCCATGCCGACGGACAACGACCCGGCGTCCTGGGCGCTCAGGGCGAAGACCTGGCAGCACGAGGACGTGCTGCTGGGCGGCTCCGACGCCGGCGCCCACCTGGACCGCATGTGCGGGGCGCCGTACACCACCCGGTTCCTCGGCGACTGTCTGCGCGGCCGGAAGCTGGTCGGTCTGGAGCGGGCGGTGAAGATGCTGACGGACGACCCGGCGCGGCTGTTCGGCCTGCGCGAGCGGGGCCGGATCGCGGAGGGCTTCCACGCGGACCTGGTCCTCTTCGACCCGGAACGGATCGACGCGGGCCGGGCCACCCTGGTCCACGACCTGCCCGGCGACAGCCCCCGCCTGGACTCCCGGGCGATCGGCGTACGGGCGGTGTGGGTCAACGGCGTCGCCGCCCTCCGCAGCGACGTGGTGACGGGCGAGGTGCCCGGCCGGGTGCTGCGCTCGGGGCGGGACACGCGGACGGTGGCGACGAAGTGACCGGCGCGACCGGCCCGTCCGGCGTGAGGGACGGGCAGCGGCTCTTCGTGGCCGGCGAGTGGGTCGAGCCGGCCGCCGGGCACTACCCGGTGACAGACCCGGCGACCGAGGAGACCGTCGGCTGGGCGCCGGAGGCCTCGCGGGAGCAGGTGCTGGCGGCCTGCGCGGCGGCCCGCGAGGCCTTCGGCCCGTGGTCGCGTACGGCGCCGGAGGAGCGGGCGGCGGTGCTGGCGCGGGCCGCGGACGTCATCCGCGCCCACCTGGAGCCGTACGCCGGACTCGCCCGGGCGGAGACGGGCGCCACGACCGGTACGGCGCGCGGGATGCAGGTGGGGGTGGCCGCGGCCCGCTTCCGGCGGTACGCGCGCGTGGAGCCGGCCGAGTGGGCGATCCCGCCGCAGATCAACGAGGCCGGTCCGATGGGGCGGGCCGGGGTGATGGGCGCGCTGGCGGTGCGCCAGCCCGTGGGGGTCGTCACCTGCGTCACCTCGTACAACAACCCGTGGGCGAACACGGCGGGCAAGGTCGCCCCCGCCCTCGCCATGGGCAACACCGTGGTGGTGAAACCGGCCCCGCAGGACCCGCTGTCCGTCTACCGCATGGCGGAGGCGCTGGAGGCGGCGGGCGTGCCGCGGGGCGTGGTGAACGTGGTATCGGGCCGGTCTGTCTCGGTCGGCGAGACGGCGGTCTCGTCACCGGATGTGGACATGGTGAGCTTCACGGGGTCGACGGCCGTCGGGCAGCGCATCGCCGAGGTGTGCGGGCGGGACATGAAACGGCAGCTGATGGAGCTGGGCGGGAAGGGCGCGGCCCTCGTCTTCGACGACGCGGACCTCGGCGCGGCGGTGACGGGCATCGGCACGACCTTCTCCTTCTACAGCGGCCAGATCTGCACCGCCCCGACGCGGGTGCTGGCGCAGCGGGGGGTGTACGAGCGGGTCGTGGAGGGCCTGGCGGCGTACGCGGGCCGCCTGAAGGTGGGGGACCCGGGGGAGCCGGACACGGTCGTGGGGCCGGTGATCTCGGCCGAGCACCGCGACCGGGTGGAGTCGTACGTCGGACTCGGCCGCGAGGAGGGCGCGGTGGTGGTGGCGGGAGGCGAACGCCCTTCCCCGGAGCGGGGCTTCTACGTGTCCCCGACCCTGCTGGCCGACTGCACCAACGACATGCGGGTGGCCCGGGAGGAGATCTTCGGCCCGGTGGTCGTCGTCGTCCCCTTCGAGGAGGAGGACGAGGGGATCGCCCTCGCCAACGACTCCGACTACGGCCTGATCGACTACGTCTGGTCGGGCGACGTCGCGCGGGCCTTCCGGGTGGCGCGGCGGCTGCGCGCGGGAGGGGTCGGCGTCAACACCGTCGGCCGCAACATGGAGGCGCCGTTCGGGGGGTTCAAGCGGAGCGGGGTGGGGCGGGACGTCGGTTCGTACGCGCTGCACGCGTACAGCGAGGTGCAGGCGATCGTGTGGCCGGGGTGAGCGGGACGAGCGGCCCTGTCAGTCCAGGTCCACGCGGACGGTCAGCAGGCTCGTCCCGAACGCCCGCACCCCCGCGCTGTTGAACCGGGGAAGGGCGCGCAGGCGGGCGACGGGGTCGTCGTCGGGCAGCAGGTGCGCCGTCCCGGTGTGCCACCGGCCGCGTATCCGGACCCGCACCCGGGGGTCGGCCTTGATGTTGCGGACGTACTGCGACCGCTCGCCGAACTCGGAGACCAGCCAGAAGGAGTCGCCGACGCGCCGCCCGCCCAACGGCGTCCGGCGCGGCAGGCCGGAGACGCGGCCGGTGGTCTCCAGGAGCGTGTGGAACGGCAGACGGCGCATGAGCGGGTTGGCGACGCGCCGTTGGAAGGCGGTGGCGGCGCGGAAGCGGAGGTCGTCGGAACGGGACATGATCCGGGGTGCCTTCCGGTGGTGGGTGGCCGGGGACGCGTCCCCCACCTTGCCACCCGGTGGGGACGAGTGGGCGAGGTGCCCGGGACCGGAGTGGCCCGTCCGCCGCACGCCGGGCACGATGTACCGGGCCGAAAGGTGTGAAACGGTCACCGCCCGGTAGCGAAAGGACCCCATGCCATGAGCGCCGACGCGTCGGGGGCGAAGAGACGACGACCCCGCAGGATCCGTGCCGCCACCGCGCTCACCGGGCCGGCCCTGGCCCTCGCCGGCGCGGCGGCACTCGTCTCGTGCGGTACGGCCGGTGACGACGGCCCCACACCCGGCCGGACGCCCACGGCCGCCGGCACCGCGTCCTTCTCCGGCACACCGCCGTCCGCTCTCGCGTCACTCGGCGCGTCCGCCGTGGAGTCCGCCCGCGCCGCGGCCTCCTCGGCCTCCGCCCGGGCCTCGGAGTTCGAGGCGTCGGTGTCGGCGGAGGTCGCGCGGGCCAACGCGGCCGCCCAGAAGGAGCTCGAGGACGTCGAAGGCCGGGGCAACGCCACGGCCGACGTCTCGCTCACCGGGAAGCCGAGGTCCCAGACGGGCGGTCTGCTCGCCGTCGTCGTGACCATCACCAACCGCACGGACACCACCGCGTCCTACGCGGTCCAGGTCGACTTCCGCGAGCCCGACGGCACCGTCGTCGAGACCCGCTTCGTCGGCGCCGAGGACCTCGAGCCGGGCGGCCGGGCCCAGCCGCTCGCCATCAGCCGCAAACCCCCCGAGCCCGAGCTGATCGCCGAGGTCGCCAAGGCCCAGCGCTACTGAGATCCCCGCGACTCCTTCACCCGGCACCCTCGAACTGTTGCTTCAATGGGGGCCTGCACGCGTACGAGAACGGGTGGCTGCGGATGCGGGTCGTGACCTGGAACCTGTGGTGGCGCTTCGGTCCGTGGCGGGACCGGCAGAAGGCGATCCTGTCGGTCCTGCGGGACCTCGACCCCGACGTCGTGGGCCTGCAGGAAGTGTGGTCGGCCGACGGCGAGAACCAGGCCGAGTGGCTCGCCGGCGAACTGGACCTGCACTGGACCTGGGCGCCGTCCCCCGCTCCCGAGCGCTGGCAACGCCGTATCGGCGACCCGTCGGTGGGGATCGGCACCGCGGTCCTGAGCCGCTGGCCGGTGACCGAGCGGGAGGTGCTGGAGCTGCCCGCGCCGCCCGACCTGGCCGACGGCCGCACCGCCCTCTACGCCCGCCTCGCCGCCCCCGGCCACGACGTCCCGTTCTTCACCGCCCACCTCACCTCGGCCGCGCACGCCTCGGCGGTGCGCTGCCGCCAGGTCACCGCGCTCGCCGAACTGGTCGCCCGGCACCGGGGCGGCACGGACTTCCCGCCCGTCGTCACCGGCGACTTCAACGCCTGGCCGGACTCCGACGAGATCCGCCTCTTCGGTGGCTACCGGACCGCCCCGGCCGTACCCGGCCAGGTCCTCTACGACGCCTGGGAGTACGCCGACCCGTCCGCCCCCGCCGCCACCCGGACCCCCGCCAACCCGCACACGCCCCGCGCGCTGGAGCCCGCCGTCCGCATCGACTACATCCACGTGGGCCCACCGGGACCGGCCGGCGAGGGCCACGTCCGGCACGTACGGCGGGCGGCCGACGGACCCGTGGGCGGGGTGTGGCCGTCGGACCACGCGGCGGTGGTCGCGGACCTGGCCGTGGCGGAGGTCACCGCCCCCTGACGGAGGCCAGGAGCGCGGCGAGGGCGGCCGGGGTGGCGGTGAGGACGGCTTGGGCGGGGGCGCGGATTCGGTCAGGTGCGGGGAGGCGGAGGTGCGGGCCGGTGACGTCGGCGGCCGACGCCGGACGGGGCGACAGCCCGACTGCCGGCCACCACCCGCCTCACTCCCGCCCCAGGAACACCGGATTCGTGAACGCCGCCAACGCCCCCGGCACCGCCCCCGTCGCCACCTCGTGCCGCACCTCCGCCCGTACGTACGCCGCGTGGGAAGGCGTCGTACGCCACTCCACGACCCCCGCGCCCGACACCGGCAGCGGCCCGCCCGTGAACAGCACGCCCTGGTCCGTCACGAAGCGGACCGTGCAGCGCGGGGCGCCGGAGACGTCGAGACGGACTGTCACCGGCGTGTCGGCGTCCACCTCCAGCCGCTCCCCGATCCCCGCCCGTTCGCCCCACCCGCCCGTCACGGTGAACGCCAGCGAGACCCTGCTCGACTCGGCCACGTACGACCGCCCGGCCCGGATGCCCTCCTGGACGGCCTGCCGGGTCAGGTCGTCGGCCAGGACGACCGTCTGGGGCAGGCCCACCACGTCCGGGTCGCGGTGCGCGTCGCTGCTCCCCATCGCCGGGATCCAGTCCCGCCGGCCCTCCCGCACCCCCGACACCAGCATCGCGTCCCAGTCCGCGAGGGCCACCTCGTCGTCGGGGGTGTAGGGGCCGTTCCACACCTCGACCGCGTCCGCCTCCCCGAAGCCGAACTTCCAGTTGCAGCCGATGCAGGTGGCGTGGGGGTGGGCCGGGACCACCAGGCCGCCCGCCCGGCGGATCCGGCGGGCGAAACGGCCGAAGCGGTTGTCGCGGGCCCGGTAGCGCCAGTCGACGAAGGTGCCGGGGTCCGTGCCCAGGGCCACGACGTGGCCGTTCCTCGTCGTGACCTCCTCGCCCAGCAGGACCAGCAGGTCGTCCCCGGCCACGTCCGCCCAGTGGGCGTGCCCGGCGTGCGTGTTGTGCTCCGAGGTGTTGATGAAGTCCAGGCCCGCCGCGCGCGCCAGCGCCCCGATCTCCGCCGGTGTGCGGCGGCCGTCGGAGTACCAGGAGTGGAGGTGGCAGTCACCCCGGTACCAGGCCCGGCCCCGCCCCCGCGCCCGCTCCGGCGGGTACACCGGCCGGACCGTCTCGCCGGGCTCGCCGTACGCCAGCGTCACGGTGATCTCGTACGTCAGGCCCTGCGGTGCCACCGTGTAGGCGCCGAGCGCGATGTGCCAGGTGCCCTCCCGGACCGGCCCCGGAACATACCCGGGCGTCGCGTCGTCCGCGCGGAGGAAGAACTCGGTGCGCGCGCCCCCGGACCAGCCCCGGAAGCCCTCTCCGCCCAGTGCGGTGCCGCGTTCGTCGAAGACGCCGATGTCGAGGGCGTTGCCGGGCGTGCCGGCGGGGACGGGCGGCCGGTCGTAGGTGTACGCGGCCCTGAACTCCCGTACGCCGGACGGGACCTCCACGGGTACGTACACGAAGTCCGGCGACCCGGGGGGCAGGGTGCCCCGGACGGTCCTCGTCTCCGAGGGCTCTCTACGGTCCCGGCCGGCGGTCGACGCGAAGCTCACGCCCCCCGACGTGAGCGCGGTGGCGGCGCCGGTCACGAACAGCGCCCTGCGTGCGATGCCGAGGTCGTCACCCATGCCCCCAGTGTCCCCGCCGGGTGTGAACCGCCGTGGAAGAACAGGGAATCGGGGGACGTCGACATGACATGGATTGCACGGAGGCGGCGGCTGCCCAGCGGTCGACCGGTGTCAGTGCCGACCGGTCGGTATGGACAGAGGGTCCGTCTCCCGGTACAGATGACCCGCGACGACAGAGCCGTACGCGACGAAAGGCCCCGCCATGCGCATCGCCGTCACGATCTTCCTCACCGACGAGACGATCACCCCCACCCGCCTCGCCCGTGAGCTGGAGGAGCGTGGCTTCGCCGGCCTCTACCTGCCCGAACACACGCACATCCCCGTGGAACGGACCACGCCCTACCCCGCCGGCGGCGACCTGCCCCGCGAGTACGGCCGGACCCTCGACCCGTTCGTCGCCCTCGGCCAGGCGGCCGCCGTGACGCGGACGCTGGGCCTCGGTACCGGCATCACCCTCGTCGCCCAGCACGACCCGATCGACCTCGCCAAGCAGATCGCGACCGTGGACCATCTCTCCGGCGGGCGGTTCACGCTCGGCCTCGGCTACGGGTGGAACGTCGAGGAGGCCGCCGACCACGGCGTCGAGTGGCGCAGCCGGCGCGAACTCGTCCGGGACCGGATGGCGCTGATGCGCGCGCTGTGGTCGCAGGAGCCCACCGCCCACGAGGGACCCTTCGGCTCGGTCCGCGCCAGCGAGGCCCACCCCAAGCCGGTCCGGAAGCCGCGCGGCCCGGTCGTCGGCCCCCGCACCCTCATCGGGGGAGCGGCGGGCCCCAAGCTGTTCGCGCACATCTGCGAGTACGCCGACGGCTGGCTGCCCATCGGCGGTCGGGGCCTGACCGAGTCCCTGCCCGTGCTCCGCGCCGCCTGGGCCGACGCGGGCCGCGACCCGGGCACCCTCCAGGTCGTCCCCTACGCCGTCCACCCGAGCGCGGGCAAGCTCGCCCACTACGCCGACCTCGGCATCGAGGAGGTCGTGGTGCAACTGCCTCCGGCGGGCGAGGCGGAGGTGCTGCGGGCGCTGGACGGGTTCGCGGAGTACGTTCAGTGACCTGAGCCGGAGACGCGAAGCGGACCCTGGGCCGCCGACGGCCCGAAGTCCGGCGGCCACAGCACGTCGCCGGCCGGCTCGTCGTCGCCCTGCCGCCACCCGGGGTCCAGGGCGCAGGGCGTGGAGGCCCCGCCCGTGAAGTAGTCGCGGTCCGCGAACCACTGGAACGACATCCGCTCCTCCCCGTCCGAGCGCGAGGCGTACAGGTCCCAGTAGTCCCCGGACACGTTCTCCCGGTACGAGGTGATGTCCCAGCCGGTGTCCTTCAGGTGCTCGTGCAGTCGGCGCAGGCCGGGGACCGCCTGCCCGGCGGGGACGTCGTCGAGCGCCCAGCTGTGGCTCAGGGCGTAGACGCCGTCGACGGTCTCGTCGGCCATGCCGCCCGCGTAACAGAAGCCCGAGTGGAGCGTGTTCTCCGGGGAGACCCCCACGTCCTCGACGCCGGGCGGGATGGTCCGGGTGAACCCCAGGACGTCGTACGCCTCCTGGGAGCGGTCGAGGGCGCGGCTCGCCATCTCCTCGGGGGCGGCCCGGGGGAAGTCCGACGGGTCCTCCGTCCCCAGGGCGATCCAGGCGACCAGGGCGAGGACGAGGAGCAGCGGTACGGCGACGATCGCCGCGCAGCCGATGCCGACGGCCTGTGCGGCGGTGGGGCGGGCCGGGGCGGGGGCGGTGGTGGTCTCCTCGGGCATGGGGGGACCGTAGGACGGCCGGGGTGCGCGGCGTATCGGTGCGGCTGCGCAGGGGGAATGGGTACGCCCACTCAGCTTGTTCTTCAACCTCGCGCCGCGTCGGACGGTCGCGCGATGGGGCGAAATTCCGGTGCGTGTCGGGGGCAGACTGGTCAGACTCGCGGCATGACAGCGAAGATCAGCCGCATCAACCCCGAACAGTTGCATGAGACGCCGGGCTACCACCACATCACCGTGGTGGAGACCGGCCGAACGGCTTATCTGGCGGGGCAGTGTCCCCTCGACCAGGGCGGCTCTCTTGTCGGCGCGGGCTCCCTCGGCGCGCAAGTCGATCAGGTCGTCGTGAACGCACTCGCTGCCCTTGCGGCGGTGAACGCTCAGCCGCAGCACGTGGTGCGCTCGGTGATCTACGTGCGGAGCGATGCCAGGGAGGACCTGGGCCTCGCCTGGCACCGGCTTACCGCTTCCGCCCTCGGGCCGGCCTTCACGTCGGCCAGCACGCTCTTGGGGGTTGCGCAGCTGGGCTTCGCGGGGCAGCTGGTCGAGGTGGATCTCACCGTCGCGCTGCCCGACTGAGCGGCCCTCACGCCTCGAACAGCGTCTCGAACGGCTTGGCCCACATGGTCATGTGCCGGACGCCGAGGCGGCCTCCGTCTGATCATGTGCTCCGACCAAGGTGCGCGTGACCACGACGAAGGCCGTGAGGGTGAGTCTGCTGCCTGAAGCCACTGTGGGTGAGGCGTTGGCGGAAGCGTCACGCTTTCGGGACGAGTTGTGCGCGTGTCTGACCGTGCGGGCGACGAGCTGTTCGAGCTGTCGGACGCGGTGTTGTGTGCGCCGGGTGCGGTGCACTCGGCGGTGGAGCTGACGCTGCTGCCCGAGCACCGGCGCGGGCACGGCGCGATGTACGACGCCCTGAACCGCGGCCGGATCGACACCGGGCGGCTGCGGTCGCTGCTGGCCGGCCTGCCGCTGCCCCGGTTCCCGGACGGCCGTCCGGTACTGGCGGTGGACGTCTCGCCGTGGCTTCGGTCGCACGCGCCGTGTTCACCGGACCGGCTGTTCTGCCACGCCCATGGCCGGGCGAAGACGGCATCGCAGTCCATCCCGGGCTGGCCGTACTCGTTCGCCGCGGTGCTGGAGATGGGCGCCACGTCCTGGACGCAGATCCTGGAACCCCCGCCTGGAAGGTAGGACAAGCTCAGGCCCCGCCGGTCCCTCGCCGCCGTCGGCACCCCACGTCCGGAAACCGTGATCGTATGCTCGAAGGATGACGACCTCCGCGACCCCCGGAACCGGCCCCACCGACCGCCCCGGCGGCACCGGCCCGACCGAGAACTCCCTGCGTCGCGCCCTCAAACGTGCCCGGGACGGCGTCGCCCTCGACGTCGGTGAGGCGGCCGTTCTGCTCCAGGCGCGCGGCGCGGCCCTCGACGACCTCGCCGCGTCCGCCGCGCGGGTGCGCGACGCGGGCCTGGAGGCGGCCGGGCGCCCCGGCGTCATCACGTACTCCAAGAGCGTCTTCATCCCCCTGACCCGGCTGTGCCGGGACAAGTGCCACTACTGCACCTTCGTCACCGTGCCCGGCAAGCTGCGGCGCGCCGGGCACGGGATGTTCATGTCCCCCGACGAGGTCCTCGACATCGCCCGCAAGGGCGCCGCCCTCGGCTGCAAGGAAGCCCTCATCACCCTCGGCGACAAGCCCGAGGAGCGCTGGCCGGAGGCGCGCGAGTGGCTCGACGCGCACGGCTACGACGACACCATCGCCTACGTCCGCGCCATCTCCATCCGCATCCTGGAGGAGACGGGCCTGCTGCCCCACCTCAACCCGGGCGTCATGACCTGGACCGACTTCCAGCGCCTCAAGCCCGTCGCGCCCAGCATGGGCATGATGCTGGAGACGACGGCCACCCGCCTGTGGTCCGAGCCCGGCGGCCCGCACCACGGCTCCCCGGACAAGGAACCCGCCGTACGCCTGCGCGTCCTGGAGGACGCCGGCCGCTCCTCCGTCCCCTTCACCTCCGGGATCCTCATAGGGATCGGCGAGACCTACGAGGAGCGCGCGGAGTCCCTGTTCGCCCTCCGGAAGATCTCGCGGGCCTACCACGGCATCCAGGAACTGATCATCCAGAACTTCCGCGCCAAGCCGGACACCGCGATGCGCGGCATGCCCGACGCGGAACTGGACGAACTCGTCGCCACGGTGGCCGTCGCCCGCCACATCATGGGCCCGTCCGCCTGCCTCCAGGCCCCGCCCAACCTGGTCGACAGCGAGTACGAACGCCTCATCGGCGCCGGCATCGACGACTGGGGCGGTGTCTCCCCCCTCACCATCGACCACGTCAACCCCGAACGCCCCTGGCCGCAGATCGAGGAACTCGCCGCGCGGTCGGCGACCGCCGGCTTCGAGCTGCGCGAACGCCTCTGCGTCTACCCGGAGTTCGTCACGCGCGGCGAACCCTGGCTGGACCCCCGCCTGCTCCCGCACGTCCGCGCCCTCGCCGACCCGCAGACCGGCCTGGCCCGGCCCGACGCCCTCCCGGCAGGGCTCCCCTGGCAGGAACCGGAGGAGGCGTTCAAGGCCTCCGGCCGCACCGACCTGCACCGCACCATCGACACCGACGGCCGTACGTCCGACCGCCGTGACGACTTCGACGAGGTGTACGGCGACTGGGGCGCCCTGCGCGAGGCCGCCGCCCCCGGCATGGCACCGCAGCGCATCGACACCGACGTACGGCAGGCCCTGCGCACGGCGGCCGACGACCCGACGCGGCTCACCGACGACGAGGCGCTCGCCCTGCTCCACGCGGACGGCCCCGCCCTGGACGCCCTGTGCCGAGTCGCCGACGACGTACGGAAGTCGGCGGTCGGCGACGACGTGACCTACATCGTCACCCGCAACATCAACTTCACCAACGTCTGCTACACGGGCTGCCGTTTCTGCGCCTTCGCCCAGCGCCGCACGGACGCCGACGCCTACACCCTCTCCCTGGAGCAGGTCGCCGACCGTGCTCAGCAGGCCTGGGAAGTGGGCGCCGTGGAGGTCTGCATGCAGGGCGGCATCCACCCCGACCTGCCCGGCACGGCCTACTTCGACATCGCGAAGGCGGTGAAGGAGCGCGTCCCCGGCATGCACGTGCACGCCTTCTCCCCGATGGAGGTGGTGAACGGCGCCACCCGTACCGGCCTGTCGATCCGCGAGTGGCTGACCGCCGCGAAGGAGGCCGGCCTCGACTCCATCCCCGGCACGGCGGCGGAGATCCTCGACGACGAGGTCCGCTGGGTCCTGACGAAGGGCAAACTGCCGACGGCCACCTGGATCGAGGTGATCACCACCGCTCACGAACTGGGCATCCGGTCCTCGTCCACGATGATGTACGGCCACGTCGACCAGCCCCGCCACTGGCTCGGCCACCTCCGTACCCTGTCCCGGATCCAGCAACGGACCGGCGGCTTCACGGAGTTCGTCACCCTCCCCTTCATCCACACCAACGCCCCGGTCTACCTGGCCGGCATCGCCCGCCCCGGCCCGACCACCCGCGACAACCGGGCGGTCACGGCCATGGCCCGCCTCCTCCTGCACCCCCACATCCCCAACATCCAGACCAGCTGGGTGAAGCTGGGCACGGAGGGCGCGGCCGACATGCTCCGCTCCGGCGCGAACGACCTCGGCGGCACCCTCATGGAGGAGACCATCTCCCGCATGGCGGGCTCGTCGTACGGCTCCTACAAGTCGGTCAAGGACCTGATCGCGGTGGCCGACGCGGCGGGCCGCCCGGCGAAGCCGCGCACGACCCTCTACGGTCAGGTCCCGGAGGAACGGCAGCGAGCGGCCCACGCCTCGGACGGCCACCTGCCGGAGCTGCTGCCGGTGCTGGACTGAGAGCCGGACGACAGGAGCCTCACAGTACGATGATCCGACCCCCGGCATCGGGGGCTGGAGACTGAGGAGATGCGTGCCCGTGGCTGCCCGACGGCTTCCCTCGTGGGCCTGGGTCACCGGTCTGACGGCCGGCGCGATCGTCGTGGTCGGTGCTCTGACGGTGCAGGCCGAGAAGGGCCCGCATCCGACGGCGTCGGCGGCCAAGCCCTCCCCGTCGGCCGCGGCCGGGGCGAAGCCCGCAGCCTCTCCCTCCGCGACCCCGACGGCGGCTCCCGTGCCGGACGGGTCGGGCACGGGCCGCCGTGTCGTCTACTCGCTGGGGCAGCGGCGGGTCTGGCTGGTCGACGCCGACGACGAGGCCCGGCGCACGTTCACGGTGTGGCCGGGCACCGTGGACCCCGATCCCGGCAGCTACACGGTGTCCCTGCGCAAGGACGCCACCACGGGCTCGGACGGCGTCGAGATCGAGCACATCATCTACTTCTCGGCCAAGTCGGGCGTCAACATCGCGTTCTCCAACGCGGTCGACGGCTCCTCCCCGCCGCCCGCCTCCGGGGCGCAGACCGGCGGCATCCGCATGGCCAGGGCCGACGGGTCGGCGCTGTGGGCGTTCGGGGCGACGGGGACGAACGTACGGGTCGTCGAGTAGCCGGCCACGCGGTCATGCCGGCCGCGCGGTGACGCCCGGCACTTGGTCACGCGGTCACGCGGTCACGCCGGTCACTCCGTGCGGTCGGTCGCCTGTCCGAACGGCAGGTACTGGACGAGCAGCACGATCCCGCTGAAGACGAGCACCCGGGTCGCCGCGTCCAGCCCGTTCCAGTCGCCCGACTGCCACATCGCGAACCACTCGCCGCCGATCGCGATGAACCCGCCGCCGAACAGCAGCATCAGCATGAGCAGCCCGTAGGTGGACAGGCTCCGGGCACGTCCGAGGTCCCGCCGTATCCAGAACCACGTCCCGGCGATCAGCACCAGCGCGGCGACGGTCTCCCAGGCGATGATCGCGACGTACGCGGCGTCCTGGAGCCCCTTGCTGGTGACGGCCCGCCACATCAGGTCGTCGTCCTTGAACGTGGTGTCCATCGCGAGGACATGTCTCACGAACTGCTGGTTGGTCCCGAAGTCGGTGATGTTCCCGAAGGCGACGAGGGCCGTGTAGAGGGCGACGGCGGCGGTGAGCAGCGTCGCGGTCAGGTGAAGGGCACGTGAGGTGGGGTTCGTCATGCCGGTCATCTTCCCCGGGGGACGGGTGCGTCCCGTGTGCATTGAGCCAGACCCGGAGACGGCGGGGACCAGGGAGGCGCAGGCGCTCGCCGAACCTTCACCCCGCCCTCACCACCCGCCCCCGGCGCAGACCACCCCCAGCCCGGTCATAGCGCCCGCCCCGCCGAGGGCCGTCCCGATCACACCTCTACGCCGCGTCCTCGCTCGATTACAGTGACGGGCGTCGTACGTACGGACGGTGCCGGGGAGGACTTGGTGGGTGCGACAGCCGGCGCCGTCTGGGGCCGTACCGAACAGCAGGACTTCCGCAGCCGGGTGCGCGGCACGCTGCTGGGCGCCGCCGTCGGGGACGCCCTCGGAGCACCCGTCGACCGGCTCGGCCTCGAGGAGATCCGGCAGGCCCACGGCCCCGAGGGCCTCGTCGACCTCGCCCCCGCCTACGGCCGCCGCGGCGCCGTCACCCACCTCACCCAGCTGACCCTGTTCACCGTGGACGGCCTGATCCGCGCCCAGGTCCGTCGCGACACGGGTGCCTGGCACCCGCCGACCGACCTGCACCGGGCGTATCTGAGGTGGGCGGCCACCCAGCACGACTGGGGCCCCGACCTGCGCCGCAAGGACGACGGCTGGCTGGCCCGCGAGGAGTGGCTGTACGTCCGCCGGGACCCGACCCGGGCCCTGCTGCTCGGCCTCGGCGACGACACGATGGGCACCCTGGAGAAGCCCAAGAACACCGACGAGACCGGCCCGGAGGTCACCGCACGCTCGGCGCCCTTCGGGCTGCTGGTCGGCTGGGAGCCGCAACTCGTCGCCCAGCTCGCCGTCGAGTGCGCGGCCCAGACCCACGGCCACCCCACCGCGTACCTGGCGGCGGGCGCGTACGCGGTGACCGTGCACGCGCTGGCCCGCGGCGACAGCCTCGACGGCGCGGTGCAGCGGGCACTGACCCTGCTGGCGGTGCGCCCGGGGCACGAACCCGTGTCGGAGGCGCTGCAGCACGCGCTGGGCGCGGTACGGCAGGGGATGCCCGGGCCGGCGCGCGTGGAGGAACTGGCCGGGGCGGGGACGGCTCCGGCGGTGCTGTCGGCCGCCGTCTACTGCGCCCTGGTCGCGGAGGACGTCCGCCACGGCCTGCGCCTCGCGGTGAACCACGGCGCCCCCTCGGCGACGACCGGCGCCGTGGCCGGCGGGCTGCTCGGTGCCCTGCACGGCGAGACGGCCCTTCCGCCGGCCTGGCTCGCCGAGCTGGAGGGCCGCCCCACGGTCCTGGAACTGGCCGACGACTTCGCGATGGAGATGACCCAGGGGCCCGCGCTGCACAACCCCGCCGGGGCGTCTCCGGGATGGCTGGCCCGCTACCCCCGGGGTGGGACCGGCTGAGGTTCCCCCTCCGGCCCCCCGTCCGGGGGCTGCCGCGCCGGGCCCCGCTGTCGCCCCCGAACGGGCCTCGTCCTCACAGCCGCCCCACACACCGGACGGGCCGGCAACGCCGGCCCCTGCCCGCGAGCCACCGTCAGACGCCGGACGACCGGCTGGGGCCGGTGGTGCCGACCCCCGCCCGTCCGGTGCCGTCACACGCCGGGCGGGTTGGAGCTGGTGTGCCGGCCCGCGCCCGCGAGCCGCCGCCACACGCCGACCGGGCTGGAGCTGAGGGTGCGGACCCCTCCCCCAAGCCGCCGTCACACGCCGGACGGGCTGGTGGGCTGACCCCCCACCGCGTCCCGGGGCGCGGGCACGGCCGCCGCCGCGCCCGAGGAGTCGCCGTCGTCGTCCGAGTTGATCCGCTCGATGATCGCGAGGCGCTCCGGGGTGTCCTCCGGCCTCACGAAGCCGATCAGGACGTACAGCACCAGCGACACCGCCAGCGGCACGGAGACCTGGTACTGCAGCGGCACCCCGCCCTCGACGTTCCAGTTGATCGGGTAGTTGACCAGCCAGAAGGCGAGCAGCCCCATCGACCAGCTGACCAGCGCCGCCGTCGGCCCGGACCGGCGGAACGGGCGCAGCAGACCGAGCATCATCGGGATCGCCATCGGCCCCATCAGCCCGGCCACCCACTTGATGACGACGGTGATGATGTCCTTGAAGGCGGGCGAGTTGACCTGGGTGGCCGCCGCCATGGACAGACCGAGGAAGACGACGGTCGCGATCCGGGCCACGCGCAGGCCCTGGCCCTGGCTCCACGTCCGCGCCCTGGGCCACACCACGGGCGCGCAGTCCCGGGTGAACACGGCCGCGATGGCGTTGGCGTCGGAGGAGCACATGGCCATCGTGTGGGAGAAGAACCCGACGATGACGAGCCCCAACAGCCCGTGTGGCAGGAGCTGTTCGGTCATCAGCGCGTACGAGTCCGACCCGTCCGGCTTCTGCGACTCGACCAGCAGCGGCGACATCCACATGGGGAAGAACAGGACCAGCGGCCACACCAGCCACAGCACCGCCGACAGCCGCGCCGACCGCTCGGCCTCCTTGGCGTTGGGTGTGGCCATGTAGCGCTGGGCCTGGTTGAGCATGCCGCCGTTGTACTCGAACAGCTTGATGAAGAGGAACGCCAGCAGGAACACCACGCCGTAGTCGGCGACCAGTGGCTTCTCGTGGCCCTGCAGCGCCGGTTCGTCCCACGCGCTGACGGGTCCGAGGCCCTTGTCGCCGAGTTCCATCAGGACGGCGACGAACATCGCGACACCGGCGAGGAGCTGGATGATGAACTGGCCGAGTTCGGTCAGCGCGTCCGCCCACAGGCCGCCGATCGTGCAGTAGACGGCGGTGATGGTGCCGGTGATGAGGATGCCCTGGTTCAGCGAGATGCCGGTGAACACGGACAGCAGCGTCGCGATGGCGGCCCACTTGGCGCCGACGTCCACGATCTTCAGCAGCATTCCCGACCAGGCCAGGGCCTGCTGTGTCTTCAGGTCGTACCGGTTCTTCAGGTACTCCAGCGGGGAAGCGACATGGAGGCGGGACCGAAGCCGGTTGATGCGGGGCGCGAAGAGCTTGGAGCCGATGCCGATGCCGATGGCGATGGGGAAGGACCAGGTGATGAACGAGGTGACGCCGTACGTGTAGGCGATGCCGGCGTAGCCGGTGAACATCACCGCGCTGTAGCCGGACATGTGGTGCGAGATGCCGGACAGCCACCACGGCATCTTGCCGCCGGCGGTGAAGAAGTCGCTGACGTTGTCGACCCGTTTGTGGGACCAGACGCCGATGGCGACCATCACGCCGAAGTAGCCGATGAGCACGGCCCAGTCGAGACCGTTCATGTGCCCCCTTCCAGGGTCCGCCGCCAGGGTCAGGCATGTGAACTCTGAGTTCGGTGGCATGCCCGCGGCAAGGAAGCGGAAGGTCAAGAGCACGTAAAAAAGTTCTCCGTGGTGACCTGGATTTACATATCTGAACACCCGGCCCCGGTGGAAGTTGGCCGGAATCCGTCGGTCACCGCATCAACTCCCCGGCGTTGACCAGCAACGACTGCCCCGTGATCGCCCGAGCCCGGTCCGAGGCCAGGAACACCGCCGCGTCGGCCACATCCCCGTCCGTGGCCAGCTCCGGCAACGCCATCCGCTCGGCCAGCCGCCCGAGCACGACCTCCTCCGCCACCCCCTCCGCCGCCGCCGTGAACCGCACGTACGCCTGGACCGGCGGCCCCCACATCCACCCCGGCAGCACGGTGTTCACCCGGATCCGGTACGGCCCGAGCTCCCGCGCCAGCGAGTACATGGCGCTGGTCAACGCCCCCTTGGAGGCCGCGTACGCCGCCTGCCGCACCTGCGAGGGCGCAGCCACCGCCGACTGCGTCCCGATGAACACCACCGACCCGCCCCGCGTCCGCAGGCCGTCCAGGCACGCCCGCGTCATCCGCAGCGAGCCCAGCAGGTTGACGTCGATCACCGACTGCCAGGTCGTGAAGTCCGCGTCCTCCAGCCCGCCGAAGCAGGAGTCCCAGGCCGCCACGTGCACCACCGCGTCGATCCCCCCGAACCGCTCCCGCGCCAGCTCCGCCAGCCGCGCGCACTGCCCCTCGTCGGTGATGTCGGCCGTCCGGTACGCCGTGTGCCGCCCGTCCGGATCGATCTCGGCCACGCTCCTGGCGAGGTTGGCCTCGGTCCGCGCCCCCAGCACCGCGTTCCCGCCGTCCCGTACGACCGCCGCGGCGACCCGGTGACCCAGCCCGGCGCCGACTCCCGAGACGACGACGGTCTTGCCGGTGAGCAGTGACATCGGGGCCTCCCGGGTATGGCGCTTGACCTGACGGGGCGTCAGAGTATGGGCGACCGCAGGAGGACGGAAGGGGAAGGCCGTGTCCGAAAAGACCCGCAGCGAGACGTACGCCGAACTGGCCGCCGTAGGCCCCTACGGGGTCCACCCCGGCCACGCCCTGATCACCCTGGTCGAACCGCACCCCGGCCACGAGTACGCCTACAACCGCTGGTACGAGGACGACCACTACTACGCCGGCGCGATGGCCATGCCCTGGATGTACGCCGGCCGCCGCTGGGTCGCCACCCGCGACCTCCAGCTCCTGCGCCGGCCCGAGAAGTCGGCGGTCGCCCAGCCCGTCACCGCCGGCTGCTACCTCTCCACCTACTGGATCACCGACGGCCGCTACGACGACCACATGCGCTGGACGGTCGCGATCAACAAGCGCCTCAACCGGGACGCCCGCGTCTACCGCGACCGCACCCACGTCTTCACCGCGTTCCAGGACCACGAGGCCACGGTCTACCGGGACGGCGCGGCGGGCCCCCGCGACCTGCACGCCCTGGACCACCCCTACGCCGGCCTGGTCCTCCAGGTCATCGACGCCGAGTCCTCGTCACGGCGCGCCGCACTCCTGGAGTGGCTCCGCACCCGCCACCTCCCCGCACACCTCGCCGCCTCCCCGGCCGCGATGGTGACCGTCTTCCGCCCGACCCCCCTCCCCGGCGACCGCATGACCTACGTCAAGCAGGTCGAGGGCGTCGACACCCGCCTGACCCTGCTGTGGTTCCTGGAGACCGACCCGAGGGAGTGCTGGGCCGCCCACTTCACCGGCCTGGAGGAGACGGTGGGGGAGTCGGGGCTGGGCGGGGTGGAGCTGCTGGCACCGTTCATCCCGACGGTGCCGGGCACGGACCGGTACGTCGATCAGCTCCGGTGATCACTTGAGCTCATCGGGGCAGGGCGTGCCCCGGGGCAGCTGGTAGGGCGCCGCCAGCCGGTACGTCCCCGCCTCCGGAGCGACCAGCATCGTCCACCTGTCGCCCTCCGCGTCCTCCTCCGTCTCGAACAGGCACCCGTTGACGTTCTCGTACGTCTTCGGCTCGCCCTCGGCCCGGTTCTTGGACGCCTCCGTCTCCTGCGGCGGCTCCAGGCTCTTGCCGTCCGCGTCGACAATGCTCAGCCACGGCGAGTACGGGATGCGGATCAGGACCCGCCCCGCCTTGCGCACGTCGATCGTCATCTCACCCTGCGCCGCCCGCTCCACGACCGCGTTCGGCTCGGCGAGGGAGGCCGGGTCGGTGACCCGGAACAGCTGCCAGTTGGCGTCGCCCCAGATCTGCTTCAGATACGGCAGCCCCCGCTGCACCAGCTCCCGCTCCCGCTCCCCGCCGTCCCCGTCGGGCTCGTCCTTGGGCACGACCACGAAGTGCACGGCCCACCGCTGGAGCCACTCGTGGTAGTTCGCGGAGTTGAGGGTGTCGTCGTAGAAGAGCGGGTTGCGCTCCATGTCGGCCTGCCGGTTCCAGCCGCGCGCCAGGTTGACGTAGGGCGCGAGCGCGGAGGCCTCGCGGTGCGAGCGCGCCGGCACGACCTCCACCCGGCCCTTCTCCGCGCCGACCTCCTGCAACTCGTTCACCAGCGGCGCCAGCTCACGCGCCCAGGACGCGGCCGGCGTCGTGCGCACGACGTCGTCGACCGACTTGTAGCCGATCCAGCCGACGAAGAGGAGCGAGGACAGCACGATCACGTACCACTTGCGGCTGCGCGGCACCGCGAACGGCAGCGCCGCCATCAGCACCACACCCGCGAACAGCATCGACAGCCGCGTGATGTTCGACCCGATCTGCGAGCTGATGATCCACACCAGCAGCACCGCGAGCCCGTACACCGCCGCCGTGATCCGCACGGTCTTCCAGTCGCGCGGCACGACGGCGTAGACGATGACCGAGAACAGCAGCGGCAGCGACGCCGAGCCGAACGACATCGGCTGGGTGCCGGAGAAGGGGAACAGCCAGGCGGAGACGGCGACGACGGCGCTCGGGGCGATACCCAGCGCCCACGCGCCCGGCCGCCGCTTCTGCAGGAACAGCGCCACCGCCACGAGACCCACGAACAGGCCCGCGACCGGCGACCCCATGGTGGCGAGCGCGGCGAGCGGCGCCGCGGACAGCGCCTTCGCCCACCGCTTGTAGCGCCAGCGGTGCGGCCAGCAGAACACCACGGCGACCGCGCCCAGCGCGAACATGTTGCCCAGCCCGAACGTCACCCGCCCCGAGGCCGCGTTGCACAGCAGCGCGAAGACCCCCGCCAGCGCCGGCCACACCGGGTTCCGCACCGGCCGGCAGCGCAGCAGGATCAGCGTCAGCAGCCCCGCCGAGAGCGTCCCGGCGATCATCATCGTCGTACGGACACCGAGCACGGACATCAGGTACGGCGACACCACGCTGTACGACACCGGGTGCATCCCGCCGTACCAGGCGAGGTTGTACGCGGAGTCGGGGTGCCGGCCGACGAACTCGGCCCACGCGTCCTGCGCCGCCAGGTCCCCGCCGCTGTTCGCGAAGGTGAAGAACCAGACGAGGTGCAGCACGCCGGACAGAGCCGTGACCGAGAGCACGAGATGGCGCCGCAGCCATCCGCCCACCTGCCCGGCGACGGCTCTCACGCGGGACTCCGGGGTGGCCGGGGAGACCGTGCCCGCCCGGTCCGCCCGGTCCGCCGGGGCCGCCGGGTCCGTCGGCTCCCGCACGGCGACGGCTTCCCGCCCGCCCGCGTCAGGACCGCGGTCGTGGCCCTCGGGGCCCTCGGCGCGGTCGCCGCCAGGGTCGCCGGCGGGGTCGCCGTGGTGGCGGTCGCCGGCGTGGTCATGGCCGCCCGACTGAGGTGCGGGCAGACGTACCCGCGGGCCGGTGTCCGGGCCCTGACCGGTGTCGTCGGCGCGTGTCGGCTCCGCAGTGGCCACCTGAAGGCACTCCCCGTGTCCCGTCTTCTTTTCCCGGCCGCGCCCCGTTCGCGTCCGCTTCACGGCCACGTCGTCGCGGCCGCCGACCTGTCCCGTTTCGTGACGCTAGCACGCACCCCGCCGGGCGGCTGCCCTGGCGGGGTGCGTGAGGGTCGTCCACGGCGGGCGGCTCAGCCGATGCGCGTCAGCTTGTCCGAGAGGCCCGGCTCGACCAGGTCCTCCTGAAGGGCGACCGGCACCTCGACCGCGCCGCCGGAGCCGTCGCCGACGGTGAGCGTCCCCACCTGGGTGCCCGCCTTCGCCGTGTGCGGAACCTCCCCGGAGGCGAACGACAGCTTCGTCGTCAGCCCGGCCCAGCCGACCGCCGTGACGTCCTTCGTGACCACGACCGGGGTGTGGTGGCCCATCTTGTCGTCCACGTACCCGACGACGTCACCCCGCTTGAGGATCTTCTCCGAGACCAGCCCGTCCTGGGCGGCGAGCAGCGCGATCTTGCTGACCGCGTTGACCGTGTCGATGATCGGCGACTTGTGCTGGCCGAGGATCGCCCCGACCACGGTCACGGTCTCGCCGCCGACCTCCTTGGTGGCGGCGAACAGCAGGTTGCCGCCGGCCTTGGTGGTGGAGCCGGTCTTGATGCCGATGGCGTTGTTGTAGGGGACGAGCGTGTTGTAGTTGCGCCACTTCTGACCGGACGGGTCCGTCCACTCCGGCAGCTTGGTGATCTCCACCAGCGCGGGGATCTTCACCAGCTCGTTGCCCAGCTTCACCTGGTCCTCGGCGGTGGAGACGGTGGTCTCCTTCAGCCCGGAGGCGTCGGTGTACGTCGTGTTCTTCATCCCGAGGTCCTCGGCGGCGTCGTTCATCTTCTTGATGAACTCCGCCTCGGTGCCCGCGTCCCAGCGGGCCAGCAGCCGGGCGATGTTGTTCGCCGACGGGATCATGATCGCCGACAGGGCCTGACGCAGGGTGAGCTTGTCGCCCGCCTTGACGGTGTTGAGCGTCGACTCGCCCTGCTGGTCGTAGCCGCCCTCCTTCTCGGCGGTGGCGTCGACGGGGACGCTCGGCCCCTCCTCGCCCGACTTCAGCGCGTGGTCCTTCAGCACGACGTACGCCGTCATCGCCTTGGCGACGGATCCGATGGCGACCGGCTTCTGCTCGCCGAAGCGGTCCATCGTGCCGATGCCGTTGACGTCCATCGCGCCCTGGCCCTCCTCCGGCCACGGCAGCGACAGCTTGCCGCCCTCGAAGGTGTACGAGTCCTTCGCGGTGAGCGTCAGCGCGGTCGCCGGCAACGGCCGTACGGCCTGCACGATCGCAAAGACGATCACCATCAGGATGACCAGCGGCGTCCAGATCTTGACCCGGCGGGCCAGCGTGCGCAGCGGAGTCGGCGGAGGCGGCGGGGTGTTCGTCAGCTCGGCCAGCAGGTCCAGCGGCGGCTTCGGCGGCAGCGGCTGCTGGGTGGTCCGCTCGGGCCCGATCTGCGGGACGACGGCGGTGGCTTCGGCCGGGGCGGCAGCCGGGCCGGCCGGCCGCGCGGGCTCCGACGGCTTCGGCTTACGGGTGGCGGGGTCGTCCAGAGGCTTGAGCGCGACGAACTTACTGGTCCGCTCGGCCTCACCCTCCGACGTGGGCTTTCCGGCGTCCTTGTCGTCCTTGGCGTCGGCCGTGGAGCCCTTGTCCGCCTTGTCGTCGGCCTTCGCGTCCGTGTCGGCCTTGTCGCCCTTGTCGTCCGTCGCCGGGGAGGCCGCCTTGGCGGCGCCACCCAGCTTCAGCATGGTCGTCGGCTGGTCGACGGCGGGCTTGGCGGGGCGCACGGCCTTGAAGACGGCGGTGGGCTGGTCGACGGGGGAATCGCTCCGGGGCTCGGCCGCCGGGGCGGCTTCCGCGTCCTTGTCGTCCTTGTCGTCCTTGTCGCCCTTGGCGTCCTCGGGGGAGGGCTTGTCGGACTCCGGCGCGTCGTCCTCGCGGTTGTCCTCGCGGTCGGCCTGACGGCCGTCCTCGCGGTCGGCGTCCTCGTCGGAGTCCACCGCCCACTTCGGCGCGGGCTTCGAGGAGGGCTCGGTCTCGCCCTCGGGCTCGGTGCCCGGGGCGTCGACCGGCCCGGTGCCGCCGTCGCCGGCGCCCTCGGCGCCGGAGTCCTCGCCGGCCTTCGCCTGTGCCGTGCCCTCGGTCCCGGCCGACGCCTTCGCGGCCGCGTCACCGGCCTTCTCGGACTCCCCGGGCTCCCCGGGTTCCCGGGCGGCCTTCTCGTCCGCCGAGGTCACCCACTGGGCCACAGCCGCCCGCGGCCGCTCGTCCCCGCTCCCGGAGGCGTCGGCGCCCTTCTGGGGGCCCTGCGCGCCATCGGGGGCGGGGGAGTCGTCAACGGCCTCAGAGGCGCCCTGGGCGGCCTCCCCGGGCTCCCCGGACTCCTCGCCCTCCTCGGGCCCCGCGGACTTCTCACGCTCGCCCTCGTCGGAGTCCTCGGCGTCCTCGGCCGGGTCCCCGGTCTTCAGATCGCGCACGGAGAACACCCGAGTCGCCGTATCCACCCCACCGCGCGTCGAAGCCGACGCCTCGCTCTCCCGCGCCACCGTGACCCGAGGATCCCGTGCCTCGGGAACCGTGCCCGCGCTCCCCGACGTCGGTTCTGCCGACGACTCGCGCTGCTTCGACCTGTCGGGGGACTCGCCCGCCACCGATGCCTCCTTCATGTGCCGCACGCCCACCGCGCGCCTGCCGAACCATGAACCGCCGCCCGGGACACCGCCGTCGACGCTGTCCGAACCATGTACCAGTGTCCTGTGTAGCGGGCTTGGCTCCTGCGGTAGACGAGAACGACATACCTACTGGTTCCACTACGAACCGGTCACGCACCCTCGACAGATGAATGTGAGAGGGGTCACCCTGTCATTCATCCACGCGGGGAGGCATGGATGGGCAGGAGCCGCAGAACACTTCCGGAGGAGCTTCTGTTGCTGGCACTGGACCCGGCCACGGGTACCACTGCACAGCCGCAGTCGCTCGACCTTGGTCTGGCCGGAGCACAGCTAGTGGAGCTGGCGCTGGCCGGACGGATAGCCCCAGACGGGGATCGTATCGCCGTGGTGTCCCCACGGCCGACTGGAGATCCGACACTGGACTGCGCGTTGGAGTTGCTGCGAAGGCGTGGCGCTCCGGTTCGGGCCGTCCACTGGATCGGCGGGCCGCGTCTCGGGCTCCGCCAGACCTACCTCTCGCATCTGGAGCGGTGCGGCATGGTGCATGCCGTGGCGGGCCAGATGTGCGGAGTGCTGCCGACGACTCGCTACCAGGCGACGGACACCGACATCAGCCGGGAGATCAGGGCCCGACTGGATTCCGCGATCCGCACCGGCGTACCGCCGGACCCGCGGACCGCGGCGCTCGCCGCACTGGCGCACGCGGTCGGCCTCGGCAAGCACCTGTACCCGGGGAACGAGGGACGCTCGTCCCGGTCCCGGTTGCGGGACCTGATCCGGCACGACCCCATGGGCGGGCTCGTGGCGCACGCCGTGATGGACGTTCAGAACGGCGCCGTCGTCCAGCCGCGCCGCAGCCCGGCCCAGGCCGGCCGCCAGGCCGGACCGGGAGCCAGGCCCGCTCCGGAACCCGCCCGTGGCGTTCCGGCGCAGCCGCACCGAGGCTCGATGGCACGCGTCGTGGCCCACTGAGCCGCAGTCCCACGACGCACCCGAACAGCCCGTACGGCTCGGACAGCCCGTACGACCGGTAAGACCCGTACGACCCGTACGGTCCACAGGGCCTGTACGACCCGCACGACCCGTAAGACCCGCACGGTCCGCAGGATCTGTACCACCCGTACGACCCGTAAGACCCGTAAGGGACGCGGCCCACAGGCCGTCCCTTACGCCCCCGTACGACCCGTAGCACCCGCACACCCCTTGGACCCGTTCGGGAGCCGCCGCGGCCCGCGCGGGGTGGTGAAGCAGTACGTCCCCCGGGGGACACGCCGCGCCACCGCCCCGCGCGGACGCATGTCCGGGGGGCGGCTGATAGAAACGCCTGACTGGCCTGTACCGGCCGCATATCCACCGTTTTCCAGCGGTAGTAAGCACCTTGGTGGCAGTCTGCTCAACAGCAGATACGCAAAGTGTTAGTTGCAGGCACGCAGCCGGAGGTGCACGTCCCGTGGCGTCCAATGTCAATCCCACCGTCCGGCGGCGCCGGCTGGGCCAGGAGTTGCGCAAGCTCCGCGAGGACAAGGGCATGACGGCCGAACAGGTCGCCGACCGCCTGCTCGTGTCCCAGTCGAAGATCAGCCGCCTGGAGAACGGCCGCCGCAGCATCAGCCAGCGCGACGTGCGCGATCTGTGCGGGGTCTACGAGGTCGAGGACCAGCGGATCGTCGAGTCGCT
The DNA here is from genome assembly GCF_044455165.1 of Streptomyces sp. NPDC051315. Classification (NCBI taxonomy): domain Bacteria; kingdom Bacillati; phylum Actinomycetota; class Actinomycetes; order Kitasatosporales; family Streptomycetaceae; genus Streptomyces; species Streptomyces sp. NPDC051315. The sequence continues at coordinate 60,989 of NZ_JBITEN010000014.1, forward strand.
GATGCAGATGGCCAAGGACTCCCGCCAGCAGGGCTGGTGGCACGCCTTCGGGGACGTCCCCTACAGCGTCTACATCGGCCTGGAGACCGACGCGGCGAGCCTGCGCGTGTACGACCCGCAAGTCGTGCCCGGCCTGTTGCAGACCCGTCAGTACGCCGAGACGCTCATCTCGGGAGCGCTGCCGGAGACCGCGCCCACCGAGATCGAGAAGCGCGTCCAGGTGCGCATGCGTCGGCAGGAACGAATCAGCGCCGAGGAGAACCCGCTGCGCCTGTGGACGGTGATGGACGAGGCGGCCCTGCGCCGGGTCGTGGGCAACCGGTCGCTGATGCGGGACCAGTTGGAGCACCTCGTCGAGCAGTCCCAGCTTCCGCACGTCACCGTGCAGGTGATCCCCTTCGAGATGGGCGCGCACCCGGGACTGAACGGCCAGTACGCGATCCTGGAGTTCCCCGACGCGTCCGACTCCAGCGTCGTCTACATCGAGGGCGTCACCAGCGACCTCTACCTGGAGAAGCCGAACGACGTCCAGAAGTACAGCGTGATGTACGAACACCTGCGGGCGCAGGCGCTGAACGTGGACCAGTCCCGCCAGTTCATCGCCGACATCGCCAAGGAGTACGCCCGCTAGTCCGGGCCTCCGGCGCCCCCTGGGCGGGAGGGTGCCGCACCGTACACCTTCACCCGCCCGGGATGGAAGACCCGCCTGGAATATGCCATCCAGTCGAGTGAATAGTCTCTTCGTAAGCCGATGTTGGCGAGTAGCGTCGATCACGCCATCGAGAAACACCGTTGGCGGAAACCGTGCCGTGGGCCCGCAGTCGCGCCCCGCGTACGGCGACAGCAATTCATCACACTGGCAATCCGGAGCAAAAATGGCAATCCGTCAGGGCAACACGGACACGTGGACCAAGTCCTCCTACTCGACCGGCAACGGCGCGTGCGTCGAGGTCAAGTCGCCGGTCGTCGCGGCCATGGCCGTACGGGACTCCAAGGTCCAGGACGGGCCCGTGCTGGACTTCCCCGCCGACGCGTGGAACCTCTTCGTCGCCTCGGTCAAGGCGTAGGGCGAGGATCCTTCGATCCTCGCCCCGTGCCGCGGCTGACGACTTCACTCGCACCACCGAAAGAGCCCTCTCGACGAGCTCGCCGTCCTTGCCGAGGGGGCTCGGCTGGTTACCCCGCGCTACCTGATCACCGCACGGGGAACGCCACGTCGCACACCGGGTCCGTCGGACCCGCCGTGTCCCAGTCGGCGAAGTAGATCTCCCGGCACGGGCCGTCGTACTCCAGGCCCTCCCGCTTCATCCACGCCTCCACCGCCTCGAACGCGGCCAGGATCTGCGGATGGGCGACCTGTGCCTTGGTGATCCGCGTGCGGGCGAGCCGCCTGGCCGGCTCCACCCGGACCGAGACGTCCCGCCCCCGGCCCTGCGCCGCCGCCCACGCCCGTGCCGCCGCCTCGTCGGCGACCGGCACGCACGACTCGGCGGGCCCGTCGCTCTCCATGGACACCTCGGAGTGGTACACGACGAACGGCGCTCCGGTGACACCGCCGCAGGCCGCCGCCCCCTCCTGCAGCCGGCCCAGGGACGCGCCGATCCAGGCGGGCAGTTCGTCCGCCAGCGTGTGCCGCCTCTCGGTGATCACCACCTGCGCGGGTACGTCGACCATCTCGACCTCGAACGTGCCGTACATCTCGGAGCTCCTCCCCGACAGTCGTCCACGGAGGTAGGCGGCGAGTGTCCGCTGGGCCGCGAACCGTGCCTCGACGTCCGCCCAGTAGGCGGCGAGCAGGCCGGCGGCCTCGCTGCCGTCCGCCGCGCCGACCACCTCGGCGATCCCCGCGAGCGGCATGTCCAGCCGGCGCAGCATGGCCACGAGCCGCGCCCGCTCCACCTGCCCGGCGCGGTAGTACCGGTACCCGCTGGCCTCGTCGACGTGCGCCGGGGCCAGCAGCCCCAGCCGGTCGTACAGCCGCAGTGCCTTGGCCGACAGGCGGGCCCGCGCCGCGAACGCGCCGATGGTGAGCAGTTCGTCGTCCCGTACGTCCACCACGTCGTCCTCCGTCACCGGGCGGCCTTCTCCGCCCGACGACGAGCACGCTCCGGCCTGCCCCAGGGGCAAGGTCAAGCGGTCAGCCCAGCTGGGCCTCGACGGCGGCGACGACCTCGGCCGACTCGGGCTCGGTCTGTGGCGAGAACCGCGCGACGACGGTCCCGTCCCGCCCGATCAGGAACTTCTCGAAGTTCCACCGGATGTCCCCGCTGTGCCCCTCGCCGTCGGCGACGCCGACGAGCCGCTCGTACAGCGGATGCCGGCCCTCCCCGTTCACCTCCACCTTCTCGGTCAGCGGGAAGGTCACGCCGTACGTCGCCGAGCAGAACTCCGCGATCTCCTCGGCGCTGCCCGGCTCCTGCCCCAGGAACTGGTTGCAGGGCACGCCGAGCACGGTGAACCCCTTCCCGGCAAACCGCTCCTGGAGCCGCTCCAGCCCCGAGTACTGCGGCGTCAGCCCACACTTGGAGGCCACGTTCACGATGAGGACGACCTGTCCCGCGTACTGGGAAAGCTCCGCGGAACCACCCTTGAGGGCACCGATCTCGACGTCGAGGGGAGAAGCACCGGCATCTGTAGTCATGCCGGGGATGCTAGCCCGAGCCGCCGCTCGCGGGCGCGACCCACCCCGGCCGCGACCGGCCCGCAGGCCTCAGCCCACGGTGCCCCCGCTCGCCTCCACCACCACGTCCCCCGCCCCCGTCCGCGAATACAGCACCGACCGCCCGGCCCTGCGCCGCTCCACCAGCCCCGCCTCCGACAGCACCCGCAGATGCCGCCCCACGGACCCCAGCCCCTGCCCGGTCAGGGCGACCAGCTGGGTCGTGCTCAGCGGGCTGTCCAGCAGGACCAGCACCGTGGCCCGGCCGGCCCCCAGCAGCGCCCCGAGCGCCGCCGGCGCCGCCCGCTCCCGGTGGTCCCCGGCCAGCGCCCCGGTACACGGGTACACCACCGCGTACCGCTCCCGCCCCTCCCACGAGACCCACCCGGTCCGCGGCGTGACCGGCACGAACAGCAGCTCCGCCCCGGAGATCTCCCGAGGCGGGTACTCGTGCAGATTGATCTGGAACCGACTCTCTCCCAGCCACCGCGTCCCCGGCCGCAGCGAGTCCAGTACGGCCGCCCATCCGCCCCGGCTCACCCGCGCGGTCCGCGCGACCACGTCGGCATCCAGCACCCGCCGCCGCCGTTCCCAGTCCGGCCGTACGGCCGCCTCCCACACGTACTCCAGGAGTCCCGCCGCCCGCGCACCCAGATCGTCCCGCTGCAGAACCGCCGGCAACGCCCCGGCGAGCGACATCCGCAGATGCGCGTGGGTGTCGGCGGGACGGGCCGCGCGCACCCGGGCGAGGGTCTCCTCGACGCTCTCCCCGTCCCGGGGGGTGGGCGTCAGGAAGTCAGCGATCCAGCTCCGCCCGAGCCCGGCCCGTACGAGCGACGCGGTCACCGGGTCGGCGGCCAGCCGTTCCCGGTAACCGGGCAGATGCGCCCGCAGCCAGGCCCCCTCCCCGGGATGCGCGGCCACCCCCGCGTGCAGCAGCTTCAGACTCGCGAAGGTCTCGGCGAACGGCGAGATCACGAACCGGCTCCCCGCCAGGGTGTCGGCGTTCACCTGCCACCACCCCACCCGCGACACCCCCCTACGACCCGTACGACCCGTACGACCCGTACGAGGCGACGACTCGACGACCAACCCGTAGACCTGTAGGACCCGTAGGTTTCGTGGGTTTCCTAGGACCCGTAGGACCCGTAGGCCCCGTAGACCCGTAGGTCTCGTAGCACCCGTACACCCGTACGACCGGAGAATCCGCACACCCCCGACAGCCCTACGACCTTTCGCGTACCGGCGAAACAATAACCGCCGCTCCGGGGCCCGGCCGAGACTCCGGGGATGACCGGCTACCGACAGCTCCTGCGCGTATCGGAGTTCACTCCCCTCCTCCTCTCCTCCGCCGCCCACACCGCCGCCCAGACGGCCGCCGGCCTCGCCCTCGGCACCCTGGTCTACCGCGCGACGGACTCCCCGCTCCTCTCGGCGGTCAGCATGTTCGGCCCGTCCCTCGCCCAGGTCCTGGGGGCGACCTTCTTCCTCTCCGGTGCCGACCGGCTCCCCCCGAGGACGGCTCTCGCCGGTCTCTCCCTCGCCTTCGCCACCGTCACCGCCGTCCTCGCCGTCCCCGGCCTGCCTCTCGTCGCGGTCTTCGCCGTCGTCCTCGCCCAGGGCCTGGTGGCGGCCCTCGGCGGCGGTGTCCGCTGGGGTCTGCTCAACGAGATCCTGCCCAAGGGCGACTACCTGCCCGGCCGTTCGGTCTTCAACATGATGAGCGGTCTCATGCAGATCGCCGGCTACGCCACCGGCGGCGCCCTGGTCACCGCCCTCTCCCCGCACCGAGTCCTCCTCCTGGCCGCCCTCCTCCACGCGACCGCCGCCGCCATCGCCCGCCTGGGTCTGACCCCCCGCCCGCCCCGCACCACCGGCCGCCCCTCGGTCGCCGAGACCTGGCGCACCAACGCCCTGCTCTGGTCCTCCCGCCCCCGCCGCCTGGTCTACCTGGGCCTCTGGCTCCCCAACGGTCTGGTCGTCGGCTGCGAGGCCCTCTTCGTGCCGTACGATCCCGCCGCCGCGGGCACCCTGTTCGCGTGCGCGGCCCTGGGCATGCTGGTCGGTGATCTCACCGTCGGCCGCCTGCTCCCGCCCGCCGTCCGTACCCGTGCGGCCACCCCTCTCCTGCTGCTGCTCGCCACCCCGTACGTCTTCTTCGCCCTGCGCCCGGCCCTGCCGTTCGCCGCGTTCTGCGCCGCCGTGGCCTCCGTCGGCTTCGGCGCGACCCTGGTGCAGCAGGAACGGCTGATGGCCCTCACCCCGTCCGAACTCAGCGGCCACGCCCTGGGTCTGCACTCCGCCGGCATGCTCACCATGCAGGGCGTGAGCGCGGCCCTGGCGGGCGCGGCGGCCCAACTCACCTCGCCGGCGACGGCGATGACGGTGATGGCGCTCGCGTCGGTGGCGGTCACCCTGACCCTGGCCACGCTCGGACGCCGCCCTTGGGGCGAGCGAAGGGATCCCCGGCCGGTGAGGGCCACGGGGTGACGCTCACGGCGTGACCTGTACGGGGGATGCCTACGAGGTGACCTCTACGGGGCGACAACTACGCGTCGGCCTCGGGGTTTGTGAACACCTCGGGCACCTTGTTGTCGAGGACGACGCGGGCGAGCAGCGCGGCCAGCCGGTCGCGCTCGGTCCCGCTGAGTCCGGACGGCAGGGACTCGACCCGTCGGCAGGTCTCGTCGTGGAACCCGTGGGCCAGCCGGGCCCCCTCGTCGGTGAGCCCTACGCGTACCGCCCGCCCGTCGCGCGGGTCGGCCTCGCGCCGCACCAGCCCGCGCCGCACCGTCCGGTCCACCAGCCCGGTCAGGCTCGACTTGGCGAGCCCCAGCACCTCCCCGAGCTCACTCATCCCGTAGGGCTGCCGCATGAGGGCGCAGAGCAGCTGTCCCTGCTGAGGGGTGATGCCGTGGGCCCGGCTCGACTCGGCGTACACGGCGTTCACCAGGAACGCCGACCGCACCAGGGCGGGCCCGACACCTATCTGCTCACCTGCGGCTTTACCCATGCGGGAAGCCTAGCCGCGGGGGAGGGACCCGTAGTCCGCGAGGCGTAGGGGGCAGCCGGCTGACGTGCCGGGCCGGCCCGTGGTGCGGCCTCGGCGCAACCCGGAGGGGCGGCAGGGCCGTCCTCTCCGACACCATGTTCACTTCAAGCGCCCTCACCTCGTTGCCCTCACCGGTTCGCCAGCTGCTCGACTTCGCCTGGACGCAGACCCGGGCCTGCGCGTTCGCCATCGCCCTGCTGTCCGGGGTGGCGGCGTCCACGGTGCTGCCACCCCATCTCCCCGTGGCCCGCTACGACCTGCTCCTCGCGTACGGCGTGCTCCTCACGCTGCTGTTCTGGATGCGGGGCTGGGAGGACGGACGGGACATCGCCGTCATCGCCGCCTGTCACGTCATCGGCCTGGCCTTCGAGCTGGTGAAGGTGTCACTCGGCTCATGGAGCTACCCGGAGCCGGCCGTACTGAAGTTCGCGGGCGTCCCCCTGTACGGAGGTTTCCTCTACGCGGCCGTCGGCAGCTATGTCTGCCGTGCCTGGCACCTGTTCGACCTGGAGCTCGTCCGCTACCGCCCGAGGGCGACGGCGCTGGTGGCCGCGGCCGTCTACGTCAACTTCTTCAGCCACCACTGGCTGCCCGACGCACGCTGGCCGCTCGCCGCAGCGCTCCTGGCGGTCACCGCGGGCACCTGGGTGCGGTACACGGTCCGAGGCGTTCGCCGACGGATGCCGCTGGCGTTGTCGTTCGTCCTGATCGGTTTCTTCCTGTGGGTGGCGGAGAACCTCGCCACCTACCTCGGCGCGTGGCGCTACCCGTACCAGCTCGACGGCTGGCAGCCGGTCGGCGTGGACAAGTTCGGTGCCTGGTCACTGCTGATCAGCATCACCTTCGTCCTGGCGGCGGTGCGCCGCCCCTCGCGCCCGGGCACGGGCACGCCGCCGAAGCTCTCCCGCCCGGCGGAGCAGGGCTGACTCGGGGCGGTGCGGGCGCGCCGGTCTGCTCCATGCGACGACCGGACCCGCGCGACGGCCGGACCCGTGACGGTTGCCGGGGGCGTCACTCCTCTTCCGGAACCTCTTCCGCAGCCTCTTCCGGGACGGACGATTCGAGGAGCCGCTCCGCGATGTCGTCCGCCCACTCCTGCGCCCACCGGCGCAGGTCGGCGATGGCCGGGTCGTCGAGTCCGTACGCGGCGAACTCCCTGTCGTCGATGTAGTCGGTGCCGACCAGGCGGGCCTGGACGTCGGTGAGGTCGAAGGTGTCGGGGGCGTGGCGCCGGCCCAGCTCCTCGAGCTCGGGGTGGCTCCAGTGTTCGGAGGCGGCGTGTACGTCGACGAGGTCACGGGCGAGGCCACGGTCGGCCAGTGCGCGGACCTTGGTGCCGACGACGTCCTCGAGGGAGAGGGCCAGACCCAGTTCCGTGGGGACCGGTGGGCGCCAGAGCACCTCTTTGACGACGTTGACCTCGCACTCCTCACGGGTGGCCGGGTCGGTGACGAACAGCCGGGCGGACAGCGGGTCGGTCCCCGACGACCGGACGAGCCAACCGCGTGCCTCCAGTCCGGCTCGGACGGTGGCGGCGATGTCCTCCATGTCGGCCGGGTTCTCGGTGGCCACGTCCACGTCCTGGCTGACGCGCTCCACCAGACCGTGCGCCTGAACGGCGTAGCTGCCGGCGAGCGCGAGCGGGTAGTAGGCGCCCACGTCGAGGAGGTCGGCCAGCAGGCGCCGGTGCGGATCAGGCCGATTCACGCGACGCCCCGGGCAGCGGACGACAGCTGACGCAGGACCAGGCGAAACGTCCCCCACCCGGGCCCGCGCAGCCCGCCGGGCTCCCGGGGCAGCCGCCGGGCGTACGGCGCGCGCCGCGACTCGGACACGGAGGACGGTGAGGTCATGCCCCGATTATCGCGCGGGGGGCCGGGGCGGGGCGGTGAGCGACGTGGCGGGACGCCGATTTTCAGGGCTGGTCGTACATGATGTGGCCGGCCATGCTGCTGACCGACTTGTTCCTCGGTCGCACGGCGATGGTCAGCCGGTGCGGCCGGGCGATGCCCGAGCACGGCGTGGTGGACGCTGTCGACCAAGCGCCTCAGAGGTATTGCTTGCCCATGCCGACAAACCGGCTGATGGCGTCACGGGTCCGCACTCTGAGATCGTCGAACGCGGCTCTGCTGCCGGCCTTGGGCAGCGTGGTGATGTCAGCGAGTACGTCCTCCGCGGTCCGGCTCAGCGTCTCGGCGTCCGTGAGCATCTGCACCCTGAAGAGGGCCTCTTGAGCCTCGGAGCGCAGGTCGTAGGCGCGGATGCGTACCGTGTCCGGGTCCTCCGGCGGTGGCTGCTGGTGCTCACAGAACCAGAGGTGAATCAGGCAGCGGCGGTAGTTGATCAACGCTCCGGCGTAGGTGGAGTAGGCATCGAGCCGTTCCTGCCGGAGCTTCTCGCGGCGGGTGAGTTCATGGCTCCTGTCGGTGGTGCGCTGTTGGAACGCCAGAGTGATTCCCGAGCCGAGCAGCGTCCCCAGGACGGCTATGGCGCTGGCGATGATGGTCTCCATGCCCCCAGCTGACCACGTGAAGCCGAACGGGGTGCGCCGTCGTCCACCTGCGTTCACAGCAGGGGACTCGGTGGGCCACGCGTGGGGCACGACCCCGCACCCAAGAAGGTTCCGCTCAGGGGGAGCACCCTCCTGAGCCGGCCTGCTCTCCGCGCTCCCGGCAGGATCCGAACCCGCGACACCCGCTTTCCGTCGCAGGCCCTCACCACCCACCGACCCACACCGTCATCCGGTCCCGTTCGTCACCTCGCCCGTGAGGCGCTGGACCGTTCCCAGCTGCTTCCACCTGCCGTCGACCAGGCGGTCGACCCACACCGGACGGCTCTGCGCCTGGTGCCCCGTGAAGGAGTAGCGCCCGAGGAGCCCGTCGCTCACCACCGTGCCGAGCGCGGCCCGCAGCTGTGGACGGAGGCTGTCGGCGGCCGGTCGTACTCCGTCACCCAACACCCGGTCGAGGCCCGCGGCGATCGCGAGCGTGCCGTCGTACAGCTCGGCCGCGCCGCGGTAGCCGAGCAGTTTCCTCAGGTCGGCCGAAGCCGTGCACAGCTGGGGGAACTCCGTGCAGTCGGGCTTCTGCCGCTCGTCGTGGAAGGTGCGGAAGCGAAGGCTGCCGTCGGGGAGTTGTTCGTCCTGCCCGGCGAACATCTCGAAGTCGTCGCCGGTGTCGCAGGCCGAGGCGTAGCGCGCGTGGACGGCGATCAGCGTGCCGCGTTTCCGCACGGTCGGGACGACGGCCTCTTCGCCGCTCCGCAGGTCGGACACGGTCACGGCGTCCGGCCGCGCGGTGTCCAGGTCCGCTGTGATCCGGCTCGCCGTCAGGTCGTCGGTGCCCTTCTGCGAGGGCAGTGGCAGCGCGGTGAGGCCGGCTTTGCGCAGACCGTGTCCAAAGGTGTCCTCGTCGGTGTCCGTGTCCCAGTAACTCTTCGACGTCTCCACGACCTTGCTGACGCCGTACGCCCCCGCGAGGTAACGGGCCGCCTGCCGCCCGACCTCGAACTCCGTCGCGGGAAGGGCGTACTCCCCGTCCGGTCCGCCACCGCCCTCGCAGGTGTCGACCACAGCCATGTCATCGGCCCAGTCGGTCTCGATGTCCGAGAAGTCGTCGATCGCGCCGACGAGGGCGATCATTCCCGGGTGCTGCTCCAGCAGTTCCTCCGCGGGCGTCTGTCCGTAGTCCTGCACCGACACGACGTTCACCGGGATCTTCCGCCCCGCCCTGCGTTCGGCCTCCTTCAGCGCGGCCTTGACGACCTGCGTGGTGATCCGGGGATCCTGCCCGTCCTCGTCGTCTCCCCAGTGGTACGCCACACCGAGCGTGTACGACGTCGGAGCCGCGGAGGTCTTGTCGGTGGCCGGAGCCTTGGCCTGACCCCCGTCGTCGGCGCCGTCCGAGGACGCCAGGCTCAGGCCTATGCCGGCCGGGATGCCGAGGGCGAGCAGAGCGGCGACGGCGGCGAGGAGAGGGGTGCGGCGGGTGCGTCGCGGAGCGGAGGGGGACGGGGAGGAGGGAATCCAGGGTGACTGCGCCGAGGTCTGTTCGGAGAGGACGGCCCGGGACACCGGCCGTGGGGCGGCGGGCGGCTTGGCGTCCTCGGGGCCGGATTCCGGTACGCCATCCGCGGGCGCCACGGGAACAGGTCCCGCCTCCGGTCCGGGCGCAGGAGCCGGGTCCGTCTCCAATCCGTGGGCAGGAGCCGGGTCCGTCTCCGGTGCGGGCGCAGGAGTCGGCTCCGTCTCCGCCACGGGCGCCGGAGCGAGTGCCTGAGCCACCGCCTCGATCCGGGTGAGCGCGGCCTTCGCGTCGCGGGGCCGGTCGTCCGGGTCCTTGGCCATGAGGTCGAGGATCAACCGGTCGACGTCAGGCGTGAGTTCGGCACGGGCCCGACTGGGCCGCAGGGGCTCGTCGTGCAGGTGGTTGTACATCACGCCGGCCGCGTCTCCGACGAACGGGGGCCTGCCGACGAGGAGTTCGTAGAGGACGCAGCCCACGGCGTAGAGATCGGTACGGCCGTCCCCCCGGCGCTGGCGGAAGCGCTCGGGCGCCAGGTACTGAACGCTCCCGAAGGGCAGCCGCCCGGTCTGCGTCACGTGCGGGTCGTCGGCCCGGAACTCGGTGAACCTGGCGATGCCGAAGTCGACGATCTTGGCGGCGCCCTCGCCGGTGACCATGATGTTGGCCGGCTTGATGTCACGGTGGACGATGCCGGCCCTGTGCGCGGCGTCCAGGCCCCGGCACACGTCCGCCATCCACCGCAGCGCGTCGGCGACGGCCACCCGTCCGCTCTCCCGGAGGACCTGCTCCAGCGTCCGCCCCTCGACGAGCGCCATCACGAGGTACGGACTCCCGCCGTCCGTCCCGTGATCGTGCACGGCGACGATGTGCGGGCTGTCCAGCGCGGCGGCGACCCGCGCCTCGCGCCGAAAGCGAGCCAGCGACTCCTCCCGGTCCACGCCCTCGGCCCGCCCCGCGAGAAGAATCTTGACCGCCACGTCACGGCCCAACTCCCGGTCCCTGGCCCGCCAGACCTCCCCCATGCCGCCGGAGCCCAAGAGCTCGACCAGTTCGTACCGATTGCCAAGTCGTCGTCCGCGCACGCGTCAGGACTTTACGACGGAGGCACGACGCGGAGGGCGCCGGGCGGTGACGGACCGGGGCGGGCCGGGGGGCGACGTAGCCGTCCAGGACCAGGTGGGCCGCAAGGCCGGCCGGTATCTCTTTGTCGAGTTCGGTCAGGAACTTCCTGGGACTCCACCGGGCGGTGACGGCGGTGCGGTGAACCGGTGACCTTTGCGGAGTTCGTGCTGTCCCCGGCCCGTGAACGGGCGGCCCAGCGCCAGCCGTGTCACGCGCGGCCAGTCGGCCGCCGCCCCGCCCGCCCGAGGCGCACCGGGGCGGCGGCGCGGCACGCGGACCCGGAGTGCCCCGGGCGCGCTGCGGCACACGACGGGGGACGGCAGGACGACGTGTTCTCCGTCGATGCCGGCCGGGAGGGTGTCCGTGTCGGCTTCGACGACGACCTCCGCGGCGTTCAGCCGGATGAGCCCCCCGGAGCGCGGACCGCGCACCACGCGCGCCGCCTGAGCGGTGTTGCCGACCCGCACGCACACCACCCCGAGGAGTCCCGAGTCCAGCCGCCTCCTGCGCCCTGGATGGGCCGCGTCGACGGCCCGCCCGTAGGGATTGTTGCTGACGAGCAGCGCCTGAAGTCCATCGACGTACGTCCGGTCGGCCCGCGTCCGCAGTCTGGGCGCGTCCTCGCCGGTGAGGAGGCCGGGGAGGGTGCGCAGGGTCGTGCGGGCCTTGGCGTCCCGGTAGGCGGGGTCGGTGACGACGTACGCGTACGTGCCGAACGAGGCGTTGTTGACGAAGACCCGGTCCGCGGCGTACCCGAGGTCGATGCGGAGTTCGACGCCGTGGGTCAGGGCTTCCAGGGCGGCCGCCGGATCGTCACGGTCGAGGCCGAGATCGAGGGCGAAGTGGTTGCGGGTACCGGCGGGAATCACCACGAACGGCAGGTCGTGGCGCGCCGCGACCTCGGCCACCAGCGCCTGGGTGCCGTCGCCGCCCGCCACCGCCAGCAGGTCGGCTCCGTCGGCGACGGCCTGCCGGGCCAGCCCGGCGACATCCTGGCCCGCGTCGAGCAGGGCCACCCGGCAGCCTGCGGCCCGGGCCTTCTCCACCAGGCCGAAACGATCCACCTTGCCGCCGCCGGAGCGCGGATTCATCAGGACCCAGGGGGCGTGGGGCGCCTCGACGACAGCCTGTCCGGAAGCGGTGCGACCAGGTGCCAGGGCCGTGCGTGCCGCCGTGACGGCCAGCAGCCACAGGCCCAGGGACAGCACGGCCGGCCCCAGCATGCCGTACGTGGCGTACAGGGCGAGGACAGCGACCGGCGCGATCACCGACAGCGCCGCCCCGAGGGCACGGAGCGCACCGGTGTGGGCCAGGGTCCACCACACACCGACGGCGGCGAGCGCCAGGCCGGCGATGCCGGCCAGCGCCCACAGCACGCTCCGCAGACCGGCGGCGACGAGCGGCACCAGGATGCTGCCCAGCAGGGCGAGCACGGCGAGGCGCGCCAGTCCCGCACTGCCCTGGGACACCGTGGCGGTCCCTGCCTCGCCCGATCCCCTCGCGTTCCCGCCGCCGTGTGATCCCACCTGCCGGCCCTTCTTCCGCCGCACTCCTCCGCCTCACGCTTGCGCCTCACACCCTGTTCGGTGGGCGCTCATCGGGCAGCGGGCGCTCCTCGGACAGGTCGAAGAGGTTGCCGCGCGGAACCACGCACAGGGCCCAGACGATGAAGCCCGAGAGCGCGATCATCACGACCGACCACACCGGGTAGTACGGCAGGGAGAGGAAGTTGGCGATGATGACGAGTCCGGCTATGGCCACGCCGGCGACGCGCGCCCACACCGCGGTCCGGAGCAGCCCGATGCTGACGATCACGGCGACCGCGCCCAGAGCGAGGTGGATCCAGCCCCAGCCGCTCAGGTCGAAAGCGAACACGTAGTCGCGCGTCGTGATGAAGACGTCGTCCTCGGCGATGGCCATGATGCCCCGGAAGATGTCGAGCAGGCCGGCGAGGAAGAGCATCACTGCCGCGAAGGCCGTCAGGCCGGTTGCCCATTCCTGCTTCGCCGTCTGTGCCGGGGTGTGTGCCGCGGTCATCTTGCGCCTCGATTCGTGGTGTGCGGATGCTCAGCGACGGGGCGTACGGGCGGTGGAGCCGGCGTGCTCCGCCGAGCCGTGGCCGGTCAGGACCAGTTCCTTCGCCCGGCGGAACTCCTCGTCCGTGATGTCGCCGCGGGCGCGGATCTCGGACAGCTTGCTGAGTTCGTCGGCGCTGCTGGGCCGGCCCGGGCCGCCCGCGGCCTCCCTGATGTGCGCGTCGAAGGCTTCCTGCTGGGCTCGGGCCTGCGCTATCTCCCGGCGGCCCATGTCCTTGCCGCGGGCGATCACGTAGACGAAGACACCCAGGAAGGGCAGCAGGATGGTGAACACCAGCCAGCCGGCTTTCGCCCACCCGCTCAGCACGTCATCGCGGAAGATGTCGACGACGATGCGGAAGAGCAGGACGAACCACAACACCCCCAGGAAGAACAAGAGCATGCTCCAGAAGACGCTCAGCAGGGGATAGTCGTACGCCAGGTACGTCTGCGCGCTCATGTCTCTTCTCCGTTCCGGGCGCTCGCCCGGCCGCCGTTGGGTGCTGTCTTCAGCGTGGGGGCGGTCAGGGCCGGACGGCCTCACCCGACGCGGGTGAACCTGCGGGCGGCCCCGGCACCCGACGGACGCGCTCCCGCGCGGCAGGACCGGGCTTCTGCCCGCGTTCGGCGGGGGACGGCGACTGTCCCCGCTCCACCGCCGGGCGCCTGCCGGACGCCGGGGCGGGGCCGGATTCCCGCCCCGGCTCACGGGGCCGCCGCCCGGTCCTCGTGCCCGGCGGTCGGGCCCGCGGCGGCCGCGAGGACCGCCACCACGACCAGGACGGCCAGAACGATGCCCAGAACGAGCGCCACCGCTGCGACCGTGGGGTGGTTCCAGAGCACCAAGGCCAGCGCTCCGGCCGCGATGACGCCGCCGGTGGTCCATGCCCGGTGGTCCGCCAGTCGGCGTCCGGTGGACCCGGTGTGCACCCCGGCGCTGCGCAGCCCCCGGCCGGCGGCCGTCGTGCTCCGTACCGCCGTCGTGCGGACGGCGCGGGCGGGGCGCCCGGGACCGTACAGGTACGCGGCCAGTGCCGTGATCACCGAGACGACCAGCAGGGTGCGCGTGCTGTCGCGCAGGAACCGGACGAACGTGTCGAAGATCGCCGCGGCCGCGTCGGTGGGCAGCGCCGTGGGCGGGACCGAGTCCAGATACACCCGTCGGACCACGGCCAGCGCGACGAGCAGCACCACCATCATCACGCCGACACCCGCCGCGGTGACCAGCAGCATCACCCGATGGGACGGAGCGGTCCACACGGCGAGCGCGGCGAGCACGACGGTCAGGACGGGCAGCCAGGTGCCGAGGATGTCCAGCAGCCGCATGGTGTCCTGCGCCTTGCCCAGTTCCTCGCTCTGGAACAGCGTGATCGTCCGGTCGGTGTCCGGGATGGCGGCCGCCTTGTCGAAGCCCGCGTCGACGAGCCGCTCCCGTACCTCGTCGACGACCGCTCCCACGTCCAGTTGGACGGTGTCGCCCTCGGCGCGCACGGCACCCTCCCTGGCACCCGTGAGCATGTTCACCACCGCGGCGTGCGACCGCCGGTTGGCGCCCTCCCACACCTGCTGGAAGGCGTCGCTGGTGATCACGCGGGTCACAATGCGGTCCACGACGGTCCTGACCGCGTTGCGCAGCGGCCCCTCGAGGGACTCGGCCCCCTCCAGGACGCGGGGTGGCGCGCCGGCGTCCTGGAGGGCCTTGGTGAGCGAGGCCGTCACCGCCGCGACGTCCACGTTGGCCACCACGCGGTCCGTGAGCCGGTTGATCACGACCTCCTGCACGGGCGGTTCGGACGCCAGCGGCGCGACGGTCTCCACGTACCTGTCGGTGTCGGAGACCGTGTCCTGGACCCAGGCCGCGACCACGGCCAGGGGGGCGAGGAGCAGGGCCAGCAGGAGGAGGACCGAGGAGCCGGCCTGGCGTACCCGCCGGTGGCGCATCGCCGCGTGACGGCGCAGTCGCTCGTACTCCGCTCGCTCCTCGGCGGTCATGACGTGTTCCTGGGGCGAGGTTCCGCCGGAGTCCGGCGCATCCGGTGTCGCGGCCGGGTTCATGGGTGCTCCTCTCCTTCTGCGCCGCTCCGGCCGTGACGGTCGCCGCTCGGGACGACGGTGGGGGAGGCGACCACAGGGTCAGGTGTGTCCGCCGCGTCCGCCGGAGCGGCGGACGCGGTGTCAGGCCGTCTCGGTGGAGGCCCGCGGCTCCGTGGGGTGCGTCTTGCGGAGCGCGGCCCGCCACGCGAGGGCGACCACCGCCTCGCCGAGACCGAGCAGGACGAGCCACAGGCCGAGCAGCCGGGTCAGGGCGCGGGCCGACTCGGCCGGCAACGCGAGCACCACGATCCCCGCGACGATGCCGAGCACCGCGGCACCCAGGACGACGCCACGGTGCGGCAGGTCCTCGGCGGCAAGGGCCGTGTAGAGGGTGAGGATGCCGGACACCAGCCAGACGACCCCGACGATCAGTGAGAGGGCGGTGATCGTCTGCAGCGGGTTCCGCAGGCACAGCACCCCGGCGAGGACGTACACCACGGCCAGGAGCAGCCCCGGAAGCCGTTCGTGCCCCGCTCGCGCGAAGACGTCCACGAACCGGAACGCCCCGGCCACCAGCAGGTGCAGGCCGACGAGGACCGCCAGGACGTGCAGGGTGGCCTCCGGCCAGACCAGTACCAGGACGCCCAGCACCACCGTCGTGACGGCCGAGCCCAGCAGCCAGGTCCATGAACGGCCGAGCCGCCCCAGTGCCTGCGCGGGGTCGCCCGTCGGACCGGGGGCCGCCCCGTCGGGCTCGTGTTCGGGTCCGGTGCGTGATGCCGGACCACGCGGCATGGTCATGGCTCCTCCTCGCGTGATCGAGCGGTCGTTTTCCCGGGCCCGCCGACGGGGCGGTGTGTGAGGGGGCGGGGGGCGAGGACACGTCCGCTCCAGGGTTACGCCTGTCGCCGGGGGCCGGGTCACCCGCCACGGGTGATCCGCCGACGCCGTCGCCGCGGTGAGGTGGGATCTCCGGCGTCCTGCCCCTCGGCCTTCCGGCCGGACGGAGTGAAGAGATACGAGATGAGCGATCCGAACACGGCCCGGACACACCGCGACCGGCCCGGTCCGGACACGCTCCGGCGGCCCCGCTCCCGCCGGTGGGCGGTGGCCGTCGCCGTCGCCCGCGCCGTGTTCATCGCCGTCGGCCTCGTCCTCGCCTACTACCTGCTGCCCCTGACCGAGCGCCGTACGGCTGGTGCGTCGGCGCTGCTCGTAGGCGGCCTGGTGGCGGTGCTGCTGATGTTCGGGTGGGAGGTGCGGGCCATCGTGCGCTCACCCCACCCGCGCCTGAAGGCCGTCGAGGCCCTGGCCGCCACGCTGGCGCTGTTCCTGGTCCTCTTCGCCGGCGCCTACTACCTGCTGGACCGCTCCGCCCCCGGCTCCTTCAGCGAGCCGCTGACCAAGACGGACGCCTTGTACTTCACGCTGACCACATTCAGCACCGTCGGCTTCGGGGACATCACGGCACGCTCCCAGACCGGGCGCGTGCTGACGATGGTGCAGATGGCGGGAGGACTGCTGCTCGTGGGCGTCGCCGCGCGGGTGCTGGCGAGCGCGGTCGAGGCGGGGATGCGCCGGCAGCAGCGCCTTGGGCCGCAGGCTCAGCCGGGTTCCGGTTCCGGTACCGGTGCTGGAACCGGAACCGGGACCGGAACCGGTAGCGGAGCCGGTAGCGATGCCGATGCCGGGACGACGGACCGGGAGACCGGACCCTGACCGTAGCCGGCGCCTTCACCGCCTCCCGGTCACCGGCCGAGTGAGCGGCGTAGGGCAGGAACGCGCGGGCCGGGACTTCTTCCCGTGCGCCGGTTGGGGGACTCGAAGGGCTCGCACCGCCGATCAGGGCGGAACGGCGCTGAGGCTCCCGCCCGTCAGCACGCGAGGCCGCCCGGCACCGCACCCGGCCGCCCGGCACCGCACACCGCCCGGTCCCGGTCCCGGCCCCGTCACTCCGGCAGCTGCCGCATCTCCACGACACGCAGTCCCAGTGACTGGCAGCGTGCCAGCAGCCCGTACAGGTGTGCTTCGTCCACGACGGGGCCGAACAGGACGGTCTGGCCGGACATCACGACGTGGCCCAGCTCCGGGAAGGCTTTGGCCAGCGTTTCCGACAGGTGTCCCTCGACTCGGATCTCGTAGCGCACGAGCTGTCCTCCCGTGGACTGCCCGGGACAGGTGGACTGCCTGGGGCAGATGGACTGGGCCTGGGACAGGGGTACTGCCCAGGACGGGTGTACCGCCTGGAACAGGCGGACGGCGCCCCTCCCTGCGATCGTGCGCTTCCGCGCTCCGTCGTGCCTCACCCGGTGGAGGTGACCCGTGGCCCGGTGACGGACCCCGTGGACCAACGCCTCCTCAATGCGTGAGGACGATCTTGAAGGAGATGATCAGCAGACCGAGCACCAGGTTGACCGACGCGGTGACGGCCACGAGCCGCCGGGACGCACCGGCGCGGCGTGCCGCGGCCACGGACCAGCCGACCTGCCCGGCCACGGCGACGGAGAGGGCCAGCCAGAGGGCACCCCGCACGTCCAGGCCCAGGAGCGGGCTGACGGCCACCGCGGCGGCCGGCGGGACGGCGGCCTTCACGATCGGCCACTCGTCACGGCACACCTCCAGCACCACCCGGCGGTCCGGAGTCCGCTGCGCCAGACGCGCCCCGAACAGATGGGCGTGCACGTGCGCGATCCAGAACACCACGCCGGTGAGCAACAGCAGCAGCACCAGCTCGGCGCGGGGGAACGAGCCCAGAGAGCCCGCGCCGATCACCACGGAGGCCGCGAGCATGGATCCGTAGACGCCGCCCGTGTAGTCCGCGCGGCCCCGCCGCTCGGCACGGCGCTTCCCGCGGGCCGTGGCCGGTCCGGTCCTGGGCCGGGTCCTGAACACCGGTGACTCCCTCCGCACTCAGCGCTTCGATCCGGTCACTCCGGCCGGAGCATCGGCGTCCGGCAGCCGCGGACGGCCGTCCCGGCCGGTCGGCAGGTGCGGAGTGACCAGGAAACTGGCGAGGGCGATGCCGCCGGTGGCCAGGATCGCCGCCTTCAGGCCGTCCAGCTGCGCGGAGGCGTAGGAGTCCGCGACGGCCTCGGCCTCGGACGGCGGCAGCCCGGCGCGCTCGGCCGCCGAGCGCACCTGGTCGGTGGAGACGAAGGAGACCCCGGCCTGGAGAGCGACACCGACCTGCCCACGGGTCTCCTGCGACAGCCGCGGGTTGTCGTCCACCTGCGTGGTGAAGGCGTGGGCCAGCGCGCCGATGAGGATCGACCCGATGAGCGCGGTGCCCAGCGCCGAACCCAGGTTCTGTGCCGTGAACTGGAGCCCTCCGGCCTCACTGCGTTCCTCCTCCCCGACGCCGGACTGGACGACGTTGCCCAGCTGCGAGGCGAGCAGGCCGACGCCCACGCCCAGCAGGGCCATGGCTCCGGCGAACTGCGCGTCGTCGATGACCGGGTCGATGGTGGCCAGCAGCCACACGATGGCCGCCGCCAGGGTCACCAGGGCCAGCCGGACCACCCGGCGCGGCCCCATCACCCGACCCAGCGAGGACCCGCACAGCGAGGTCACGAGCATGGTGACGGACACCGGCAGCAGGCGCAGCCCCGTCTCGAAGGCGTCGAACCCCTGAACCACCTGCAAGTACAGCGGGATGGTGAAGAACAGCCCCAGCAGGATGAGGTTCTGGCTCAGCAGCGTCATCAGACCGGACCGCAGCACGGGCCTGCCCAGCAGGGACAGGTGGACGAGGGGGTCGGTCCCCTGGTGGGCCCGCCGCCGCTCCCACCACCGGAAGACGGCCAGGACGGCCACCCCCATGCCGATGACGAACAGCGTCGGGGCGAAGCCCAGGACGGTGAAGGGAGGGTTGCGGGGCTGCACCCATCCCCAGGTGCTGCTCTGCAGCACCCCGAGCACGCCCAGTCCCAGTCCGGCCGCCGAGAGCGCGGCACCGACGGTGTCCAGCCGGGGGCGCGGGCCGGTCCGGGGGGACTCCGCGATCATCCGGCGGCACAGCAGGACGGCCACGACGACCACGACCTCGCCGGCGAAGACCAGCCGCCAGGTGAGGTACGTCGTCACCCAGCCGCCCAGCAGCGGGCCGACCGCGATCCCGGCGCCGGCGAGCCCGCCGATGACCGCGTAGGCGGTGGCCCGGTCCTTCCCGCGGTACGACTCCGCGACGAGGGCGGCCATGGCCGGCAGCACCATGGCGGCTCCCAGCCCCTCGATGACGGACCAGCCCAGCGTGAGGACCCACAGGGTGGGTGCGGCGGCGGTCAGGGCCGACCCCACGCCGTAGACGACCAACCCCAGGAGGAACATACGGCGACGCCCCAGGATGTCCCCGAACCTGCCGCCGATGATCATGAACGCCGCCATCACCAGCGCGTACAGCGTGATGACGGCCTGGATGGCGGTGACCTCCGTGTCGAAGTCCTCGACCAGCTGACTGATGGACACGTTCATCACCGAGGTGTCCAGGACCATGAGGAACTGGGCCGTACCGAGGACGACCAGAGCCCGCCAGTGCTTCACGCTGTCCACCTCGCCAAGTCGGCCGGTACGTCGGCGGAGTCGGCCGGGCCGTGGCCGCACACGCCCCGCCGCTCCCGCCCATCGCATCCGAAGTACGCGCCGCGTGCCTCACCCGCCACGGGGGAAGGGCAGCGCCCCCGTGACGTCCGGCCGGTGGGGAGCACGGGCGCCGAGCCCTCTCACCCGCGCGTGTTCACAGCAGCCCGAGGTCGCGCGCGCGGCGCACCGCGTCGCCCCGCCGGTTCACCGCCAGCTTCCGGTAGACGCTCTTGAGGTGGGTCTTCACCGTGTTCACCGACACGTAGAGGTCGGCTGCGACCTCCTCCGTCGACATCATCCGGGCCAGCCGCTCCAGGACGTCGCGCTCGCGTCCGCTCAGCTCCACCGCGACGAGCGGCGGGGACAGCGGCTCCGGCCGAGGTCGCTCACCGTGTCGCGGCAGGCCGGGCGTGAGCCAGCCCGCTGCCAGCTCGTGGAGCGCGGGCGCGGCCAGGAAGGGCCGGATCCACGCCCCCGCGTCGAGGAACGGACGGCGCAGCCGCTCCCGCCGGGCTTCGAGGAGCGCATGCGCCACGAGCCTGCGGGCGGCGGCGGTGTCTCCCGCCCCCTCCGCCGCCCGAGCCCTCACCAGCGCTGCCCTCACGGTCACCGCCGGCCCGGCCCGGTTCCCGGTGGGGATGCTGTCGAGCAGGTCGATGGCCGCCCCGGCACGGCCCGCGGCAACCTGGATCGCCGCGGCCTCCACGGCACACGCCGGCTGGTCGCCGGACACGCCCCGGAGCGCCTCGGCGGCTTCGTCCGGCTGTCCTTCGGCCAGGTGGGCGGCGGAGGCGACGAGCGCTTCATGGCCGGCCACCCAGGGTGAGGCCACGGCGGCGGCGACGGCCGGGTCCGCCGCCTCGACGGCGGCTCGCGTCTTGCCCCTGACCAGCAGGAGGCGAGCTGAGGCGAGCGCTCGTCCCGCCGCCATCACCGGATCACGCGTTCCCGAGGGGAGCCGGGCCGTCCCGTCGAGCAGGGCCTGGGCCCGGCCCAGCTCATGGCGTTCGACGGCCACGGCGGCCAGGACCAGCTGCCCGATGCCGGAGCCGGACGGCTGGGGAAAGCCGGCCCGCTCCCCCTCGGGCACCGCCGCCAGGGCCTTGCGCTCCGCCCGGCCGAGCCAGCCGTTCAGATAGTCGAGCAGGGCCAGGTGCTCCATCGAGTCCTCGCGGGGCAGCACGGTGGCGGCCCCGCCGGGAGCGCCGGCCGCCGCGGTCAGGGCAGCGCGCGCGTCCTCGAAACGCCCGACCCACAGGCGGGCCGAACCCAGGTGGGTCAGCAGGAGAGCAGTGAGTTCGGGATGCTCGTCCAGGAGGTGGGCCGGAACCGCCTGCCGCAGTTCATCGGCCTTTCGGGCGGCCTTCTCGGCCCGTGGGGGACATCCGGTCAGCCGGGCGGCCAGTGCCTCGAGCAGCGCACAGCTCAGCCGGGCGGCCGCCGGCGCGTCGTCGGCCAGATGCTCCTCGGCGTGGCGCAGGCGGGTCAGTCCGCGGTCGAGGTCGTACCGGGACAGGTCGCGGGCCGCGCGCACGAGGTCCGCCGCCGGACTCCTCGCCTCGGGCCCCATGGGGGAGAACAACTCGGTCAGGTCGTCCGAGCGCAGGCCGGTGAAGAACTGTCCGATCGCCAGGTCGTCGACGAGGGCGCCGGCGGCGAAATCCCAGTCGCCCGCGGCGGCGCCGTGGGCGAGGGTCTCCGGCAGGAATCCGGAACGACGCAGCCACCGCGCGGCCCGCCGGTGGAGCTCCGGCTCCAGGCCGGGGAGGCGCTCGCGCAGGTGGGCCCGGAGTATCTCCCCGAACAGCGGGTGGAGCTGGTACCACGAGTGCCCGAGGTGCTCGACGAACGCGTTGTCGCGGTGCAGCCCGGCGAGGATGGGCTCGGCATCGGTCCGGAGGGTCAGCGCGTTGGCCAGACCGGGACAGAAACGCTCCAGGACGCTGACACGCAGCAGGAGGCCCTGTGTGGCCTCCGGCTGTCCCTTGAGGACCTCGGCCAGCAGGAAGTCCGCGACCGTACTGCGGTCCGCCTCGAACTCCTTCAGGTAGCGCTCCGGGTCGGCGCTCTCCAGAGCGGCGAGGGCGGACAGGCGCAAGCCGGCGGCCCAGCCCCGGGTGCGGTCCACCAGGGCGCCTGCGGCCGGGACCGGAAGGCTCAGACCGTGCAGCTCGAGGAGTGCGACGGCCTCTTCCGGCGTGAAGGCCAGCTCGGCCGCGCGGATCTCCGTCAGCTCACCGGCCGCCCGGTAGCGGTGCAGCGGCAGCAGCGGTTCGGTGCGGGTGACGAGGACGAGGCGCAGGCCCCGCCCGGCGTGGTGCAGGACGAACTCCAGCTGGTCGGTGACCTCCGGAGCGGTCACCCGGTCGTACTCGTCGAGCACGAGGACCACGGGCCGGTCGCGCTCGTTCAGCTCGGCGGCGAGCGTCGCCAGCAGCCTTTGGTCGACCTCGGTCGCGTCCGCGGGGGCCCCGACCGCGTCGGATGCCGGTGCACCGCAGGCGTGCAGTGCCTGGAGGACGTATGCCCAGAACACCCCGGGACGGCGGTCCCCCGCTTCGACGGTGAGCCAGGCGACCGGCGGCCGCAGTCCGGCGGCCCAGTCCGCGGCGAGCAGGGTTTTGCCGGCCCCGGCCGCGCCGTTGACCAGTGTCAACGGCGTCCCACGAGCCTGGTCGAGGTGGTCGACGAGCCGCTGCCGCCGCAGGAACGTGGCGGGCCTCGCCGGGAGGGCGAACCGGGTGCGCAGGAACGGGTCTCCCCGGGGATCGGCGCACGGAACGGCCGGAACGGTCGGAACGGTCGGAACGGTCGGTCCTCGTGCGGTCTCGTAGGTCTCGGCCACGGCGCTCATCACCCCTGTCCGTCAGGGTCACGTCACGGGGCGCTCCCTCCCCCAGCATCCCAGTCCCCCCGCCCGGGCGCGCGGCACACCGGGCCACCGGCCCGTTCACCAGCCCCTACGCCTCCTGCCTCGCCGTATCCGCTCTCCGGCACCTCGGTCCAGACGCCGGGAAGGGCGCCCAGCGGTTCGGACACGCCGAGGCGGGTCGCGTCGGAGATGCCCCGCAGGTACGCGGCATCCGGGCGGAGCGCGCACAGGGCGTCCACCTTGGTGCGCGAGTACGACGACCGCGAGCGGCCCTCGCCGGAGCAGCGGAAGGCCCCTACGCGTGCGGGGCGGGCCGGGTGTCCTCTCCCGGTCAGGCCGCCGGCAGCTCCTCCGCGGGCAGCCGGCCCGCGCGCACCGCGTCGACCAGGGCCTGGTGGTCACGCTCGTTCTGGTCGGCGTACGCCTCGGCGAATGCGGCGAGTGCGCGGTCGAACGCGTCGCCGCCGCCCAGGTACGCGGCGATCGCGATGCGGTCGCCGGACCGCGCGTGCGCACGCGCCAGCGTGACCCCGCACAGTTCGCCGAACGCCTGCATGTCCTTCGGCCGCATCCGCTCCGGCACGGCGATGCCCTTCCAGTCGAGCAGCTGGCGGACGTAGAAGTCGCGCTGCCTGCCGTCGATCCCGTCCACCCGCTCCCAGCCGAGGAAGATGTCGCTCGCGGCCTGCATCAACCGCTGGCCCGAGACGACCCGCTCGCCCTGATTGAGGTAGCGGCTGGTGCCGAGGTGTGCGGCGAGCACGGAGGCGTCGGCTTCCTTGGCCTGGAGGAAGAGCGGGTCGCGGTCGTCCCGGCCGAGCAGGAGAAAGATCCAGCATCGGGTTCCGACGCTGCCGACGCCGACCACCTTGCGGGCGACGTCGGCCAGACGGTAGTCCGCCAGGAGCGTGCGCCGGTCGGAGGCGAGCGTGCGGCCGTACCGCTCGATCAGACCGCGGAACCGGTGCTCCAGCGCGCTGCGCTCGACGTCCGGCAACAGGTCCCCGGCCGGGACGAGCAGCGGGGGGTCCGCCGCGATCCTGGGCCGGCCGTCGACCGTCTCGGTGAGCTGGCCGAAGGCCTGGAGGCTGTCGCGGGTGCGGGCCTTGGCCATGGCGCGGGCCAGGTTCCTCTGACCGCGCTTCGTTCCGTGGAGCCGGCCGGCGACCAGGGACTCGAGGAGGTCCGCGTCGATCCTCGCGTACCAGACGTCGAGGTTGCCCGTGCCCGCGAACCGGATCATCGCCTCGCGGTACGAACGGACCGTGGCGCTCACGATGCGGGCGCGTTCGGCGTCGTCGAAGCCGTTCGCCCGGCCCGCGATGACGAGACTCGCCGACAGCCGCTTGACGTCCCACTCCCAGGGCCCCGGCAGTGTCTCGTCGAAGTCGTTGATGTCGAACACCAACTGCCGCTCCGGCGAGGCGAGCAGACGGAAGTTCAGCAGGTGCGCGTCCCCGCACAGTTGGGCCGTGAACCCCGAGCGCGGGCTGTCGGCCAGGTCGGACGCCATGATCGCGGCGGCGCCCCGGTAGAAGCGGAACGGGGATTCCATCATCCGGGCGTAGCGGATCGGGACGAGTTCGGGCACCCGTGCCGCGGACTGTGCCTCCAGGATCGCCAGCGGGTCCGGCCGGCCGGGAGACGGCCTGTACACGGCGTGCCCCGACCGCGGCGAGCGGCGTCGCGCCTCCTTGCCGAGAGCCGCGCGGTCCTCGGGCGGGGTGTGGGGTGCCACGCGCATGGCCGTGGTCGCGTTCTGGGACATCAAAGACGCTCCTGCCTGGTCCTGCGGCCATGGGGACTCCCGGCACAGGGCATGTCGGACAAGGCGGGCAGCTCCCCGGCCTTCTGTCCGATGCCGGCCGCGCGGATCACCGATGCCGGGCGGGCGGCTGCTCTCAGCCCTGGGCCTCGATCTCGGCATCGGCGACGGCGATGCCGAACGCCGTGGCGATGTTGCCCGCCGCCGTCATGACGCGGGCGGTGCCCACGATGGGGGCGATGGCGACCAGGACGTCCCGCAGTTGTCCGGCGGTCAGGCCGGTCCTGATGGCGGGGTCGATATGGGCCGCGTAGGAGAGGGGCGGGGCGTTGGAGGCGGCGAGCGCCGCGATGCGCGTGAGGATGAGCATGTCCGGGGCCAGCCCGCATCGCTCGATCGAGTCGACCGTCATGGCGGCGAGGGTGTCCAGGACAGGGGTGTCGGATGCGGTGGACATGTCGTATGCCCTCCTGGTGAGTTTCGAGCCCGAGGAGGTGTGCGGCGGAAAGCACCGAGCTCCGCGAGTGGGGGCCTCCACCCCACCGTAGAACCCCTCCGGGCCTCGCGCAGGGCGCGCCCATGGTCCGCCGCGCCAGGGCGGCGGGCGGGAAGCCCGGGGGTCCCGGCCTGACGGAGGCCCCGATCACCCCGGGGGTGACGGTGCCCGTGGGCCGAGCCGACAGGTCCCGCCTGTTCCGGCGGCAACGGCGCGGCTTGCTCAGCTGTTTCCCGGCGTGGTTCGTCGGCGCCGACCTGCGGACGGCCGTAAGGGATGTCGTCGGCAGGCGCTGAAGCCCGGCCGCCACGATCGGTCAATTGCCGGTAAGCCCGACGGCATCACCCTGACCTGCGCAGACGGCGTGCGCTCCGCGCATTGGGGAACCGCCCGTCGGGCAACCCGACGTGCGCGGCGAACCCGGGAGGACGAGATTGGAGGTAACCCGACCGGCCGAACGTGCACGGGCGGTGGTGCGGAGCCGTTCGACACGAAGGAGCCGGCGATGGCCAGTCACCTGAGGCTGGATCCACTGGATCACGGGCGTGGTCCTCGCCCTCGCCGGTGCCGCCCCGTTCCAGGGCGTCACCTGCGCCAGGGCCACCGGCGTGGCGCCGGCCGGACCGGCCGTGTCGCGATCGACGCCTTCGTGGTCCGGGCCCTGTGCACCGCTCCCGGTCCGTCGGAGCCATGAAGCAGGGGATGGCCCCGGGCCGCGGCCCGCGACGAAGGCCGTCTCCGGATCGGAGACACCCATGAAGGACCTCAAGTTCGAGCAGAAGCGCTCGCTGTCACGCCTCGAGGCGGCTGACCAGCTCACGGCACTCGCAGCGGCGCTGAGGGAGGGTGGGGAGGCCGAACTGGAACTCGACCCCGGAACGCTGAGCCTGCGCATCCCCGACGACCTTCGTGGCGAGATGGAGGTCGAGATCGGTGAGGGGGAGATCGAGCTGGAGATCGAGTTCAGGTGGCCGACCGCACCGACCCGGACAGCGCCATCGCGCACGGCCACGGACAAGGACAAGGAGGAGGCCACCCCGCGCAAGAGCGTGCCCGCGAAGCCAGGGCGCAGCGGTACGGGCACCGGCCGCAGCAAAGGCACGAAGCGGTCCGTCACGAGGAAGCCCTGAGCCGCGCCGGGGCGGGCCGGCGGCGGGCGCCGTGGCGGGCGCGGTAGTGGCTGTGCTCGGGCTGACCATCACGCCCCGTTCGGCGCGCAACCGAATACGACCGCTCACGGCGACCGACGACTGCCGACGCGCTCAGGGCGACTGCCGACTGCCGACGCTCAGGGCGACTGCCGACTGCCGACGCTCAGGGCGACTGCCGACTGCCGACGCTCAGGGCGACTGCCGACTGCCGACGCTCACGGCGACCGACGACTGCCGACTGCCGACGTGACCTGGTCCGCGATCCAGCCCGCGATCCGCTGACGTGTCACGCCGGTTCCGGGACGAAGGGACGCAACTCGTCGGCTCCGCCATGTACGACGCCGTAGCTGCTCTCGGGCACCTCGTTCCAGGCACCCGGCAGATCACCGAGGGGCTCGGACACGATGAGGCGGGTCTCGTCGGACACTTCCCGCAGGAACGCCACGTCGGGGTGCAGCTTGCGCAGTGCGTCCACGCGGGTGCTGTAGAACAACGACCGGGAAGCGCCCTGGCTCGAGTACCGGAAGGCCCATACGCGGGCGCCGTCGGTCACGGCGATCGTCATCTGGAGCGGGTACTGCACACCGTGGTCGCGGCCGCTGCGCTCCACCACTCCCACCATCCGCGCCACGGCGCCCGGCGGATCCTCATCCAGGCCGAAGGTCACCGCCAGGTAGAACATCATCTCCGAGTCCGTCGTGCCTTCGATGTCGGAGTACAGCTCAGGGGCGACGAGCAGGGACAGCTCGCGGCGCATGAGGTGGAAGCCGGTGATGGCACCGTTGTGCATCCACATCCAACGGCCGTGCCGGAACGGGTGGCAGTTCGTCTGCTGTACCGCCGTTCCGGTCGACGCCCGTATGTGGGCGAAGAACAACGGGGACCGGACATGATCCGCGACCTCCCGCAGGTTGCGGTTGTTCCAGGCGGGGCCGATGTCCCTGAGCAGGGCCGGGGTGTCGATGCTCTCGCCTTCCTGCGGGTACCACCCGACGCCGAAACCGTCGCCGTTCGTCGTCTCGACGCCCAGCCTGGAGTGGAGGCTCTGATCGATCAGCGAGTGGGCCGGTTTGTAGAGGATGGTGTCGAGCAGCAGGGGTGTTCCCGAGTAAGCGAGCCATCGGCACATGAGCGACCACCTGTGTTCCTACCTGCACCCGCGGGACATGCCTTGATGTCCCGCGCGGATTCCGGAGCCCTCCCTGCGTGTGCCGGTCACCGGGCTGCTGCCACCCCGCTGCCCGGTCGGCTCGCCATCGAGCGCGCCCTGAACGGATGGCCGCCTCGCCCGCGCTGAAGGCGACGCCGTGTCCGCTGATCCGGCGGCTCCTGTCCGGCTCATCCCATCTTCGCCTCCCCTGCCGCGCATCGCCATGCGGGCACGGACCGTCTCAGGTGTAGGTAATGGCCTTGCTGTGATCACGGAAGCTGGCGATGCTGGGCCGATGCCAGGGCAGCGCAAAAGAAAACGCCAGAGGCAGGACGAGGCACAGCGGGCCGCTGCTCGTTTCGCGCCCGCCGCGGGCCGCTGGGAGGTGCTCTTCGAAACCCGGGACGAGTCGGAATGGCGCGCTCATATGCGGCGTCTCCGAGCGTCGGACACGCGGATCGACTGGACGGCGGTGCGGGTGGACACGCTCTGTGGGCGCCTGACGCAACCGACCACCTTCCGGCTGAGCCTCTTCGTGCCGGCGGCCATGCCCGATCCGGACCTGGATTCCTCCACGTAGAGGCACGTGTGGGGCACGGCGCCGGACAGGACGAAGGGCGGCCTCCCTGTCCAGGTCAGACTCCGGCGAGTTCCGTCCGCGGACCCCGATTCCCCGTGAGTCCCCGTCCGTTATGGCGCGAGAGTGGCACGGCCCAGGTGCCAGCTTGCGAACGGAGAGGAACCAGTTCGGCGGAACTGCCGGGTGGTGCCTGGTGCGTCGGGCACTCCCTTCAGAACGGCGGGTCGTCGGAGTATCCGTCCGCCCAGGGGCGGTCCATCGGATCGGGACCCGTGATCCGTGGGTCGGGCAGGGGGCCGGGCTCTGCACCCCAGGTCACCAGGCACCATTTGGCGATGTATCGGTAACCCCGGTACTGGCTGGTGCTCAGCGTGCTGTGCACCAGCGGCACGAACTCCGGGATGTGGACAGCCAGCTCAGGTGCGGCGAGCGTCATCGCAGCTGCGTGCACCGCGGCTTCCCGGATCAGGGGGTCCGCATCAACAAGATACGACGTCGCCGCCTGGTAGATCAGCGGGAGGATGGCACGAACCGCGGCGACATCGTCAGGCTCTCCCGGGCCGTCTTCGTCGTACGTCGCGTCATCGGCGAGGTCACCGAGCCATTGCAGGAGTGCTGCACGCATGGGCCGGCGACGCTCGTCGTGGAAATAGACACCCGAGGTCATCGTTCGGGAGTGGCCAAGGATGGCGATAACGAAGCGAGCGGCCGGCGCGGTGGAGCCGTAGATGCTGTTCCCATGGGTAACGAGCTGACCGAGGTCGCGTACGGCGGCCCGCTGAACATCCTCGTCGTCGTCCAGCAGCCCTGCCAGAATCACGGGGGTCGCGGGGGCTGAGCCGCTAGGGCAACAGTGTTCGACGCTGCTCCAGTCCGTCGCCAGAAGGAGCGTCCAGGGGTCGCTTGCCCCGCTGCCATCATTGATCGTCACGGGTCTAAGTGTGGTCTGCGGGCTGTGCGTGGGCCATGGCGAGGCCAGCCCCCTCGCGGGGCTTCTGTCCAGGACCCTGGAGAGCCGTCGGCCTGTGGTCGACGACACTGAGGCGTGTGGGCGCGGACAGCGCGACGATCTTGAAAACAGTCGTGGCGGCGATGTCACCGTGGGTCCACGAAGGGCCAGCCGGGGAGGAAAACCTCCTGAGCTGGCCCTCTACCTGTGCCCCCGGCAGGATTCGAACCTGCGGCACCCGCTTCAGGAGTTGGATCAACGGGGCTTCAGGAGCTTCGAATGCCTGGAAGGCATGGCCGTCGAGGGCCGCTCGTAGCTGCTGCTGTCTGCCGTTGTTGATGTCAGATGTGGATGTCAGGCCGGCCGAGGCACTATCTTCACTGCCCGGTAGTCGTAGCCGTCCTGCTTGAAGCCAGGGGCTTCCCATTGGAGATCTACACGTTGCCCCGGCGACAGCGTATGGAAGCCCTTCGTCTGGATGTCGGCGTAGTGGCCCCAACAACCGCCGGGTGTCTCGGGGGAGTCGAGTACCCCCCACCCTTCCTCGTCGTACCACTCACGGACAGTCGCAGTCACCATGCAGCGACTATACGAGTGTCGGCTGCGCCGACGTATCGGGGACCTCAGCTTGGGAAGCTTGGGTTTTTTGGTGGCGACTACCTCACTGACCTGCGTCGGACTGGTGCTTCAACCCTTGGAGAGCTGCGACCGATTCCCCGCTGTCCCCCGTGAGTCCCTCCAGGATCTGGCACGCGAGTGGCACGACTCTCGGCTGGAGGGTCGCTGGGCTGAGCAGTGGTTCCGTCCTCTCGGCGGAGCCGCTGCCGCCCGACCAGTAGCGTTCGGCAGGCCCTCTCGCGGGCGAAAGCGGGGCCGGTGGTCGCCGCCCTGGCCGACAACGCGGCGACCGTACCGTCCCGCCTGAGCGACCACCACCACGCCGTACGCCCGAAGTACTGGCGGCCGTAGAACTCACGAAGTCCCTCGTATCCGCAACTGAAATCCAGCGGCACCGACCTGCGACTGAGTTCGCGGCTAACGCGCTGAACTGCGGCCAAGCAGAGACCAGTTGTCAGAGCTGGTCACAAACAAGCACTCTCCCGGTCCCGAGACGGCCCGGGAGAGTGCTTGTCGATGGGTGGAGCTTGTCCGGTGGGCCTCTATCACAAAGCCCAATATGGGTGTCAGCTCAATTCGATGATTCGCTCTGTGGGTGACTGTTGCTGATAGCGTACGAGTAGCAGGCCATTCCGGTGCGAGCCGACATGTCGCATTGGAACTGGATGATCCGTGAACCACGACCCGGACTCCTGTCTCCGCCATTCGCCAGTGGCGCCCATTGGGCACGCCACCTGACAACTCTTTCTTGCACGACCTGAGTTACCCGAGTTCGACCGCTGATCAGAAGGTGTCGAACGGGTGGATTCTCAGATCATTCTCTCTTTGCTGGCTGCTTCCGGCGTGGTGACCACCCTGTTGTTTGTTGTCCGGGGATTGCGTGACCAGCTCCCGGATGTGTTTGCGGCATGGCACCGCGTGATGAGGGCTTATAGGGCGGATGCGTCGGCAGCAGATGAGGGCCGGGACGTAGAAGGCCGTGAGGCGGACATGGGTGAGTGATGAGCACGCGATGTCGAGCAGTTCTGAAGCGAGTGATCTTGACGGTGGGGCCGGCACGCGAGAGCTGATGACGCGGATCGGCCACAGCAGTTCCCGGGCCGCTGGTCCACCAGCACTTGACCAGTGACCGGGACCGGGTCATCGCAGATCGCCTGGGGGCCATGAACCGCGAGGCGGGGGAACGGCCTCCGGCTGGGAGCGGTGGCATCCGCGTGGCATTGGTGGCGCGTGTGTGGCACGACCCCGAACACGTTGAAGGGCCAGCCTGGGAGTAAACCCTCCTGAGCTGGCCCTTTCTCTGTGCCCCCGGCAGGATTCGAACCTGCGACACCCGCTTTAGGAGTTCGATCAAGCTGGCCCAACCGGCCCTCCACGCTCGGGAGGCCGAGTCATCGCGGTTCGCCGAGAACCGTTGTTGTCTCCCGACGTTGATGTCAGGTGTGGATGTCAGGGAGCGGGCTCGCCGGGGCCTCGGAGATCTGGCGCGTCAGTTCCTCGACGACCTGAGGGACGACGTGTTGAGCGCCTTCATGCTCCAGTGCCTCGACGAGGGCCCGGTGGACTTCGGCGTAGGGCTGTCCGGAGTGAGAAGCGCGGGTCCGGTCGACTGCTCGTTCCAGCTTGGCAAGGTTGGCGGCCACGGCCGGCATAGCTTTCTCGTACTCGCTGGGGTCGGTTGCCATAGGCACAGCTGATCAGGCCACTTCGACGACAGGCAAGGCCGACGGCAGGACATCAGCTTGGGAAGCTTGGGCTTCTTGGCGGTGGTTGCCGTGCTGACCTGCGGCGGAGTGCCGTTGGAGTCCTGGTTGCACTCAGGGCAAGTTCCCGCTGTTCCCCCTGCTTCCCCGCATGATCTGGCACGTGAGTGGCACGGTCCCTTAACCTCGAACATGCCTTGGCAGAGCTGGGCCCCTGAGTGTCTGAGCCTCAGCCGACGACAGCCAGCCACGATGGCGGGTGCGCCGACCGACCGCGCACGTGTGTGCCTCGACGCACCCCCACTGGCCTCAGCCACGCCGCGATGTCGTCGATCAGAGCGAGCCGCGCTGGCGGAAGCGTGGTGGTGAGACCTTGGGTGATGACCTCTTCGTCCCGGAGCAACTTGGGTGGGGGCTGCGCCTTGGATGGCGTAGTTCCGAGCTGCTGGGATGGTCCGTGGGCGTGCGTGAGCGTCCACCGTTGTTCGTCGGCGTCGTCACGCAGTTAGACACTCACATGAGCCCGCGGGTAGTGCGAGGCTGCGAAGTAACGGGCCGCACTGGACACCGCATGGGGTCCTTGCCCTGGAGCTGGCACTGCCGGCCCCAGGGGCGAGGAAACATGCTCCTAGGCAGCGAGGTCCGCCTCCGGGATCGCCCGGCAGCGCAGCGTGCGGAAGACGACCTCCAAGGCGTCAATCTCGTCGTCGGTGAAGTGGTTGTCAATGACTCCGCGGCTGCTGAAAAGGCTGTTCTCGTACAGGTCACGGATGCCGATGAGGCCGTTCGCCGCCACGTACCGGACCATGAGCCCGACGAGGTCGATCTGGTCGGCGGAGAGATCATGGTCGGCGATAAAGCCGGAGAAGGCCTCCTGCGCCGCCTTCTGGTCCAGGCCACCGATGCGGCGCAGAAACACTCCGAGACCGCCGTCGGCCGCGCGCTTCTGCTCCAGGTCCTCGGCGGAGGCGACCCCCTCGGTGAGGAAGACCTCCTCCAGGGTGGCCAGGTCATCGGCCGTGACCTGCTCGTTCTCGCGGAGCTTGCGAACTGCCTCCTGCTCGCGGTGGCTCTGGAGGTAGGCACGCGCCTTCTGCTTGAAGCGCTCCTCGTCCGTGCCGACGGGCAGACCCTTGAGCTCGATCTCCGTGAGGTCTCCGTGGTCTTCCGCTATGTTCGTGTAGACGATCTTCCGGGCGGCCGGAGCGTCGACCAGATGGGCCAGGCCGCGCACCCGGCGCCGCACGTGTTCCAGCATCGGAACGGTGACGTTCTGCCACCACGAGTCGTCGGTGACGGCCTCCAGCAGAGCGGCTTGGTCCCGGACGACGGGGATGTTCGTCTTGCCGAGGAGGTCCTCCGCTAGTTCTTGGACCTGGCCGCGCAGACGCGTGTAGTCGGATCCGCCCTCCAGGGCCGCGAGCTGGAGACGGTAGGCGATGAGGTCGAACCGCTTGGCCTCCTCGCCCTTGTCCTCGCCCTCGGGCCAGTAGTCGGATGGCAGACCGAGGACGTTCTCACTCAGCGCGTGGGCCGCGTCGTCGTCTATGCGATGCCAAGCGGCGAAGTCACCGCCGAACACCTCGACATGACGGCGGTGCGGCCGCACGAGAAAGTTGTCAAGGTTCATGCCCCGCACGGTCTGATGGAGACGGTGCGCGGCCGCCCAGCGCAGTGACGCCTCGGTGTCGATGGCGTCCGGACCGCCGTCCTGGGCCGGATCGGGAACCTGGCGGCGGTCCAGCGTCCGGATGAGGTCGAGCTGGCGCTGCAGCAGCTTCTCGGTGAGCGTCGGGGCCTGTCGGGCGGGGGCGCGGTCGAGTTCCTGGTTGAAGAACTCCGCGTTGCCGCAGAGGTCGAAGACGTTGAAGCCGTCCTTGTCGCGGCCGGGCCCGTAGATGTCCGGGCGCAGGCGGGTGCCGCGGCCGATCATCTGCCAGAACTTGGTCCGCGAGTACACCGGCTTAAACAGTACGAGATTCAGCACCTCGGGCACGTCGATGCCGGTGTCCAGCATGTCGACCGAGATGGCGATGTCCGGTGCCTTGGCCGGGTCGGAGAAGTCGTCAATGAGCTGCTGGGGGTTCTTCTCCTGGTAGGTGATGACCCGGGCGTCCTTTCCGGCGCCCTGCGGGTAGTGGAAGTTGAAGCGCTCCTCGATGAACAGGGCGTGCTTGTTGTTCTTGGCGAAGACGATGGTCTTGCCGAGCCGGTCCCCGCCCTCGACGCGCAGGCCGTGCCGCATCAGGACCTCGAGCGCCTTGTCGACGGTCGGGGCGTTGAACAGGAAGCGGTTGATCTCGTCCGCGGAGACCGCGTCGGGCACTTGCCCGTCCTCGGTCCACTCCAGGTTGTCCCAGGCCTCCTTCTGCTCCTCGGTGAGGTCGTCGTAGCGAAAGCCCCGCCGGAGGGAGTCGAAGGGGACGTCGACGACGTTCGGCTTCACCAGGAAGCCGTCCGTGGCCGCCTGGTCCAGGCTGTAGGAGTCGGTGGGGACGCCGTCCTCCAACTGGAACAGCTGGTACGTGTTGTGGTCGACGTCGTCCTTGGGTGTGGCCGTCAGCCCCAGCAGGAGGCTGTCGAAGTACTCGAAGAGCTCGCCGTACTTGTCATAGACCGAGCGGTGGGCCTCGTCGATGACCACCAGGTCGAAGAAGCCCGGCCCGAAGCGGCGGTGGCCGTCCTCCGTGATCTCGTTGACCAGGTTCATCATCGTCGGGTACGTCGAGACGTAGACGTGGGCGTCGGTCTTCTTCTCGGTGAGGAGGTTGACCGTCACGCTGTTCGGCAGATGCTCCTTGAACGCGCGCACCGCCTGGTTGACGAGGGCCTGGCGGTCGGCCAGGAAGAGGATGCGGCGCGCCCAGCCCGCCCGCTGCAGCAGCTCGGCGAAGGCCACCGTGGTACGGGTCTTGCCGGTGCCAGTGGCCATGACGAGCAGGGCGCGGCGGCGTTTCTCCTTCTCGAAGCTCTCGCTGACGCGCTGGATGGCCTGGAGCTGGTAAGGGCGGCCCGCGATGCCCTGGTTGACGTTGGAGGACTTCAGGGCGAGTCGGCCGGCTCGCTGGCGGATCATCCAGTGCAGCTCGTCCTTGGTGCGGAAGCCCTGGATCCTGCGGGGCGGGTAGCCGTTGCCTTCGTCCCACAGGTAGGTCTCGTAGCCGTTTGTGTAGAAGATCACCGGCCGCTGGTTGTACTTGGCTTCGAGTGCGTTGGCGTAGAGCTCGGCCTGCTGGCGGCCGGCACGGGCGTCGACCCGGGTGCGCTTGGCCTCGACGACGGCGAGGGGTAGGTCGTCGTCGCCCCACAGGACGTAGTCCACGTAGCCCTTGCCGGACTTACTGATCACCCCGGGCTCGCCGTCGACCGGAAACTCGCGATCGCGCTCCTCGATGAGGTCCCAGCCCGCCTCCTTGAGGAGGAGGTCGATGAACAGGTCGCGGGTGGCGGCCTCGTCGTAGTCGTGGGTGTCGGGACGGGCCTCGTTGGCCTTACGGAGCCCGGTGATCCGGGCGCGCAGCTCGGCCACCTCGGAGGCGAGCTGCGCGCCCTTCGCGCGCTCCTCGGCCAGCTCCTTGGCCTGGGCGTCCCAGCGGGCCTGATCCTCCTCGGCCTGCTTCTTCAGCTCGGCCTGGCGACGCAGCTTAACCTCGGCGGGCACGGGGCGCGGAATGCGCTGGCTGTCGAACTGGACACCGGGGGCGGGAGCGGTGGCCGGGTCGGGCGCGTAGGTGCGGGCGAACCAGTAGAAGACGTGGAACAGCTCGGCTACCGTCCGCACCGCGTCCTTGGCCTGGACGGGGGCCGGGCGGTGCACGGCGTGGTTGCCCTGGCGCCGGATGAGGTCCATTTTCGCGCTGAGCGTCGGCCCGACCAGGTTCCGCATGCTCGGCTCGTGCAGCATGGCGCTCAGGTCGTTCTGGTACGGAGGGCGCAGGGCGGAGTCCCTCTCGTACATCCAGTGCACGGCGAGTTCGAGGACACGGCGGGCGTAGAAGCAGGAGGTACGGGGGTCTGCGTGGGCGAGCCGCTCGGCGCGGAGGGCTTCGTCGTAGAGAGCGGGCCACTCAGCGCGGAGGAAGTGGAAGTTGCTTTGCAACTGCCCGATCTTGTGGGTGGCGGCAATATCCCGGGCTTCCTGGGTGTTCCGCTCGTCGTGGCTGTTGTCCTGTTCTTGGCCGTTCCCGTGCCCCTCTATAGCCATGACTGAGCTGTGTCCCTTCCTCCTGAGATGCGTGCGTATCCATCACGGCTACGCACGTAGTGGCCTGTGTGACGCCAAGTGACAGCTAATCGGACGCTGTCTGGTTGCCGGGTGGTTACAGCGACGGTCGGCGACCAGGTGATGTTTGGTGCAGCAACGCGCGGGCCTGTCAGGCTCTACGCGGCGGCTTCGTAATCCCAGAGAGTGCCGGAGAAGGCGCGCTGCTGTAGGGAGGCGAAGAGCTCGTCAAGGACGCCGAGATGGGTGTAGTGGGTCTTCCGCGCCCTGTCCACTCCGGTCAGCGCCGCGCGGAATTTCTCCTGCTCCGCGATCGGCGGCACGGGGATCTCCAACGCCGAGATCTCCTTGGAATTGATGTTGTACTGAACCGACGAACGGCGGGTGGCTCCGAGGAAGACCGACCGACCTCCGGGAGTCGCCAGCAGGGCCTGTACGTAGTACGGATTCGCCTTCATTGGATTGAACCGAAGACGTAGGATATGAGAGTCGAAGGCCCACTTCTCGTTTCCTGGCTCGGCGACGATAGCCTTTCCGAGATGTTCCTGTGTGGCAATAGCGCGCGCCATCAGGAGATCCCCCGTTGCGACTTCGTGTCGCTCGCCATCGTCGGGCGGCAGGGTGACGTACTTTCGGCTGGAGAGATCCAGGGACCAGTTCTGGATATTGGCCACGCGGATGCACAGGTGACCACTTTTTTGTTCGGTCGCCGGAATCATCGTCCCATAGCCGGGTTTGACGAGGAGGAGCGATCCGATCTTCTCCTGTCTCCATTTCCGTGGGTTGTGCGACGGGTCGCCGAACATGTCGAGGAACGTGGACCGGGTGAGTTCGTCGAGGAGGGCGATGGCCTTCAGGCGCTTAGCGCGCAGGCTGTCCACCTGATCCAGAACGGCAGCGATGCGCTTCTGTTCTGCCATGGAGGGCAAGGGGATCTCAAGTGCCTTGAGGATCCCTGAGTTGATGTTCACCTGTGCTACGCCGCTCGCTTTGCGTTTCAGCTCGGCGACCACACTGTCGAGGTAGCGCCGCAGATAGAGGGGCGAGAGTCTCGTCGGATTCTTGGGGATCACTCCGGCAATGGCCTGGTTCGTCGCAGCCTCAACACCCAAAGTGGCTGTTCTGCCGATGGTGGCGAAGATGGAGATCAGGACAGTCCCCGCGGGGAAAATCTTTGCGGCGCTCTCGTGTACGGCCCTGTCGCTGATCTTCTCCTCAGTGTCGACGATCTCACCTTGGAGCATGTCGCCGATCTTCACCCAGGGAATTGACCCGTTGAAGTACTCCGGAACGGAGCGTTTCGGAGTTCCGCCGGCCTGGATTCGGCAGACGTCCCCCAAGCTGACGCGCTTCCAGGACGTCATGCCAGCATCTCCCTCAGCTTCGCCGTGCCCGCTTCTATCTCCTTATTCAACTGCTCTAGGTCGTCCAGGATCCCCAACGGCGACCGAGAGGCCATCTCCTCGTGAACGATCTCTTTGTAGCGGTTCATCGACAAGTTGTAGCCCTGGGCAGCGACGTCGGACTTCGGCACACAGAAGCTCTGTTCTGTACGGGTTCGAGAGCGTTCATCGGTGGTGCGACGCTTCCAGCGGGCAAGAACGTCCGGGAGGTTGTTCCTGGTGTGTTCCTCAGTTGTTAGGCCGGTGGCGCGTGCACCCAGATGATCCTCGGGCAACAGTGGTGTGCGCTTGTCGTCCAGGCTGAAGCCGTCCGCTTGGACGTCATAGAACCAGACATCGTCCGTGCCACCGGAGTCCGTCTTCGTGAAGAAGAGGATGGCGGTGGAGACGCCGGCGTATGGCTTGAAGACGCCAGACGGCAGCTTCACCACTGCGTCGAGCTTCTGGTCCTCGACCAGCATGCGACGCAGTTCCTGATGCGCCTTTGTCGAGCCGAAGAGAACGCCGTCGGGGACGATCACCGCGGCCCGGCCGCCGGGCTTGAGCAACTTGAGGAAGAGAGCAAGGAAGAGGAGTTCGGTCTTCTTGGTCTTGACGACCTTCAGCAGGTCCGAAGAAGTCGTCTCGTAGTCGAGGCTGCCAGCAAAGGGCGGGTTCGCGAGGATCAGGGAGTAGCGGTCGGTTTCCTCGCCCGCGCTTTGCGAGAGGGAGTCGCGGTAGCGGATGTCAGGGCTCGCGACATCGTGCTGGAGCATGTTCATCGAGCCGATGCGGAGCATGGTCGAATCGAAATCGAACCCGTGAAACATGCTGTTGTTGAAGTGATTCTGGTTGTCGGCTTCGACCAGATCGTCCTTATGGACGCGCTGTACGTACTCGGACGCGGCAACTAGGAAGCCGGC
Organism: Streptomyces sp. NPDC051315; assembly: GCF_044455165.1. Taxonomy (NCBI): domain Bacteria; kingdom Bacillati; phylum Actinomycetota; class Actinomycetes; order Kitasatosporales; family Streptomycetaceae; genus Streptomyces; species Streptomyces sp. NPDC051315. Next base: position 98,345 of record NZ_JBITEN010000014.1, read on the forward strand.
CGTACCGCAGGCGGGGTCGCAGATCTCGTCACGCGGGTTCGGCTCGGTCATCTCGACCATCAACTGAATGATGTGCCGAGGCGTACGGAATTGCCCGTTCTGTCCCGCTGAAGCGATCTTTCCGAGCATGTACTCGTACAGGTCACCCTTGGTGTCCTTGTCCTGCATCGGGATGCCCTCCAGGAGGAGGACGACCTTGGACAGCAGGTTTGGCGTCGGGATCGTGAAGCGGGCGTCCTTCATGTGGTGCGAGTACGTGGAGCCCTCGCCGCCCAGCGCGCGCAGATACGGGAAGACCTTCTCGGCGACCGTCTCGTACATCTTCGCTGGCTCGGTGTCCTTGAGATTCTGCCAGCGCAGGTCCTGCTGATCAGGGTCGAAGAAGGGATTGGTGTCCGGGATGCCGCGCCGGGCCATCTTGTCCCTGACCGTCTGCAGTTCGTCCAGACGCCGGATGAAGAGTAGGTAGGTGATCTGCTCCATCACTTCTAGCGGGTTGGAGATCCCGCCCGACCAGAACGCGTCCCAGACGCGGTCAACCTTGCTCTTCAGCTCGCCTGTAATCACACGAGGGATCGTACTGCCCCGCACTGACCGTTATGGCAACTTCGAGGTCCCCTGGCAGACAGCGAGTGGCGGGTCAGTCGAGGATCGGAGCGGATCCTGGTGTCGAGATCGTTCCTGTCGGTACCTCCAGGGGCGGTGTAACGGCTCTGGGCGGGAGCCGCCATGGGGCGAGTGATCATGGCCCCGTAAGCTTGCGGCGCGTCGGACGGTCTGTGGACCTGCCCGGTAAAGCACGACGTTGGGGCCATGATCTGCGAGGCTCGCGCCAAAGTGGCTCCGTAAAGCCGCGGAGCCGACCGCCCCAGCCACGACGTACCCCTTCTCTGGCGTCAGGCGGCTGATTTGCGCTGAGCGCGGCACGGGCGCCGGCCGGGCTGGAGCGGGGCGGAGACATGAGCGCAGGCCCGGCCGGGGGCCGGGTCGCGCGCGGGGAGCGGAGCGAGCCGCACTTGAACCCGTAAAGAAAGTTGTAACTCAGTAGGTCGGGCGGGGCTTGAAGTCGTATGCGCAGCCGGGGAGGTTGGCGGCCTGACGGTGTGCGAGTGGTAGGGAGGGTGCCGGTCGGATGGTCCAGGTGATGCGTGTGTCGGCCTGGGTGATGGTCACCGTGCAGGGCTCGGCAAGTAGGAGGGCTCGTCGTGTTTCGATGCGGCCGTCGTACAACCACTCCCACGCCTCTTGCGATGCGTCGGGGTCCAGTGCCGGTGAGATGGTGCGCAGGGCCACCGCTACCCATCGGTCGGCCTGTGGTGCCGAGTACGCGTCGAGGGATGCTCGCAGCGCTGGCCCCGTCTCCTCGGTGAGGTCCTCGGTCCAGCACTCGCACCAGTAGCCCCACTGCGGCTTGTCCCTCAGCACAGGTGTCCTCCTGGGCGTGGGGTCGTGAAGAGTTCCGCGGTGACCGTGCGGCCGCCGTCAGTGTTGCGGACGACGATTCGGTGGGCGATCGCGTTGACCATGGCAAGGCCCCGGCCGTGCTCGGCGTCCTGGTCCTGGTGCTCGATCTTGGGGGCGGTGCCGGCGTTTCCGTCGTCCGTGACGGACAGGGCTACGACCTGTGGGGACACGGCCAGGGCCAGGTGGAAGCTGCCGGATGTGTGGCCGCTGGCTGTGTGGAGGATCGCGTTCGCGCTGAGCTCGCTCACGATCAGTTCGGCGTCCTCGGCGAGGGGTGAGCCGCGCAGGATGTCCCATGTCCAGCGGCGGGCTCTGCTGACCTCTTCCGGGAAACCTGGGCAAGAAAGCCCCCACACCCGGGCTGTACTCGTATACTCGTGCATACAAGTTTCTTCATGCTGGTAGGCCGCCATGTGCAGCGGGTTTGGGCTAGACGAGTTTCACGCCGTCGTGGGCGCGTATGGCTGGCGGGGACATCGCGTCGAGTGCGTCAAGGACGCGGATCGCGTATGCCTCGTCGGCGAGCTCGGAGACCTCTTCACGGTTTGCCCAGCGCAGGGCGCGGGTCTCGTCACCGGTGCTCGGGGTGCCGTCGGCGGCCTCGCAGCGGAAGACCAGAGAGACGATGAGGCCCGTCATGTTCTTGTAGACGCCGGTGAGGGTCGCGGGAAGCGCGATCTTGATGCCGGTTTCTTCGAGGACTTCTCGTTGCAGTGCCTCGGGGATAGTTTCCTCGCGCTCCAGGACGCCACCCGGGGGTTCCCAGTGACCGTTGTCGCGTCGCTGGATCAGGAGGGCCCTGCCCTGGTCGTCGACGACGACCCCGGCGACGCTCACGGAGTGCGGGCGTTCCATGCTCACGTTCCTCAGCCCTCTCGGATGGCTAGGCTCTCCACCGTAGCAACAAGACTCGCTCACTCGTCTAGATACCTAAAGGAGTACACACGTGCCCATTCTTCCTTCCGGCCTCCTCGGCGACCTGGACCCCACGAGTGATCGTGCGGTCTTCCGTCAGATCGCTGATCAACTGCGCGAGGCCATTGACCGTGGGCGGTTCAGAGAGGGCGAAAAGCTGCCCTCGGAGGCTGAGCTTGTCGATCATTACGGGGTTTCCCGGATGACCGTTCGAAACTCGTTTTCCATCCTTCAGGGTGAGGGCCTGGTCCACGCCGAGCACGGCAAGGGCGTCTTCGTGCGGCCCCGGCCGCCCGTGCGTCGGCTCGCCTCCGACCGGTTCGCCCGGCGGCATCGGGAGCAGGGCAAGTCCGCGTTCATCGTGGAGGCGGACGCGGCCGGCAGTCATCCGCAGGTCGACAGCCTTGAGGTCAAGGAAGAGAAGGCCAGTCAGGACGTCTCCACCCGTCTCGGGTCCGTGCGGCGGGTGCTGGCTCGTCGGCGCCGGTATCTCCTCGACGGGCGGCCCGTCGAGTTCGCCACCTCCTACTTGCCTCTCGACATCGCCCGGGGGACCCCTATCGCCGAGCCCAACCCCGGCCCCGGTGGCATCTACGCCCGCCTCGAAGAGCTGGGCCATCACCTCGGCCGCTTCGAGGAAGAGATCTGCGCCCGGATGCCCTCGCCCGCAGAGGTGAAGACGCTGCGGCTGGCCTCCGGCGTGCCCGTTATTCACCTGATCCGGACCGCGTACGACACCGAGGGGCGGGCCGTCGAGGTCTGCGACACAGTGATGGCGGCTGACGCCTACGTGCTGTCGTATCAGCTTCCGGCGACCTGACCGCAGGTCAGAGGTGGTGCGTGGGGGTGCTTCTCAGGACTCGTACACCTCAACAGGCATACTCGTATACACGAGTGGGCAAGTTGTGTGGCAAGGTGATCGCCGTGCCCTCGGGTTCGCAGATCGCATCTTGTATAGACGAGTAGATAGAAAAGTTCCTTGCGCACCATCCGTGTTGAGACCTCGGCCGCGACGATCCTCCTGACGGAGGCCCCTGAGCTCAAGGTCCGCGACCGGCAGACCGGCGAGATCGCCAAGGACGCCAACAGCGGCGAGGCGCTGATGACCATCGGCGTCGTCTTCATCGAGGAAGGCGAGTCCTAGCTCATCAAGGTCACCGTCCCCGGGAGCGGAGTCTCGGAAGGGCTGGCCCTCGGGGCACCGGTCTCGCTGCCGGGGCTCATCGCCCGGCTGTGGGAGTCCGTGTTCAACGGCCAGCAGCGCCACGGCATCGCCTACCGCGCCGCCGCCGTGACCCCGGCCGCCTTCCCGGCCACTACCGGGGCCGCTGCCTGATGAGCGACCTCGCAACGCTTGTGGAGGTGGGTGGTCCTGTCGCCGCACTCGGTGGCGGGGCCGCCTACGCCCGGGCCAACCATCCGGCGGTCTACTGGTCCGCAGTTGGCCTGCCGGTATCCACGCTCCGGCTGATGACCTCCTACGGGTCGGTCATGGAAGCATGTGGCCTGACCGTGGCGCCGTCCCGGCTGCGGGTCCTCGCCGTCAAGGCCACCACCCGCCGTGAGGTGCGGCCCGTGCCTCCGCGCCGTGGCGTCATCCGGCCCACCTCGACCGGGCTACGGCTTCGTCTCCGGCTCGCCCCGGGCCAGGAACCGGCGGACGTCGCTGCCTCGGCCGAACGGCTGCGGCACGCTTGGGGTGTTCACGCCGTGTACGTCACGACGGTCAAGCCGGGTGTGGTCGAGCTGCGGCTCGTCGGCTATGACGTCCTGCGGCAGGTGCGGATGCCCCGCAGGCTCGACAGCCCGTTCCTCACGGTGCCGGTGGCCCTCCGCGAGGATGCCACTCCCTTCCTGCGGGACTACCGCGCCGTTCCTCACCAACTCACCCTCGGCGCGACGCTGTCGGGCAAGTCCATGTACGTGCGCCACCTCATCTCCGGCCTCGCCCGCCAGGCGGTTGCGCTCGTCGGCATCGACTGCAAACGAGGCGTCGAGCTGGCGCCGTTCGCCTCGCGCCTGTCCGCGTTCGCCACCGACCAGGAGGAAGCCGCCGAGCTGCTGCCCGTACTCGTCAAGGAAATGGAGGACCGATACGACCTGATCAAGGCCCGGCAGGGCATCGCCCCCGACATCCCCGACGAGGAGATCACCTCCGACATCTGGGGCCTGCCCGAGAGCGAACGACCGGTGCCCGTCGTGCTGTTCGTCGACGAGGTGGCCGAACTATTCCTCACCGCCACGAAGAAGGACGAGGAACGCCGCGACGAGATGGTCACCCAGCTCATCCGCCTCGCCCAGCTCGGCCGCGCCGCCGGCATCTACCTGGAAGTCTGCGGCCAGCGCTTCGGCGCCGAACTCGGCAAGGGCGCCACCATGCTGCGCGCTCAACTGACCGGCCGCGTCTGCCACCGCGTCAACGACGAAGCCTCCGCCAAGATGGCCCTCGGCGACATCGCCCCCGAAGCGGTCCACGCCGCATGCGCCATCGCTCCCGACCGGCCCGGCCTGGCCGTCGCGGGCGACACCTCCGGTGGCTGGTCCCGCATCCGAACGCCATATCTGTCCCTGGGCGCCGCCGCTGACGTGTGCCGCGAGTCGGCGCACATGGTGCCCGACGTGCCTGCCCTCAAGCGGTTCAGGCCCGACATGCCCGTCCGGCCCGTCGAGGCTCCCAGTCCGGCCGTTCAACCGCACCCCGTGACCGACTGACCCTCGCCCACTCCCACGCCCGATCGGCGTGACCGCCTCGCGCCACGTCCCTACCCCTCCCATGCCCGGACCCGGAAGGAGCCGCACCGTGCGCGCCCACCTGGCCCGCGTTGACGCGGTGCTCGTCCAAGCCCTCATCGCCGCCGCACTGTCCTTCGCCCACCTCCACGACGTCGCCGTGGCGGCCGGACAGGACGGCTGGAAGGCGTGGGCCTACCCCGTCTCGGTTGACCTGCTGCTCGTCGCCGCCTGGCGCCGACTGCGTACCGGCAACGCCAAGACGGCCGCCTGGTGCTGGTTCGTCATCGCCCTCGCCGCGTCCCTCGGCGCCAACGTCGCAACCGCCGGCCTGCTCGACCTCGGCAACGTCCCGGCCTGGCTGCGCATCCTCGTCGCGGGCTGGCCCGCAGTCGCCTTCCTCGGCGGAACCCTCCTCGCCCACTCACCGCCCAAGACGGCCGACGACGTCGAGGTCATCGAGGACCAGGAGGACGAGCCCGAAACCGCCCTCGAAGCGCCCACCCCAACCTCCATCGAGCCACCGCTGGAACCCCCGCCCGTGCCGATCCCCGCCGCCCTGATCAACCACGCCCGCAAAGTCGCCGACGAGCACCACACCCGCACCGGTGCCCCCATCGACACGCCCACCCTCCGCGCGCGCCTCGGCGTCCCGGCCCCGATGGCCGACGCCATCGCCGCCCACCTCTGAAAGGAAACCCGCGTGAGCGCCCACCGCCGCTTCCGCAACGTCACCCGCATCGGCCCCGTCCAGGTCGGCACCGCCCACGACAACCGGGGCCGCGAGAAACACACCGCCGCCTGCACCGCCCCGCGCTGCAACTTCTCCGCCGACTACGACAGCCGCGCCGCCGCCGAACTCGCCGCCCGCACCCACCGCTGCCCCATCCGCTGAAAGGACCCCCATCCCGTGACCGTCAGCCTGCCGCTCGTCGTCGTCCTCGGCTTCTTCGCCTGGGGAGCGGTCAAGTTCGTCGGCGTCCGCGTCTGGATCGTCGTCCTGATCGCCCTCTTCGGCTTCTGGCTCTCGCACACGTTCCTCGCCCCCGCCATCGAGTCCGGCACCCGTTCCGGCGTGGACGTCATAAACGGCTCACATGCCTAGACGAGTAGATAAGGAGACCTCGACCGTGTTCCTGCCCAAGTACCCCGACGCCCCCACCCCGCCGCCCGCCCACACCCACACCCCGGCCGACCCGGCCCCTACCCGGCGCTCGCTCCCGTCGATCTCCGTCGATCAGAAGACGGTTGCGGCCGTCCTCGTGGGCGGCGTCGTCCTCACCGCGCTCCTGGCGGCCGTCGCCGTCACGGCCATCTCGGTGGCGGTCGCCGCCGTGGTCCTGCGCTCCCTGCTCCGCGACCAGCACCGCCGCTGATCACAGCCTGCTCACCGCTGGGGCGGCGCGACACGGCCAAGCATCCGCCGCCCCAGCGGCCCATCACTCCTGACCGAGCCAGTCAGAAGGAGAACAGCCATCTTCACCCGCACCACCCCGCCCCCGCTCCCGGAACTTGCCAACCTCGCCGCACACGGCACCCTGCCCGGTATCCTCCGGCAGCTCTCCGGACTCGGCGGTTGCACCAACCCCATCCGCCTCGACGGCCACCGCACCGAGTACGACATCGACACCACGACCGGCGAAATCGGCCGCGTCCTCCAGCACCTCGACTCCACCACCCTCCCGGCCGGCCAACTCCTCGTCCGCTGCAACAACCGCCGCACCACCCGCTGCGCGGCCTGTGCCGAGGTCTACCGGCGAGACACCTTCCAACTGATCACCGCCGGACTGCGCGGCGGCAAAGGCACCCCCGAACACGTCGCCGCCCACCCGCGCGTCTTCGCCACCCTTACCGCCCCCGGCTTCGGCCCGGTCCACAACCGTCGCACCGACGGCCGCCCCTGCCGCTGCGGCACCCACCACGACCAGGACGACACCGACCTCGGCACCGCGCTGGACCCGGACACGTACGACTACGAAGCGGCCGTGCTGTGGAACGCGCACGCCGGTGCCCTCTGGCGGCGCTTCTCCATCTACCTGCGCCGTGAGGTCGCCAAGCGCGCGGGCCTGTCTCAGCGCAGCCTCCGCGACCACGCCCGCGTCTCCTTCGCCACAGTCGCCGAGTACCAGAAGCGCGGCGCGGTCCACTTCCACGCCGTCATACGCCTCGACGGCCCCACCGGCGGCGACTCCCCGCCCCCGTCCTGGGCCACCGCCGAACTCCTCACCGACGCCATACGCACCGCCGCAGCCATGGCCCGCGTAGACGGCCCGACCATCGACGGACGCACCCACACCTTCACCTTCGGCCGCCAACTCGACGTCCGCACCATCCGATCCGCCGACTTCAGCGGAGGCCAGGAACTGACCGAACGGGCCGTCGCCGCCTACATCGCCAAGTACGCAACCAAAGGCGCAGAGACCGCGACGGGCGCGCTCGACCGCCCCCTGAAGTTCGCCGCCGAGCTCGCCCAGCTCGACATCAGCGAACACGCCCGCCGCCTCATCCGAACCGCCTGGGCCCTCGGCGCTCGCAAGGACCTGGAACACCTCCGCCTGCGCGCTTGGGCTCACATGCTCGGCTTCCGCGGCCACTTCTCCACCAAGTCCCGCCGCTACTCCACCACCCTCGGCGCCCTCCGCGACGCCCGCGCCGAATGGCGAGGAGCCCAAGCCGCCACCGTCGACACCGGACCCGAGACGACCTACGTCCTCGCCCACTGGGTCTTCGCCGGAACCGGCCTCTCCAACGCCGAAGCCTGGCTCGCCGCATCCCTCGAACCCGCCCCCGGAACCGAAGGAGAGCCCACCCGTGGCTGACGAAGAACTGCTGACGGTCCCCGACGTCATGGCCCGACTCAAGCTCGGCCGCTCCACGGTCTACGACCTCATCCGCTCCCGGCGCCTGCCCTCGCTCACCATCGGCCGGTGCCGCCGCATCCCGGCGTGGGCTGTCCGCGACTACATCACCAACGAACTGGAGGCGGCCGCCTGATGGCCCAGCAACGCAAGCGCAACCCCAACGGGGCGGGCACCATCACCAAGCGGTCTACGTGCTCCAGCCGGACGGCACCCGTGCTCGCAAGTTCGCCTACGGCAAGACGTGGGCGGAGTGCGACGCCAAGCGCCGTGAGCTGCTCGACAAGGTGGACCAGGGCGTTCCTGTGCCCACCACGTCCGCCAAGCTCTCCGAGTGGCTGCCGTACTGGCTGGACAACGTCATCAAGCCCCGGCGGAAGCTCGCCGACGTGCGCAGGTTCCTGGTCCGCCTGGAGAAGGAGACCACTGCCGCAACCGCCAAGGAGTCGCACCGAGTTCTGCGGTCGGCGCTGTCGTCCGCCTGCCGCGAGGAACTCATCACACGGAACGTGGCCAAGCTCGTCGAGCCGCCCCGCACCGACAACCGCGAGCTGAAGCCCTGGACCCTCGACGAGACGCTCGACTTCCTCGCGGCCTCCCGCAAGGATCCGCTCTACGCGGCCTTCGTGCTCGCCATCGCCATGGGCCTCCGCCGGGGTGAGATCGTCGGCCTTCGCTGGTCTGACCTCGACCTCGACAACCGCGTCCTCTACGTCCGCCAGCAGATGCAGCGTCGCCGTGGCGTCCTCTACGACGACGACCCGAAGAGCCGTCGTCGCCGTGCGGTCCCGCTGCCCGCTCTCTGCATCGCGCCCCTGCGCTGGCACCGTATGCGGCAGGCGGCTGCCCGTGCGAAGGCGGGGGAGGGGTGGCAGGAGTCGGCGTACGTCTTCACCACTCGGACCGGCCGCCCGGTCGAGCCGCGCAACCTCTACCGCTCCTTCACCCGCGTCGCCGAGTCCGCTGGCCTCCGGGTGATCCGGCTGCACGATGCTCGCCACGGAACTGCGACCCTCCTCACGGCGGCCGGAGTCGCGCCCCGCGTCGTGATGGAGATCCTTGGCCACTCACAGATCAGCATCACCATGGACGTGTACACGCACGTCGTCCAGGACACCCAGCGCGAAGCCATGAGCCACATGGACCGGCTGCTCAGGAGACGCCCCGGTCGACAGTGACCGCCCTCGTTGATGTCAGCCGTGGATGTCAAAGGCCCGTCACCTCCGAAATTTCGGAGGTGACGGGCCTCTGAGCTGGTGCCCCCGGCAGGATTCGAACCTGCGACACCCGCTTTAGGAGGTCTTTCTGCCGTCGACCCGTCCACGAGCAGAACCAGCCTTCCCAGCCCACGTAGTGCGTGACAGTGCCTTGGCGTATGACGCAGTCCACCGGTGTTGCCGTCAACGACTGCCGTCGGTGGTCGCCGACATCCGAGCGGTCGATGCGCGCTGGTCGCTGACGGGAGAGCGTCACCGTCATCTGGCTGTCGATGCTGACGGTCTCATGGAAGACTGATCACTCCGCTCGGAACGTCAGGCAGGGGGATCAGTGACGAAGGAAGCGGAACCGGGAGCGGTATCCGACGGCACGTCAGCACGCGGTATCTACGACTGTGACGACGCCTACCGCACACCTTCGCAATCCGATTATGAGCGGCTCTTCAGGTCTGGCGTCATCGTCCTCGACACGAACGTCCTAATCAACCTCTACCGCTCCAACGAGCGCACCCGAAAAGACACTTTTGCGGTCTTGCGTCAACTGAAAGAACAAATCTGGATTCCGCATCAAGTCATCACGGAGTTTTGGCGCAATCGGGATCTCCCTTCTGTGCGCGGCCACCACAAAGCCAAGGCGCGAGATGCCTGTTCGGCTCTAGATAAAGCAGCACGATCCACCAAAGACGCCTTGGACCGCTGGCTGAAGGACGTGCACCTAGTCAACGATAGTGAAGCCAACCACAAAGTTGATGAAGCCAGGGATTCGATAGCTCACACGTTGGCGGCCTTGAAGCGGTTCATCGAGGAGCAAGCGAGGAAAGACGCCCTAGAGGGGACTGCGTCAACGCAGACCGATCCTATTCTGCTCGAACTGGAACCACTCCTGGATGGCAGGATTGGGGATCCGTTTTCCCGAGAGGAATATGAAGTCGCCGTCAGAGAAGCCGCGAGGCGAGCTGACGAAAAGATTCCTCCCGGATATGAGGACATCGCCAAAGAGTCAGACCGGGCAGCGGGCGATTACTTGGTGTGGGCTCAACTGCTAGAGGAGGCCAGTCGGCGTCAAAAGGACGTTCTCCTGGTCACCGGAGACGTGAAGGAAGACTGGTGGGTGTCTTCTCACGGCCAGGGGCCTGCTCGGCCCAGGACTGAGCTGCGAGTCGAGCTAAGGCGGCGTGCGGGAGTAGAGCTGTTTATGCTCACCCCCAGCCAGCTCCTCACTCAGGCTGACCGTGTTTACGGGTTGAAGGTGGATCAGCGATCCGTCAGTGACCTGGCTACCAACGAATATGTCGGCCCGGCCGAATGGCTTCCCAGGTCGTTGATCGCGACCCTTCCGCGATGCCTCTCACATGCACACGAAATGGCCAAACGGTCGGTCGAATTGACTACGGGCAAAGCTGTGCATTACGGCAGAGCTATGCATATGGCGCTTCTGAGAACGCTTATTGAAGTCGCGGAAGAGTTCGGTGGCACCACGGCACACATGAAGCAAGGAACATATCCGGTAGTAGGTAACTGCGTACTAGTTCCGCTGAGGTACTCGACACATCAAGCGTCTCTCGATCACGCGCTGGGCTACCTAAATAGCGACGGCTCTATTCACAAGGCTGTAGCTAGTTGGCTCAGGCGGTCATTGAGCGACGCCGAACAACCCCCATTGGACATCCCTGGGCTGATGCCTCCGAGACCTCCCTTCAAGCCCGTGTTGCTCGCCTACACGTCGAATTGGGAGGACGGAGTTGAATCAGCCTCTCTGGGGACGCTCCGGGTAGACCCTGAAGGGGGCTTCGGATGGGAGCATGTAGAAGATCTATACGGTTGAAATGCACATCAGGCGGCCCGAACTCAAGGGCGGCCGTTACCTAGAGCTGCAATTACATCCGCAGGATCGCCGTTGTACGTGAGATGCGGTTCGTCAGACTGCGGAGGGACGAAGCGCGTTCGGTATCGACGCAGATCACTCTCGGAGAAGTAGATCGAGTTGGGATCGTGTGCGTGGGCTTCGTTGCGCTTGCTGATCCTTGCCCAAAGTTCGTCGTGACTCGCTTCGAGATACACGAGGACGGGGGTTGCACCGGCATTCCTAGCGATGGCTCGCCACCGGGCGCGGTCATCGGGTGTCCAGAAGCCGTGGTCGACTACAACGTCGTGGCCTGACTGAAGTAGCTGCCGCAGTTCGACCGCCACGTCTTCAAGGACCGGGCGCTCCAGGGTCGGGAAGGTGCCCCTGGGGAAGTCCACGCCGTACACCCCGTGGCGCCGATACATCTCTTCGTCTGGGCACAAGCGTACGAAGCTGCGATCGGTGAGCGCTCGGGAAAGGGTGGTCTTGCCGGAGCCGGGGAGGCCGGCCATGAGGACGCAGAACGGAGGGTGTGTGGGCATCGGCTTCGTCAGGGTCTGAGAGATCACCGAGATCTCTGCTTTGGCTTCGGGGGAGAGTCGTCCAGTACGGCGAGCAGTGAGGAGAGTGCCCATGCGGTCTTCGAGCACGCTCAGAAGCGTGTCGTCGATGGTTGTCACTGGGACACCTCAGATTCCGTTCGCCAGGTACGACCGGGGCCTCCGAGGTCCACGCCGTACTCCACGACGTTGCCCTCGCTGTCGATGAACTTGGCCGTCATCACGACCACGGGTTCCGTCGGCGGATTCTGGGGGTCCAGATCCAAGAGCCGTGCATCATCTGCAGTCAGCAGGCGCGCTGAGGCGGTGTCGATCCGATGAGTGATCGGTAGGCCCGTCGCTTCGGCGATGAGCTGGAGCGATGTACCACCTGCCAGTCGCTCGCTCACCGCCAACTGCGGGATGAGCTTCCCGTACTGAGCCGGAATCCACGACGTGCTGTGCGCGACGATGCCGTGTCGGTCCCTGTACACCCGGCGCCGGCGGATCACGTCGGAACGCTGCTCGATGCCTAGCGCCTGTGCCACGTCTGGAGGGGCAGGCACTACAGCGGCCTCGTGTGAGTCGGACCTTTCCCCGGAGCCCCAGCTTGAGCCGGTACGGCGGCCCCGGTCCTGTCGCTGAGATCCCGAGGACATGGGAGCCGGGCGGTCCAGAACTTCCGTCCCGATCCCATGAATGCCCCTGACCAGGCCCTCATTCCGCAGCTTGCGCAGTGCCTTCTCAGCGGTGGCGGTGCTCACCCCCCACTCTTCCGAGAGGTTCTTGATGCTCGGCAGGAGTGATCCCGGCGGTAGCTGACCGGACTCGATCAGCTCCGTGTAGTGGGCGGCAATCTTCGCGTACGGCGCCCGATTGTCGGCCTGACCGGCCATGTCGTCAGCTCCCTCATCAGCGGTTCCCTGCGGTTCCCTAGCTTACTGCTTGACACCGCAGGGAACCCTAGGGAACCCTAGGGATGTGCCCGGAGGAAAGCCCAGCGGGGTGAGTACGAAGTGAGCGCCTGTGCCTTGAGAACTCAACAGCGTGCCGAGGGGATCCCGCCCCACCTCCGCGAGCAAGCGGGCGGGCGCGCGCAGGTTCTGCCCCTGCGCGCGGTACAGCGCGACCTCAACTTCTCCGCAGTGCGGCTGACCTGTGCTGCGGCCGGTTGCCTCCGCTGCTCGTCTTGTACGAGCAGCGCCGAGGGGAGCCGGACTCTCCGACCCCAACGGCAAGCGCCCCCGGTGCGCGAACACCGGGGGCGCGGTTCGGGCCGTTGCCACCTGCTAGGGAGAACACGACCCATGGACCACATCGTGACTGTTCAGGACGCTGTTACCGCGTTCGAGCCGTGGATGGAGCCGACGGACGCGGAGCTGGACGCCATCGACACGGAGATGCCCGTCATCCGCGCTGAGATCGAGTTGCTCGACGCGCAGATCATCGTCATCGACCGCACGCCGTGCGAGCTGGACGAGCGGCGCATCCGCCGGGCCCGCCGGCGCGTGCTCGCCGCGCACCGCGACCACGTCAACGGCCTGGCCGGACAGGCGGGCGGCGCCGCATGAACCTGCACCGCAAGGGCCGCGCCGCGCTCGTGCTGGCGCTGGTCGTCGTGGTCGCGATGGCCTTCCGGGTGTCCTGGAACGCGCTGCGCGACATCGCGGGCGCCATCGGTGCCGACAGCACGGCCGCGACGCTGTACCCGTTCGTCGTCGACGGCCTCATGGCCCTGGCCCTGATCGCCACGCTCGTGCTCGCCGGACGGGACCGCACGTTCGCACTGCGGGTGCTGGCCGCCTACACGATCGCCTCGCTCGTGCTGAACTACGTGCACGGCCTCGTCCCGGAGCTGCACGGCCGCTCGGTCGACTGGGGGCGACTGGCCGACTGGGACCCGGCGAACTGGGCGCTCGTGCTGCTCGCCACCTCGCTGCCGGTCGGGTCGATCTACTTCGGCTCCGACCTCGTGGCGAAGGTGCTGCACCATCGCCCCGCCCCGATCGCGGCACCGACCGTGAATGCGGAGGAATCGACCGTAACCGAGAGGAATCGGTCTAGTTCTGACCTGGTGGTATCGACCCCGGCGCCGATCACGCCGAACGTGAAGCCGCTGCCCCGAGCGGTGGCAGTCGGCTTCCTGAAGTCGAACATCCCGGCCAAGCCGGTCGGAGCGATCGAGCAGCCGACCCCGGAGCCGATCGAGCGGCGCACGGTGGCCGCCGAGTCGACTCGCCCGCGTCGGGCCACGGGCCGTGTGCCCGAGGTCGCCCGTACCCCGCGCCCGAAGCGCACCCCGGATGAGCTGCTGGACGAGGCACGGAAGGCCACGGCGGATTGGCCGGACGCCAAGCTGACCGCCGAGGGCATCCGCCTTGCGGTCCGCACCTCGCCGGCGAACGCTCGCAGCCTGCGCGACACGCTGCGCGCCGAACGCGGTCTCCAGGTCGCCTGATGGGCGCCCTGCCCGTCTACCGGTGGCGGCTCGCCCCGGACGGCTACGCCACCTACCGCCAGCTCCGCGCCCTGGGCCTGCGCCCGGGTGGCCAGGGGGTGGCGGCGCAGCTCGAACGGCCGCGCCGACGGCGCGGCCCGCTGGTCGCCTACCTCTACCGCATCGACCGCGCGAAGCCGGTGCGTCCGATGACCCCGGCCCGGTGGGCGGCTCTGGCCAAGGCCAACGCCGCCCGCCGCATCTGCCCCGCCTGCCGCCGCGACGCGGGATACGTCATCCCGCCGTCGCTCGGCATGTGGTCGACCTGCGCTTTCCCCGACAACGCCCCGGAGGGTGCGTCATGGAACAGCTCCCCGAACACCGCCCGCTGACCGTCGTTCAGCTCCCGGACGGAAGCCACGTCTACGCCGACCCCGCCAACCTGCCCGCACAGCAGAGCGCCGGGCCGCAGGTGGTGCACATCCACCAGGCGCCGCCTGACCGCACGGTGCAGCGCGTCGCGCTCGGCTCCGGTGTCGGTGCCGGGGCGGTCGCGGCCGGCGTCTACTTCGGCCCGCTCCTCGTCGGCGCGCTCACGGCTGTCGCCGCGAACCTGGCCATGCTCGCGTTCATCGCGCTCGTGCTGGGCTGGGCCGTGGTCACGGTGGTCCGCACCGTCACCGAGGGCGGCAAGAGCGGCGGCAGGCGCGGCCGCAATAGCCGCTGAAATAGCCCGAGGCCGTAGGCGCCCGTGAGGGCGTCTGAGCCCCCTTCCGGGTGGGGTTTGACCCCCGGACGGCTGTTCGGCCGCCACAGGCCCCGTAGCGACGCTGGGTGACGGAAGTTTCCGTCCTCGCGCGCGCACGCGTAGGGGCCGCCTCGGAAACCAGGAAACCGGAAACACGCTCACTCCGCGTAACACCCGCGTGTGGTGACGGGCCGTCGCATGGCCCGTCACCACCGACCCACCATCCTTGAGAAGAGGACACCCGTGAGTCACGGACAAGTCTGGCGCACCCACCGTCAGTACGCCGCAACCGCCGCCCGCTGGACGGCCGATCACTGGCGCAAGGAAGCCGAGCGCCGCCGCGCCCTGCGCGCCGAACGCAAGCCCCTCGTACGAGACGCCCGCCGTGCGCTGGCCACCGCGCGCGCCATCGACCCCGAGGGCGTCACCCCCATCCGCCACCGCGCCGAACGCGAACTGCGCACCGCCAAGCGACGCGTGCCCGACCCCATGTGGCTGTTCGCCACCAAGACCGCCACCGCGCTCGGGGTCGCCGGATACGTGTGGCTGCCGCAGGTCTCCGCCCGCGTGTGGGTGTGGTCGGCCGTCGCCGTCGTCGCCGCCGTCACCGCGTTCATGGTGTGGGTGGCCGTGCGCGAGCGCGACACCACCGGCCTGAAGCCCACCGCCGAGGAGTCGGCGCTGCTGAAGCGCCTTCAGCCGCAGCACTGGAAGGAGCACGCCGAACAGCGCGGCCTGGCAGGCACGCTGACCGGCCGGCCCACGCTGACCGAAGCCGGGATCGCGTGCGCCGTCCGCCTCGACGGCACATGGACGGCGACCAAGCTCCGCACGGCCGAGGACCACATCCGCGCCCTGCTCGGCGCGCGCACGAGCCTGCGCATGCAGATCAAGGCGGGCAAGCAAGGAGGCTGGGCCGAACTCATCCTGCGCACCCGCAGCGCGGCCGACGGCGACGACCTGAAGTGGACGCCCGAGCGACGCTCGCTCGGCATCGACACCGTCACCGGCGAGCAGGTCACCGTGCCGCTCGGAGAACGGCTGCTGATCGCCGGACGCTCGGGTGCGGGCAAGTCGGTGGCGTCCCGGCCGCTGCTGTTCGACGCGTCCGAGGGCGCCACGAACGCGCTCGTCATCATCGACCTCAAGCGCGTGGAAGGCCGGCTGTGGGACCACCGGGCCCGCGTCGCCTCCACCCCGCGCGAAGTCGTCGACGTGGTCGACGAGCTGGAGACGGAGATGCTGGAGCGGCTCAGCATCTTGCCCAAGGGACAGGACACCTGGACTCCCACCCCGGATCGGCCGCGCATCACGGTCGTCGTCGACGAGGGCGCCGAGGTCATGACGGCCGCCGACAAGGTCCCGTGCGAGACCGAGACCGGCGAGGGCAAGACCCGCACCGTCAACCGCTCCGCCCTGCCGGGCCTGGAGTCCATCGCCCGCATGGGCCGCGCGGCGTGCATCGACCTGTGGTGGATGACGCAGAAGCCCACCATCGGCGACGGCATCCCCAAGCAGATCGCCCCGCAGATCGGCGTCTCCATCTGCCTCGCGGTCCGCACGCCGGCCGAAGCGCGCGTGGTGCTGGGTGAGGACGCGCAGGCCAAGGGCTGGAACGCCGACGAACTCCCCGTCCCCGGTGTGGCGCTGATCCGGGACGGCAAGCGCAAGCCCGACCCCGTCCAGGTCCGCTACATGGACAAGAGCGTCGTCATCGCCCTGCCCGAGCGCACCCCCTGGTCCCGCACCGTGGCCCCCACGGTGGAAGCCGCGGGCACCCCCACGCTCACCCTCGTCAAGGACACCGCGACCGAAGCGGCACCGGCCACGGACGGCTCCGTCGCCCGCGTCCTCAAGGCCATCGAGACCGCAGACGAACCCGTCCGCCAGAAGGACCTGGTCACCATCACGGGCCTGTCCAAGAGCGCCGTGTCCAAGGCCGTGAAGGAACTCACGACTGGCGGCACCGTCGTCCGCACCCTGGACGGCCGACTGACCGCCACGCCCGGCGACGAGTCCGCCGCCGCCTGACCCACCACACAAGACGACGGCGGCCCCCATCCGACCAGAACCGGGGCCGCCGCCTTCCACCAGCCCTTCAACAGACCTGTGGAGGCCTCCCAGCATGACCCAACCCACCGACATCCGGCGAGATGGCCACCGGCCGTTACCGCTGGACGGCATCCCGAGCGCATCCTTGGAGTGCCTGCCGCTGCTCGCGTCCGCCCTCACGGCGGCCGAACGCGGCTGGCCCGTCATCCCGCTCCACCCCGGCAGCAAGCGCCCCGCCGGGCACGCCGAACGCGCCTGCCCCGGCACCGGACGCTGCGCCGACGGCCACCGCACCCCGGAAGAGCGAGCAACCACCGACCCCGACCTGATCCACGCCGCATGGGCGCACCGGCCCTACAACGTCGGCATCGCGACCGGCCCAGCCGGACTGCTCGTCATCGACTTGGACCCGGTCAAGGCGGAAGAGCCAGAAGGAGCGCCTGACGGCGCCACTTCGTTGCAAGCGCTCTGCGAGCGCGCCGGGCAGGCACTGCCCGAGACCTACCGGGTGCGGACCGCGCGCGGTGAACACCTCTACTTCACCGCCCCCACCGGGGTACGGCTGAAGTGCAGCGTCGACCGGCTCGGACCGCACATCGACACCCGCGCGTGGGGCGGTTACGTCGTCGCCCCCGGCAGCACCACCCCCGACGGCGCGTACGAGGTCGCCCACGAAGCGCCGGTAGCCGAACTGCCCGCCTGGCTGGCTACGTTGCTCGTGGAGCCGGACAGGCCCGCTCCGGTGCCCGTGCGGGTCCACGACGGCACCCGCGCCGCACGCGTGGCGCTGGAGCGCGAGTGCGCCGTCATCGCCGCCGCGACCGAGGGCGGACCGCACGGCCGCAACAACACCCTGCACAAGAGCACCTGCAAGGTGGGGCGGTTCGTGGCGTGGGGCGACATCCCCCGGCATGTGGTGGAGCAGGCAATCCAGGGGGCGGGGGAGGCTACCGGCCTGCCGCCGTCCGAGTGCCGCACCACGATCCGCAGCGCACTGGACTGGGTCATCGCCCACGCCACCCCGAGGCAGGCGGCATGACGGCACCGACTCCCCCCGCCCTGGATTGCCTCACCAACACCCCCAACAGGCTGCACGTCGCTCCACAGTCTGTGGACGCTGCGGCCGTAGGCGAGCCGAAAGGCGCCGCCCGTCAGGGCGTCCGAACTGCTCTCGGTTCTGACCCGCACGGCGACGACGGCCGCCGCCCCATCGCGTGGCTGCACATCGTCGCCCCGAGTGGCGCCGTTCCCACCGCCACCTCGTGGTGCGCGTGCGGACGCGACCGCTCGGCGATCGGCAAGCCGCGCGTGCTCCCCCTGATCGACGACCACACCGCCCACCGCACCGTGTGCCCCCTGCGTGCCTCCCAGGAAGGAAGGGCCGCCGCATGACCGACCCCATCGACGGCGCCACGCTGCTCGACGAGGTGGAAGCCTTCCACCGCCGCTTCAACGTCTTCCCCACCGAGGCCGCGTACGTCGCGGTCGCCCTGTGGGACGCGCACGCCCATCTGCTCGACTGCTTCGACTCCACCCCCCGCCTGGCCTTCCTGTCCCCGGAACCGGGGTCGGGGAAGTCCCGTGCGCTGGAGATCGTGGAAACGCTCGTGCCGCACCCGATGGTCGCGGTCAACGCGTCCGCCGCCGCGCTCTTCCGGGCCGTGTCCGGGGTGGACGGGCGGCCCACGATCCTGTTCGACGAGATCGACACCATCTTCGGTCCCAAGGCCGGGGACAACGAGGACCTGCGTGGCTTCCTGAACGCCGGGCACCGCCGTACTGGCGTGACCTACCGGTGCATCGGGGACGGCGGCAACCAGACTGTGCAGGCGTTCCCCTCGTACTGCGCGGTCGCGGTCGCCGGTCTCGGCTCGCTGCCCGACACGATCCTGACCCGCTCCATCGTCATCCGCATGCGCCGACGGGCTCGTAACGAACGCGTGGAACCCTTCCGCGCCCGCCTCCACGAGGCGGAAGGGCACAAGCTGCGTGACCGGCTTGCCGAATGGGCGGCGCAGGCACGCGGCTTCGTGCTCGGCGCCTGGCCGGAGATGCCCGACGGGGTCACCGACCGCCCCGCCGACGTGTGGGAGCCGCTGCTGGCCATCGCGGACGCTGTCGGCGGCCAGTGGCCCGAGCGGGCACGCGCAGCGTGCGTGACGCTCGTCAGGGCCGCGCAGACCACCGACAAACACAGCCTCGGTATCCGGCTGTTGACCGACCTCCGCGACCACGTCCTGATCGGCGTGGACAAGCTGCCCACCATCGCCATCCTCGACCGACTCAACGCCCTCGACGACGCCCCGTGGGCCGACCTCGACGGCAAGCCGCTCGACAACCGGCGCCTTGCCCGGATGCTCGGCGAGTACATGACCGCCGACAACACCCCCGTCCGGTCGCGCAACATCCGCACCGCAGGCGGAGTCCTCAAGGGCTTCCACGCCGAGGATCTGGCGGACGCATGGGCGCGCTACTGCCCGCCCCCCTCTCAGGACTCCGCTACATCCGCTACACCGCTACAGCCCAGCTCAGAGCCCCTGAATCTGTAGCGGCACCGAAGCGTGTAGCGGCTACGCCCACAACCCCGTAGCGCATGCGTAGCCGCTACACGCCACCCCTCCGCTACAAGAACACCCCTGCTGACCTGCGATGTAGCGCTGTAGCGGATGTAGCGGACTTCCCAGAAGGGGGCCGTACGAGCCCCGCCCGAGATCCGGAGGTTCGACGTGCGCACCGCCGTGCCTGAGACGCCCGAAGCCTTCACCGTCCCTGAGGTCATGACCGCGCTGCGCCTGAGCCGCAGCAAGGTCTACGACCTCATCCGCTCACGTCAGTTGGCGAGCTTCACCATCGGGCGCGCACGCCGCGTGTCTCCCGACAGCGTGCGCGCCTTCATGCAGGAACGAATCGAGGAGAACGCAGCCTGATGGCCTCCCGTAAAAGGAACCCCAACGGCGCTGGAAGCATCTGGCAGCGCAAGGACGGCCGCTACGAGGCACGCGTGTACGTCCCTCAACCCGACGGCACCCGCAAGCGCAAGACGGTGTACGGGAACACGTGGGAGGAGTGCGACACCAAGCGTCAGGAGCTGGTGCGCCGCGACCGCCAGGGCATCCCGACGCCGACACGGTCCGCCAAGCTCTCCGAGTGGCTGCCGTACTGGCTAGAGCACTACATCGAGCCGCGCCGCAAGCTCAGCACCTACGACAAGTACGAAACTCATGTGCGCCTCTACCTGGTCCCCGTGCTGGGCACGAAACGGCTGGAGACCTTGAGCGTCGCCGACGTACGCCGCTTCATCACTCGCATGCAGAACACCCACACGGCCGCGACAGCCAAGGAAGCGCACCGAGTGCTGCGTACGGCACTCACGGCGGCGGTGCGAGAAGAACTGATCACTCGGAATGTCGCGTCGCTGGTCGAGCCGCCGCGCGTCAAGCAGCGGGAGATCCGGCCGTGGACCCTGGAAGAGACGCTGT
Source organism: Streptomyces sp. NPDC051315 (assembly GCF_044455165.1). NCBI lineage: Bacteria > Bacillati > Actinomycetota > Actinomycetes > Kitasatosporales > Streptomycetaceae > Streptomyces > Streptomyces sp. NPDC051315. The sequence continues at coordinate 118,630 of NZ_JBITEN010000014.1, forward strand.
CCTTCCTGGAGGCTGCGCGCCGAGACCCGCTGTACGCCGCGTTCGTGCTGGCCGTTGCCATGGGCCTGCGGCGCGGCGAGCTGGTGGGCCTGCGCTGGTCCGACGTGGACCTGGACAACCGCGTCCTGCACGTCCGGCAGCAGACCCAGCGCCGTAGGGGCACCCTGTACGACGACGACCCCAAGAGCCGCCGCAGCCGCGTGGTGCCGATGCCCGCGCTGTGCATTGCGCCGCTGCGCTGGCACCGACTGAGGCAGCGCGAGGCGTTCGCTCGCACGGGCGTCGTCTGGTCAGTTACCGGCTACGTCTTCGCCACGCGGAACGGCCGGCCGGTCGAGCCGCGCAACGTCTACCGGTCCTTCACGCGGGTCGCGGCCGATGCAGGGCTGCGGGTGGTCCGGCTGCACGACGCACGGCACGGCTGCGCAACGCTGCTGACGGCGGCCGGCGTGGCGCCACGGGTCATCATGGAGATCTTGGGTCACAGCCAGATCAGCATCACGATGGACGTGTACACGCACGTCGTTCACGACACGCAGCGGGAGGCGATCAGCCACATGGATCGGCTGCTCAAGCGTCGCCTTCCGGCAGCCTGAGAGGCGACTGCCGTCAAATGGTGCCGTCAAAACGGCCCGGACCATGGTCGGTCCGGGCCGTTTTCCCTGGTGCCCCCGGCAGGATTCGAACCTGCGACACCCGCTTTAGGAGAGCGGTGCTCTATCCCCTGAGCTACGAAGGCGTGATCGTGGCCGCGCGGGCCACAGGCGTCAGCGTACCGGATTTGATCGGCGGGGTGTGGGGGTCAGGTCAGAGGGACCCGGGTGAAGCGGGAGGCCACGTGGAGGTCGGTCTCGATGTGGGAGGCCGTGGTGGTCAGGGTGGGGAGGATGTCGTGGACGCATTCCTCGCGGGTGCGGCGGGCAGCGTGGGTCGCCGCGGTGAGGGCGGCGACCGTGCGCCCGGTGCGGTCGCGGACGGGGACCGCGATCGTGCGCAGGCCCTCCTCGAGTTCCTCGTCCATCAGGGCGTAGCCCTGGGCGCGGACCTCCGTGAGGGAGGTCTCGGACCGCCCCGCTTGCCGGGCTGCCCCTGCCAGCAGCACCCTCCCCGCCGATGTGGCGCCTGCCGGCAGGGGGGTGTTCAGGGGCAGGTCCGCGCTCATGACGTGGGGGGCGGTGGCGCGGGTGGTGTGGTGGATGTCGGTGCCTGAGGCGGTGAGGACCGCCAGGGAGGTCGACTCGTGGAGGAGGGTGGTGAGGGCGGTCAGGTGGGGGGTCGCGATGCGGGGGAGGGAGGTGCGGGAGAGGGGCGGGAATCCGAGGGAGAGGACTCGGGGGGTGAGGGTGAAGGCGCGGTCGGGGGTCGGGGTGACCAGGCCCAGGTGGTCGTAAGTGATCAGGGCCCGGCGGGTCGTCGCTCGCGCCAGGCCCGTCGCCTTCGCCACCTCGCTGAGGGTGAGGGCCGAGCGGCCCTCGCCGAACGCCGTGAGGACGGTGAGGCCGCGGGCGAGGGACTCGACGAACTCCCGCCCCAGTTCCTGCTTGGAGGCGCCGGTCCAGATCGCGAGGCCGGTGGGGGGCGGGCCCGGCTCGGGGGGTGGGGCCTGGCGGAGGTCCTCCTCCATCGCCGCCACCGCCGCCCGCAGCCGGGGCAGCAGGGTCGTCCGCAGGTCCGCCGCCGTGTGGCGGCTGGTGTGGCTCACGACGCTCGCCACGCACGCGATGCGGGAGGTGAGCGGGTCGCGGACCGGGGCCGAGACCGCCACCAGGCCGGGTTCGATCAGCTGGTCGTCCAGCGCCCAGCCCTCCGCCTCGGCCTGCGCCGTCCGCCGGGTGAAGTCCTCGGGTGACGCGGGCTGCCGGCGGGGCGGGACGGCCGGGAAGCCGTGGCCCTCGGGGTCCTTCGCGCGGCGGATGTGCCAGTGGCGCCAGTCGGTGTCCGTCCACTCCGTCGCGAACAGGGCGCCCGGCGCGGTGCGTTCGGCGGGGAGCAGGTCGCCGATGCGGAAGCTCAGGGACATGGCGCGGCGGCGGGTCGCCTGGTGGATGAAGCGGATGCCCTCGCGGTCGGCGACCGCGAGGGAGACGGACTCGTCCAGGTCGTCGGCCAGGGCGTCCGCCCGCTCCGACAGCAGGGCGGGCAGGCGCAGGGCGGCCAGGTAGGCGTTGCCGAGTTCCATCACGGGCGGTGCCAGTACGGCGTCGCGGCCGTCGAGGCGCACGTAGCCCATGCGGGCCAGGGTGGCGGCGATGCGGTCGACCGTGGAGCGGGCCAGGCCGGTGGCGCGTTCCAGGCCACTCAGGCTCATGGTGCCGCCCGCCGCCGTCAGCTCCGTCAGCACGGCGATCCCGCGGATCAGCGGCGTGACCGCCTCCTCCGGGACGGGCGACGGGACGGGCGTCCCCGGCAGGTCGGACGTCTCCGGCGCGTCGGGCGTGTCCCGGGCGGGTGGCGTGGTCGGCGTCGTCTTCGCGGGCATCGGCTCTCCGTACGGCGGTCGCGGCAGGCTTACCGTAGTCACAGATCGGTCCACGGCCGCGGAGACGACGGTAGTCATCCAGCCCCGCCGGTCCGAGTCGCGGGCGCCAATCCGAGTCGAGGGCGCCGACTTCTGTGGCGCCAATCCGAGTCGAGGGCGCCGGCCCCTGTGGCCCCGCCGCCCCGGTCCGCAGGACACTCACCCCCGCGTCACCCGCACCCGGTACTTCCCCTCCAGGTCCGCCGCCGTCACCGAGATCCGCACCCTCCGCTTCGGGTCCTTGAAGGTCTCGCCCGGTACGAAGGGCGCGTCGGAGAGTTCGGCGTGGACGTTGGGGCTGCGGGTGCAGCCGCCGCTGTCGCGCTGGGAGTCGAAGACGTTCACCGGGCCCATGCCGGTGTCGATGTTCGCGTCGACCTTGTAGATGAGGATGCCGGGGCGGCAGACCGCCTCGTCGTTGCCGCCGCGGGTGCGCAGTTCCACGGCGTAGCCGGTGCGGCGGTCGAGTGGGACGAAGACCAGTTTCGGGCCGCCCGGACGGAAGAGGGGGGTGAGGGCGTACTCCGAGGTGCCGCGGGCGGCCACGCAGTTGATCTGGTCGGCGTCCAGCCAGCCCAGCTTCCACTTGTGCCAGCCGAGCAGGTCGTTGTTGGCGCCCCAGTCCTCGCTCATGATGTCCCAGTGGCCGACCGCGCCTCCGCCCTCCTGGGTGTAGAGGTCGGGCAGGCCGAAGACGTGGCCGTTCTCGTGCGGCAGGACGCGGTAGCCGGTCTCGGCGTAGGAGCCGGAGCCGTCGTCCTGGCGGGAGTAGACGAAGGACGCGTTCGCGACGGCGACACCGTCGGCCACCGGCGCCTCGGGGTTGCCGGCGAACGTCACCGACAGGACGGTGTCCAGCGCGGAGGGCCCGGCGTTCGGGGTGACCAGCACGTTCAGGAGGTCGTACGCCCGGAAGTCGACGGTCGGGTCGGCGGCGGCCACGATGTCCTGGACGAGTTCCCGGTAGCCGGGGTCGAAGGGCGCGCCGCGCTCTATGCCGTACGCCTTGAACGGCTTGGGCATGCGCAGCCAGTGGCGGATCGGGGTTTCCGGGCGGTAGTCGAGGCGGCCGTAGGAGGCGGTGCGGAACCACTGCCGGGTCTGGGGGAAGAACTCGCGGAAACGGTCCAGCGCGGTGCCCCTGCCGGGTGCGTCAGAGAAGTCGATCATGAGGGTCAAGGCGCGGACGGTGCCCGTGGAGCGTGAGTAGCCGCCGGGCGTCGGGACGCCCTCGGACATGTGGACGGTGGGGCTGCCGTTGATCATGCAGGGGGCGAGGGCGGCGGAGCGGGCCAGCGAGATCGGTCCCGCGCCGGCCGGCGTCGTCGGGTGCGGGCCGAGTCGTCCGGAGCCGGCCGAGGTGCTGACCGCGAGGGTCAGGGCGGTCACGGACGCGAAGGCGGCCACGCGGCGCGGGCATATCCGACGGCGGAGCGGCTCCCCGGGCGTGCCCTGGTGGGCTCCCCGGGGGCGCTCAGGCTGCGGCTGCATGCAGGAACCTCTCGCTCCAGGCAGCCACCGTCACCGGCTGCACCCTTGTGGTCACCCTCCGTCGGAGGCAGCGGAGGCGCGCGCTGAGGAGGCCGATCGGGGATTACTCGTGCGTAGAGGTGGGAGAGGCGGACTCGAGGGCGTGTGTGGCTCAGGTCACATCAAAAGAATCGGTCGGCGGGAAATAACCGGGGATCGTCTCCCCGTTTAGTCAGGTGTCCGACTGAAACGGGGAGCGCTTCCCCGGATCGGTCGCTCATCCGTAACGCCGCAGGGCGAACACCCGTAACACCCGTAACACCGGTAACACCCGTAATGCCGCATCGCCGCATCGACATCGCCGTGGCGCGATCGCCGTGTCGCGTCGGTGCCCGTCCCGCTTCACCGTCACGAGGAGGACGCCGTGCAGGCCACAGCTTCCGCGCAGCGCAAGGCGACCCGGCCGCGCGCCGACGCCCTGCGCAACCGGGAGCGGATCGTCACCGCCGCCCGCGAGATGTTCGTCGAGCTGGGCCCCGACGTGCCGCTCGACGACATCGCCCGCCGGGCCGGCGTCGGCAACGCCACGGTGTACCGCAACTTCCCGGACCGGGACGCGCTGGTCCGTGAGGTCGTCTGTTCCGTCATGGACCGGACGGCCGAGGCGGCCCGGCAGGCGCTCGCGCAGACGGGCGACGCCTTCGGCGCGCTGGAGCGCTTCGTGCACGTCGCCGCCGACGAACGTATCGGCGCGTTGTGCCCGATGGTCACCAGCACGTTCGACGCGAACCACCCCGACCTCGAGGCCGCCCGGGTGCGCGCCGAGCGGCTCGTCGAGGAGGTCATGGAACGCGCCCGGCGCGCGGGGCAGCTCCGCGACGACGTCGGCTTCGGTGACCTGATGGTCGCCGTCGCCCAGCTCAGCCGCCCCCCGGCGGGCACCGCCTGCCTGAACGCGGACCGCTTCGTCCACCGCCATCTCCAGCTGTTCCTGGACGGACTGCGGGCCCCCGCCCGATCCGTCCTGCCGGGGGCGGCCGTGACCATGGAGGAACTGCGCCAGGCCTGAGCGAATCCGAGCCACCCCAGCCCTTCGGTTCCCCGGCGACCGGTTCCGCATCCGCGGTGCGGCCGTCGCCGTGGGCAAGCCGTCCCTCTTTCCCGGCCGTGCGCGCCTCTGCGGCCTCGCCCAGCCCGTCGACCGTTTTCATTACGTTCAGCTACTTTCCTGGCCATTCGCAGCTATGGGTAGCTCTTCGTAGATCGTCACCGTGCTTGTCACTGTTTTTCGGCGTTCTTCGCATTCCGTTCCGTTTTTCCTGATCTTCCCAGCACGTCTCACTTTTTCCGTCACGAAGTCCCGAAGTGGGTACCTCCATGTCTGAAACAGCCACCAAGGCGCTTGGCGCCCCCCAGGCCGACCCGGGTCGCTGGAAAGCGCTCGTCTTCATCGCGCTCGCCCAGCTGATGGTCGTCCTCGACGCGACCATCGTGAACATCGCCCTGCCCTCCGCCCAGCAGGACCTGGGCATCTCCGACGGCAACCGTCAGTGGGTCGTCACGGCGTACGCGCTCGCCTTCGGCGGGCTCCTCCTCTTCGGCGGCCGGATCGCCGACCTGTGGGGCCGCAAGCGCGCCTTCGTCGTCGGCCTGGCCGGCTTCGCCGTGGCCTCCGCGCTGGGCGGCGCGGCCACCAACGAGGCGATGATGTTCGGCGCCCGCGCCCTGCAGGGTGTGTTCGGTGCCCTCCTGGCCCCCGCCGCGCTCTCGCTGCTCGCCGTGATGTTCACGGACGCCAAGGAGCGCGCCAAGGCGTTCGGCATCTACGGCGCCATCGCCGGTGGTGGCGGTGCCGTCGGTCTGATCCTCGGCGGGTTCCTCACCGAGTACCTCGACTGGCGCTGGACGTTCTTCGTCAACATCCCCTTCGCCATCGTCGCCGCGGCCGGTGCCTACTTCGTCATCCGTGAGCCGGAGGGCGGGCGCAACCGCTCCGCCCTCGACATCCCGGGCGTCATCCTGTCCACCCTTGGCCTCGTCGCCCTGGTCTACGGCTTCACGCGCGCCGAGTCCGAGGGCTGGGGCGACTCCGTGACCATCGGCATGTTCGTCGCGTCCGGCGTACTGCTCGCCGCCTTCGTGGTGGTCGAGGCGAGGGTCAAGGCCCCGCTGCTGCCCCTGCGCGTGCTCACCGAGCGCAACCGCGGCGGTGTCTACCTCTCCCTCGGCCTGGCGATCATCGCGATGTTCGGCCTGTTCCTCTTCCTGACCTACTACCTGCAGATCGTGAAGGGCTACTCGCCGGTCAAGACCGGCTTCGCCTTCCTGCCCATGATCGCGGGCATGATCACGGGCTCCACCCAGATCGGCACCCGCCTGATGACCCGGGTCGCGCCGCGCCTGCTGATGGGCCCCGGCTTCCTGGTCGCCGCGCTCGGCATGCTGCTGCTGACCCGCATGGAGATCGACTCCTCATACACGGCCCTGCTGCTGCCGGCGATGCTGCTGCTCGGTCTGGGCATGGGTACGGCGTTCATGCCGGCCATGTCCCTGTCCACGCAGGGCGTCGAGCCGCGGGACGCCGGTGTCGCCTCCGCGATGGTGAACACCTCGCAGCAGGTGGGTGGCGCGATCGGCACCGCCCTGCTGAACACCGTCGCCGCGTCCGCGACCACGTCCTACATCACGGACCACCTCGCCTCCGCGACCTCCCCGTCGCAGCAGCGGCTGGTCCAGCTGGAGGGCATGGTGCAGGGTTACACCAGCGCCATCTGGTTCGCCGTCGGCATCCTGGTCGTCGCCGCCGGAATCGCCCTGACGCTCGTCAACGCCGGCAAGCCGGACATGAGCGCGATCGGCGGTTCGGGCACCGGGGACGGCGAGAACGCCGAGGACGCGATGCCCGTGCCGGTGGTGGCTCACTGAGGTCAACTGGCCGACCGCACCCACCGGGCCCACCGGACCGCCTGGCTCACCGCACCCACCGGGCCCATCGATACCGCTTGGCCCACCGGGCCCACCGGGCCAACTGAGCTCAACGAGCCTGCCGTAGTTCTCGGGGCCCCTAGTTCTCGCGGATCCCCTGGTTCTCCGGGCCGGTAGTTCTCGCGGCTCCCGTAGTTCTCGCGGCCCGTAGTTCCTGTGACCCCCGTAGTGCTCTTGGTCCTGAGGTATGACCTGCCCTAGCGCAGCCAGGGCAGGTCGGCACCCGCTTCGTTCGGCTGAAGTCCCTCGGCGACGATCTCCATGATCTCGCCGAGGGACTTCTGCTGTTCCGGGGTGAGCCGGTCGAAGAGCGCGTTGCGTACGGCGGCCACGTGGCCCGGAGCGGCGCTCTTGAGGACGCCCAGGCCCTGGTCGGTCAGTACCGCGAACTGGCCCCGCTTGTCGGAGGGGCAGTCCTCCCGCCGTACCCAGCCGTTCTTCTCCAGGCGGGCGACGGCGTGGGAGAGGCGGGAGCGGGTGATCTTGGCGTGCATGGCCAGTTCGGTCATGCGCAGCCGCCGGTGAGGGGCTTCGGCCAGCTTGACGAGGAGGCCGTAATAGACGTGGGGCATGCCGGCGTCCCGTTGGAGCTGGCGGTCCATGTGGTCCTCGAGGAGATAGGTGGCGTGCAGGTAGGAGCGCCAGATGCGCTGCTCCTCTGCGGTGAGCCACTGGGGCTCGTCGGCGGATGCGGCTGCCTTCTTCATGTACTCCACTCTACGGCGCTTATCCTTGAAATTTAAACAAGTGGCGCTTACAGTTATGGGCGGTAGGAGATTTAGGATTCAAGCAACAGGCGTAAGCAAGAGGGAAGCCGAGAGGCTGCGAGGACCTGTCCCGGAAACCCTCGGAGGGAGTCACCGCCATGTCCGCCGCCACCCCTGAGCGTGCCGTCCCCCAGGAGCGCATGCCCGCCCTCTACCTCAGTCACGGCGCCCCGCCCCTCGCGGACGACCCCGTCTGGCCCGGCCAGCTCGCCGCGTGGTCCGCCGACCTGCCCCGCCCCCAGGCGATTCTCATCGTCTCCGCCCACTGGGAGGAGGCCCCGCTCGCCCTCGGCGCGGTCGAGACGGTCCCCCTGGTCCACGACTTCTGGGGCTTCCCCGAGCACTACTACCGCGTGACGTACGAGGCCCCCGGCGCGCCCGCGCTCGCCGAGTCCGTACGCAAACTGCTGCGCGCCCCCGGTACGCCTGTGCAGGACATCCCCGACCGCGGCCTCGACCACGGCGCCTACGTGCCGCTCGTCGAGATGTTCCCGGCCGCGGACATCCCCGTCCTGCAGATCTCGATGCCCACCCTCGACCCGGTGAGGCTGATGGAGATCGGCCGCAGGCTCGCCCCGCTGCGCGACGAGGGCGTACTGATCGTCGGCTCCGGCTTCTTCACCCACAACCTGGCCGCCCTGCGCCACACCGGCGGGGGAGTGCCGACCTGGTCGTCCGAGTTCGACGACTGGGGCCGCCGCGCCCTGGAGACCCGGGACTGGGACGCCCTGCTGGACTTCCTGCGCAAGGCCCCGGCCGGCCGGTACGCCCACCCGCGCACCGAGCACTTCGCGCCGCTGTTCGTGACCATGGGGGCGGCGGAGGTCTCCGGCGAGCTGGACGCGCAGAAGTCGGTGATCGACGGGTTCTGGATGGGAATGGCCAAGCGGTCGGTGCAGTTCGGCTGAGCGGGAAGTGGGCCGGGGTGGCCAGGGTGCCGCTCCGGGAGGGGGCCGCGAGGCGCTCGTGCGACCGGCCTCACAGCTCCTTCTCGTACCACGCCACGTCCCAGTACCTGCCGAACTTGCGGCCGACCTCGCCGTACGTGCCGATGTGGCGGAAACCGAAGCGTTCGTGCAGCCGTACGGACGCCTCGTTGGGCTGGGCGATGCCCGCGTACGCGCGGTGCAGGTCCTCGTCGGCGAGGGCCGCGAGGAGGGACGTGTACAGGAGTGTGCCGATGCCGCGGCGGCCGGCGTCCGGAGCGACGTAGACGGTCACCTCCACGGAGGTCGAGTAGGCGGCCTTCGGCCGGTAAGGGCTGGATGTGGCGTACCCCAGAATCCGCTGTGAGTTCCCCCGCAGGCCGTTCTCCGCGGCAACCATCAGCCGGTACGGCCCGTCTTCAGGGTGGGAGAGCAGCCAAGGGCGGCGCTCTTCCGGAGTGAAGACCGCGGTGTCGAATGTGATGGGCGTCTCACGCACGTAGTGGTTGTAGAGGTCCGTGAGGGCTTCGAGGTCACCCTCGACTCCTGGCCTGACCTGCACCTCTGCGGGCTTCGACGGCATGGCTCCTCCTCGTGTGGCCGGACAGGGTACTGCAAGATCAGAAAAAATGAGGGGCGGGTTGGGAATTCTGTCCTGATTCCAGTCGTTGTTTCCATCGGATGCAGGGCACCCGAGGAGAGTCCCGGTGAGAGTCCCCCGGGAGGACCCGAGAAGTGGCCCGGTGTCCACGGACCACCCGCTGACCCCACCATCGCAAGGGAGCTCGCATGGCAACCCGTGCCGTCGCCCGTCGTCAGTCCGCCACCGGCGAGACGGCCGACGCGGCAAGCAGCGCTCGCGTCCACGGCGGCGAGATCGCCGACCGCGATCTGGTCGGCATGTACCTCGACGAGATCGCGCGCACTCCGCTCCTCGACGCCGCAAAGGAAGTCGAGCTGTCGCAGATCATCGAGGCGGGTGTGTTCGCGCAGCAGGTCCTCGACGGATACGAGGAGTCCAAGGCGGACGCCTCCCGTGAGGAGCTGAAGGCGATCGTCGCCGAGGGAGAGCGCGCCAAGGACGTCTTCATCCGTTCCAACCTCCGCCTGGTCGTGGCCGTCGCCCGCCGCTACCCGCGCAGCGGACTGCCCCTGCTGGACCTGATCCAGGAGGGCAACGCCGGCCTGGTCCGCGCGGTGGAGAAGTTCGACTACCGCAAGGGTTTCAAGTTCTCCACGTACGCCACGTGGTGGATCCGCCAGGCGATCACCCGCTCGATAGCGGACCAGTCGCGCACGATCCGGCTGCCCGTCCACCTCGTGGAGGAGCTCGGCCGTATCCGCCGCGTCCAGCGCGAGTTCAACCGGGAGCACGGCCGCGAGCCGGAGCCCGCCGAGATCGCCGCCGAGCTCGGATCCACGCCGGAGCGCGTCATCGACGTGCTCGACTGGGCCCGCGACCCGGTCTCCCTGAACATGTCGGTCGACGACGAGGGCGAGACCCAGTTCGGCGACCTGCTCGAGGACACCTCCGCGGTCTCCCCGGAGCAGTCCGTCCTCACGCTGCTGCGCAGCGAGGAACTGGACGGCCTGATCGACCGCCTCGACCCGCGCACCGCCTCCATCATCAAGATGCGGTACGGCATCGAGGACGGCCGGGAGCGCACGCTGACCGAGGTCGGCAAGGAACACGGCCTCACCCGTGAGCGGATCCGGCAGATCGAGAAGCACGCGTTGCTGGAGCTGAAGAAGCTGGCCCGGGACACCGGGTTCGAGGCGGCGGCCTAGCTCCGCGAGGTGGCGCCGGGTCGGTCCGGTGGTGGCATGGTGCCGTCGCGGCCCATGCCACCGGCGTACGCGGGGTGGCGGAAGTCGGCGCAAACATGGCGGTACAACGCCGCTTAACCGGCGGGAGCCGGGGAACAAACCTTCAGGGCACGGGAGTTCGGGCGTGCCGAACCCCGAAGCCCTCGCGAGAGCTCTGGTCCGGTAACCCTCCGACCCGCTCAGGAACCGCTCGATCCACCTTGATCCACCCACAGGCCACGTCCCGACGCACTCCCCCCGGCGCCGGGACTCTCCCGAGCCGGGCTTCGGCGCCTCTCCCCCCAGGCGCCGGGGCCCGGCTCGTTCTGTGGGGGCGGCGGCGCGGCGGGTGAGGGGGCGGCGGTGCCGGCGCACCCTCTCGTCGCCGCGGGGCGCGTGGCCCCGCCGTGCTCGGCGGGGGAGCGGGACCCTGCGTGGCCGACGGGCCGGGCCGTCGGGGCGGGCGCGTGCTGGGGCGCGCGGCGCGGCGCATGCCGAGGGGGCGGGGCACCCCGTACCTGAACCCCGGGGTGGCCCGCCCGGATGGCAGATTGTGCCACATGGGCATAGCCTGCCGAAGTGACCAGCTCCACCCCCGCTCCGCCGCCCACCCCAGGACAACCGGCCGCTTCGGCGGCCCCTGCCGCCTCCTCCGCCCCGCCGGCCCCGGGCTCGCTGACCGAGCGGCGCAAGGCGGCGACCAGGATGGAGATCGCCCGGGCGGCGGCCCGCCTCTTCGTGAGCCGTGGCCCGAGGGCCACCCGCGCGGAGGACATCGCTCAGGCCGCCGGCGTCGCCCCGCGCACCTTCTACCGGTACTTCGCCACCAAGGAGGAGGCCGTCGCCCCTCTCTACGCGGCGGGTGCCCAGCGCTGGGCGGAGGCGGTACGCGACGCCCCGGCGGAACTGCCGGTGCCGGACGCGCTGGAGCACGCCGTACGGCACACCCTGAGGCCCGGCGCGGCGGTCTCCGGCGCTTCCTGGGAGTGGGCCCGCACCCTGATCCGCCTGGCGATGAGCAACCCGGCCCTGCACAAGATCTGGGCCGAGGTCTGTCACGCGTCGGAGGGGACCGTCGCGGAGATCCTCTCGGGCCGGGGCGAACGGCCGGCGCCGACGCCCGACAACGTTGCCGAGCCGACGGCTCACGCGGCCGCGCCCCCGTCCACGGCCACCCCGACAGCGACTCCCACCCCCACCCCCACGACGGCCCTGACTCCCCGCGCGCGTTTCACGGCGGCGGTCGCGAGTGCCGCCGTCAGAGTGGCCGTGGAGAGCTGGGCCATGACGAACAGCCCGCCGCACGGCCCCGAGGGGCCGGCCGAGCTGGCGCTGCGCAATCTCGAGCGGCTGCGCGGGCTCGCGTGGGCGGAGGAGGAGCGGGAAGGCGCTTAGCGCTCCGGACAGAAGGGGAGCCCGGCTCGCGACGCCTGGCACGCGCGCTCGCCGCGTTGCCGAAAGGTCCTGGTAGCTCCGCTACAAGGACCTTCCGGCGCCTTGTGATCGCACGCACCGGACGCCGCGAGCTGATCGGAATCCTCTCTTGTCCGGAGCGCTCAGCCGGCGTCACCGGCACCCGCGGCCCTGGTCAGGCGGCCACCCAACTGGCGTACGTACTCGACCAGCTCCCCCGGACCCTGGACGGTGAACTCGCACCCCACCATCGCCAGCCGCACCGCCAGCCACTCCACCGGATCGCCGGTGACCCCGCGCAGGGAGCACCCGGCCGCGCCGCCCTCCGCCTCCACCGGCCGCCCGAAGAACGCCGGGAACCGTCCCGCCACGAACTCCGCCGACGCGGCGAAGGTGACCTCGAACTCGTACGTCTCCTGCTGTCGTTGGATGGACTTCCGCAGGTACTCCGCCGCGTCGCCCTGCGGCACCTCGCGCGGGGTGAAGCGGGCTCCGGTGGCGAACGGGTCGCGTACCCGGTCGACGCGGAAGGTCCGCCAGTCCTCCCGTTCGAGGTCGTAGGCGACGAGGTACCACCGGCGTCCCGTCGACACCAGCCGGTACGGCTCGGTCAGCCGTCGTGACTCCGTGCCGTCCTTCGCCCGGTAGGCGAACCGCAGCCGCTCCTGCCCGGCCACCGTGGACGCCATGACGGTCAGCGTCTCGGGCGCGATGCGCGCCCCGTCTCCGCTGGTCAGCGGAGTGGTGGCGGCCTGGAGGGTGGAGAGGCGGTGGCGCAGCCGGGAGGGCAGCACCTGCTCCAGTTTCGCCAGCGCGCGCACGGAGGCCTCGTCCACGCCTTCCACCGCGTGCCCGGCACCCGCGCGCAGCCCGACCGCGATCGCCACCGCCTCCTCGTCGTCGAGGACGAGCGGCGGCATGGCCTTGCCCGCGACCAGCCGGTAGCCGCCGTCCGAGCCCTTGCTCGCCTGGACGGGATACCCCAGTTCGCGCAGTCGGTCGATGTCCCGCCGGACCGTACGGCGGGACACCCCGAGCCGGTCGGCGAGTTCGCCGCCGGGCCACTCGCGGGGCGTCTGGAGGAGGGAGAGGAGTTGCAGCAGCCGTGCCGGAGTGTCCGTCGTCATGCCTCCGAGGATGCCCGACGATTAGGACATGATCTGACCTAGTGCACTCCTAACGTACCGGTCATGACCTCCACCGAGACCACGCCTTCGCCCTCGTCAAGGCCCGATTCCGGGACCACCGCGCCCGATTCCGGGGCCACAGCGGGTGAGAATCTGCAGACCGCTCCAGGTGGGAAGGGTGGTGACCGCCGCCGCTGGTTCGCCCTCGCGATCGTGATGACCGCGGCCTTCATGGACCTCGTCGACGTCACGATCGTGAACATCGCCATCCCGTCCATCCGGCAGGACGCGGGCGCCTCCTTCAGCCAGATCCAGTGGATCACCGCAGGCTACGCCCTCGCCTTCGCCGCGGGGCTCATCACCGGTGGCCGCCTCGGCGACATCCACGGGCGCAAGCGGCTGTTCCTCGTCGGCATCGGCGGCTTCACCCTCGCCTCCGCGCTGTGCGGTTTCGCCGCCAACCCGGAGATGCTGGTCGCCTCGCGCATCCTTCAGGGCGGCATGGCGGCGCTGATGGTGCCGCAGGTGCTGTCGATCGTGCACGCCACCTTCCCGGCGCACGAACGGGGGAAGGTGTTCGGTCTCTTCGGCGCGATCGTGGGGCTGGGCGCCGTCTCCGGGCCGCTGCTCGGCGCGCTGCTGACGGAGTGGAACCTGTTCGGGCTGGAATGGCGGTCCATCTTCCTCATCAACCTGCCCGTCGGGATCGCGGGTCTCATCCTCGGCAGCCGCTACATCACGGAGTCCCGCGCGCCGAAGGCGCTCAAGCTGGACATCATCGGCGTCGCGCTCGTGACGCTGGGCCTGCTGATGCTGCTCTACCCGCTCACCCGCGGCCGCGAGCTGGGCTGGCCGCTGTGGGGGTACGTCTCGATGGCCGGCGCGTTCGGTGTCTTCGGAGCGCTCGTCGCGTACGAGCGGCGCAAGGGTGCGCGGGACGGTTCGCCGCTGATCGAGCTCTCCCTCTTCCGGGTGAAGAGCTTCGCGGCCGGCATCGCGGTGCAGACGGTCTTCGGCATCGGCCTGGGCATCTTCTTCCTGGTCTGGACCATGTACATGCAGGACGGCCTCGGGTGGAGCGCGCTGCGTGCCGGGCTGACCGGCATCCCGTTCTCCCTCGCCGTCTCGACGGCCGCCGGGCTGTCGGTGCAGAAGCTGGTGCCGCGCTTCGGACGCAAGGTGCTCCAGGCCGGCGCCCTGGCCATGGCCGTCGGCGTCCTGCTCTACATCTGGGAGGCCGAGCGGTACGGCCTCGGCATCGCCCCCTGGCAGATGGCGCTGCCACTGGTCGTGATGGGCGTCGGGATGGGCCTGATCGTCGCCCCGCTGACGGACGCGGTGCTGTCGGAGGTGCCGCGCGCGCACGCCGGTTCGGCGTCCGGGCTCATCAACACCGTGCAGCAGATGGGCAACGCGCTCGGCCTCGGGCTGGTCTCCGTCGTCTTCTTCGGGCGCGTCGGTGACCGGTTGACGCCGGCCCAGGTGGGCCCCGAGTTCGCGGAGGCCTTCCAGTACGCGCTCGGGTGGGTGGCCGCGGTGATGGGCGCGATCTTCCTGCTGATGTTCGCCCTGCCGAAGCGGCCGGCCCAGCATGTGGAGGGGGCGGAGGAGGAGCTCCCGGCGCGGGAGCGGGAACCGGAGCTGGTGGGTTGACGGGGTGACGGGGTGACGGGCGGCCGCCACGGGTCGGCAGTCGCCCGCCGGGGCCACCGTCCCCCGGCCAGTGGCCGTGGCTACCGTCCCCTGGCCTGGTCATGGCTACCGTCCCCAGTCGGCGGCCATGGCGCCGTGCCCCACCAGCGGCCAGGGCCGGTCGGCTGTCGGCCGTCGCAGCCCCTGACAGGCGCCCCCGACGAAGGGCCCGGCACCGACTGGTGCCGGGCCCTTCGCCGTGCCCCGTGCGCCCCGCGCCCCCCATATCCCGCGCGTCCCGGGCCTCCCCGTGTCCCGTGCCCCCTCCCCGCCCTGGCGTCCGTGTCCGGACAAGAAGAGCGGAAGTCCGTTCATGCCCGGATCGCACCCGAACCCGTTTACTTTCCGGACATCCGGGCGTAGTCTCCGAGGCGAAACCACAAGTTCGGGCATGGGTCGGAGGCAAACGGAATGTACGCACCGGAGCGGCAGCAGGAGATCCTGCGGCTCGCCCGTGACGGCGGCCGGGTGGACGTCGTGTCGCTGGCCGAGGAGTTCCAGGTGACGGCCGAGACCATCCGGCGCGACCTGAAGGCCCTCGATCGCGCCGGCCTCGTCCGCCGCGTGCACGGCGGTGCCATACCGGTCGGACGCCTCGACTTCGAGCCGGACCTCGCGGAGCGTGAGAGCACCTCCGCCGACGAGAAGGACCGCATCGCCAAGGCGGCCCTCAGCGAGGTGCCGACCGAGGGCACGATGATCCTCGACGCCGGTACGACGGTCGCCCGCATGGCCGCCGCCCTCCCGCTGGAGGTCTCGCTCACCGCCGTCACGCACTCCCTGCCCATCGCGGCCCGCCTCGCGGACCACCCCGGCATGCAGCTCCACCTCGTCGGGGGGCGGGTACGCCACCGTACGCGCGCCGCCGTGGACGCCTGGGCGCTGCGCGCCTACGGCGAGATCCGCGCCGACGTCCTCTTCGTCGCCGCCAACGGTTTCTCCGCCGAACACGGTCTGACCACCCCCGACCTCGCCGAGGCCGCGGTCAAGCGCGCGGCGATCGCCGCCGCCCGCCGCGTCGTGCTGCTCGCCGACTCCTCCAAGCACGGCCAGGAGCACTTCGCCCGCTTCGGTGACCTGAGCGACGTGGACCTGCTGATCACCGACAGCGGGCTGAGCCCCGACGACGCCGCCGCCATCGAGCGCGGCGGCACGGAAGTAGTGCGCGCATGATCCTCACCGTCACCCCCAACCCGTCCCTGGACCGCACCTACGAGGTCCAGGCGCTGAAGCGCGGCGAGGTCATCCGCGCCGAGACCGAGCGCATGGACCCCGGTGGCAAGGGCGTCAACGTCTCGCGCGCCGTCACGGCCGCCGGACGGCGCACGGTCGCCGTCCTGCCCCTCGGGGGTGCGCCCGGCGCGCTCGTCGCCGACCTGCTCGACGCGCAGGGCATCGAGGTCGCGCCGGTCCCGGTCGCCGGAGCCACCCGCTCCAACATCGCGCTCGCGGAATCCGACGGGGTGCTCACGAAGATCAACGCGCCGGGCCCCGAACTGACGGGCGCCGAGCAGGAGCTGCTGCTCGAGACGGTGCGCGAGCAGTCGCGGGGCGCTGACTGGATCGCGTGCTGCGGCAGCCTGCCCCGAGGACTGGCGCCGTCCTGGTACGCCGATGTGGTCGCGCGGGCGCACGCCGGGGGCGTACGGATCGCGCTGGACACCTCGGGGCGTGCGCTGCTCGAAGCACTGCGCGAACGGCCCGATGTGGTGAAGCCGAACGCCGAGGAACTCGCTGAGGCCGTCGGCCGCCCCCTGGCGACCGTGGGCGACGCGGTGAAGGCGGCCGAGGAACTGCGCGAGATGGGCGCCCGCGCCGTGCTCGCGAGCCTGGGCGCCGACGGACAGCTCCTGGTGGACGACGCGGGCACCTGGTTCGCCTCCGCGCGCGTCGACGTCGTCCGCAGCAACGTGGGAGCGGGCGACTCCTCCCTCGCGGGGTTCCTCATCGCCGGCGGCAGCGGTCCGCAGGCGCTCGCCTCCGCCGTCGCGCACGGCGCGGCCGCCGTCCAGCTGCCCGGCAGCGTGATGCCGACCCCGGCCGACCTGGACCCGTCGGCGGTCTCGGTCACGGACCAGGTGCCGGTGAACCGCGAACTGAAGGAGCCGGTGTCATGACGCTCCCGGCACTCCCCGGCCCGCCCGCCTCCCCGGCCCGCATCCCAGCGGCCCCCGGCTCACCGGCCACCGCCGCGCCGTCGGCCACCGCACCGGACCGTGAGCGGCGAGACTCCCCGTTACTCGCCGCGCAGGACGGTCGGCAGGGCAACCTGAGCCGCCCTTGCGACCCACGGAGGCGGGGTCTCCCCGGCTCCGCCTCCGCCGCCCGTGCCTTCCCGGCACCCCCCCACTGCACCCCCGTCCCCTCCCCCGCCCACCTCACACTCCGGGCGATACGCGTGCGAAGGAGCCCGCGATGAGTGACATGATCACCGCGGATCTGGTCGACCTCGACCTGTCCGCCGAGACCAAGGAAGCGGCGGCGCGATCCCTCGCCGAGCGCATGGTGGCCCAGGGCCGGGTGACCGACCTGGAGGGCTTCCTCGCCGACGTGGCGGCCCGCGAGGCGCAGATGCCGACCGGCCTCGACGGCGGCATCGGCATCCCGCACTGCCGCAGCGCCCACGTCACCGAGCCGACGCTCGCCTTCGGGCGCAGCGCCGCCGGCATCGACTTCGGCGCCGCGGACGGCCCCGCCGACCTGATCTTCCTGATCGCCGCTCCCGCCGGCGCCGACGACGCCCACCTCACGATCCTGTCGTCGCTGGCCCGCCAGCTGATGAACGCCGACTTCACCTCCGCGCTGCGGTCGGTGCGGGACGCGGGGGCCGCGGCGGCGCTGATCCGCGGCGACGAGACGCCCGGCGAGGACGCGCAGGGCGCGCAGGGTGCTTCCGAGAGCGCGAGCGGCGCCTCCGGGAGCCCGAGCGGCGCTTCCGACGGCGCGAAGGCCGCCGCGAGCGCCACCGAAGACACCGTCGTGGCGTCGGGGGCGGCCTCCTCCGACGCCACGGCGGCAGACACGACGTCCGCGCCGGCCGCGGGCGCCACCGCCGGCTCCGGCGAGCGACCGTTCCGTATCGTCGCCGTCACCTCCTGCCCGACCGGCATCGCCCACACCTACATGGCGGCCGAGTCCCTGGAGAACGCCGGCCGCGAGGCGGGCGTCGAAGTGGTCGTCGAGACGCAGGGCTCGGCCGGCTTTACCCGGCTCGACCCGGCCGTCATCGCCGCGGCGGACGGCGTGATCTTCGCGCATGACGTCCCCGTCCGCGACAAGGACCGCTTCGCCGGCAAGCCCACCGTCGACGTCGGCGTGAAGGCGGGCATCAACCGTCCCGCCGAACTGATCGCCGAGGTGCGCGGCAGGGCCGAGCGCGGTGAGGTCACCGCCGGATCCGCGCCGGGCACCCCGGTCGAACGCGCCGGCGAATCCGGCGAGGGCTACGGCACCAAGCTGCGCAAGTGGCTGATGTCCGGCGTCAGCTACATGGTTCCCTTCGTCGCCGCGGGCGGTCTGCTCATCGCCCTCGGCTTCGCGCTCGGCGGCTACGAGATCAACAAGGCGCCGTCGGTCATGGAGCACTTCGTGTGGACCCAGGCCGACAGCTGGGCCGCGCTGCTCTTCCAGATCGGCGTCGTCTCCTTCGGCTTCCTCGTCCCGGTGCTGGCCGGTTACATCGCGTACGGCATGGCGGACCGGCCCGGTCTCGTTCCGGGCTTCGTCGGCGGCGCCATCTCCGTCACCATCAACGCGGGCTTCCTCGGCGGCCTGGCGGCCGGTCTGATCGCCGGTGGCGTGGTGATGGCGATCCAGAAGGTCAACATCCCGGTGGCCCTGCGCGGCATCATGCCGGTGGTGGTGATCCCGCTGGTCTCCTCGGCGATCGTCGGGTTCCTGATGTTCGTCGTGATCGGCAAGCCCATCGCCGAGGTCCAGAAGGCCCTCACCGACGGACTGAACGGACTCACCGGCACCAACGCCGTCCTCCTCGGCGCCCTGCTCGGCCTGATGATGTGCTTCGACCTCGGCGGCCCCGTCAACAAGGTCGCGTACACCTTCGCCACGGCGGGCATCGCGGTCGCCACCCCGAGCGACTCCGCGATGAAGATCATGGCCGCGGTGATGGCGGCCGGCATGGTCCCGCCGCTGGCGATGGCCCTGGCCACCACCGTGCGCGGCAAGCTCTTCACCCAGACCGAGCGCGAGAACGGCAAGGCCGCCTGGGTTCTGGGCGCCTCCTTCATCTCCGAGGGCGCGATCCCGTTCGCCGCGGCCGACCCGCTGCGCGTGATTCCCTCCTCGATGGTGGGCGGCGCGGTCACCGGTGCCCTGTCGATGGCCTTCGGCGCCACCCTGCGCGCCCCGCACGGCGGCATCTTCGTGGTCCCGCTGATCGGCAACGCGTTCCTGTACCTGGTCGCCATCGCGGCGGGCGTGTGCGTCACGACGGCCCTGGTCGTCGTCCTCAAGGGCCTGCGCAAGCCGGCCGTCGGCACCACGGCCCCGGGGACGGGGAGCGGCGCGGCCGCCACGGCGGCCGAGCGGAAGCAGCCGGTGGCGGCGTAACGAACGGTTCCGGCCGGAGCGGCCGGTCACCTCCCCACGGAACGGGGACGGCGACCGGCCGCTCACCCGTTTCCGTCCGTCACCCCTCTTCCCACCCTCTCCCTTGCCTTTCCCCCGTCCCTCCTCGCCGTTCCCCCGCCGTTCCCTCGTCTTTTTCAGGGGGATTCACTGGACTTGGGGTGCATGCGACGTACATCACGGTCCGGGTCAAAGGCCCGGACCGTGAGGTCTACTGGTCCGCATGGCTGAGCATCTCTCGATCCCCCGGCTGGCGGGCGCGACCGTCCTCGCCCTGGCCTGCGCCGCCTCACTGGTCGGCGTGGTCCAGGTCCGGCGCCGTAGCCGTCGCGGCGCCGGGGCGCAGGGATTCAGGGCGGGATGCGCGTCGCGGGGCTCCCGTTCCGGCTCCTTCCGGGCCCCGCGCGGTGCCCTTCCCGCCGTCCCGCGCCAGCGCCGGGCCGGACCGCACCCGGAGGACGTCCGTCTGACGCCGGCGGAGCAGGCCGCCTTCGCATGCCTCGTACGCCGACTCGCCGGCGGACGCTGAGCGACACTGAACGGACGTCGAGCGCCCGCCCGCCCTCGGCGAACAGGCGTCGGGCGCCCGCCCGTCGGGCATCGACGAACGTCGGGCGCCCGCCCGCCGACGGCGTCTCCGCGTCCGCCGACGACATCGCGGCGTCGGTCAGGACACCTGGGCCGCCCGCCGCTCCATCGCCTCCCGGGCCGCGGCCTCCGACGGGTACACCTCGCACATGTGCCGTCCGTCGGGCGTCGCCGTGTGCTCGACCTCCCACAGGGAGATCTCCTGGCCGTCGCGGAGCAGGAACGCGTGCTCGTAGAGCGCGAAGCCCAGACCGATGCGCCCCGCGCGGCACGGCCGCCCGAAGGCCTGCGTGATCTGATGCGCGAACGCCGTCCTCAGCAGGGCGGCCGTGTCGGCGCCGGGCCGGTCGGGGTTCTCCGCGCGGCGCAGCAGCCGGCGGGCGTGGTCCGCCGAGTCGTCCGGCACGTACACATGCCGTGGCGCGGCGATCGGCGACAGCTGCGCGAACACCGGCAGCTCGAAGTCGGGTGTGTCCGGCGGCAGCGGCAGCCGGGCCGTGGCGGCGCGCAGCTCCTCCTCGTCGACGTACACCTCGTGCTGCGGCTCGCTGCCCGGCTCGGGGTTGTGGACGAGCTCCCACAGGGTGAGCGCGGAGCCGTCGGCCAGCAGCCAGGTGTGCCGGTACGTCTCGCGGTGCAGTCCCGCGCTGTGGTGCGCGGAGTGCAGTGAGCTGTCGTGCGCGAGGGCGCAGTCGAGCCGCCTTATCGTGTCGTCGGGCAGCTCGAACGAGTTCAGGGCGCGACCGAGGAGCCGCGCGAGGTGCTCCTCCGGAGTCTCGGGCGACTCGGCTGGTTCGTGCGCTGCCGTCTCGTACGGAACGCTCAAGGTTTCTCCCGGCGTTGCTGCATGTCACCTTGTGGGTGCATACCGTAGCCCCTCGGTCGGACATCATGTCCGGGAACCGAGAAAACGTACGCCGGGAAAACGCGGGGGCCGCGCGAGATGTTCCCGCACGGCCCGATGATCCTGCGGAAACCGCCGGTCAGCGGCGTCTCCCGCCGAAACGGCCGGATCCGCCCCGCCCCCGTCGGCGAGCGCCGCCCCGCCCCGGTACGTGCCGATCGCCCCGTCAGCCGGCACTCCCGGCGGTCCACTCGCTCCACGCCATGTTCCATCCGTTCAGCCCGTTGTCCGGAGCCACCGTCTTGTCGGGGGAGTTCTTGACGATCAACACGTCGCCGATGAGCGAGTTGTCGTAGAACCACTTGGCGGGGGTGTCGCCCTGTGCGCCCCGCACGTCCGCGAGCCCGACACACCCGTGGCTGGTCCCCTCCCGTCCGAACGGCGGATTGCCCTGGTCGTACCAGTAGTTGCCGTGGACGAAGGTGCCGGACGTCGTCAGGCGCATCGCGTGCGGCACGTCCGGGATGTCGTACTCCCCGCCCAGGCCGACCGTCCGGCTGTTCATGCGGGTCTGGGTGAACTTCTCCGAGATCACCATCTGCCCGTTGTACGTGGTGTGCTGGGCGCTGCCCGACGAGATCGGAACCGTCCTCAGCGTCCTGCCGTCCCGCACCACCGTCATGGTCTGCGTGCCGACGTCGACCGTGGACACCTGTGAGCGTCCGACCGTGAAGGTCACCGTCTTCTTCTGTACGCCGTGGACGCCGTTCGCGCCCTCCACGCCGTCCAGGTCGATCTTCATCGTGACCTTGGAGCCGGCCTTCCAGTACTCCTCGGGCCGGAAGTCGAGCCGCTGCGAGCCGAACCAGTGCCCGACCACCCGCTGGCCGCTGCTGGAGGTGACCGTGATGTGCGACTGCACGGCCTTGCGGTCGCTGATCGCCTTGTCGAAGGTGAACGACACCGGCATCCCGACGCCGACCGTGGTGCCGTTGTCCGGCGTGTACGTGCCGATGAAGCTGTTGGCCGAGGTGACCGTGGTGAAGACGGAGTTCGCGGCGGTCGTCCGGCCGTCGGCGCCCTTCGCCGTCGCCGATATCTCGTACTTCGTCCCCCGCTCCAACTGCTCCTTCGGCTTCCAGCTGCCGCCGTCGGCCGACAGTGATCCCGCCACGGCCTGCCCGGTCCCCGCCACCGTCATCCTCACGTCGGTGAGCCGGCCGCCGCTCACCTTCACGCCGGTCGTGTTGATCGACGCGCCCGTCGAGCCGTTCTCGGCCGAGATCGCGATCTTCGCGGTGGACGTCCCGGCGGCCTTCCCGCCGTCCTTGCCGTCCTCGTTCCTGGCGTTGGCGCTGCCGCCGCAGGCGGTCAGGGTCATGGCGCCGGCCACCAGGACGGCACAGGCCCCCAGTGCGCGCCGCGCTGTTGTGTCCGCCGTTGTCACGGGCTGCTCCAGCTTCGTGTGAGGTGCGTGGTCCGATCCGGTACGTGGCGAAGCTCCCTGTACGGGCGGAAGCTCCCGTACGTGGGGAGAAGCCCCCGTACGTGGGAAGGAGGGATCCGGCGGCCGGGGAGGTTCCCTCCGTCCGCCCTGGACACCATCACGTGACAGAACCGGGACAATCACCCACGCCAGCCAGGGCGTTGGCCGCTCGCGGCCGACGCCCGACCGGCCGTCGGCCGCTCACGCCCGCTGCCTCCCGCCGTACAACTCCGTGTACGACGGCCACACTCCGCCCACCCCTGCCACCGACTCCGCGGCGCGCACGGCCCGGACGATCGCGCGGGTCACCAGGTCCGCGCCCGCCGCGAGGACGTCGTTCAGCGCCAGGGGGTGCTCTGGGGTGAGCGGGCGCGCGCCCGTCGCCAGCGCGAACACCGTGTCCCCGTCGTGGAGCAGATGCACCGGCCGCACCGCGCGGGCGATCCCGTCGTGCGCGGTGCCCGCCAGCTTCTGCGCCTGCGCCTTCGTCAGATCCGCGTCGGTGGCCACCACCGCGAGCGTCGTGTTGAGAGGAGCGGGCGCGCTCTGCGCGGCGCTCTCCGCCAGACGCCGGCGCGCGGCGTCGTGCACGCGCGCCTCCGGGTACTCCACACGTCCCTGGAACAGCTCCCCGTACAGCACCCCCGTCCCGGGATCCGTCACCGAACCCACGGCGTTGGCCACGACCAGCGCGGCCACCGTGATTCCCGAGTCGAGCACGGTGGCGGCGGTGCCGACCCCGCCCTTCATCGCCCCCACCGCGGCGCCCGTCCCGGCGCCCACGCAGCCCTCCGGCACGCGCGCGCCGGGCTCGCTCGCCGCGGCCGCCTCGACCGCCGTCCGGCCGGTCGCCGCGTCCGGGCGGGCCCGGAAGTCGCCGCCGCGGCCCAGGTCGAAGACGCAGGCGGCGGGCACCACCGGCACGACGTGCGCCGGTTCG
The DNA here is from genome assembly GCF_044455165.1 of Streptomyces sp. NPDC051315. Classification (NCBI taxonomy): domain Bacteria; kingdom Bacillati; phylum Actinomycetota; class Actinomycetes; order Kitasatosporales; family Streptomycetaceae; genus Streptomyces; species Streptomyces sp. NPDC051315. The sequence continues at coordinate 141,779 of NZ_JBITEN010000014.1, forward strand.
GGGCCGACCGGCACCCCCCGGCCCCGCTCCTCCAGCCAGGCCATCACCCCGGACGCCGCGTCGAGCCCGTAGGCGCTGCCGCCGGTCAGCACGATCGCGTCGATCCGCTGCACCACGTTGCGCGGATCGAGGGCATCGGTCTCCTTCGTACCGGGCCCGCCGCCCCGCACGTCCACGGCGGCGACCGCACCGCCCTCCGGCGCGAGGACGACCGTGGTGCCGGTGAGCCAACCGTCGCCGACGCGCGTGGCATGGCCCACCCGCACACCGGAGACGTCCGTCAGAGCGTCAACTGTCATGGCAGCCAGTCTCGCCCAGCGCGCCCCGCGGTCAGCGGTGTCGCACCACCGCGCCCGAAGCCCGGGGCTCCGCTGCGTGCGGCCGCGCGCTGTCAGCGTCGTCCCGGCGGTCGCGACCGCGGGACCGACTCGGCGACCGGGCGGGTCCCGTCCGGGTCGGCCCCAGCACTGTGCCCCCCGGGGCTGTGCCCCCGGGGGCCGTACGCTGGAGGCATGAGCACCCCCTCCGCCCCCGAGCCGCGTGAGCCGAAGGCCGCGCTGATCTTCGACGACCCGCTGGACCAGCAGTCCTCGGACGACACGGACCGTGGGTGGGGCGATCGGCCGGTGGCCGGCGGCGACAGCGCGGCCGACCTCAAGCGCTTCCTCGACGAGAAGCCGCCCCACCACCTCTGAACCCGTCGGGCTCGACCCGGCGGGGCCCGGCGGCCCACCGCACGCAGGAGTGGCCCGGAGACGGTCCGCTACCGCTGGTCGTGCCCCGCGCTCCGCTGCGCGACCAGCGCGTCGCGGATCTCCTCGAGCACCTCCAGCTCGGTCACCTCCATGACCTCGTGCGTGCCCTCCCGCGCCTTCCTGCGCTCCTCCTGCCTCGCCAGGTACTTCGCCATGGGCAGCACCATCAGGAAGTAGACCACCGCCGCGGTGATCACGAAGGTGAGCGTGGCGCCCAGGACGGAGCCCCACAGGATCCGGACACCCGTCGCCGTGTCGCCCGTGCCGGTGCAGGGACCCTTGAGGCAGGAGCTGTAGCTGTCCAGGTTCTTGGTGCCGAAGGCGCCGACCAGCGGGTTGATGATGCCCTTCACCACCGAGTTGACGATGTTCGTGAAGGCCGCGCCGATCACCACCGCCACTGCCAGATCGACGACGTTCCCGCGCATCAGGAAGGCCTTGAAGCCTTGCAGGACGCTCGGTTCCTTCTTGTTCACGCTCACCTCGGGGACACTCCTCGCATGCACAGGTCGTGGAACGGACAGTTCCGCACCCTGCGTCAGGGCGGGACCGGGACGACCGGGTCGACGGCACGAACCAGGAACGTGGCAGCACCCCGCGCAGGAAGCGGACAACGACGCTCACCATAGGGTCACCGCCAGACGAGCCGTCGCGCCGGCACCCGCCAGGCGCGCGGCGGTCGGCCGGGGTACCGAGAGCACGACCAGCGCACCGCCGTCCACCGCACCGGCCAGGGCGTCCGTGCTGTCCCCGGCGATCGCCGCGAGCGGCCCGTCCAGCGGTTCCGGCACCTTCGTCACCAGTGCCCGGCGCGCGACGACACGTGCCTCGCCGCCCGTGGCCGTCTGCTCGGCGGCGATGACGTCGACCCGGTCACCGGGGCGCAAGAGCCGTACCGTGGCCGCGTCGGCGATCCGCACCGGCGCCTCGACGGTCTCGACGCCGGGGCGCCGGCGTACGGGATCGCCCGTCGACGACCGTGCCCGGGATGCGGCGTCCCCGCCGGGATGCCCACGGGCCCGGTCGGCGTCCCCCGGGCACGCCGCCACCAGCGCGGCGGCGGTGACGGCGAGGCCGAGTGCCAGGGCGCGCCTGCGGCTGCGGACGAGCCGCCGCAGGCCGTACCGACCGCCGCGTACGCGCACGGGAGCGAACGGCGGCACCTCGCACGTGGCCGGAACGTCCGCGCCCGGCGGACGCGGGGCGGACGGGAAGACGGAGGGAGGGGCGGGGCGAGAGGCGGAAAGAGGGGGAGAGGCCGGGGAAGGGGAGTGAGGGAGCACGGAGTCACCACCTGCGACGAGGGAACGGCTTGCGACGAGAGATCGGCTTGCCAAGCCACGATGAGCCTTCTCGCCGCCGCCCGCAGGGGCAGGTGGACTACCAACAGGTTGTGGAAAACTCCCTCACCCGAACGATGAGTTCCACCCTCGGAACCCCGGACCTCCCAGAACCCCAGAAGCCCGGACCTCCCAGAACCCCGGACCTCTCAGACCTCCAGAACCGCAGGACTCCCAGAGCCGTGGAACTCCAAGAACCGCATAACTCCCAGAGCCCTGGAACTCCCAGAGCCCTGGAACTCCCAGAGCCCTGGAACTCCCAGAGCCCTGGAACTCCCAGAATCCCAGGACTCCCAGAACCCCAGAACCCCAGAACCCCCTACGGCAGGACGAACCCCGGATCCATCCCGCCCAGCGCGTTCATGCACAGGCAGTCCCGTTCGTCCGCCGCCGGCAGTGCGGCCACCGCGTCGAACAGCACGCCCCGCATCCGGTCGACGTTGGCCGCGAACACCCGCAGCACCTCCTCGTGCGAGACGCCCTCGCCGGTCTCGGCGCCCGCGTCCAGGTCGGTGACCAGCGTCAACGACGTGTAGCAGAGCTCGAGTTCACGGGCGAGCGCCGCCTCCGGGTGGCCGGTCATGCCCACCACCGACCAGCCCTGCGCCTGGTGCCACAGCGATTCCGCGCGGGTCGAGAACCGCGGCCCCTCGATCACGACCAGCGTCCCGCCGTCCACAGGCTCCCAGTCCCGGCCGCGCGCCGCCTTCAGCGCCGCCGAGCGTCCGGCGGGGCAGTAGGGGTCGGCCAGCGACACGTGCACCACGTTGGGCAACGAACCGTCGGGCAGCGGCAGCCCGTCGAAGTACGTGCCGATCCGTGACTTCGTCCGGTCGACCAGTTGATCCGGCACGAGCAGTGTGCCGGGCCCGTATTCGGGGCGCAGGCCGCCCACCGCGCACGGGCCGAGGACCTGGCGCACCCCGACCGAGCGCAGGGCCCAGAGGTTGGCCCGGTAGTTGATGCGGTGGGGCGGCAGATGGTGGCCGCGTCCGTGCCGGGGCAGGAAGGCGACCCGCCGGCCGGCGATCTCGCCGAGGAAGAGGGAGTCGCTGGGCGGTCCGTACGGGGTGTCCACCTGGATCTCGGTCACGTCGTCGAGGAACGAGTAGAAGCCCGAGCCGCCGATTACGCCGATCTCTGCGTTCGCCATGCCCAGCACAGTAGCCGGAATCGAACACGCCCGGTCCCGCCCTCGCGAACGCCCAGGACACGGCCCCGGCACAGGCGCGAACGCCGAGCACGCGGCAGATCCCGACGGGCCCCGCGCGAACCGCCGACCCCACGCGAACGCCGACCCTACGCGAACGCCGAGCACCCAGCGACACGCAGACGCCGAAGACCCCGACGTCGTACGACGCCAGGGTCCCGGGTGAAGGCCTTACGCGGCGGAGGTGCCGGCGGAGGTGCTGGAGCTCGACGACTTCTTGTCCGAGGAGGTCGACGAGCCGGAGGTCGACGAGCCGGAGGTCGACGAGGACGTCGACGACGACGCCGGCGAGCTGCTCGACGAGGAGCCGCGGCTGTCGTTGCGGTAGAAGCCGGAACCCTTGAAGACGATGCCGACCGCGGAGAACACCTTCTTGAGGCGGCCACCGCAGCTGGGGCACTCGGTCAGGGCGTCGTCGGTGAACTTCTGCACCGCCTCGAGGCCCTCGCCGCACTCGGTGCACTGGTACTGGTAGGTCGGCACTGTCTTCCTCCTGGCACTCTCACTCAATGAGTGCTAACGACGATCCATACTGACGTATTCCGGAGCGTCAGTCCACTGCCACCGGCACGCGGTGACCGACGCCACGTGCGACCGTACGGCCCCGGGGCCGCGTCGCCAGCCGTGAACGGAGCGCCAGCAGGGTCGCCAGGGCCAGCATCGTGCCGCCCATCGGCACCAGGAACCCGGCGCCGCCCCAGAAGCGGTCCTCCAGCTGTCCGGCGACCGTGACGGCCGCCGCCTGGCCGAGTGCCACCGCGCCGGTCAGCCAGGTGAACGCCTCGGTGCGCGCCCCGGCCGGGACCAGGCTGTCGACCAGCGTGTAGCCGGTGATCAGCGCGGGTGCGATGCACATGCCGACCAGCAGGCCGAGACCGGCCAGGACGGGCACCGAGTGGGCGGCCCACAGTCCGGAGGCCGTGAGCGCCAGCGCGGCGTACCCGACGACGAGGCGGTGCTGCGGGGCCGCCTTCCATGCGATGGCGCCGCAGACCAGGCCGGAGACCATGTTGCCCGCGGCGAAGGTCCCGTACAGGACGCCGTTCAGGCCCGGCTCGCCGATCGACTCGGTGAACGCGGCCAGCGACACCTGCATGCCGCCGAAGACGGAACCGATGCCCAGGAACGTCACGATCAGCACGCGCACGCCGGGCACGCGCAGGGCCGAGGCGTGCCGTACGCGCGCGTGCCCGTCGGCGGCGACCGAGGGCTGAGTGCTCTTCTGCGCCGCGAACAGCAGGCCACCGAGCAGGGTCAGCGAGGCCTCGGTCACCAGGCCGGCGGCCGGGTTCACGGTGGTGCACAGGGCGGTCGCCAGCAGCGGGCCCACGACGAAGGTCAGCTCGTCGGTGACGGACTCGAAGGCCGCCGCGGTGGTCATCAGGGGCGAGCCCTTGAGGGCCACGCCCCAGCGGGCGCGCACCATCGGCCCGATCTGCGGCACCGAGGCGCCGGTGGGCACGGCCGCCGCGAACAGCGCCCACAGTGGGGCGTCGGCCAGCGCGAGCGCCGTCAGGGTGAGGCCCGACAGCGCGTGCAGGAGCACGCCGGGGACCAGCACCGCGCGCTGCCCGTAGCGGTCCGCGAGGCGTCCGCTGTAGGGCGCGCACAGCGCCATGGAGACGCCGGTGACGGCCGCGGCGGCGCCGGCCGCTCCGTAGGAGCCGGTGGTGTGCTGCACGAGCAGCACGATCGAGAGGGTGAGCATCGCGAACGGCTGGCGCGCGGCGAAGCCGGGCAGCAGGAACGTCCACGCGCCCCGGGTGCGCAGCAGTTGCCCGTATCCCGGGCGGGAGGATGCCGACGAGTCCTGCGTCGGCTCGGAGGTGACCGTGGACGCCACGGCCCGTGCCTTTCCGCCGCCTGGTAGCGCGGCCCCTTGGTGCGTCGTCCGGGGGCGCCGAGAGCTGTCCTCTTGCGCGTACTGCGGTAGATACCGGCGCCCACTGAGGGGGGCGTCGCGGCCGCCATACGGTCGCGCCAGCTCTGCGTCAGGCAGAGTTGGTTCGATCAACGTGCGCCTTCATCGTACAGGGATCACCACCCGCTGTGCCTGTGAAAACGAGCACCACAATGCCGGCCGCCTGTGAATGAAGGCCGTGTGAACGATAGGAAACATGTACTTAACGCCCATGCGCTCAACGCCCGTGGCCGTTCATGCCCAGCCAGCCGGCCAGCTTGCCGCCGCGTCCGACGGCGCGCAGCCGGCGTTCGGCCGCGTCACGGACCGGGTCGGTGGCGACGACGAGGAGTTCGTCGCCGCGCCGCAGCACCGTCGTGGGCAGCGGCACGAACGAGGTGCCCTCGCGCACGACGAGGGTGACGGCGGCGCCGGCGGGCAGGCGCAACTCGTGCACCTCGACGCCGTGCATCTTCGAGTTCTCGGGGATCGTGACCGACAGCAGGTGTCCGCGCAGCCGCTCCAGGGGTGCCGACTCGATACCGAGGTCGGCGGCCTCGGCGTCCTCGCCCAGGTGGAGCTTGCGGGCCAGCCAGGGCAGCGTCGGTCCCTGGATCAGGGTGTAGGCGACGACCAGGATGAAGACGATGTTGAAGATGCGGCGGCTGGCCTCGACGCCCTCCACCATGGGGATCGTGGCCAGGATGATGGGCACGGCGCCGCGCAGCCCGGCCCAGGACATCAGGGTCTGCTCCTGCCACGGCACCCGGAACGGCGTCAGGCAGAGCACGACGCTGAGCGGGCGCGCCACCATGGTCAGCACGAGTCCGATGACGAGCGCGGGCCACACGTCGTCGGCCAGTTCGTGCGGGGTGACCAGCAGGCCGAGCAGGACGAACATGCCGATCTGGGCGATCCAGCCGAGCCCGTCGGCGAACCCGCGCGTGGCGGGCCAGTGCGGCAGCTTGGCGTTGCCCATGACCATGGACGCCAGGTAGACGGCCAGGAAGCCGCTGCCGTGCGCCATCGCGCCCGCCGCGTACGCCGTGACCGCGATCGCCATGACGGCGATGGGGTAGAGGCCGGAGGCGGGCAGCGCGACGTGGCGCAGACCCCAGGAGCCCAGCCAGCCCACCGCGAGCCCGACGGCGGCGCCGATGGCCAGCTCCAGCGCGATCTCGCCCAGCAGCACGTACCAGTGCTCGACGGGACCCATGGCGGAGAAGGAGACGACCAGGATGACCACGGGTGCGTCGTTGAAGCCGGACTCGGCCTCCAGGGTGCCCATCACGCGCGAGGGGAGGGGGATCTTGCGCAGGACGGAGAAGACCGCCGCCGCGTCCGTCGAGGACACCACCGCGCCGACGATGAGCGCCTGCCGCCACTCCAGCCCGACCAGGTAGTGCGCGCCCGCCGCGGTGACCCCGACGCTCACCGCGACCCCGGCCAGCGCCAGCAGGGAGGCGGCCGGGAGGGCCGGTCTGATCTCCTTCCACTTCGTGCCCAGGCCGCCCTCGGCCAGGATCACGACCAGGGCCGCGTATCCGATGACCTGGGTCAGTTCGGCGTTGTCGAAGTGGATGTCGCCGATGCCGTCCTGGCCCATGAGGACGCCGATGCCCAGGTACACGAGCAGGCTGGGGAGCCCGCTGCGCGAGGAGATCCGGACCGCTGCGACGGCGACGAGCAGGACGAGCGAGCAGACGAGCAGAAGCTGGTTGAGATGGTGGACAGTCAGCGGCCGTTCCCTTTCCTGGCGCACGCTCCGCGCGCGCGGGTGCACGGGTACATGGGACACGAAGCGGCGCGTCCCGCACCCAACTACTTCGTTACCTTACCTAACTCTTGACGATTTCTTGACGTTCGCCGGGGCATGATCGAACGTTCTTCCGTGCTGATTGCCGACTCCGCGTCAAGTGCCGCGGACCCCTGCGCCTATGGTTGCTCCAGCACTCCAGGACCGCCTGCCGCTCGCGTTAGGACAGCAAGGACAGCGATGCCCCCCAACACCACCGCCACAACGGGTGACAAGCCCGGCAAGTCCGGCAGGAAGAAGGGGCGCAAAGCCCGTCTGATCGTGCTCGTACTGGTGCTGGCCATCATCGGTGGCATCGCCTACGGCGGCTACTGGACCATCAGCACCGTCCGCGCCTCCTTCCCGCAGACCAAGGGTTCGATCACGCTGGACGGCCTGTCCGGGCCGGTCGACGTGAAGCGGGACGGCTACGGCATCCCGCAGATCTACGCCTCCTCCGACGAGGACCTGTTCATGGCGCAGGGCTACGTCCAGGCGCAGGACCGGTTCTACGAGATGGACGTGCGCCGGCACATGACCTCCGGGCGCCTGTCGGAGATGTTCGGCAAGAGCCAGGTCGACAACGACGAGTTCCTGCGCACCCTGGGCTGGGACCGCGTCGCCGAGCAGGAGTACGAAACCAAGCTGTCTCCCGCGACGAAGAAGTACCTCCAGGCGTACGCCAAGGGAGTCAACGCCTACCTCGCGGGCAAGGGCGCCGAGGACATCTCCCTGGAGTACGCGGCCCTCGGCTTCACCAACGACTACAAGCCCGCCCAGTGGACTCCGGTCGACTCGGTCTCGTGGCTGAAGGCGATGGCCTGGGACCTGCGCGGCAACATGCAGGACGAGATCGACCGGGCCCTGATGACCAGCCGCCTCGGCCCGCAGCAGATCAAGGAGCTCTACCCCGCGTACCCGTACGACCGCAACCAGCCGATCGTCCAGGACGGCCGGTACGACGAGATCACCGAGGCGTTCGAGCAGAGCGGTGACTCGGGCGACTCGGGCGACACCTCCACGGGCGGCGCGGAGGACGGCACCGGCACCTCCGAGGACGGCACCGGCACCTCCACGGGCGACACCGAGGACGGCACCGGCACCTCCACGGACGCCGACGGCTCGGCCCTGCAGAGCCAGCTCTCGGGCCTCTACGACGTCCTGGACGACCTGCCCACGGCCGTCGGCGTGAACGGCAACGGCATCGGCTCCAACTCCTGGGTCGTCGCCGGCGGCCACACGATCACCGGCAAGCCGCTGCTGGCCAACGACCCGCACCTGTCGGCCTCGCTGCCGTCCGTCTGGTACCAGATGGGCCTGCACTGCCGCACGGTCTCCAGCAAGTGCCAGTACGACGTCTCGGGCTACACCTTCGCCGGCATGCCCGGCGTCATAATCGGCCACAACCAGAAGATCTCCTGGGGCATGACCAACTCCGGCGTCGACGTCACCGACCTGTACCTGGAGAAGCTCTCCGGCGACGGCTACGTGTACGACGACAAGGTGCGGCCCTTCACCACGCGCGAGGAGACCATCAAGGTCGCCGGCGGCGCGGCCAAGAAGATCGTCGTCCGGCAGACCGCCGACGGGATGCCCCTGCTGTCCGACCGCGACGACGAACTGGTGAAGGTCGGCAAGAAGGCGACCGTCGAGGAGCCCGCCCCCGACCGCGGTGACGGCTACGCCGTCGCGCTGAAGTGGACCGCGCTGGAGCCCGGCACCACCATGGACGCCGTCTTCGCCATGAACAGGGCGGCCGACTGGGACGACTTCCGGGCCGCGGCCGAGCTCTTCGACGTGCCCTCGCAGAACCTGGTCTACGCGGACACCGAGAACCACATCGGCTACCAGCTGCCCGGGAAGATCCCCACGCGCGCGAAGGGCCTCGACGGCTCGGTCCCGGCGCCGGGCTGGCTGTCGAAGTACGCGTGGACCGGCTACATCGACTTCGACGAGCTGCCCTACGAGTACGACCCGGAGCGCGGCTACATCGTCACCGCCAACCAGGCCGTGGTCGACCCGGACGACTACCCGTACACGCTCACCACGGACTGGGGCTACGGCACCCGCAGCCAGCGCATCACCGACCTGATCAAGCTGAAGATCAAGGGCGGCGGCAAGATCTCCACCGACGACATGCGCCAGATGCAGCTCGACAGCGACAGCCAGATCGCACGGCTGCTCGTGCCCAAGCTGCTGGCGCTGAACCTGGACGACCCGGACGTGCGCGAGGCGCAGGACCTGCTGCGCGGCTGGGACTACACCCAGGACGCCGACTCGGCCGCGGCCGCCTACTTCAACGCGGTGTGGCGCAACATCCTCAAGCTGGCCTTCGGCAACAAGCTGCCCAAGGAACTGCGGGTCAAGGGCCAGTGCCTGTGGGTCGACCCGGTCAACAGCACCGGACCCGTCGACGACACCGGCAAGGTCCGCGAGTGCGGCCAGCGCGACGCCGACCAGGCGCAGCCGGACGGTGGCGACCGCTGGTTCGAGGTCGTGCGCAACCTCATGGAGAAGCCGGACAGCGACTGGTGGACGACGCCCGAGAGGGGCACCCGCCCCGGCGCCGCCCACAACCGCGACAAGCTGTTCGAGCGCGCCATGATCGACGCGCGCTGGGAGCTGACCGCCAAGCTCGGCAAGGACATCGACACCTGGAGCTGGGGCCGGCTGCACCGCCTGTTCCTGAAGAACCAGACCCTGGGCACCAGCGGCCCCGGCTTCCTCCAGTACCTCCTCAACCGCGGCCCCTGGAAGCTCGGCGGCGGTGAGGCGGCGGTCAGCGCGACCGGCTGGAACGCGGCCGGCGGCTACGACGTCGTGTGGGTGCCGTCGATGCGGATGGTCGTCAACCTCGACGACCTCGACAAGTCGAAGTGGATCAACCTCACCGGTGCCTCCGGGCACGCCTTCAGCGCCCACTACACCGATCAGACGGAAAAGTGGGCCAAGGGCGAGCTGATCGACTGGTCCTTCTCGCGGAAGGCGGTCGACAAGAGCACCAGCGACACGCTCGTGCTCAAGCCGTGAGTCATGCGAAGGGGGCCCTCCACGCGCGCGTGGAGGGCCCCCTTCGCATGAGGCCCGCTCCGCCGGTCAGGTGAAGCGGCGCACCCCCGACGGCGTCACCACCGCGTGCACCGGCCGGTCGTGCGCCTCCCGCGGGACCCGCCCGACGATCTCGGCGTCGTACAGCAGCACCACCAGGGTGGGGCGCGCGCCGGCGCGTTCCAGCCGCGCAAGGACACGGTCGTACGAGCCGCCGCCGCGCCCGAGACGCATGCCGCGCCTGTCGACCGCGAGGCCCGGCAGCAGGACCACGTCGGAGTCCGTCACGGCGTCGGGGCCCAGACGCTCGCCCACGGGCTCGAAGAGGGCCATCCGCCCGGCGTGTTGGATCCGCGCGAGGGAGCCCTCACCGGCGTAGGCGCCCCAGTCGAGATCGTTGTCGGGCAGCAGCGCGGGGAGCAGGACGCGCGCACCCCGCTCGCGCAGCGCGTCCAGCAGCGCGAGCGTCCCGGGCTCACTCCCCACCGAGACGTATGCCGCGACTGTCCGCGCGCCGGCCAACTCCGGCAGTTCCAGGGCGTGCTGTGCCAGGGCGGTGGCCGCCTCGCGCACGTCATCCGTCGTCAACCTGTTTCTCACCGCGAGGAGCTCTCGCCGCAACATATGTTTGTCAGGCTCTGGTCCGCCTTTGAGGTGGCTCATGTGTCGCTCCCCGCACTATTCCAATACGTTCATATGATCACGAATTAACCGGAGCTACAGATTCCTCACAAACCCACCGGATAAGGTTGCCGACATGACTCAGTCGCACCCCAGGATCAGCAAGGCTGTCATCCCAGCGGCCGGCCTCGGCACCCGGTTCCTGCCGGCGACCAAGGCCACTCCCAAGGAGATGCTGCCGGTCGTGGACAAGCCCGCGATCCAGTACGTGGTCGAGGAGGCCGTCTCCGCGGGTCTCGACGACGTCCTCATGGTCACGGGCCGCAACAAGCGTCCCCTCGAGGACCACTTCGACCGCAACTACGAGCTCGAGTCGGCACTGCAGAAGAAGGGCGACGCCCAGCGGCTCGCCAAGGTCCAGCAGTCCAGCGACCTCGCGACCATGCACTACGTGCGACAGGGCGACCCCAAGGGCCTCGGCCACGCCGTCCTGTGCGCGGCCCCGCACGTCGGGCAGGAGCCGTTCGCCGTCCTGCTGGGCGACGACCTGATCGACCCGCGCGACCCGCTGCTGCGGCGGATGATCGAGGTCCAGGAGCAGCACGGCGGCAGCGTCGTCGCGCTCATGGAGGTCGCCCCCGAGCAGATCCACCTCTACGGCTGCGCGGCCGTCGAGGGCACCGCGGACAGTGACGTGGTCCAGGTGACCGGCCTGGTGGAGAAGCCGGACCCGGCGGACGCCCCGTCGAGCTACGCCATCATCGGACGCTACGTCCTCGACCCCAGCGTCTTCGGCGTGCTGCGCCAGACCGAGCCGGGCCGGGGCGGCGAGATCCAGCTCACCGATGCCCTCCAGCAGCTCGCGCAGGACGAGAAGGTCGGCGGCCCGGTGCACGGCGTCGTCTTCAAGGGCCGCCGCTATGACACCGGCGACCGAGGCGACTATCTGCGTGCCATTGTCAGACTCGCGTGCGAACGTGAAGATCTGGGTCCGGACTTCCGGTCCTGGCTCCGCAGTTACGTCACCGAGGAGATGCAGCAACTTTGAGCACCGCCGCGCCCCGCCCCGCCGACCAGGACCACCTCTGGTCGGTGGAGGAGCACCTGGAGGACATCCTCGCCACCGTCCGCCCCCTGGAACCCATCGAGCTGCAACTGCCCGACGCCCAGGGCTGCGTCCTGGTCGAGGACGTCACGGTGCCGGTCTCGCTGCCGCCGTTCGACAACAGCTCCATGGACGGGTACGCGGTGCGGGTCGCGGATGTCGCGGGCGCGAGCGAGGAGTTCCCGGCGGTCCTGGAGGTCGTCGGGGACGTGGCGGCCGGACAGGCCGCCGACCTGCTCCAGGTGGGGCCGGGACAGGCCGCCCGCATCATGACCGGCGCCCCGCTGCCGCCGGGCGCCGAGGCCGTCGTCCCCGTGGAGTGGACCGACGGAGGGCTCGGCGAGGGACCGGTCGACGCGATGCGCGCCCGCAGCCTCGCCCCGGAGCAGTCCACGGGGCACGTGCGCGTGCACCGGCCCGCCGAGGCACGCGCGCACGTACGCGCGAAGGGCAGCGACGTGAAGGCCGGCGACCGCGCCCTCGAGGCGGGGACGGTCCTCGGTGCGCCGCAGATCGCCCTGCTCGCCGCGATCGGACGCGGCACGGTCCGGGTACATCCGCGTCCGCGGGTGGTCGTCCTGTCCACCGGCAGCGAGCTCGTCCAGCCCGGCAACGAGCTGGGCGGCGGCCAGATCTACGACTCCAACAGCTTCGCCCTCACCGCGGCCGCGCGGGACGCCGGAGCCATCGCCTACCGGGTCGGCGCGGTCGCCGACGACGCCGAGACCCTCCGCTCCACCATCGAGGACCAGCTCGTCCGCGCCGACCTGGTCGTCACCACGGGCGGCGTCAGCGTCGGGGCGTACGACGTCGTCAAGGAGGCGTTGTCGCACGTCGGGGACGAGGACGAGGCGGGCAGCGGGGTCGAGTTCCGCCGGATCGCCATGCAGCCGGGCAAACCCCAGGGCTTCGGCTCCATCGGCCCCGACCACACCCCCCTGCTGGCCCTGCCCGGCAACCCGGTGTCGTCGTACGTCTCCTTCGAGCTGTTCGTGCGGCCCGCGATCCGCACCCTGATGGGCCTCGAGGACGTCCACCGGCCCACCACGCGCGCGACGCTGACCGCGGACAAGGCGTTGACCTCGCCGAAGGGGCGCCGGCAGTTCCTGCGCGCCGCGTACGCCGAGGGCACCGTGCGCCCGGTCGGCGGCGCCGGCTCGCACCTGATCGCCGCCCTCGCGCACGCCGACGCGCTGATCGTCGTCCCCGAGGACGTGGAGTCCGTCGAGCCGGGCACCGAGGTCGAGGTCGTCCTGCTCGGCTGAGTCCGCGCGCGAGCCCGTCCGCAGGCCGATCCGGGTCCGCCCGGCGCCCCGACTTGGGGGTACCGTGTCGCGCACAACAGGCCCGTGCGCCGCACCGCGCGGGCCCGGACCGGGAGCGGCACACGAGCATGAGTACGCAGGACCGACTGACGCACATCGACGACGCGGGCGCCGCCCGTATGGTCGACGTATCCGGCAAGGACGTGACCGCGCGCACCGCGCGTGCGAGTGGACGCGTCCTCGTCTCGCCCCGCGTGGTCGAGCTGCTGCGTGGCGAGGGAGTCCCCAAGGGCGACGCGCTGGCCACCGCACGGATCGCGGGCATCATGGGCGCCAAACGCACCCCGGACCTCATCCCGCTGTGTCACCCCCTGGCGGTCTCCGGTGTGAAACTGGACCTGTCGGTCGCGGACGACGCCGTGGAGATCAGCGCCACCGTGAAGACGACGGACCGCACGGGCGTCGAGATGGAGGCCCTCACCGCGGTCTCCGTCGCCGCGCTCACCGTGATCGACATGGTGAAGGCGGTCGACAAGAAGGCGGTCATCACGGACGTGCGGGTCGAGGAGAAGACGGGCGGCAAGTCGGGCGACTGGAGCCGGGCATGACACGTGACGCGTCGATCGGCGGGGCGCTGCTCGCGCCGTACAGCGCGCTGGTCGTCACCGCGTCCAACCGGGCCGCCGCCGGGATCTACGAGGACAAGGGCGGCCCGCTGGTCGCCGACGGCCTCAGAGGGTTCGGGTTCGCGGTCGACGGCCCGCAGATCGTCCCGGACGGTGATCCCGTCGAGGCCGCCCTGCGCGCCGCCGTGGACGCCGGCTACGACGTCGTCGTCACCACCGGCGGCACCGGGATCTCGCCCACCGACCGCACGCCCGAGGCGACCCGCGCGGTGATCGAGTACGAGGTGCCGGGCATCGCGGAGGCCGTCCGGGCCTTCGGCCGCGAGAAGGTGCCGACCGCGGCGCTCTCCCGGGGCCTGGCCGGAGTGGCGCGGGGGACGCTGATCGTCAATCTGCCGGGCTCCGCCGGCGGGGTGAAGGACGGCCTGGCCGTCCTGGAACCCCTGCTGGTGCACGCCGTCGACCAGCTGCGCGGCGGCGACCACCCCAGACCCGGTGCCAGTACGGGGGGTGCGAGCTGAACAGCCCGTCCTGGCCGGTGGAACTCGCGGAGGGCGATGTCGTCCTGCGGCCGATAAAGCTGCGCGACCAGCGGGCGTGGCGCGAGGTGAACCGGCGCAACCGGGACTGGCTGCGTCCCTGGGAGGCGACGATCCCGCCGCCCGCGCCGAGCGGGCCGATCGCGCACCGGCCGACCTACCGCCAGATGGTCCGGCACTTGCGCTCCGAGGCGAACGCGGGGCGGATGCTGCCGTTCGTCATCGAGTACCAGGGGCGGCTCGTCGGGCAGGTGACGGTCGCCGGGATCACCTGGGGGTCCATGTGCTCGGGGCACGTCGGCTACTGGGTGGACGAGGCGGTGGCCGGCCGCGGAGTGATGCCGACGGCCGTGGCGCTCGTCGTCGACCACTGTTTCCGGACCGTCGGGCTGCACCGCATCGAGGTCTGCATTCGGCCCGAGAACGGGCCCAGCCGCCGGGTCGTGGAGAAACTCGGATTCCGTGAGGAGGGGATGCGGCCGCGTTATCTCCACATCGACGGAGCCTGGCGCGACCACCTCGTCTTCGCGCTCACCGCGGAGGAAGTGCCCGAGGGCCTGCTGAGCCGCTGGCGGCGGACGCGGGCTCGCGGCGGGCCGCGTGACCCGCAGAACACCCCGGAGGAATCCCACCGGCCCGGAAACCGGCCTGGAAATTGAATAAGTGTTCGAAATGATCGGGTGATGACTGTCCGGTGCCTTCCGAAGGCCGTGAATTCGTGACTTACGTGACCTGCTGATCGCGTCGGTCACAAAAAAAGCTCGAAATATCAGCCAGATCGTGCGACACACCGGCCCAATTGGCGGATGGCCTCACGCAAACCCCTCTACCGTGTGAGTTGTGAGCAGCAGCGGCCTCATCTACGCAGTCATTGTCGGGGCCTGGGCCGCCTACTTGGTGCCGATGTGGCTCCGTAGGCAGGACGAGCTGAACGAGGCCCGTCCGACGGAACGCTTCAGCACCGCCATCCGGTTGCTGTCCGGACGGGCGGGGATGGAGCGCCGGTACGCCAAGGACCTGCGGGCGCGCTCCGCCGAGGAGGGGGAGCCCGACGCCGGCGCCCCGGACGCCGTCACCGCATCGGTGGACGTCCGGGCCTTCGCCATGCCCCCGGACCATCCGCACGCCAAGGCGACGGTCCGGGAGCACGAAGAGGAACGCGAACCGGAGCGCCCGGAGGCGGCGCGTGATCCGGAGCGCGAACAGGCGGCCAGGGGCGCGCGGGAGCAGGGCGGCAGGCCGGTGCGCGATCAGGCGCCCCAGCCCGCGCACGCATCGGCGGGCCCGTCGGCGCACCCGCGCGTGCCCGACGCGCGGCGCACGTCCGCCGTCCCCACTCCCGCCCCCGCCGCCACGCCCGCGTCCATCGCCGCCTCCGAGCAGGCGGCCGCCGCGCGCGCCCGGCGCACGAAGGTGCTCGCGCGCCGCAGGCGCACCACCGTGATGCTGTTCCTCGCGTTCACGCTGGGCGCGATCGTCGCCGCCGTCGGTGGGCTCGCGTTCCTGTGGGCGCCCGGTGTGCCCGCCGTCCTGCTCAGCGCGTACATCGCGTACCTGCGCTCCCAGGAGCGCCGCCGCTTCGCCTACCAGATGGACCGCAGACGCGCCGAGGTCGCCGCGCAGCGGCTGCGGGAGCGCCAACCGCGTCGGCGGGCCTCGGCGTCGTCGTCGGCCGACGGCGGCCCCGACGCCGGCGCAGAGGAGCCGCACGAGAGCCCCGAACCGGAGACCGACCCCGGTCTGCTGGCCCTCGCCGCGGACCGCAGGGCGCTCGTCGAGCAGACCGACCACGCGGAGTGGATCGACCAGCAGCGCGAGCGGCAGCGGCGTCCGGGACACGGTGAGAGCTGGGACCCGGTGCCGGTGCCGCTGCCGACGTACGTCACCGCGCCGGTCGCACCCCGGGCCACGGCCGATGTGGACCTCGGCGCGCCCGACACCTGGAGCTCGGCCCGGTCGAGCTCGGTCGCCCCGGAGCAGGAGACGACGGACGGCGCCCGGGACCGGGACGGCGACGCCGGCACCGGCGGGGCGGGCGAGGAGCCGGGCGAGGCGACCGGGGCCGAGGGCGACGAGCGCAGTGACGCCCGCCGCGCCGCGTCGGCCCGGCGGTCCCGGGAGCGGGGCCGTACCCCGTTGTTCGACCAGTACGAGGACGGGGAGCGTCCGCGGGCCGCCAACGAGTGAGCGGTCCCGCGCCGGCCGGGGCCCTGGTGGGAGCCCGGGGAACGGATTTCCAAGCAGCCCGATGGGGGTGCTAGAGTTTCACTCGTTGCAAGGGCCTGTGGCGCAGTCCGGTAGCGCACCTCGTTCGCATCGAGGGGGCCAGGGGTTCAAATCCCCTCAGGTCCACGCAGCACAGGGGCCCGTTCCTGATATCAGGAACGGGCCCCTTGCCATGCGTTGGGCACCTGGCGTCGTGAGGCCGCGGTTCCGGCGGGTCGGCTCGGTGCGGACGCCGTCGGCAGCCGTACGGTCCCGGCGGGCAGTGCCGGATGCGCCGCCCGCGCCTCGAACCGCACCAGTGCCACGCCGTCCTCCCGGGGATGGATGCGCGGCGGTCGCGGAGGAGGCCGGCATGACGGCCCCCGGTACCTGCCGCAGCTCGTCGAGTGCCGCCGCGCGCAGGGGAGTTCCGTCCGGAGCGGTCGGCGGAGTCCGTCCGGGTCCGGTTTCCTCACCCCGCCGCCCGCGCCTCGTTCAGGGTGGCCGTGGCGGCGAGCGGGGAGCCCGCGAGGATCACGGTGGCGAGGACGCGCCGCCGCGCGCCGGACCCGGGCGACCGCTTCGGCCCGCACCGGCGGCCCGGTCGTGCCCGGGGCCCGGGGCGCCAACGGCCGTACCAGGACCGGCGCCGGCGGCGCCACCGCCGTGCTGAGCGGCATGGGCGCTCTGACGTACGTCCTGCGGCGCGGCAGGTCACCCGGGCCGGCCGTCGAGGAGTTCGTGGACGCGCTCACCGAGGTGGCGGCGGGCGGCACGCCCGTCGACCCGGAGGCCGTACGGCAGTTGCTGCGCCGCCGCCACCGCTGTCCGTCTCACCCCGCGCGAACGGGAGGTGCCGGCGCTGGTCGCGGTGGGGAGGTCCGCCGGCCCGCCGGCCAGGGCGCTGGTCGTCTGCGAGGCGGGTGTGGGCGAACACGTCGGCAGCGTGTCCACGATGCCGGACCTGCCCCGGGGGACCTCAGGGGTTGGGTGACTGCGCGAGCGGCTTGGCGTAGCACCGACTGGACTCGTGGAAGCGGTAGTAGCCGAACTTGGCGCACGGCTCGTATCCGCTGGACGTGTACAGGGCGATGGCCTCCGGCTGCTCGGTGCCGGTCTCCAGCACCATCCGCCGGCGGCCCGCCGCCCGCGCGTCATCCTCCAGGGCGGCCAGGATCCGGCGGGCCAGTCCCAGCCCGCGCATCTCCTTGATCACGAACATCCGCTTGAGCTCGGCGTCCCCGTCCTGGTTCCCCTCGCCGTTCTCGTCCTGGCTGCGCCAGCCACCGGTGGCCACGGGCCGCTCCAGCTCGTCGTAGGCGATGAGGTACACGCCTCGTGGCGGGGCGAAGTCGGCCGGCTCCAGGACCGTGGCGTCACCGCCGTCGCCGTAGCGCTCGTGGTACTCCGCCTGGACCTCGTCGTTCAGCTTGACGGCGTCGGGGTGGTCGAAGGAAACGCGACGTATATTCATGCGGGTCAAGGTACATCCATGCAGATAGTCGGGCGACGGCGAAATCTGGACTTCGTCCAGTGTGCAGGTATCGTGCCCGGGTGCTGACCGTGACCTCCGTGAACGTGAATGGGCTGCGTGCCGCCGCGAAGAAGGGCTTCGTGGAGTGGCTGGCCGAGACCTCCGCCGACGTGCTGTGCCTGCAGGAGGTGCGCGCCGAACCGCAGCAACTGCCCGAGGAGGTCCGCGCCCCCGAGGGCTGGTACGTCACGCACGCGCCCGCCGCCGCCAAGGGCCGCGCCGGCGTCTCCCTCTACACCCGCCGCGAACCCGACGCCGTGCGCATCGGCTTCGGCTCCTCGGAGTTCGACACCAGTGGCCGCTACGTCGAGGCCGACCTCCCCGGCGTCACGGTCGCCTCCCTCTACCTCCCCTCCGGCGAGGTCGGCACCGACCGCCAGGACGAGAAGGCCCGCTTCATGGGCGAGTTCCTCGCCTACCTCAAGGACCTGCGCGAACGCGCCGCAGCCGACGGCCGTGAGGTCCTGGTCACCGGTGACTGGAACATCGCCCACCAGCAGGCCGACCTGAAGAACTGGCGCTCCAACACCAAGAACTCGGGCTTCCTGCCGGAGGAACGGGAGTGGCTGACCCAGGTGTTCGCGCCGGAGGCCGGCGGTTACGTGGACGTGGTCCGCGCGCTGCACCCGGACGTGACGGGGCCGTACACCTGGTGGTCGTACCGGGGGCGGGCCTTCGACAACGACTCGGGGTGGAGGATCGACCTGCACGTCTCCACCCCCGGCCTCGCCGCCAGGGCCGTCAAGGGGTATGTGGAACGGGCGGCCACGCACGGCGAGCGCTGGTCGGACCACGCGCCGGTGACGGTGGTCTACGACCTCCAGACCTTCAGCTCCCCGTCCTGAGCCGCCGGTCCAGCGCCAGGGAGAACTCCGCCTCCACCACGCTCCTGGCCAGCGGGCGCAGGCGGGGCAGGTCCTCCTCGGAGGCGTGGCGCAGGACCAGGTCGGCGAAGAGTTCGGCGAGGTTGTCGGCGTGTTCGCGGACGCGGGCGCCCGCCGCCAGGACCTCGGCGAGGGGGATGCCCTCGCGGACCAGGGCGGTGGAGACGTCCAGCAGGCGCCGGCTGATGTGGACGATCTCGTCGCCGTCGGTGCCCAGATAGCCGAGGTCGAGGGCGGCGGCGAGGTTCTCGGGGGTGACCTGGCCCTCGAAGCGGGCGGCGAGTTCCTCGGGGGTGAGGCGGACCGGCTCCTCCTCGGTGGGGGTGCCGACGCCCAGCAGGTCGGCGACGTCGCGTCCGTGGTCGAAGGCCTCGGCGAGTTCGGCGATGCCGTTCAGGGTGTGGCCGCGCTCCAGCAGCGCCGCGATCGTGCGCAGGCGGGCCAGGTGGTGGTCGTCGTACCAGGCGATGCGGCCCTCGCGGCGGGGTGGCGCGAGCAGCCCCCGTTCACGGTAGAAGCGCAGGGTGCGCACCGTGATGCCGGCCTCCCTGGCCAGCTCCTCCGTCCGGTATTCCCGTGTGTCCGCCACTCCGGAAGCCTATGTCGTACCCGCGGTAACTTTCCTGCGCCCGGCCCCTACCCATCGGTACGGAGCTGCTCTAACCTCTCGATCGTGCCAGTGTTCACTGGCATGGTCGCAGCATCGGCAACAAGCATCGACAGATTCGCAGTGTGGCGAAGCAGGGAGGCGTCGGATGACCGAGCGCGAGCACGAACACGTGCGGGTGGCGGTGATCGGGTCGGGTTTCGGTGGGCTCGGGGCGGCCGTACGGCTGCGGCGTGAGGGGATCACCGACTTCGTCGTCCTCGAACGCGCCGGCAGCGTCGGCGGCACCTGGCGGGACAACAGCTACCCGGGCTGCGCCTGCGACGTGCCCTCCCACCTCTACTCCTTCTCCTTCGCGCCCAACCCGGACTGGCCGCGCACCTTCTCCGGGCAGGAGCACATCCGCGCCTACCTGGAGCGCGTCACGGACACCTTCGGCCTCCGGCCCCACCTGCGCTTCGACTCCGAGGTCAAACGGATGACCTGGAACGCGGAGCAGCTGCGGTGGGACATCGAGACCGCGAGCGGAGCCCTCTGCGCGGACGTCGTCGTCTCCGCCACCGGGCCGCTGTCCGACCCGAAGATCCCGGACATCCCCGGCCTGGACTCCTTCCCCGGCAAGGTCTTCCACTCGGCCCGCTGGGACCACGACTACGACCTCACCGGCAAGCGCGTCGCCATGGTCGGCACGGGCGCCTCGGCCATCCAGATCGTGCCCGCCATCCAACCGAAGGTCGGCCGTCTCACCCTCTTCCAGCGCACCCCGCCGTGGGTGATGCCCCGCATCGACCGGGCCATCAGCGGTGCCGAGCGCTGGGTGCACCAGCGGCTGCCCTTCACCGGCCGGCTCCGCCGCGGCCTCCTGTGGGGCATCCGCGAACTCCAGGTGCAGGCCTTCACCAAGCACCCGAACGAACTCGGCTTCGTCGAGCAGCTCGCCAGGCGCAACATGGCCCGCGCCATCAAGGACCCGGCCCTGCGCGCCAAGCTCACCCCGGACTACCGCATCGGCTGCAAGCGGATCCTGCTGTCGAGTGAGTACTATCCGGCGCTCGCCCGCCCCAACGTGGACGTCGTCGCGAGCGGGCTGCGCGAGATCCGCGGGAACACGCTGTTCGCCGCCGACGGCAGTGAGGCCGAGGTCGACGCGATCGTCTTCGGCACCGGATTCCACGTCACCGACATGCCGATCGCCGAGCGGGTCGTCGGCGCCGACGGGCGCACCCTCGCCGAGTCCTGGAAGGACGGCATGGAGGCCCTGCGCGGCGCCTCCGCGGCCGGCTTCCCCAACTGGATGACGATCATCGGGCCCAACACCGGCCTGGGGAACTCCTCGATGATCCTGATGATCGAGTCCCAGCTGAACTACATGGCCGACTACCTCCGTCAGCTGGACGTGCTCGGCGGCCGCGCCGCCCTGGACGCCCGCCCCGGCGCCGTGCACGCCTGGAACCGGCGCGTCCAGGACCGTATGAAGCGCACCGTGTGGAACACCGGCGGCTGCACCAGCTGGTACCTCGACGCGAGCGGCCGCAACACCACCATCTGGCCGGGCACGACGAGCGAGTTCCGCCGCGCGACCCGGGGGGTGGACCTCGCCGAGTACGAGGTCCTGCGCGCTCCCGCGCCCGCCCGGCCGGCGACGAAGGCCGGCACGAGGACGGAGGCTCCCGCGTGAGCGTCACCCCCGCCCCCGCGTCACCCCGCACCCTCACCGCCGTCTCCGCCGACGGCGCCCCCCTCCACGTCGAGGTGCACGGCCCCGACACCGCCCCCGCCGTCGTCCTCTCCCACGGCTGGACCTGCTCGACGGCGTTCTGGGCGGCCCAGATACGCGACCTGGCCGTCGACCACCGGGTCATCGCCTACGACCAGCGCGGCCACGGCCGGACCCCGGCGAGCCCGGCGTGCAGCACCGACGTACTCGCCGACGACCTAGAAGCCGTGCTCCGCGCCACCCTCGCGCCCGGCGAGAAGGCGGTCATAGCGGGACACTCCATGGGCGGCATGACGATCATGGCGGCCGCCGCCCGCCCCGCCTTCCGCGCGCACGCGGCGGCCGTCCTGCTGTGCAGCACGGGCAGTTCGCAGCTGGTGGCCGAGTCGACCGTGCTGCCGCTGCGCCCGGGTCGGCTGCGGACCCGGCTGACCCGGCACGTCCTCGGGTCGAGGGCGCCGCTCGGACCGGTCACCCCCCTCGCCCGCCGGATCCTCAAGTACGCCACCATGGGCGCCGGTTCGGCCCCGCACATGGTCGACGCGTGCGCCCGGATCGTGCACGCCTGCCCGCGCGGGGTCCGCCACGCCTGGTCGAACGTGCTGCACCTGCTCGACCTCGACCACGCCGTACGGGAGTTGAGGGTGCCGACGGCGGTGATCGTGGGCACGGCCGACCGTCTGACCCCGCCGGTGCACGCCCGCCGGATCGCCGCCGCGCTCCCGGACTGCGTCGGCCTGACCGAACTGCCCGGGCTCGGCCACATGACCCCGGTCGAGGCACCGGACCTGGTGACCGGGAAGATCCGTGAACTCGCCACCACCCACGCACCGCAGCTCAAGGAGGGCGCATGAGCAGGGTCAGTCTCGAAGGACAGGTCGTGGTCGTCACCGGCGCGGCACGCGGCGTCGGCGAACTCCTGGCCCGCAAGCTCTCCGCGCGCGGCGCGCGGATCGCGCTGGTCGGCCTGGAGCCGGACGCGCTCAAGCAGGTCGCGGAGCGGCTGCACGGCGACAGCGCCCACTGGCACGCCGACGTCACCGACCACGAGGCGATGAGCCGGGTCGCGGGGGAGGTGAAGGAACGCTTCGGGAAGGTGGACGTCGTGGTCGCCAACGCCGGCGTGGCCACCGGCGGACCCTTCGTCGACTCCGACCCGGAGTCCTGGCGCCGCGTCATCGAGGTCAACCTCATCGGCTCGGCCGTCACCGGCCGCGCCTTCCTGCCGCTGCTGATGGAGAGCCGCGGCTATCTGCTCCAGATCGCCTCGCTCGCCGCGATCACCCCGGCGCCGATGATGACCGCGTACTGCGCCTCCAAGTCGGGCGTGGAGGCGTACGCGCACAGCCTGCGCGCCGAGGTCGGCTACAAGGGCGTGCGCGTGGGCGTCGGTTACCTGTCCTGGACCGACACCGACATGGTGCGCGGCGCCGACCAGGACGCCGTGATGCGGGAGTTGCGGCAGCGGCTGCCGTGGCCTTCCAACAAGACCTATCCGCTGGGTCCGGCCGTGGACCGGCTCGTCGCCGGGATCGAGCGGCGGGCCTCCCATGTGTACGGGCAGTGGTGGCTGCGCGGCATGCAGGGCGTGCGCGGATACCTGCCCGCGCTCATCGGCACGGTCGGACAACGGGAGATGAGGCGGTTCGCGCCCAGGACGCAGGGAATGCGGACGGGGCTCGTCGGCGCAGGTGGGGCGGCTGACGAGGAGGCCCGTGCTACGCAGCGTAGTTGATCGAAATGCGCGCTCCGTCCCCCCGTGTGAATCTGGTCGAGGCCCGACCAAGGGCCGTTCCCCTCACCCTCTACGGGAGTGAACCCACATGGGTATGAAGGACAAGTTCCAGGACCAGGCCGAGCAGTGGCAGGACCAGGCCAAGCAGAAGATGGAACAGGCCAAGGAGCAGACGCAGCAGCGTGGCCGCGGCCGTCGCGAGCGGGACGAGGACATCCCCGAGCGCGAGCGCACCCAGCGCGAGCGTGAGGAGCAGGACCGGCTCGACGCGGACTACGACGTCTAGCGTGCCGCCGGTCTAGCCAGCCGATGATGTGGGGTGCCCTTCCGATCTCTCGGGAGGGCACCCTGCGTTCGTGGTCTCCGGTGCGTTGCCGTTGCCGCTGCCGCTGCCGCTGGTCGTGCCGGCCGTGCGCGCGAGGCCCCGCGCCCCGGCGGGCGTCGGCCCACCCTCTCTCAGCGGCGCGGAGGCAGCTTCGGGCGGGAGCGGTCCGGGATGTCCGAGTGGTCCGGGGGAGAGGCGGGCGGGTTGGTCTCCAGGAGGTCCAGCGCCAGCCGTACCGCGTCGTCGAGTTGGGCGTGCCGGCCCTCCGCCCAGTCCAGCGGGGTGCGCAACGCCTCCAGGTCGGGGGCGACGCCGTGGTTCTCGACGGACCAGCCGTAGGCGTCGAACCAGGCCGCGTTCATCGGCACGGTGATGACCGTGCCGTCGCCGAGCTGGTGCCGTCCGGTCATGCCGACGACGCCGCCCCAGGTCCGCTGCCCGACGACCGGACCGAGCTTCAGCAGCTTGAAGGCCGCGGTGATCATGTCGCCGTCGGAGGAGGTGGCCTCGTCGGCGAGCGCGACCACCGGGCCGCGGGGCGCGTTCGAGGCGTACGACACCGGCTGGGCGTCCCGTGTCAGGTCCCAGCCGAGGATGGTGCGCGTCAGCTTCTCGACGACCAGTTCGCTGATGTGTCCGCCCGCGTTGCCGCGCACGTCCACGATCAGCGCGGGCCGTGACATCTCCATGCGCAGGTCGCGGTTGAACTGGGCCCAGCCGGAGCCGCCCATGTCGGGGATGTGCAGATAGCCGCACTGTCCGCCGCTCAACTCCCGCACCACCTCCCGCCGTTTGGCCACCCAGTCCTGGTAGCGCAGCGGTCGCTCGTCGATGAGGGGGACCACGGCAACCCGGCGCGCGTGACCGGTCTCGCCGTCCGCCGGCGCGAAGGTGAGCTCGACGGTCGTCCCGCCCGCCTGCGCCAGGAGCGGGTACGGTCCGGCGACCGGATCCACCGGCCGCCCGTCGACGTGGGTGAGCACCGCGCCCGCCCGGATGCCGGTGCCGGCCAGCGGCGAACGCGCCTTGGAGTCCGAGGAGTCACCGGGCAGGATCCGCTTGACCGCCCACCCCCCGTCCCGGCGTACGAAGTTGGCGCCGAGCAGGCCCTGCCGGCGCTGGTAGTGCGGCGGTCCCTCGTTGCGCCGGGCGGCACCGACGTAGGCGTGCGAGGTGCCCAGCTCGCCCAGCACCTCGCGCAGCAGGTCCGCGAACTCGTCGGGCGAGGCGACGCGTTCGACCAGGGGCCGGTACTGCTCCAGCACCGCGTCCCAGTCGATGCCGCACATCCCCGGGTCCCAGAAGTAGGCGCGGATCAGCCGCCCGGCCTCCGCGTACGCCTGCCGCCACTCGGCGCCGGGGTCGACCTCGTGCATGATGCGGCGTACGTCGATCCAGACGGTCGAGTCGAGGTCGCCGGACTCCGTGGAGGGCACCGCGCGCAGTTCCCCCTCGTCGACCACGACCAGCCGGGTGCCGTCCCCGCTGACCGCGAACCAGTCCAGGTGTCCGACCAGTTCGGACTTCTTCGCCTTGCTGATGTTGAAGTACTCCAGCGTCGGCCGCCCGCTGGTGTCGTCCGGGTTGACGAAGGTCTCGCCCAGCGCGCCCGAGATCGGCCAGCGCAGCCACACGAGGCCGCCGCCCGCCACCGGGAACAGCGCCGAGTACTTGGAGGCGGCCACCGGGAACGGTGTCACCCGGCTCTCCAGCCCCTCGACCTCGACGGTCACCGTCCCGTCCGCGCCCTCGTCGTCCTCCAGCGGATCCAGCCCTCCGGCGGCCGGGCGCCCCTCCGGGTTCAGCGCGAAGGGGGAGGGGGTCGCGGAGGACAGGGGCACCAGATACGGCCGGCAGCCCAGCGGGAAGGACAGGTCGCCGGTGTGCACGTCGTAGACGGGGTCGAAGCCGCGCCAGGAGAGGAAGGCGAGATAGCGGCCGTCCCGGGTGAAGACGGGGTTCTCGTCCTCGAACCGGCCGTTGGTCACGTCGACGATCAGCCGCTCCCCCTTCCCGGTGCCGGAGATGCGGGCCATCTTGATCTGCCGCAGCGACCGCCCGATGCCCGGATGCGACCAGGTCAGCCAGGCCCCGTCCGGCGAGAACGCCAGGTCCCGCACCGGCCCGTTGACCGACCGGATCAGCTCGGTCACCTCACCCTCGGGGCCCGCCTGCGAAGCACCGGCGCTCCCGGCGCCCGCCTCGGCGCCCTCCGAGTGCCCGGCGCCCGCCTCGGCGCCCTCGGAGTCCGCAAGGTCCTCGGCGGTGATCGTGTCGCCGGACACCGTGAGGAGCAGCAGGCGCCCGTCGTGCGAGGCGATGGCGAGCCGCCCGCCGTCCGGGTCGGAGACCAGCTCCAGCACCCGCCCGAGCCCCCCGGACGCCAGTCGCCGGGGCGCGCGGTCCCCGGTCGCGCGCGGCAGGGAGGCGATCTCGACGGCGTCCTCGCCGTCCGCGTCCGTCACGTAGGCGACCTGCCCGCCCGAGCCGAGCATCTCGGGGAGCCGGACCCGTACCCCGGGCGTGTCGGTGATGGTCCGCGCGGGCCCGTCCCGGTGGGTCAGCCAGTACAGGCTGCCGCGTACGACGACCGCGCTGGCCCGCCCGGTCTCGTCCACCGAGATGCCGTCCACGTGCTGGGCGGCCGGGATCTGGTACGGCCGCCGCCCGGCGCGCGGCCCGCTCAGCCGTACGTCGAGCCGGCGGGGCTCGGAACCGGCGGACAGGTCGTCGACGATCCACAGGTCCCCGGCGCACTGGTACACCACCCGGGTGCCGTCACTGGAGGCGTGCCGGGCGTAGAAGGCGTCGTGGTCGGTGTGCCGGCGCAGGTCGGAGCCGTCGTGGGCGCAGGAGTAGAGGTTGCCGACGCCCTCGTGGTCGGAGAGGAACGCGATGCGTCCGCCGACGAACATCGGGGAGTGCAGATGGCCGTCGAGTCCCGCGAGCAGCCGCTGTCCGTGCAGCCAGAGCCGGCCCGTGGCGCCGCCCCGGTAGCGCTTCCAGGCGGCCGGTTCGTGCGGCGGGGTGCCGGTGAGCAGGAGGGTTCGCCGCTCACCCCCGAGGTCGGCGACCTGGAGGTCGGTGACGGGTCCCCAGGGGAGTTTGCGGCCGGGGTCGCCGTCGGGGGAGAGCTTGTAGGCCCAGGTGAAGTGGGAGAAGGGCTCGCCGTGCGAGGCGACGGCGAGGATGTCGGAGTGGCCGTCCTGGTCGGGGGGCGTCCACCCGCACACCTGGGTGTCCGGGCTGCCCCAGTACGTGAGCCGCCGCCCCGGCCCGCCGTCCACCGGCACCAGGTGGATCTCCGGGACGAGACTGCGCCAGCTCGTGTACGCGACATGGCGGCCGTCGGGCGAGAAGCGGGGATGGCCGGCCTTGGTGCGGTCGACGGTGAGCCGCCAGGCGCGGCCCGGTCCGTCGGGTCCGTCGAGGGGGGCCAGCCAGAGGTCGTCCTCGGCCACGAAGCACAACAGGTCACCGCTGAGGTGCGGCAGGCGCAGATAGGTCACGTCCCCATGCTTTTCCTGTCCTGGGGGCCGGGCAACTCGTACTTATCACCGCGTTTCGGAGCGGGGTGAGGCGACGTGACCCACGACACGAACGAAACCGTTTCGTTTCGATGGTGGGTGCGCTACATTCGTCACGTACGAACCAGAGCCGTTCGGAGCGGGAAGGTGAGCGGAATGACCGAGGTCGCTACGGCGCGTCGCAGTCGGATCACCCCCGAGCGCGAGGCCGAGCTCTACGCGGCCGTGCTCGACCTGCTCCGTGAGGTCGGCTACGACGCCCTCACCATGGACGCCGTGGCCGCCCGCACGAGATCCAGCAAGGCGACGCTCTACCGCCAGTGGGGCGGCAAGGCCGAGCTGGTCGTGAAGGCCATGCGGCACAACAAGCCCGGCGGCACGGCCGACGTGGACACCGGATCCCTCCGGGGCGACCTCCACGCCCTCCTGGCGCGCGAGGACGACTGCGCCATGGAGCGGAACGCCGACCTGATGCGGGCGCTGGCGATGGCGACCCACTCGAACCCCGACCTGATGCGGGCGTTCAGGGAGCTGCTCGTCGAACCGGAGATGGCCGAGTTCCAGCGGGTCATGCAGCGCGCGGTCGACCGCGGCGAGGTCCGGGCCGACTGCCCGGCGCTCCAGTACGTCGTGCACATGATGGTCGGCGCGTTCGCGACCCGCACCATCATCGACGAGCTGCCGCCCACGCAGGAGTTCCTGCGTTCGTACGCCGACGCCGTGGTCCTCCCCGCCCTGGGCGTCCCCACGTCCTGACCGTCCCCGCGGTCCACGTCCTGCGACCGTCCCCGCGGTCCATCCCCTCCGACCGTCCCCGCGGTCCCCCCGTCCTGACGTCACCGCTCACGTCGTCGGGCCGATCACCCCTGCCTCCCCGCCGGGTTGGTCACCCCTGCCCTGAACACCCCACGACTGACCGGGAGTACGCCTCCGTGGCCACGTTCCTCTACAAACTCGGCCGGTTCGCCTTCCGGCGACGCCACGTCGTCGCCCTGATATGGGTGGCGCTGCTGACGCTCGCGGGCGTCGGCGCCGCCTCCGCGCCCGCCGCCGGCACCACCTCCTTCTCCATTCCGGGGACGGAAGCGCAGAAGGCCTTCGACCTGCTGGAACAGCGCTTCCCCGGCATGAGCGCCGACGGCGCCACCGCGCGTGTCGTCTTCAAGGCGCCCGCCGGCGAGAAGATGACGGACGCCGCCCACAGGGCCACCGTCGAGAAGACGGTCGGGGAGCTCGCCGACGGCTCCGAGGTCGCCTCCGTCACCGACCCCTACCAGGGCCGGGCCGTCAGCAAGGACGGCACCGTCGCGTACGCCTCCGTGAAGTACGAGGTCTCCGGCATGGAGCTGGAGGAGTCCTCGCGCGAGGCGCTGACGGAGGCCGCGAAGGAGGCGCAGGGGGCCGGACTGACCGTGGAGATCGGCGGTGACGCCCTCCAGACGACCCCCGAGACGGGCGCCACGGAGATCATCGGCATCGCGGTCGCCGCGGTCGTCCTCGTCATCACCTTCGGCTCGCTCATCGCGGCGGGCATGCCGCTGCTGACGGCCCTCATCGGCGTGGGCATCGGTGTCTCCGCGATCACGGCCCTGGCGAACCCGCTGGACCTCGGCTCCACCACCTCCACCCTCGCCACGATGATCGGCCTGGCGGTCGGCATCGACTACGCCCTGTTCATCGTCTCCCGCTACCGCGCCGAACTCGCCGAGGGCCGCGCCCGCGAGGAGGCGGCCGGCCGCGCCGTGGGCACCGCCGGCTCCGCGGTCGTCTTCGCCGGCCTGACGGTCGTCATCGCCCTCGTTGGCCTCTCCGTCGTCAACATCCCGATGCTGACGAAGATGGGCGTCGCGGCCGCCGGCACGGTGGCGATAGCGGTCCTGATCGCCCTCACCATGATCCCCGCCCTCCTCGGCTACGCGGGCCGCACGGTGCGTCCGGCGGGCGAGAAGGGCAGGCTGTTCGGCGGCGGCCGTGCCGGCTCCGCCGAGAAGGCCGCCAAGCCGAACCTGGGCACGCGCTGGGCGAGCTTCGTCGTCCGCCGCCCGGTCGCCGTCCTCCTCCTGGGCGTGATCGGTCTGGGCGCGGCCGCCGTCCCGGCGTCGTCGCTGGAACTGGGCCTGCCCGACGACGGCTCCCAGCCGACCTCCACCACCCAGCGCCGCGCCTACGACCTCCTCTCGGAGGGCTTCGGCCCCGGCTTCAACGGCCCGTTGATGATCGTGGTCGACGGGCAGGGCAGCGACGACCCGCAGGCCGCGTTCACCGAGGTGGGCGACGAGATCAAGGGTCTGAAGGACGTCGTCACGGTCACCCCGGCGGCCCCCAACAAGGCCGGCGACACCGCGACGATCACCGTCGTCCCCGACTCCAAGCCGTCCTCCGTCACGACCGAGGACCTGGTCCACGCGATCCGCGACAAGGGCACCGAGATCACGTCCGACACCGGCGCCGAGGTGCTGGTCACGGGCTCGACGGCGATGAACATCGACGTGTCGCAGAAGCTCAACGACGCGCTGGTCCCGTACCTGGTCCTCGTCGTGGGCCTGGCCTTCCTGCTGCTGATCGTGGTGTTCCGCTCGATCCTCGTCCCGCTGAAGGCGGCCCTCGGCTTCCTGCTGAGCGTGATGGCGGCCCTGGGCGCGGTCGTCGCGGTCTTCCAGTGGGGATGGCTGTCCGGCCTGATGGGCGTGGAGGAGACCGGCCCGGTCATGTCGATGATGCCGATCTTCATGGTCGGCGTGGTCTTCGGCCTCGCGATGGACTACGAGGTCTTCCTCGTGACCCGGATGCGCGAGGCGTACGTCCACGGCGAGAGCCCCGGCCAGGCCGTCGTGACCGGCTTCAAGCACGGCGCGCGGGTCGTCACGGCCGCCGCGGTGATCATGATGGCGGTGTTCGCCGGCTTCATCGGCTCGAGCGAGTCGATGGTCAAGATGATCGGCTTCGGCCTCGCGATCGCCGTCTTCTTCGACGCCTTCGTCGTCCGCATGGCGATCGTCCCGGCCGTCCTGGCGCTGCTCGGCAAGAAGGCCTGGTGGCTGCCGAGGTGGCTGGACCGCGCCCTGCCCGACGTGGACGTCGAGGGCGAGGGCCTGCGCGCTTACGACCAGGACGGGGACCGGGAGCCGGCCCGGGCGTGAGGCGCCCGGTGACCTGAGGGACCGCCGGTGAGGGCTCCGTGGGACGGGGCGCCCTCACCGGCTTCTTCCGTTGTGACGCACTTTCGGGTGAGGGCCGGGTGGCGCCGGGGCGAGATGGCGGGGTGGCGGCCCGGTTCGGAGCATTCACCACATAGATGGACATTGAAGGCGACTGTCACCGATATGTGGAGGATTGGTAACGCAGGGCGTCAACCGGGCGGACGGCGCGTGTCCGGTGGTCAGGTGTGGGTCCCGCGGCCGAACGACGGCCGTGGCTCGCACCATCCAAGGAGACCTTGTGTCCGTTTCCACTGTTTCCGCCCGTCGCCTGGCCGCCGCCACGCTCGCGGCCGCCGCCCTGATCGGGGCGGCGGCGCTGCCGGCGTCCGCCGCCGGCCACCCGCGTGCGGACCGGCCGAAGGTGGAGATCAGCGCCGTGCAGTACGACGCACCGGGCCGCGACACCCGCTCCAACCGCTCCCTGAACAAGGAGTGGGTGGAGCTCACCAACACCAGCCGCCACTCGGTCAACCTCGACGGCTGGACGCTGTCGGACGAGGACGGCGAGACGTACACCTTCGACCACTACCGCCTCGCCGCCCGCGCCACCGTCCGCATCCACACCGGCGAGGGCCGCGACACCCGCACCGACCTGTTCCAGGACCGCAGCCGCCACATCTGGGACAACGGCTCCGACACCGCAACCCTGCGCAACGACCGCGACCGGCTCGTCGACGAGTACTCCTGGGGCAACCGCCGCCACGGCGGACACCACCACGGCGGCTGGGACCACCGCGACGGCGGTGACCGTCACCACGGCGGTGACCGTCACCACGGTGGCGACCGCCACTGACGCTCCACCCCGCAGGCCGGTGACGGCCGCGGACAGCACCAGCGGACTCGCAGAGACGGCGGCGCGTCCGGCCCCTCCCTCCAGGGCCGGGCGCGCCGTCCGTCCGCCGGCGGGCGGCTGGCGCGCGGAACCGCCCGATCACCGCCACGTCACCGCTGTCCGCCCGGCCGGCGGCCTCAGGCGCAGGCGCCCTTCGACGCGTGAGCGGTCCCCGGGTGCCGCCGCGCCGGTCAGCGCAGGTCCGCGCCGTACACGTGGTCGACGGTGAGCGTGATGAGCACCCTGCGGTCGGAGACCATCACCGACCGGTACTCGTCCCAGTCCGGGTGCTCCCCGGCGGCGGCCCGGTAGTACGCGACCAACGCCTCGACCTCGGGCCCGTCCGGGTCCGTGCCCGGCCCGGTGAGCCGCGCGAGGCCCTCGGCGGTGGCCCAGGCCATGCCGTCGGCGCTGGTCACCTCCAGGGCGGCACGCGGATCGCGGCGCAGGTTGGCCGTCTTGGCGGTGCCGTCGGTCGTCGAGACGCGGATGACGCCGGCCTCGCGGTCGTAGTGCGGCATGACGGGCGAGAGCTGCGGGCGGCCGTCCGCCCTGAGCGTGGCGAGGACGCCCAGGCGGCTTTCCGCGAGCAGCGTACGGGGGTCGAACCGTGCGTCGGTCATGACAGCATCTTCGGCATTCACACCGGTATGAAGGTCAAGGAGGACCGCTCGTGCTGATCGGTGAACTGAGCCGGCGGACCGGAGTCGCCGCCCATCTGCTGCGGTACTACGAGACCCAGGGATTACTCCGGCCCGCCCGCACACTCGGCGGCTACCGCGACTACGCCGACGACGCCGTCCTGGTCGTGACCCAGATCCGCAAGCTGCTGGACGCCGGGCTGTCCACCCAGGAGATCGCCCACGTCCTGCCCTGCGCCACCGGAGCCGGCCCCGACCTCGAGCCCTGCCCCGAAGTCCTCGCCCTCCTGCGTTCCCGCCTCGACGGCCTCGACCGGCGGATCGACACCCTCCAGCGCTCCCGCCGCTCCCTGCACGCCTACCTCACCACCGCCGAACGCGACGCCGCCGCCCACGACGGCGGCACCTGTGCCTAGGTGTGCCGGACGGGGACTCTGAGTACCGGGGCTCATGCCGTGTTCGTGTCCCTCCCGCGAGGATCGGGCTGATCCCGCACGGAAGGAACGGACCGACGATGAACCCGCAGACCTACGCCACCCTGTACGGCGCCTGGCAGCCGACGGGCCGCCCCGGCGGCCGCGGGCGCGCCGCGGCCGCCGTCGCCGCGGGCGTGCTGTGGGCACTGACCCTCGTGTCGCTGGCCTGGCTGACGGTCCTCGTGGGGATGGTGGCCGTCTGGGGTCTGGCGGAGGGCGTGCCGGTCGGGGGGTTCGTGCTGCGGTACGCCCTGGTCGTCGTGGGCGCCATGGCCGTGCTGATCGCCCTCGCCCACGCGCCCGGCGTACGCCGTCTCTCCCCGGCCGTCCGCCTGCTCGTGCTGGCCGTGCCGGCCTTCCCGGTGCCGACCGCGCTGGCCGTCTGGACGTGGTGCGACGTCGGCTGAGGGACCGGCAATCCAGTCGCCTGCCCTCTACACCCACCGCTACCGTGCCGTCATGACGACGACCGGAGCCCATCCCCGTTTCGCCGACGCCCTGGATGCCCTCGGCCTCGGTGACCTGCACACCCGTATCCGCCGTTTCCCCGACGCCACGCGCACCGCCGCCGAGGCCGCCGCCGCGATCGGGTGCGAGCTGAGCCAGATCTGCAAGTCGCTGGTCTTCGCGGCGGACGGGGTGCCGGTGCTGGTGCTGATGGACGGGGCGTCCAGGGTCGACGTCGAGCTGGTGCGCCGGGAGATCGCCGCCGGGAAGGTGACGAGGGCCGACGCCGGTGTCGTACGGGAGACGACCGGGTACGCGATCGGGGGCGTGCCGCCCTTCGGACACCGGACCCGCACCCGCGTCCTCGCCGACCGCGGGCTGCTCGCGCACGACGTGGTGTGGGCCGCCGCGGGGACCCCGCACACCGTCTTCCCCATGGCACCCGGGGAACTGGTCGACCACGCCGGCGCCACCCTCGTGGACGTGCGCGAGCGCACCGCGTGACGCCGCTGGTCACCGCCGCCGTCCTGCTGGCCGCCGTCACGCACGCCGCGTGGAACGCGATCGCCCACCGCATCACCGACAAGCTCACCGGTTTCGCGCTCATCTCGGGCGGCGGCCTGCTCATCGGCCTCGCGATGATCCCGTTCACGGCGTTCCCGGCGGGGGCGGCGTGGCCGTACCTGCTGTCGTCCGCGGCGATCCACATCGCGTATTACGCGTTGTTGATGCGGTCGTTCCGGCTGGGCGACTTCGGCCAGGCGTACCCGATCGCGCGCGGCTCCGCGCCGCTCGTCGTCACGGTCCTCGCCGCGGTCTTCGCCCACGAGGTGCCGGACGGCTGGGCGGCCGCCGGTGTCGCGCTGTCCTGTGCGGGCCTGACCGGCGTCGCCCTGTGGGGGCTGCGCGGGCACCGGCCCGCCTGGGGGGCCATCGGCGCGGCGCTCGCGACCGGACTGACCATCGCCGCGTACACGGTCGTGGACGGCCTCGGCGTCCGCGCCTCCGGATCCTCCCTCGGCTACATCGCCTGGCTGATGGCCGTCCAGGGCACCGTCCTCCCGGCGTACGTCCTCACCCGCCGGCGCGGCGAAACCCTCGCCACGCTCCGGCCGTTCGCCGCCCTCGGCCTGCTCGGCGCCGCCCTGTCCGTCACCGCCTACGCCCTCGTCCTGTGGGCCCAGACCCGCGCCGAACTGGCCCCGATCGCCGCACTGCGCGAATCGTCGGTCATCGTCGGCGCGGCGATCGGAGCCGTCTTCTTCAAGGAACGCTTCGGCGCGCCCCGCATCGCCGCCGCCGGACTCCTCGTCCTCGGCATCGGGCTGATGCTGCACGCCGGCTGACGCCTACGGCCGCGCGTACGGCCGCGTCATGATCTCCATGTTGTGGCCGTCCGGGTCGTCGAAGTACGCGCCCCGGCCGCCGAACAGCCGGTTGATCCGGCCCGGTTCGGCGTGCCGCGGGTCCGCGTAGTACGTGACCCCGACGGCCTCCAGACGGTCGATCATCGCGTCGAACTGCTCGTCCGGCACGAGGAAGGCGTAGTGCTGGGGCTGGATCGGCTCGTCGCGCTTCTCGTAGAAGTCGAGCGTGACGCCGTTGCCGAGGTCCACGGGCAGGAACGGCCCGAAGGGCGCGCCGACCGGCAGCCCGAGGATCGCGGCGAGGAACTCGGCCGACAGGCGGCGGTCGCTGGCGTAGACGGCGGTGTGGTTCAGCTGTGCGATGGGGGTGTTCTGCTCGACAGACATGGGTGAGTCAGGTTCTCCGGGTCTCGGTGCTCTGTTCTGGGAAGAGGAGGAGGAAAGACACGGAGATACGGCGGGGCCCTCGCCCGCCTCGCGCTCACGCCGAGGCCGGGAGCCCCACTCGTGCATGGCCCATGGCCGACCCGGCAGTCACCCGGCCGACGGTAGTGGCCCACCGCGGCGGGCACAACCGATATCCCGGCCGGAGGGGTCCGGTGGCGACGGCGGTCGGCCGGGTCCGTCTCGAGTCAGCCGCTCGGAGACCTACGACCAGGGCCCCAGCCCCGCCCGGTCCGCCGCCCGACGACACCCCCGCGCACCCGTGACTACGGTGAACTCATGCCTGAGACAGTGCGGTTCAGCCCCGACGACCTTGACGCCTACTTCCGCCGCATCGGCCGGGAGGGCGGGCGGCGCGCCGACCTGGAGACGCTGCGGGGTGTGCACGCCGCCCACATCCGCTCGATCCCCTTCGAGAACCTCGACCCCGTACGCGGCACCGTCCCCTCCCTCGCCCCGGCCGACCTGATGGCCAAGCTGGTCCGCGGCCGGCGCGGCGGCTACTGCTACGAGCACAACACCCTGTTCGCGGGCGTGCTGGAGGCGCTGGGCTTCCGGGTGACGCGGCTGGGGGCGCGGGTGGTCGTCGGCGCGGAACGGTTCGAGGACCGGCCGCGCACCCACATGGCGCTGGTCGTCGAGGTCCCCGGGGACCCGCGGCCCCACCTCGCCGACGTCGGCTTCGGCGCCCCCGGCGCTCTGCGCGAGCCGGTCCCGCTGACCACGGGCGCCGAGTTCACCGGCGAGGGCCGCCGCCACCGCCTCGTCCACGCCCCGCATCCCGGCCCCTTGGAGCTGTGGGTCCTGGAGACGTACGGGGCGGAGAAGGAGCGGGGGGAGCAGGAGACAGGGGAGCAGGAGCCGAGCACCGGGCAGGTCCCCGAGCAGGAGCCCGGTTCCTGGCAGCCCCAGTACGCCTTCACCCTCGAACCCTTCGAACACGCCGACTTCGAGGTGATCAACTGGCACATCGCCACCAACCCCCGCTCCCCCTTCAGCCGCCGCCCCTACGCCCAGCGCGTCACCCCCGACCGCCATCTCCTCCTCAACGGCGCCCACCTCACCGAGACCCACGCCGACGGCACCGTCACCGAGCGCGAACTGACCGAGGAGGCGGAGGCCCGCCGCGTCCTGGAGGAGGAGTTCGACATCGCCGTACCGCAGGACGCGACCCTGTTGTCCTGACCCGCGTGGGTGCGCCCGCCCGCCGGGAGGAGCACCCTGGAAGCAGATGTTCCGGAGGTGATCGGCATGAAAACCGCTGTGGGATGGCACGTCGAGCTGGAGTTCCAGGAGGACGACCAGCACACGCGCGCGGTCGCGATGGTACGGCTGCCCGACGGGAGCGAGGTCAGGGCCAACGGGCACGCCAGCCGCCACCGCGTCGACCCCAACCAGCCCCGGGTCGGTGAGGAGATAGCGGGCGCCCGCGCCCTGAACGAACTGGCCATGCAGCTCCTCACCAAGGCCCACACGGAGATCGACGAGGCGTCGGGGCGCACGTCGCACCCCATCCACGTCTAGACGGTCCCGCGTCCGAGACGGTCCCGCGTCCGAGACGGTCCCGCGTCCGAGACGGTCCCGCGTCCGAGACGGTCCCGCGTCGAGGCGGTCCCGTGTCTGGGCGGGTCGATGTCCGAGGGGTGGTCCTGGTCGTGGGCCGGGCCGTTGCGGCGGCTCGGCCCACGACCGCCGTTCCGCTCGCGCGACGCGTCGGGCCGAGGCCTGTGCGACGCCCCCGGCCAATTCAGCGAACCCCGCAAAGCCCGCGCGCCCGCGCATACGGCGGATCCAGCGACTGAGTGACTCGGGCGACTCGGCGGGCCCCGGGCGCCCGGCGGACGCCTCAGGCCGCCGTGATCGCCGTCCGCACCGCCCGGACCAGCGCCTGCGCCCGCGCGTCCGCCGTCACGCTCGACCGGAAGCCGTTGGTGACGTACCCGAAGGCGATGCCCGACTCGGGGTCGGCGAAGCCGAGGGCGCCGCCGCGGCCGGGGTGGCCGAAGGAGGTGGGGGACAGGAGCGGGGAGGCGGCGCCGTGCAGCATGTAGCCGAGGCCGAAGCGCGTGTTCACCACCAGCACCCGGTCCGCGCCCGCCGACCTCTCCCCACGCGCCGCCGCCAGCGTCTCCGGGCGGAACAACCGTGCCCCGCCGCCCTCCACCTCGCCGGTCAGCGAGGCGTAGAAGCGGGCCAGGCCGTCCGCCGTGGCGATGCCGTTGGACGCGGGCAGGGCGGCGGCCCGGTAGGCGGGGTCGTTCTCGTCGGGCATCGGCGTGATGGCGGCGAAGGCACGGCGGGTGAGGGAGCCGGGGTCGGCGTAGGCGTCGGCGACGGCCCGCTTGGGGCGGGTCCTCAGCCCGCCGGCCCGCGCGGGCGCCTCGGTCTGCCCGACCCGCCCCACGCGCGCGGCATGCTCCGCCGGAAGCCCGAGCCAGAGGTCCGCGCCGACCGGTCCGGCGATCTCGCCGGCGATCCACTCGCCGATCGACCGCCCGGTCACGCGGCGCACCAGCTCGCCCGTCAGCCAGCTGTACGTCTGCGCGTGGTAGCCGTGGTCGGTCCCCGGCTCCCACACCGGCGCCTGTGCCGCGACCGCCGCCGCGCCCAGGTCGGGATCGGCGGCCTCGGCGGGCGTCAGCGGCCGGTCGAGCACGGGCACGCCCGCCCGGTGCGCCAGCAGGTCCCGCACGAGGGTCCGCTCCTTGCCGGCCGCCTTGTACTGCGGCCAGTACGCCCCCACGGGCGCGTCCAGGTCCAGCTCCCCGCGCTGCCACAGCAGCAGGAGTACGGCGGCGGCGACGCCCTTGGTGGCCGAGCGCACGACCTGCGCGGTGCCCCGCTCCCAGGGCGCCGTGCCGTCCACGTCCCGGCTGCCGCCCCACAGGTCGACGACCCGGCGCCCGTCCCGGTAGACGGCCACCGCCGCGCCCCGGTCCCCGAGCGCCTGGAAGTTCCGTACGAACGCCTCCCGGACCGGCTCGAAGCCCTCGGCCACCGCACCGTTCACGTCCACGCCCGCACGTCCTCTCGACTCGCCTTCGACCTCGGGGGGAACACCCGCCGAGGTCCTGCGATTCCTGTGCCCCGCTAGCCGAGAAGAATCGTTACGTCGATGTTGCCGCGCGTCGCGTTGGAGTACGGGCAGACCTCGTGCGCCGCGTCCACCAGCTGGGCGGCGAGAGCGGCGTCGAGGACCGGCAGCGACACGCTGAGCGCGACCGCCAGGCCGTAGCCCTGGGACGTGTTCGGGCCGATCCCGACCTTCGCGGCGACGGTGGAGCCGGTGAGGTCGTATCCCGCCCGGTTGCCCACCAGGATCAGCGCGTTGTGGAAGCAGGAGCTGTAGCCGGCCGCGAAGAGCTGCTCCGGGTTGGTGCCGTTGCCGTCCCCGCCGAGCTCCGGCGGCATCGCCACCTTCAGGTCGAGCTGCCCGTCCTGGCTGGTGACGTAGCCCTCGCGGCCGCCGTGGGCGGTGGCTTCGGCCACGTACATGATCTTCGTCGGACGGGTGTCGACTGCGGTGCCGTCAGTCATGGCCGGCCTCCCCCGGAAACAGGTGCGCACAAATGCATCGCGCACAAGGTACTGGCTGGTAGGTAAGGAGCGGCGGCCAGGGGGTGGCAACCGCGGGTAACCCGGGACCGGCGTGTGCGGTCCTGGTGGGTGACCCGGATCGGCGGGTGCGGTTCGCGGTGGTGGGCTCGCGACGGGCGGGTGCGGTCCGCGGTGGATGCCCCGGGATCAGCGGGTGCGGTCCGCGGCGGCCTCCGCCCGCTGCGCGAGCCGCCACAGCTCCTCGCGCAGACGGGAGAGGTCCGCCCCCCGCAGTCCCGTCGCCGCGAGCAGGGCGCCCGGCACGCGCGCCGCGCGCTCGCGCAGTTCCTCCCCGCGCCCGGAGCAGGTGACCAGCACCGAGCGCTCGTCGTGCGCCGCGCGCTCCCGGCGTACGAACCCCGCGCTCTCCAGCCGCTTCA
This sequence comes from Streptomyces sp. NPDC051315, assembly GCF_044455165.1. NCBI lineage: Bacteria > Bacillati > Actinomycetota > Actinomycetes > Kitasatosporales > Streptomycetaceae > Streptomyces > Streptomyces sp. NPDC051315. Next base: position 179,901 of record NZ_JBITEN010000014.1, read on the forward strand.
GCAGCGGCGACACCGTCCCGTAGTCGAGCCGGAGCGCGGTGGCCAGTTCCTTGACCGTGGTCTCGCCGCGCTCCCACAGGACGAGCAGCACGAGGTACTGCGGGTAGGTGAGGCCGAGCTCGTCGAGGAGCGGGCGGTAGGCGGACGTCACCGCGCGCTGTGCCGCGTACAGCGCGAAGCACAGCTGGTCGTCGAGGAGCAGCGAGCCCTCGGTCTCCTGGTTCGTCACGCGCCCATTGTCACGGACCGCGGGTCGAACCCGAAGGGCAGCTCCAGCCGGTGGGCGCGCATCAGCTCCTCGTCGGAGAGCAGCGCACCGGTCGGGCCGTCCGCCGCGATCACGCCCTCGCTCAGGATGAGGGAGCGCGGGCACAGTTCGAGCGCGTACGGCAGGTCGTGCGTGACCATCAGCACGGTGACGTCCAACGAGCGCAGGATGTCGGCGAGTTCGCGGCGCGAGGCGGGGTCGAGGTTGGAGGAGGGCTCGTCCAGGACGAGGATCTCCGGCTCCATCGCCAGCACGGTCGCGACGGCGACCCGGCGGCGCTGGCCGAAGGAGAGGTGGTGCGGCGGGCGGTCCTTGAACGCCGCCATGCCGACCCGCTCCAGCGCGCGGTCCACGCGCTCCTCCAGGTCGGCGCCCTTCAGCCCGGCCGCCGCCGGCCCGAACGCGACGTCCTCCCGGACCGTCGGCATGAACAACTGGTCGTCAGGGTCCTGGAAGACGATGCCGACCTTGCGCCGGATCTCGGCCATGTGCCGCCTGTCCACGGGCAGCCCGGCGACCGTCACCGTGCCGGCGCCGCCGGTGAGGATGCCGTTGAGGTGCAGCACGAGGGTGGTCTTGCCGGCGCCGTTCGGCCCGAGCAGCGCCACCCGCTCCCCGCGAGCGATCGAGAGGTCCACCCCGAACAGCGCCTGATGGCCGTCGGGGTACGCGAAGGCCAGTCCGGCCACTTCCAGGGAGGCGGTCACATCGGTCACAGGGTCCATCCCAACACGCACACGACCAGCGCGGCCAACGGCAGGGTCAGCGCGTACGACCACTGCGCGCGCGAGGCGGTGACCTCGTCGATCACCGGCATGCTCCCGGCGTACCCGCGGCTGATCATCGCCAGGTGCACCCGTTCCCCGCGCTCGTAGGAACGGATGAAGAGGGCGCCCGCGGACTTCGCGAGCACTCCCCAGTGCCGCACGCCCCGCGCCTCGAACCCGCGCGACTCGCGCGCGATCCGCATGCGCCGCATCTCGTCCGTGATGACGTCGCCGTAGCGGATCATGAAGGAGGCGATCTGCACGAGCAGCGGCGGGAGCCGGAGCCGTTGCAGACCGAGGAGGAGTTCGCGCAGTTCGGTGGTGGCGGCCAGCAGCACCGACGCGGCGACGCCGAGGGTGCCCTTGGCGAGCACGTTCCAGGCGCCCCACAACCCGCTGACGCTGAGCGACATCCCCAGGACGTCCACCCGCTCGCCCTCCGCCACGAACGGCATGAGCACCGCGAACGCGACGAACGGCACCTCGATCAGCAGCCGCTTCAGCAGGAAACCGGCCGGCACGCGCGAGCGGAGCGCGACGACGGCGAGCAGGGCCGCGTACAGGCCGAACGCCCACATGGCCTCCCGCGGCGTCGACACCACGACCACCACGAAGGCGAACGTGGCGGCGAGCTTGGTGTGCGGCGGCAGGGTGTGCACCGACGAGTGCCCGTGCCGGTACAGCTTGTGCGCGTGCCCGGCGCCCATCTCAGACGTTCTCCACCGCGGACGGCGACACGTCCGCGGTGCGGCGCCGGCGCACCACCCAGAAGACGGTGCTGCCCGCGACGACGGTCACCCCGACGCCGATGACGCCCGCCAGCCCCCCGGACAGGCGGGCGTCCTCGACGTCCTTGACTCCGTAGTCGGCGAGCGGGGAGTCGGCGGTGGCGTGCTCCTCGGTCTTCCGGTCGATGCCCTGGTCGGCCGCGACCTTCTCCAGACCGTCCGGGTCCGCGGAGGCGTAGAAGCTGACGAAGCCGGCCAGGGCGAGGGAGGTGACCAGGCCGGTCACCCACAGGGCGCGCCGCGAGGTGCGCGCCGCGACGGGCGCCGTGCGCGCCCCCTCGGCCGCGGGCACGTCCACGAGTTCGCCGTTCACCCGCAACCGCAGCTTCTGCTGCAGCCCCCGCGCCCCGTACACCAGATCCGGCCGTACGGCGACGACGGCGCCCACGGTCAGCGCCGTGATCGCGGCCTCGCCGATGCCGATCAGCACGTGCACGCCGACCATGGCGGTGGCCACCTTGCCGATCGAGACGTCGGTGGTGCCGCCGATCCAGTACAGCAGCGTGAAGGCGAGGGCCGCCGCCGGCACGGACAGCAGCGCGGCGACGAAGGAGGCGGCGGTGACGGACCGGCGGCCGCGCGGCAGCACCTTCACCAGCCCGCGGAAGACGGCGTAGGCCACCACCGTCGTCACGACCGCCATGTCGGTGATGTTCACGCCGAGCGCGGTCAGCCCTCCGTCGGCGAAGAGGATGCCCTGCATCAGCAGGACCACGGACACGCACAGGACTCCGGTGAAGGGGCCCACGAGTATCGCGGCGAGCGCGCCGCCGAGCAGATGCCCGCTGGTCCCCGCGGCCACCGGGAAGTTCAGCATCTGCACGGCGAAGATGAAGGCGGCCACCAGGCCTGCCAACGGCGCCGTCCGCTCGTCGAGTTCGCGGCGCGCGCCGCGCAGGCTCACGGCGACGGCGCCCGCGGCGACGACTCCGGTCAGGGCGGAGGTGGGGGCGTCGATGAATCCGTCAGGTACGTGCACCGTTCGATGATAGTGGCTTAATGCGAACTGGTTGCAAGAGCGATTGCCTCTTGTGTTGCGTCCGTATATCGCACATGTGAGATAAACCGGCCCCAGGAAGCGGCTCCGGGAAAATGTGCGACATTGGAAGGGGGTGGACGCACAACTTCCGCACAGGTCACCCAGTGTGAAGGGGTCGGTCGATGTCCGTAGTCGAGCAGTACGCGCGAGCCCACATCGTCACCGACGCCGACCTCGTCGCGGAGGAGCAGGCGGCCGTCCCCGTCGTCCTGCGCTACGACCCCGAGGACGACCCCCGCTCGGTCCGGGTCGGCCTGCCCGGCCGGCGCGAGAGGACCATCGCCCGCGCCCTGCTCGAACAGGGCCTGCGCTCCCCCGTCGGCAGCGGGGCGGTGCGCGTCTGGCCGTGCGGGCGCGTGCAGGTCATCGTCGAGTTCCACTCCGCGCAGGGCGTCTCGGTGGTGCAGTTCGAGTCCAAGACGCTCATGCGCTTCCTGCGCCGTACCTACACGGCGGCGGCGCAGCCCGTCTCCCACGTCATGCACTGACGGCCGCTCAGCCGGCCGCCTCGAGCAGCGCCGCCACGATCGGCCCGGCCGTGTCACCGCCGTGGCCGGCCGCCTGGACGACGCCCGCCGCCGCGAGGTCGCCGCGGTAGGCGGTGAACCAGCCGTTGGGCTTCTCCTGGCCGTCCACCTCGGCCGAGCCGGTCTTCGCGCCGTAGTCGGGGCCGAGCCCGGACATCGCCTCGGCGGCCGTGCCGTAGGCGGCGGTGTAGTTCATCAGCTCCCGCAGCTGTGACAGCGTCGACGACGACATGGTGCGCGCGGCGGTGGCGAGCGTGCGGTCGTCGACCGACGGGTCGACCAGGTACGGCTGGTGGAAGGAGCCCGACTTCACCGTCGCCGAGACCGACGCCATGTTCAGCGGGTTCATCCGCACCCCGCCCTGCCCGATCAGCGACGCGGCCATCTGGGCCGCCGACTGCACCGGCACCGAGCCGTCGAAGGTCGGCACCCCGACCGACCAGTTGTTCAGCGACAGGCCGAAGACCTGCTGCGCCTGCTTGGTGAGGCTGTCGTTGTCCAGCTTGCCGGCCTGGCTGATGAAGGCGGTGTTGCAGGAGCGGGCGAAGCTCGCCTTGAAGGTGCCGTTCTCGATCTCGAACTCGTCGTCGTTCTGGAACTTCCAGCCGCCGTACGGGAAGTACTTCGGGCACGGATGCGCCTTGTCCGCCGACGCCAGGCCCTTCTCGATCAGCAGCGAGGACGTGATGACCTTCATCGTGGAGCCGGGCGCCAGGGAGCCCTGGAAGGCCGTGTTGAAGCCGTGGTTGCTGTTGGCCACCGCGAGGATCTCGCCCGTCGAGGCCCGCATGAGGACCACCGAGGCGCGCGAGCGGCTCGCCACCTGCCGCTCCGCCTCGGCCTGCAGGGCCGCGCTCAGCGTCGTCCTCACGGTGCCCGGTGTGCCCTTGCTGAGCTCCAGGAGCGTCTTGTCGGAGGACTTCTTCGCCTGGGACGCCTTGCCGCGCACCACGCGCAGTTCGACGCCGGCCGTGCCGCCGGCCTTCTTGCCGTACCTCTCGCGCAGCCCGTCCAGCACGGTGGCCAGCGACGGGTACTTCTTGGCGGTCAGCTCGCCGCCGTCCTTGTCGAGCGCCTTGACCGGCGGGGTGCCGGACTCGCCGGTCACCAGGGTGTCCCCGTCGGCGAGGTCGGGGTGGACCACGGACGCGTGCCAGTCCACCAGCGGCTTGCCGTCCTTCGCGCGCCGTACGACGGTCAGCGCGCTGTTGTACGTCAGCGGCGCGGCGGTCTTCCTGTAGGTGACCGTGCCCTTCACGGAGAACGGGACCTTGTCCCCCGCGCGCGTGCCGGCGGTGAGGGTCACGCCGGTGATGCGGGCGTCCTTGGTGTAGCCGGTGAGCAGGGCGGTGGCGGCCGTGGGGTCGTCGGTGGCGGCGGCCGCCTGAGCGACCCTGCCCTGCTGCCAGGCGGTGAGGAAGGCGCGGGCCGCGGTGGTGACCTCGGTGGCCGACAGCGGGCCGGTTCTCACTGCCGGCTTCCTCTCGGCGGTGGCCGAGCCGTCCTCGGCCGCGGCCCCGCCGCCGTACAGCGCGTAGGCGCCGAGGCCGGCGCCGCCGACGACGACGGCGATCATGCCGGCGACCACCGCGGGCCGCTTGTTCCGTCGCTCGGCGACGCGCCTTCTCTTGCCCACTGCCTGCGTTCCTCCGCGATCCCCGGGGACACCTCGCCCCACCGTCCCCGCTGGTTGCCGTTGCCCTCATCGACCCCAACGACGGCGACCAGCCTAGAGTCCCCTCCTGTGGAGTGACGTCACGTGTGACGTCAGCCACCCGCCTGGGAGCTGTTTCTCACCGTGAGGGATCAACCGCCGGCCCGTAGCACGCCCGCGACGATCGGGCCGGCCGCGTCGACGCCGTGCCCGCCCCCCTGGACCAGGGCCGCGGCCGCGACGTCGTTGCGGTAGCCGGTGAACCAGCTGTCGGAGGTCGCGTTGCCGTCGACCTCCGCGGAGCCCGTCTTCGCGCCGATCCGGCCGGTCAGCCCGGCCATCACGTCGGCCGCGGTGCCGCTGGTCGCGGTGCGGTTCATCATCGAGCGCAACTGCTGCACCGTGCTGGAGGACAGTCCCCGCGCGCGGGCCGGCTCCCGGTCGTCGAGGCTCAGCGGCACGATCACCGGCTGCCGGAAGCTGCCCGTCACCGCGGTCGCGGTGATCGACGCCATGTTCAGCGGGTTCATCTGGACCTGGCCCTGGCCGATCAGGTTGGCCGCGGTGTCCGGGCCGCCGGAGGCCGGGACGGAGCCGTCGAAGGAGGGGATGCCGGTCTTCCAGTCCAGGCCTATGCCGAACCGGTCCCTCGCCTCGTCGGTGAGCGAGTCGACCTGGACCTCGTCGGCGAACTTCACGAAGGCCGTGTTGCAGGAGAGGGCGAAACTCTCGGAGAGCGTCGCGTTCTCGTTCGGCTCCAGGCCCTTGATGTTGTGGAAGGTCTGGCTCTCCGAGACGGCCTCCGGCGGACAGGGCGCCGGCCCGTTCGCCGTGGTGAGGCCGTTGTCGATGAGGGCGGCGGCACTGACGATCTTCATGGTGGATCCGGGCGCCACCTCCCCCAGGAAGGCGGCGTTCCAGTTGTCGTTGCGGTGGTTGGCGACGGCCAGCACCTCGCCGGTGCTCGGCTGCACGGCCACCACCGAGGACTCGCCGTACTTCTGCACGGCCTTCTCGGCGGCCGCCTGCACTCCCGCGCTGAGCGTGGTGGGCAGCTTGCCCGGCTTGCCCTCGGCGAGGGTCAGCAGCGGCGTGTCACCGGCGTCCGCGGTGGCGTGCCGGATCGCCAGTTCGATGCCGGCGGTGCCGCCCGCCCGGTCGCCGTACTTGGCGCGCAGTTCGTCCAGGACCGGCCCGAGCGAGGGGTACTTATCCTTCGTCAGGACCTTGCCGTCGCGGTCCACGGCCTCGATCGCCGGCGCCGCCGACTCGCCCGTGACGAGCGTGTCGTCCATGCTCTTCAGCTGGGGATGGACGACCGACGGCTGCCAGTCCACCAGCGCGCGCCCGGTGGTCACCCCGCGCACCACCGTCAACCGGCTCCGGTACGTCAGCGGCTTGGACTTCCCCTCGTACGACACCGTCGCCCGGACGGTGAACGGCACGGTGTCCCCGGCCGCCGCCCCCGGAGTGATCTTCACGCCGGTGATGTGCGCGGCCTGACCGTACGAGGTCAGCAGCGGCTCCGCCTTCTCCGCGTTGTTGGTGAGCGCCGCCGCCTTCGCCGCCTCGCCCTTCGCCCAGGCCGCGAGGAACCGGGTGGTGGTGTCCTTCACCTCGGACGCGCTCGGCGGCCCGCTCTTCTTCACGGTCGCCGGCCCGCTCGTCCCCGCGGCCCCGTCGCCGCCCCCGTTCAGCGCGTTCACGACGTTGTACATGCCGTACCCGGCGCCGCCCACCATCACGGCGAACACCGAGCCGACGATCGCCGCCTTGGCCCCCTTGCGCATGGTCCGAACCCTCCCCGTTCCTCCCCGTCGGCCCCCGGGGTTTCTCCCCGTGGGCCTCGTGCGCCTCTCCGAGCGTTTTCTGAACGTGTTCAGAAAGGCCGGTCATGTTCGCACTGTATGCGGAGGCGGGGTTTCCCGTGGGGGGAGTTTCCGGAAGTTGTCCGAACGGAGATCGGATCCTGGGGACAAAGGGGCGATCAGGGGGCTGACTCAGACCCAGGTATCCAGCCACATACGTGAACGCCAGGAGTCGATCGGGATCGCCTGGCCCGTGTAGAGCGGCCAGAAGTAGATGAAGTTCCACGCGATCAGCAGCACCAGCACGCCCGCGCCCGTCGCCCCGACCACCCGCCGTGTGTCGCTCGACCCCGGCCGCCCGACGATCGCCCCGATCATCATCGCCACCGCCAGACACAGGAACGGCAGGAAGACGACCGCGTAGAACAGGAAGATCGTGCGCTCCTGGTACAGGAACCACGGCAGGTAGCCGGCCACGACGCCGCAGGCGATCGCGCCCGCGCGCCAGTCGCGGCGGAAGAGCCAGCGCCACAGCACGAACAGGACCGCGAAACAGGCCGCCCACCACAGCACCGGCGTACCGATCGCCAGGACCTCGCGCGCGCACTTCTCGCCCGCGTCCACCGGACAGCCGTCCTGGCCGGGCGCCGGCGACTCGTAGAAGTACGACACCGGACGGCCCAGGACGATCCAGCTCCACGGGTTCGACTGGTACGTGTGCGGAGACGTCAGGTGGGTGTGGAACTCGTACACCTCGTGCTCGTAGTGCCACAGGCTGCGCCACCAGTCCGGGAACAGCCACGTCCAGCTGCCGCCCCTGCCGTCGGTGGCCGCCCAGTCGCGGTAGTAGCCGCCGGAGCCGTCGTCGGCGGAGAGGATCCAGCCGGTCCAGGACACGAGGTAGGTGACGAGCGCGACCGGGACGGTGGCCAGGAACGCCAGGCCCGTGTCGCGCCTGAGGACCGTCAGGTACGGGCGGCGGGCACCGGCCACCCGGCGCGAGGCGACGTCCCACACCACCGTCATCAGGCAGAACGCGACCATGATGTACAGGCCGTTCCACTTGGTGCCGATGGCCAGGCCCAGCATCACACCGGCCGCCCAGCGCCAGGGGCGCCACCCCAGGCGCGTCGTCTCGGCGACGTGCGCGTCCGGGCGGTGGCGTCCGTCCGCGTCCGGCGGCAGCGCGGCGGCGAGCCGCTCCCGCGCCTTGTCCCGGTCGATCACCAGACAGCCGAACGTCGCCAGCACGAAGAACATCAGCACCCCGTCGAGCAGCGAGGTGCGGCTCATCACGAAGTGCAGCCCGTCGACCGCCATCAGGGCGCCCGCGAGACACCCCAGGAACGTCGAGCGGAAGAGGCGGCGGCCGATGCGGCACAGCATCAGCACGGACAGGGTCCCGAGCACGGCGGTCATGAACCGCCAGCCGAACGGGTCGAACCCGAAGAGCAGCTCACCCAGCCCGATGACGTACTTGCCGACCGGCGGGTGCACCACGTACGCCGCGTCCGTCGGGATGGCGACGTGACCACCCGAGGAGAGGATGAGGTCGTTGGCGTTCTTGTCCCAGTTGACCTCGAAACCGCGGTGGACCAGCGCCCAGGCGTCCTTGGCGTAGTACGTCTCGTCGAATATCACCGCCTTCGGGCTGCCCAGGTTCCAGAACCGCAGCACGCCCGCCACCAGCGTGACCAGCAGCGGACCGCCCCAGCCCGACCAGCGGGTGAGGCGCTCGGCCAGGGTCGGCGGCACGCCGAGCACATGCCACAGGCGCGGGCTCGGCTCGGCGAACGGCGGCACCAGCCGCTCCCGGACGTCGCGGGCCGGCTCCGCCGTGTAGCCGAAACGGCGCAGCCGCTGCCGCCACGACGGCCGCTGGTCCTGCGGCGTCTGGTCCTGCTGCCGGTGGTCCGTGGAGTCCGTGGAGTCCGTGGAGGACGCGGTACTGGTCACCGCGCCATCGTAGGGAACCCTTCTGTGGGATTCCCGTGCCTCACCCCCTGCGAGACTGGAAACGTGACAGTCGCACCCGGAACCCTGGTCCTTGCAGGCACCCCCATCGGGGACATCGCGGACGCCCCGCCCCGGCTCGCCGAGGAGTTGGCCGCCGCCGACGTCGTCGCCGCCGAGGACACCCGCCGGCTGCGCCGGCTGACGCAGGCGCTGGGCGTGACGCCCAAGGGGCGCGTGGTGTCGTACTTCGAGGGCAACGAGTCCGCCCGTACGCCCGAACTGGTCGAGGAGCTGCTCGGCGGGGCGCGTGTGCTGCTCGTCACCGACGCGGGGATGCCGTCCGTCTCCGACCCCGGGTACCGGCTGGTCGCCGCGGCCGTCGAGAAGGACGTCCGGGTCACCGCCGTGCCCGGCCCGTCCGCGGTCCTCACCGCCCTCGCCCTGTCCGGGCTGCCCGTCGACCGCTTCTGCTTCGAGGGGTTCCTGCCGCGGAAGGCGGGGGAGCGGCTGTCGCGGCTGCGGGAGGTCGAGCGGGAGCGGCGCACCCTCGTTTACTTCGAGGCCCCGCACCGGCTGGACGACACCCTCGCCGCGATGGCCGAGGTGTTCGGCGGGGAGCGGCGGGCCGCCGTCTGCCGTGAGCTGACGAAGACGTACGAGGAGGTCCGGCGCGGTCCGCTGGCCGAGCTGGCCGAGTGGGCGGCGCAGGGCGTGCGCGGCGAGATCACCGTCGTCGTCTCCGGCGCGCCCGAGCGCGGGCCCGAGGAACTCGGCGCGGAGGAACTGGTGCGGCGGGTGCGGGTGCGCGAGGAGGCCGGCGAGCGTCGCAAGGAGGCGATCGCGGCGGTGGCGGCGGAGGCCGGACTGCCGAAGCGGGAGGTGTTCGACGCGGTGGTCGCGGCGAAGCACTCCGCGGGGTGAGCGCCGGCCGCCACGCCGAACAGCGACGGCGGCGCCGCGCGGCCGGCCGGCCGCCGTCCCTGCCGGCCGCGGGCTGGCGCCGGGTACGGAAGAGCGCCGGGGGCTGACGCGGGATGCGGGCCGCGGGCCGCCCGTGACCGGCCGCGCGGTTCCCCGCGCCCCCCGGGGCGCTGTCCCACCGGGCGGTAAAGAACCGTCCCCGAGTGCAAAGCTCAGCTGCCCTCCCCCGTACCGCTGCGGCAAGGAACGCCCAAATCGGGCCCAACACTCGACAGGTCGGCTGCGCTCGCCCCGGCGGCGCAGTCCACTGGACGCGGGGACGCACCCGTCCCTCGCCCTCACGGTGGGGAACCCCCTCGCCGAGGGCGACTGTCCAGCGGACATCAGGAGCCGGCATGAGCGAGATCACAGGGCACACCGGCCTGCGCGCCGCGGCGATCCCCGTCGTGCACGAGTCGTACTCCTTCGCCTGCATGCGCTGCGGGCACGGCTGGGAGCAGTCGTACGAGATCGAGCACCACACGGACGCCGACGGCCACGAGTTCGTCGTCTACGTGGCCGACGGCCGGATCGTGCCGTCCCCGCTGAGCCACCCGAGCTGCCAGAACTGCGACGGACGCCTGGTGCGCATCATGCGGGCGGGGCAGGTCTCGTCGGTGCTCAGCGCGGTCCGGCCGCGCCAGGCGCCGCCGGCCGGGCCGACGCGGGCGCCGGTGACCGCCGCCGAGCGGAACGAGGGACCCGACGGGCACGGTGAGCGGCCGCGGGAGTCCCACCACTGGCACCTGTCCGACCTCCTGCACCCCTTCCACCGCAAGGCGGGCTGAGCCGGTCGGCGACCGGCAGGCGGCGCCCGGCGCGGGTCCGCCCCTTTCGTAGGATCGGGGCATGCCTTCGAACGCCGACAAGAACGCGGCGCCGCCGCTCCCGGTCCCCCTCCGGGTGCCGGTCGCCGACTCCCACACCCACCTCGACATGCAGTCCGGCACGGTGGAGGAGGGCCTCGCGAAAGCCGCGTCGGTCGGGGTGACGACCGTCGTCCAGGTCGGCTGCGACATCCGCGGCTCCCGGTGGGCGGCCGAGACGGCGGCCGCCCACGCGAACGTCCACGCCGCCGTCGCCCTGCACCCGAACGAGGCCCCGCGCATCGTGCACGGTGACCCCGACGGCTGGTCCCGGCAGGGCGCGCGCGAGCCGGGAGGCGCGCCGGCGCTCGACGAGGCGCTCGCCGAGATCGACCGCCTGGCCGCGCTGCCCCAGGTGAAGGGCGTGGGCGAGACGGGACTGGACTACTTCCGCACCGGCCCCGAGGGCAAGGAGGCGCAGGAGCGCTCCTTCCGCGCCCACATCGAGATCGCCAAGCGGCGCGGCAAGGCCCTCGTCATCCACGACCGCGACGCCCATGCCGACGTCCTGCGCGTCCTGAAGGAGGAGGGCGCCCCCGAGCGCACCGTCTTCCACTGCTACTCCGGCGACGCCGAGATGGCGGAGATCTGCGCCCGCGCCGGATACTTCCTGTCCTTCGCCGGCAACGTCACCTTCAAGAACGCCCAGAACCTGCGCGACGCCCTCGCCGTCGCCCCCCTGGAGCTGGTCCTCGTGGAGACCGACGCGCCCTTCCTGACCCCGGCGCCCTACCGCGGCCGGCCCAACGCGCCGTACCTCGTGCCGGTCACCGTCCGTGCCATGGCCGCCGTCCGCGGCATCGACGAGGACGCCATGGCGACCGCCCTCGCCGCCAACACGGCCCGCGCCTTCGACTACTGACCCGTACGGCTCATACGAGTGCCGAACGCCGACCGCAGACCGGTACGGGACTCACCCGAACACAACTGTGGGTAGCCGCGTCGCTTTGGAGAGTGACGATCGCTCCGCTAGGTTCTGGGGGCCCGATCCGGACCCCTCTGGACCCCCTCCGGCCCCTGGAGCGTGTCGGCGTGAGCAACTCCCAGTACCAGACGTTCGAGCCGCACGGCCCGGGCGAGCCGTACGGCGCGGATCCGGCCCCCGAGCCGTCGGCGTACGACCCGCCCCCCGATCTGCACAGCGCCGAGACGCTGACCTACGGGGTGTACCCGGCACCCACGCCGTACGACGACACGTACCGGCCCGCGTACGAGGCGTCGGGGCACGAGCCGCGTCCGTGCGGAGCGCCTCCGTACGAGACGCCTCCGTACGCACCGCGCCCGTCCCCACCGCCCTCGTACGAGTCCCCCGAGCCGGCACTGTCGCGTCGGACGGACGCCGCGCCCGGTACCGGCGCGCCCGCGCCCGTGGCGCCCGCGCCGGTCGCGCCGACGCTCGTCGCGCCCGTCGCACCCGCGGGGACCGGGCGGCGGGCGGGGCGCCGGCGCAGGGCGCGCTCCGCCGAGCGCCCGGACTCCGCCATCCGCCGGCTGCTCCCGCAGGCGCTGGTCGTCGTCTTCCTGGCGGGCGGCACCACCGCGTTCGTCGCGCAGGACAAGGCGGTCGAACTGACCGTCGACGGCAGGTCGCGCACCCTGCACACCTTCGCCGACGACGTGACCGAGCTGCTCGCGGAGGAGGGCGTGCGGGTGGGGGCGCACGACGTGGTGGCGCCCGCCCCCGGCACGGCGCTCGCCAGCGGCGACGAGATCGCGGTGCGGTACGGGCGTCCCGTGCGGCTCATCCTGGACGGTCACCGGCGCGAGGTGTGGACGACGGCGCACACGGTGGAGGAGGCGCTCGAACAGCTGGGCGTGCGTGCCGAGGGCGCGTATCTCTCCACCTCGCGCTCCCGGCGCATCGGACGGGCGGGGCTCGCGCTGGACGTGCGCACCGAGCGCGCGCTGACGATCATGGCCGACGGCCGCGCCCGCACCGTCCGCACCAACGCGGCGACCGTGCGCGAGGCCGTCGAGGAGGCCGGGATCACCCTGCGCGGCCAGGACACCACCTCCGTCCCGCCGGGCAGCTTCCCGCGCGACGGGCAGACGGTCACCGTGCTGCGGATCACCGGCACCCGGGAGGCGCGGGAGGAGGCGATCCCGTTCGAGGTGCGGCGGACCGAGGACCCCTCGCTGTTCAAGGGCACGGAAGTGGTGGAGCGGGCCGGGCAGCCGGGGCTGCGGCGGGAGACGTACCTGCTGCGCACCGTCAACGGCGTCCGGCAGAGGCCGAAGCGGATCAGGACCGAGATCGTGCGCGAGCCGCGCGCGCAGGTGGTGAAGGTGGGCACCAAGCCGCGGCCGGTCTCCGCGCGGGGGTCCGACGGCCTGAACTGGCAGGGCCTCGCGGCCTGCGAGTCCGGCGGCCGCCCCGACGCGGTGGACCCGTCGGGGACCTACGGCGGCCTGTACCAGTTCGACACCCGCACCTGGCAGAGCCTCGGCGGCAGCGGCCGCCCCCAGGACGCCCCGGCGGCCGAACAGACCCTCCGGGCGAAGAAGCTCTACAAACGCCGAGGCGCCACCCCTTGGCCCCACTGCGGCACCCACCTGCACAGCTGACCGACGCCACCCCTGCCGACCCGCCGACACCGGGTTGCGCGACCCGGCCCCACGCACGGTCGCCGGGTGCCTGAGACTCCCACGCACCGTCGCCGGGCAACCGGGCCGGCCCGGCCCCGGTGCCGGGCACCCGGCAACCTCACCCGCCGCCGGGCAGGCAAACTCACGGCTCCCGGCAGCCGCCAAGCCCACCCGGCAGCCGGCCGGGCAACCGGCGACCCGCAGGCCCGTACCCTTGTCCCGTGAGCAGCCCCACCCCCGACGCCCTCCTGGGCCCCGCCGACATCCGCGAACTGGCGGCAGCCCTCGGTGTGCGCCCCACCAAGCAGCGCGGTCAGAACTTCGTGATCGACGCGAACACGGTCCGCCGTATCGTCCGTACCGCGGAGGTGCGCCCGGACGACGTGGTCGTCGAGGTCGGGCCGGGGCTCGGCTCCCTGACGCTGGCGCTGCTGGAGGTCGCCGACCGGGTCACGGCCGTCGAGATCGACGCCGTCCTGGCCGCCGCGCTGCCCGCGACGATCGCGGCGCGGATGCCGGAGCGCGCGGAGCGGTTCGCGCTGGTGCACTCCGACGCGATGCACGTGACCGAGCTGCCCGGCCCCGCCCCGACCGCGCTGGTGGCGAACCTGCCGTACAACGTCGCCGTTCCCGTGCTGCTGCACATGCTCGACACCTTCCCGAGCATCGAGCGCACCCTCGTCATGGTCCAGTCGGAGGTCGCCGACCGCCTCGCCGCCGCGCCCGGCTCGAAGGTCTACGGCGTGCCGTCCGTCAAGGCCAACTGGTACGCCGAGGTCAAGCGCTCCGGCGCCATCGGACGCAACGTCTTCTGGCCCGCGCCGAACGTCGACAGCGGGCTGGTCTCCCTGGTCCGCCGGACCGAGCCGGTGAAGACCACCGCATCGAAGAGAGAGGTCTTCGCGGTCGTCGACGCGGCGTTCGCCCAGCGCCGCAAGACGCTGCGGGCCGCGCTCGCCGGCTGGGCGGGATCCGCCCCGGCCGCGGAGGCGGCCCTCGTCGCGGCCGGCGTGTCCCCGCAGGCGCGCGGCGAGTCGCTGACCGTCGAGGAGTTCGCCCGCATCGCCGAGCACCGGGGGAAGGATTCCGAGTGAGCATCACCGTGCGCGTGCCCGCCAAGGTCAACGTCCAGCTCGCCGTCGGCGCCGCCCGCCCCGACGGCTTCCACGACCTGGCGAACGTCTTCCTCGCGGTCGGCCTGTACGACGAGGTCACGGTGGAGCCGGCCGACGAGCTGCGCGTGACCTGCGAGGGCCCGGACGCCGGCCAGGTCCCCCTGGACCGGACCAACCTGGCCGCGCGGGCCGCCGTCGCGCTCGCCGAGCGGTACGGCCGCACCCCCGACGTGCATCTGCACATCGCCAAGGACATCCCCGTCGCCGGAGGCATGGCGGGCGGCAGCGCGGACGGTGCCGCCGCGCTCCTCGCCTGCGACGCGCTGTGGGGCACGCGCGCGTCCCGCGACGAACTGCTGGAGATCTGCGCCGAACTGGGCAGCGACGTCCCCTTCAGCCTGGTCGGCGGCGCCGCGCTCGGCACCGGGAGGGGCGAGAAGCTGACCCCCCTGGAGGTCGGCGGCACCTTCCACTGGGTGTTCGCGATGGCCGAGCGCGGGCTGTCGACACCGGCCGTCTTCCGGGAGTTCGACCGGCTCACCGAGGGCCTCGACGTCCCCGGACCCGTCGCCTCCGAGCACCTCCTCGACGCCCTCGCCCAGGGGGACCCCGACGCGCTCGCCGCCACCGTCCACAACGACCTCCAGCCCGCCGCCCTGTCGCTCTTCTCCGAACTCGCCGACACCCTCGCCGCCGGACGCGCGGCGGGCGCGCTCGCCGCGCTCGTCTCGGGATCGGGCCCCACCACCGCGTTCCTCGCCCGCGACACCGCCTCCGCGGCGCGGGTCGCCGAGGAGCTGCGCGCGTCCGGCACCTGCCGGAGCGTGCGCACCGCGTCGGGGCCGGCGCGGGGGGCGACCGTGCTCGGCTGACCGCGGTGGACCGGCCACCGACCCGCGCGCATTACGCTGGGAGGCTGACCGATCCCCCCGGGCAGGAGAAAAATGGCCGTCAACCTGGTCAATGTCGAGAACGTCAGCAAGGTGTACGGCACGCGTGCCCTGCTCGACGGCGTCTCCCTCGGCGTCTCCGAGGGGGACCGCATCGGCGTGGTCGGCCGCAACGGCGACGGCAAGACGACGCTGATCCGGATGCTCGCCAAGCTGGAGGAGGCCGACACCGGGCGCGTCACCCACTCCGGCGGCCTGCGACTGGGCGTGCTGACCCAGCACGACTCCCTCGACCCGACGGCCACCGTCCGGCACGAGGTCATCCGCGACCTCGCCGACCACGAGTGGGCGGGCAACGCCAAGATCAGGGACGTGCTCACCGGTCTCTTCGGCGGTCTCGACCTGCCCGGCTTCCCCCAGGGCCTCGACACCGTCATCGGCCCCCTCTCCGGCGGTGAGCGCCGCCGGATCGCGCTCGCCAAGCTGCTCATCGAGGACCAGGACCTGATCGTCCTCGACGAGCCCACCAACCACCTCGACGTCGAGGGCATCGCCTGGCTCGCGCAGCACCTGCGCGAGCGGCGGTCCGCGCTCGTCTGCGTCACCCACGACCGCTGGTTTCTCGACCAGGTCTGCACCCGCATGTGGGACGTCCAGCGCGGTGTCGTCCACGAGTACGAGGGCGGCTACTCCGACTACGTCTTCGCCCGCGCCGAGCGCGAGCGCATCGCGGCCACGGAGGAGACCAAGCGGCAGAACCTCGTCCGCAAGGAACTCGCCTGGCTCCGCCGGGGCGCCCCCGCGCGCACCTCCAAGCCCCGCTTCCGCGTCGAGGCCGCCAACGAGCTCATCGCGGACGTGCCGCCGCCCCGGGACAGCAGCGAGCTGATGAAGTTCGCGTCCTCCCGGCTCGGCAAGACCGTCTTCGACCTCGAGGACGTCACCGTGCAGGCCGGCCCGAAGGTGCTGCTCAAGCACGTCACCTGGCAGCTCGGCCCCGGCGACCGCATCGGCCTCGTCGGCGTGAACGGCGCCGGCAAGACCTCCCTGCTGCGCGCCATGGCCGAGGCCGCCCGCACCCAGGGCGAGGTCCAGCCGGCCGGCGGCCGGATCGCCGTCGGCCGGACCGTCAAGCTCGCCTACCTCTCCCAGGAGGTCGCCGAACTCGACCCCGACTGGCGGGTCCTGGAAGCCGTCCAGCGGGTGCGGGAGCGCGTCGACCTCGGCAAGGGGCGCGAGATGACCGCCGGGCAGCTGTGCGAGACGTTCGGCTTCGGCAAGGAGAAGCAGTGGACGCCGGTGGGGGACCTGTCGGGTGGTGAGCGCCGCCGCCTGCAGCTCCTGCGCCTCCTCATGGACGAGCCCAACGTCCTCTTCCTCGACGAGCCCACCAACGACCTCGACATCGAGACCCTCACCCAGCTCGAGGACGTCCTCGACGGCTGGCCCGGCTCGATGATCGTCATCTCCCACGACCGCTTCTTCGTCGAGCGCACCACCGACAAGGTGTACGCCCTCCTCGGCGACGCCACCCTGCGCATGCTCCCGCGCGGCATCGACGAGTACCTGGAGCGGCGCCACCGGATGGAGGAGGCGGCCGCCGCCGCGGCCCCCGTCCCGGCCGCCCAGAGGCCCGCCCCCGAGAAGAGCTCCGCCGACCAGCGCGCCACCAAGAAGGAACTCCAGAAGATCGAGCGCCAGCTGGACCGCATCTCCGACAAGGAGAGCAAGCTGCACACCCAGATCGCCGACAACGCCACCGACTTCGAGAAGGTCGCCCGGCTCGACGCCGAACTGCGCGAGCTGGCGGGCGAGCGTGAGGAACTGGAGCTGCGCTGGCTGGAGCTGGCGGAGGACGCGTAGCGACGAGGCGCGAACGGGGGACAGATAGCGACGAGGCGCGAACGGGGGACAGATAGCGACGAGGCGCGAACGGGGGCGCGCACGCCGTGACGGTACGGCGTGCGCGACCGTCCCGCGCGCCCGCTTTCCACGGCACTCGGCACCGCACACCAGCCACCGCCCGCCCGGCGTGAAGTGAACCTCGCGCGCCCTCCACATCCGGCGCGAACCGTTCCCCGCGCGCCGCCCCTCACCCCCACGTCCCCGCGCGCGGTACCAGCGCGTGCGCTGCGTGAAGGGGGAGTGAAGGCGCGTAACGACGGCATCACGGGGCGGTGCGCCCTTGGGAACAGGCGCGGATCCGGCCCGGTGTGTTGTCGGTCCCGGGTGATAGAAAGAGCCGTCTGACAACTTTTTTGAATACGACTCTGGGTCCGTCACGAACCTCAGGGCGTGGCTAAAAATCAGTGACGAGGGGGAACACGCTGATGGCTCAGCCGCCCAACCAGCCGCCGCAGCAGGGCGGTTTCGGAGCACCGCAGCAACAGCCCCAGGACCAGCCGCCGCAGGCTCCACCGCCTTCGCAGCCCGCCCAGGGCGGCTTCGGCGCACCGCAGATGCCGGCCCAGCAGCCGCAGGCCCCGCAGCCCGGTTACGGCTACCCGCAGCAACCGCCCGCGCAGCCCGGCCCCTACGGCGCCCCGGCCGCGCCGGGTCCGTACGGTCAGCCGCAGCAGCCCGGTGGCCCGTACGGTCAGCCGCAGCAGCCCGGTGGCCCGTACGGCGGGCCGCAGCAGCCGGGACCGTACGGCCAGCCCGCCGGGCCCTACGGGCAGCAGCCCGGTTACGGCTACCCGCCCCCGCCCGGAGCCCAGTTCCCCGGAGCCCCCGGCACCCCGCCGCCCGGCTCGCGCGGCCCCTTCAAGGGGAAGCCCGCCCTGGTCGTCGGCGCGGCGGTCGCGGCGCTGCTGGTGATCGGCGGGGCGGTGTTCGCGGTCACGGGCGGCGACGACGGCGAGAACAAGAAGCCGGTCGCCGGGCCGAGCGACGACGGGAAGGCGACCGCGAGCGGAAGCCCGGTCAACCCCGGTGACGGCGACGGCGACGGCGGCGAGGATCCGGAGGACTTCAACGCGGGCCGCAAGTCCGGCGAGGCCAAGGTGCTCTGGTACAAGGAGGCGCCCGACGCGCCCGCCTCCGGCGCCGACGCCCCCGGCATGTGGGTCACCTCCAAGACGGCGGTGAAGGCGGCCTACAAGGAGGTCGTCGCCTACAACGTCGGTGACGGCAAGCCGACCTGGGACACCATCACGTTCCCGCAGAAGATATGCGCGGTCACCCCGCAGAAGACGGCGGACGACAAGATCGTCGTGGCGTACATGAGCGGCACCAGCGACCGCGCCAAGTGCAACCAGCTCCAGCAGATCGACCTCAACACCGGTGCCCAGGGCTGGAAGGCGGTCGTCGCGGACGGCGCGCTGTTCGACAGTGCGATCACCATCGAGCTGTCGCTCGCGGGCAACACGCTGATGGTGGGCCGTTCGCAGTCCGGCACGGCGTACGACGTCCGTACCGGCAAGACGCTGTGGGAGAAGAAGAAGTACGGTGAGTCCTGCTTCCCCACCGCCTTCGCGGGCGGCACCAAGCTGATCTCGGTGGCGTCCTGCGACGCGACCGGCGCCGACGAGCACGACGAGGTCCAGGAGCTGGACCCGGCGACCGGCAAGGTCAAGTGGACCCAGAGGTTCGACAAGGGCTGGACGGTCTCCCGCACGTACTCCGTCGACCCGCTGGTCATCTACAGCACCAACAAGGACGAGAACGCCTGGAACATCTCGGCGTTCAAGGCGGACGGCACGTTCCGTTCGCAGGTCGCCTTCGACGAGGACTTCCTGCCCGAGTGCGGCTGGGCCGTCCTGCAGCGCAACCTGACCGGCTGTGAGGGCACCGCCGCCGACGCCAACACCCTGTACCTGCCGACCGAGGCGACCAGCGGCCCCAACGAGATCGTCGCGATCGACCTCGCCACCGGCAAGGAGAAGTGGCGCGTGAAGTCCCCGGCGGACGAGTCGATGATGCCGGTGCGGATGGACGGCGGGAACCTCGTCGCGTACGTCGAGCCGTCGTACGACGCGGCCGGCCGGGTCGTGTCGATCCCGACGGCCGGTTCCGCGCACACGCCGACGACACTGCTGCAGCTGCCCGAGAGCACGATCGACCTCGAGGACGGCTTCTACTCGCGGGACACCGCCTGGGCCGACGGGCGCTTCTACCTCTCCTCCACCCGGCTGACGGGCAACGACGACACGAAGGAGAAGCTGATGCTCGCCTACGGCAAGTGAGGCGGGCTGTTGCGGCCGCGGCGGCGGCAGCACCGTCGGCTCACGCCGACACCCCCGCCGCCGGGCCGCCCCGGTCTTCCCGGTCTTCCCGGTCTCCCCGGTCCTGTCGTCCCGGCCCCGTGCCCCGTCTTCCCGAGCGTTCTCCCGAGGTACCCACACCATGACCCAGCCGCCACCTCCGCCGCCCAACCAGCCCCCGCAGGGCACACCCCAGGACCAGCCCCCGCAGCAGCCTCAGCAGGGCGCCTTCGGCGCACCCCAGCAGCAGCAGCCGCCGGCTCCGGCTCCGGCTCCCCAGGACGCGCAGCCCCAGGACGCCCCGCCGCAGGGCGGTCCCGGCGCCCCGCAGTCCCCGCCGCCGGCCCCGCCCGCGGCGCCCCAGCCTCCGCCCGAGGGCCCGCAGCTCAGCAAGTCGCCGAGCGGCCCCATGCCGCACCAGGCGGCCAACGCCGACCGGGTGCTCCAGAACTTCGCGGCGGCGAAGGCGGCCCAGGAGGCCCAGGCAGCCCAGGAGGCCCAGGCGGCGGCTCAGCCCCCGCAGCCCGGACAGCCCCCGCAGCCCGCCCAGCCAGGTCAGCCCCCGGCGCCCGGACAGCCCGCGCAGGGGCCCCCGGCCCCCACCCCGCCCCAGCCCCCGCAGCCCCAGCCGGGCTACGGCTACCCGCAGGCGGCCCCGCCCGCCCAGCCGCCCCAGCCCCCCACCGGCCCGGGCTACGGCTACCCGGCCCAGCCGGGCCGGCCGAACCCCTACGGCCAGCAGCCCGCGTACGGCCAGCAACCCGCGTACGGCCAGCAGACGGCGTACGGTCAGCCGGCCCCGTACGGCCAGCAGCCCGGCTACGGCTACCCGGGCCAGCCCGGTCAGCCGGGGTACCCGGGTGGCTACGCGGGCCAGCCGCCCACCATGCCCATGCACCCCCGGCCCGGCGGGCAGCCCGGTGCCGGACGCGGGATCAACGCCCAGGTCGCCATCATCGTCGCCGCGGTGGTCGCGATCGCGCTGATCATCGGCGGCGGCGTCTGGTACGCGAACTCGGGTGACAGCGGCAAGAAGGACGACACC
Organism: Streptomyces sp. NPDC051315; assembly: GCF_044455165.1. Classification (NCBI taxonomy): domain Bacteria; kingdom Bacillati; phylum Actinomycetota; class Actinomycetes; order Kitasatosporales; family Streptomycetaceae; genus Streptomyces; species Streptomyces sp. NPDC051315. The sequence continues at coordinate 200,372 of NZ_JBITEN010000014.1, forward strand.
GCGAGCTCCGGCGGCACGACCGGCGGGGGCGACGACAAGGGCGGCTCCGGCGGCACGTCCTCCGGCGGCACCGAGAAGGTGCCCGCCGACCCCGACGCCAAGGTCCTCTTCCAGATCCCGTCGCCCGCGGTCGCCAAGGACGACAGCGTCGTCGTGACCGGTTCCTGGCTGACCGAGAAGGCGTACGTGAAGTCGGGCGTCGCCGAGGTCGTCGGCTACGACCCGGTCAAGGGCACGAAGCTGTGGACGATCAAGCTGCCCGGCCCGGTCTGCACGGCCAGCGAGTACGCCACCGACGACGACAAGACGGCGATCGTCTTCCAGCCGAAGATGCCCGCGAAGGACTCCTCGGCCGGCTGCACGCAGGTCGCGGCGCTCGACCTCGCCGCGGGCAAGCAGCTGTGGACGAAGACCGTCTCGTCGGGCGACTACCCGGTCACCTTCGACAACGTCACCGTCAGCGCGCGCACGGTGGCCCTCGGCGCGACCGAGGGCGGCGCGGCCTTCGACATCGACAGCGGCAAGCAGCTGTGGGCGCCCAAGCCGGCCGACACCTGCTACGACGCCGGATACGGCGGTGGCGCCAAGCTGGTCGCGGTGCGCAAGTGCGGGGACTACGACGCGCGGCAGCTGCAGATCCAGACCATCGACCCGGCCTCCGGGAAGGTGCTCTCCGAGTACAAGATGGCCACCGGCATCGAGTACGCGAGCATCGTGTCGACGGACCCGCTGGTCGTGGCCGCCGACGTCGGCGACAGCGCCCAGGACGGCAGCGGCATCTCGGACTTCTTCTCCATCGACAACAAGACCGGCCAGCTCAAGACCCGCATCTCCGCTCCCGGCAAGCAGTTCGCGGCCCGCTGCGACGGCATCACCAAGATCGAGCAGTGCTCGGGTCTGGCGGTCGGCGCGAACCGGCTGTACATCCCGACGGAGGAGCACGACGGCACCGGCGAGTACAGCCAGACCAACGAGATCGTCGCCTTCGACCTGACCACGGGCAAGCAGACCGGCCAGCGCGCCGACGCCGGCGACGGCTACGAGCTCGTTCCGCTGCGCATGGACGGCAGCAACGTGATCGCGTACAAGTCGGCGCCGTACGACGAGGGCGGGCAGATCGTCAGCATCCACGGTGGCTCGTTCAAGCAGACGACGCTCCTGAAGAACCCGGACACGGAGTCGGTGGTGGACGCGGAGTCCAACATGTCCCCCGAGTACTCCGAGATCCTCTACTCCCAGGGGCGCCTGTACATGTCCGAGGTGTACGCCGACGACTCCACTTCGGGCGACCAGGAGTACCTGGCACTCGCCTTCGGCACCAGCGGCTGATCATCCCACCAGTGCCGCCGACGGCCCCGCCTCTGCTCAGGGGCGGGGCCGTTCACGTACCGCTCCGCACCCCCGCCTACGAGGAATTTCGGTGATCCGGGGCAGTTCTCGCCGGTAGGGGGAGCGCAACGTCGAACAAGCGTGTAGCTTCCGGGGGCATGAAGGACGGGGTGCCGGGGGGCACCTTTTGTCTGTCTGGGTCTTGTGTCCGGCGATGCCTGTTCGTCCGCGTGGGCATCCATGGGGGGACTGGGGGGTTGCTCGATGGGAGTGCGGCTCATGGTGGTCGACGACCACCGACTGCTCGCCGAGGCGTTGGCCTCGGCGCTGAAACTGCGGGGGCACCGGGTGCTCGCCGCGACGGCGCCCGCCGCGGGCGCGGCGGACCTCGTGATCACCCGGGCGCCGGAGGTGTGCCTGCTGGGGACGGCGGCCCCGGCCGAGCCGGGCATCTTCGATCCCGTGGTCCGGATCAAGCGGGAACGGCCGCAGGTGGCCGTCCTGGTCCTCGGCCCGGTCCCGAGCCCGCGCGGCATCGCGGCGGCCTTCGCGGCCGGCGCCTCCGGGTACGTACGGCACGACGAGCGCATCGAGGGCGTCGAGCGGGCGATCATCAAGGCGCGGGCGGGTGAGGCGGCGGTCGCCCCGCAGCTCCTCCAGGGCGCCTTCAGCGAACTCCTCAACCCCGCCGCCCAGCCCGACGACGAGGGCCAGCGCCTGCTCCGGATGCTCACCCCGCGCGAGGTCGAGGTCCTCGTCCGCGTCGCCGACGGCCAGGACACCCGCCTGATCGCGGCCGGCATGGGCATCGCCCCGTCCACGGCCCGCACCCACGTCCAACGCGTCCTGATGAAACTCGGCGTCGGCTCCCGCCTGGAAGCGGCGGCCCTGGCGGCGAGGACGGGCCTCCTGGACCGAGCGGGACCACTCCCGCACGGCCCGCGGGACATGGCCCCGGGACCGGACTCGTAGAACCCGGCGGCCCCGGGCCGGACTCGTAGAACCCGGCGGCCCCGGCCGGGGACTCCCACGGCGCCTCGCTCCTGCACGCCGAGGGCATGCGGCAGCGCCTCCTCGTCGCGCCGCCACGCACTGTTCCTCCGGCCCGTTCGACGTCGAGCCCGCCATGATCGGTGACCGGGTGTACGACGCCGTCGGCGTCGGACCCCTCATCACCCGCGGTGATCCCGAGCCGGTCGTCCGGCTCGCCATGCCGCACGGCCCCCTCTTGGACCCGGACGTCCTCCTCGCGTCCACCCTGCTGCACGTGTACAGCGACCCCCTGGTATCTGCGTGAGCTGGGCACGCCCGCCGAGGCCACTCGCCCCGCCCTCGCCCAGGCCCGGACCGGCACCGCCTGAGTCCCTTCGGGTGACGTGTCAGCAGTTGCCGCCGTCGACTCGGCGTGGCGCTGCTCAAAAGGTATAACCGTTACATACGGTGCGTAACCGTAACGTTTCGTAACGCGACGAAACGGGCTGCCCAGAGAAAAGGGGATGTAATGCGCAACCTTCGTAAGGCCGCTCTTGTGGCCGTCATGGTCGGAAGCCTCGGCCTGGCCACGGCGGGCGTCGCCTCCGCCCACGGCACCGACGACGGCTACGGCACGGCCAAGAAGGACGGGAACGGGGACAGGCAGTGCGTCCAGGCGGCTGACGCCAGCGCCTCCACGAGCGGCGACGGCCTGCTCGGCCTCCCGGACGTGAACCTCGCCCTGCTCGGCAACGTCTCGGAGACGACCGTGATCCAGCAGGTGTGCAACAACGGGGACGACAGCCTCGTCGGGGCTCTCTCCGGTGTGGAGACGAACCAGACGTCGGACGGCCTCCTGGAGCTCCTGCCCCTGTAGGTCTGAGAGCGGAGCGGCCCCGGGATCCGAAGCGTCGGATCCCGGGGCCGTCCTGCGTGCGCCAGGGGCCGCAACGCCCCGCGCGCGCCCCTGACGCGGGGCTACTCCTTCCGCGGGGCCTCCGACTCCGGCGGCAGCGGCAGCGCGGGCGGCGCCATCGGCCTCAGCTTCAGCCACACCAGGAAGAAGATCCCCAGCAGCAGCATCGCCAGACCCGTCCACAGGTTGATGTTGATCCCCTGGGCCTTGTCGATCGCCGCGTCGCCGTCCGTCAGGCCGACGATCGTGACGATGACGCCGTAGACGACGAAGAGGCCGCCGATGATGCGGCGCAGGTCGAAGATGCGGGCCGCGGTCGCGGACTTGTGCTCCAGCTCGGTGACTTCCCGCTGGACGTCGGCGTCGGAGTAGCCCGCCCGCCGCAGCCGCTCGGCTGCCTCGGCGCGGTGGTCGGGTTCGAATTGCTCGGACATGGTGTTTCCATCCTCCCGCGATCGGCGTCGACGGGCTCAGAACGAGAACGGGATGTAGCAGGCGGCCGCCAGGATCACCGCGCCCCAGCCCAGCAGGGCCGGCTTGCGGTACCAGGCGTCGTCGCCCGCCGCCGGCGGCTCGGCCATGCCGGGGGAGACGGTGCCGTAGACCAGGCCCTGGAGCTCCTCCGCCGGCTTGGGGGCGGTGAAGAGGGAGACCGCGACCATGACCACCGCGCCCGCCACGAAGCCCGCGATCGCCGAGACGAAGTTGGCGCCCTGGTCGGTGGGGATGCCGATGATGTCCTGCTTGTAGAGGACGAAGTAGTTCACCATCGCGGCCGTCGTGCCGGCCAGCAGGCCCCAGAAGCCCGACTTCATCGACGCCCGCTTCCAGAACATGCCGACGATGAAGACGACGAACATCGGCACGTTGAAGAAGGAGAACAGCGTCTGGAGGTAGCTCATGATGTTCGAGAACGACGAGGCCAGGAACGCCGTGCCGATCGACGCCACCACGCCGATCGCGGTGATCAGGCGGCCGAAGCGGACGTAGTACCCGTCCTCCCGGCCCTTCACCACGTACCTCGCCCAGATGTCGTTGGTGAACACCGTGTTGAAGGACGAGACGTTGGCCGCCATGCCGGCCATGAAGGCGGCGAGCAGACCGGTGACCGCGATGCCCAGGACGCCGTTGGGCAGCAGTTGTTCCATCAGGTACGGGATGGCGTCGTTGTACTGCAGGTCGGAGTCCGCGGTGCCGATGGTCGGGACCAGGACCGCCGCCACCAGACCCGGGATCATCACGAGGAAGACGATGAAGATCTTCGGGAACGCGGCGATCAGCGGGGTGCGCTGGGCCGCGGAGAGGTTCCTCGCGGACAGGGCGCGCTGGACCTCCGCGAAGTTCGTCGTCCAGTAGCCGAAGGACAGCACGAAACCGAGGCCGAGGACGATCGTCAGCCAGTTCGCGCCCAGCGGGTTGTCACTGCCGATGCCGGTGCCGCCCCACGCCGTGGTGAAGTCCGCCCCCTTGGTCTTCGTCAGTGAGTCCGTCAGGCCGTCCCAGCCGCCCACCGACTTCAGGCCCAGCACCGTCAGCGGGATCAGGGCCGCCAGGATCACGAAGAACTGGAGCACCTCGTTGTAGATCGCGGAGGACAGGCCGCCCAGCGTGATGTACGCCAGGACGAAGAAGCCCGCGACCACGATCGCCACCCACTGCGGCCAGCCCAGCAGGGCCTCGACGACGATCGCGAGCGCGTAGAGGTTCACGCCGGAGATCAGGATGGCGGCGAACGCGAACAGCAGGGAACTCAGCAGGTGCGCTCCCCTGTCGAAGCGCAGCAGCAGGAACTCGGGGACCGAGCGGACCTTGGAGCCGTAGTAGAACGGCATCATCACCAGGCCGAGGAAGACCATGGCGGGGATGGCGCCGATCCAGTACCAGTGGACGGTGTACGCGCCGTACTGCGCGCTGTTGGCGGCCATGCCCAGGATCTCCGTGGCCGCCAGGTTGGCCGAGATGAACGCGAGGCCGGTGATCCAGGCGGGCAGGGAGCGGCCCGAGAGGAAGAAGTCGAGGCTGGTCTTCACCGAGCGACGGGCGGCGAAGCCGATGCCGAGGACGACCACGAAGTAGATCCCGAGGATCGAGTAGTCGAGCCAGTTCGTGGGGAGCCGTAGCTCCGCAGCGAGATAAGTGGGGGTTCGCATGCACTGCTCGCTTCGTTTGGTGTTCTTTGTTTGATTGTGAGCGTGACGGGCGTGGGGGTTTGTGGTTTGATGTGTTTGGTTCTGTTGAGTGCTCTGAGTGGTGTATGGATGGGGAGTCCGGCGTGAAGAAGACTTCGACCCGGCTGGCCGACGGTCGTGAGCTGATCTACTACGACCTGAAGGACGACTCGCTGCGCGACGCGGTGGACCGGCGCCCCCTGGACCGAACCGTCACCACTTCGGAGGTACGCCGCGACCCGCTCCTCGGCGATTCCGTCGCGATCGCCTCGCACCGGCAGGGGCGCACCTACCACCCGCCGGCCGACGAGTGCCCCCTGTGCCCGTCGCAGGGCGACCGGCTCAGCGAGATCCCGGACTCGTCGTACGACGTCGTCGTCTTCGAGAACCGCTTCCCCTCCCTGGCCGGCGACTCCGGGCGCTGCGAGGTGGTCTGCTTCACCTCCGACCACAACGCCTCCTTCGCCGACCTCACCGAGGAGCAGGCGCGACTGGTGCTCGACGCGTGGACGGACCGGACGTCCGAGCTGTCGCATCTGCCCTCCGTGGAACAGGTGTTCTGCTTCGAGAACCGCGGTGCCGAGATCGGTGTGACGCTGGGTCACCCGCACGGGCAGATCTACGCCTACCCGTTCACCACCCCGCGCACCGCCCTCATGCTGCGCTCCGTCGCCGCCCACAAGGACGCCACCGGCGGCGACAACCTCTTCGACGCCGTCCTGGAACGCGAACTCGGCGACGAGCGGGTCGTCCTGGAGGGTGAACACTGGGTCGCCTTCGTGCCGTACGCCGCGCACTGGCCGTACGAGGTGCACCTCTACCCCAAGCGCCGCGTACCCGACCTGCTCGGCCTCGACGAGGCGGCGCGCACAGAGTTCCCCAAGGTCTATCTGGAACTGTTGAGGCGCTTCGACCGGATCTTCGGGGAGAACGAGCCTCCGACGCCGTACATCTCCGCCTGGCACCAGGCGCCGTTCGGCGGGCTGGAGGAGTTCGAGGGCGTCAACCGCGACGACTTCGCGCTGCACCTCGAGCTTTTCACCATCCGCCGTACGTCCGGCAAGCTGAAGTTCCTCGCGGGTTCCGAATCCGGCATGAACGTGTTCATCAACGACGTGCCGCCGGAGCGCGCGGCCGAGCGACTGCGAGAGGTAGCGAGTTCATGAGCGGCAAGTATCTGGTCACCGGTGGCGCGGGGTACGTCGGCAGCGTGGTCGCCCAGCACCTGCTGGAAGCGGGTCACGAGGTCGTCGTCCTCGACAACCTCTCCACCGGCTTCCGCGAGGGCGTCCCGGCCGGAGCGTCGTTCATCGAGGGCGACATCCGCGACGCCGCCAAGTGGCTCGACCCCTCCTTCGACGCCGTCCTCCACTTCGCCGCGTTCTCGCAGGTCGGCGAGTCGGTGGTGAAGCCGGAGAAGTACTGGGACAACAACGTCGGCGGCACCATGGCCCTGCTCGCCGCCATGCGCGAGGCGGGCGTGCGCAGGCTCGTCTTCTCCTCCACGGCCGCGACCTACGGCGAGCCGGTCAGCACCCCGATCACCGAGACCGACCCCACCGCCCCCACCTCCCCGTACGGCGCCTCCAAGCTCGCCGTCGACCACATGATCACCGGTGAGGCCACCGCCCACGGGCTCGGCGCCGTGTCGCTGCGCTACTTCAACGTGGCCGGCGCGTACGGCGCGTACGGCGAGCGCCACGACCCCGAGTCGCACCTCATCCCGCTCGTCCTCCAGGTCGCGCAGGGCAGCCGGGACGCCATCTCCGTCTTCGGCGACGACTACCCGACCCCGGACGGCACCTGCATCCGCGACTACATCCACGTCGCTGACCTGGCCGAGGCCCACCTGCTCGCCGTCGAGGCCGCCACCCCGGGCGAGCACCTCATCTGCAACCTCGGCAACGGCAACGGCTTCTCCGTCCGCGAGGTCATCGAGACCGTCCGCGCGGTCACCGGCCACCCGATCCCCGAGGTCGTGGCCCCCCGCCGCGGCGGCGACCCGGCGGTCCTGGTCGCCTCGGCGGCCACCGCCCGCGAGCGGCTCGGCTGGAACCCGTCCCGCGCGGACCTCGCGGGTATCGTCGCGGACGCGTGGGAGTTCACGCAGAAGATCGCAAAGGAGCGGTAAGTGGGGGCACAGCAGCAGGTCAGGGACGCCTTCGTCGAGCTGTACGGAGCCGAGCCCGAGGGCGTCTGGGCGGCGCCCGGCCGCGTCAACCTCATCGGTGAGCACACCGACTACAACGACGGCTTCGTCATGCCCTTCGCGCTGCCGCACATGGCGGTCGCCGCGGTGTCCCGCCGCGAGGACGGCGTACTGCGCCTGCACTCGGCGGACATCGAGGCCGGGGTCACCGAGCTGCGGCTGGACGAGCTGGCCCCGGAGACCGACCGGGACTGGACGGCGTACCCGGCCGGGGTGGTCTGGGCGCTGCGCGAGGCCGGCCACCCGGTCACCGGCGCCGACATCCACCTCACCTCGACGGTCCCCTCCGGCGCGGGCCTGTCCTCGTCGGCGGCCCTGGAGGTCGTCGTGGCGCTGGCCCTGAACGACCTGTACGACCTCGGCCTCCAGCGCTGGCAGCTGGCCCGCCTGTGCCAGCGCGCCGAGAACGTCTACGTCGGCGCCCCCACCGGGATCATGGACCAGACCGCGTCCGCCTGCTGCGAGGCCGGCCACGCCCTGTTCCTCGACACCCGCGACCTCTCCCAGAAGCAGATCCCCCTCGACCTGGCGGCGGAGGGCATGCGCCTCCTGGTCGTCGACACCCAGGTCAAGCACGCCCACAGCGACGGCGAGTACGGCAAACGCCGCGCCGGCTGCGAGAAGGGCGCGGCCCTGCTGGGCGTCGACGCCCTGCGGGACGTCCCGTACGCCGACCTCGACGCGGCGCTGGCCCGCCTGGGCGACGAGGAGGAGGTCCGCCGTCTGGTCCGCCACGTGGTGACCGAGGACGAGCGCGTCGAGCGGGTCGTCTCCCTCCTGGAGTCGGGCGACACCCGCGCCATCGGCCCGGTCCTCACCGAGGGCCACGCCTCGCTCCGCGACGACTTCCGCGTCTCCTGCCCCGAGCTGGACCTCGTCGTGGACACCGCCCTCACCTCCGGCGCCCTCGGCGCCCGGATGACCGGCGGCGGCTTCGGCGGCTCCGCCATCGTCCTCGCCGAGGCGACCGACGTCGACACCATCACCAAGGCGGTCACGGAAGCCTTCGCCACCGCCGGCTTCACGGCCCCGCGCGTGTTCGAGGCGGTGCCCGCGGCGGGGGCACGGCGGGTGGACTGACGTCAGCCGTCGCCGGAAACGGCGCACACCGGCCCCGCATGTGAACGACGCGTGCGGGGCCGCTGTCGTCGGCCTGCGAAGTTCCTTTAACCCTCGGGGACTTGGCGAGGCGGCCATAATGTACCCGGTGATCACCGCGTCGTTGCGTTCGCTCATGCGCAACGGCCGGGCGATCCGGTCAGCGGCTCAGAGCGGACAGGGGGAGGGCCACGCGATGGCATGGGCCGAATGGGAAGAGCTCAAAACCTCGGCGGCCGAGCAGCACGGCACGCGGATGCAGCTCAACCAGTATCCGGCCGACCAGGGCGGGGACGGTACCCAGGGCGACCTCGTGGCCAGCCAGAAGGACCTGGTGGCGGTGGGCAAGGCTGCCCATGATCTCTTCGACGACTTCACGACCTACAGCGGACACGCGCGGGTGGCCTCCTCGGCCGCCGCGGGCGGACTCAAGGGCGAGGGATTTGCCCTCGGCGCCGCCCTGGAGTATGTGACGGAGCGCTGGAGCGAACAGACGAAGACCCTGTTGGACGCCTGCGCCCACATCTCCAACCACCTGCGGTTCACCAAGAACCAGCACGCCGCTGACGACTCGTACATCGCCGGCGTGGTCAGCAGCATCGCCACCCTCGACGAGGGCTTCGACGACAGGAACGGGCACTGACGCCGATGGACCTCGACGCACTGCGCTACGGCGACTTCTCAAAGCTCGGTGAAGCGGTCACCGACTGGGAACAGATGACGGAGCAGCTCGCGACACTCCGGAAGGACGCCGAGAACAACCTCAAGGCCAAGGCTGACAAGGCCAAGTGGGCAGGGGTCAACGCCACCGTCAGCCGGGAGTTCATCACCAAGACCGCGGCCGAGTTCGCCGACGCGCACGCCCAGGCCGGCTCCATCGCCAAGATCCTCAGCGACACCCGTGGCGAGCTCATCGGCTACCGCACCCAACTGAACGACGCCATCGCCCGGGGTGCACAGCAGAATCTCACCGTGATCGACACCGGCGAGGGCACGTTCACTGTCACCGCGAGCACTCGGCCCGACTGGGCGTCCGACCCCAGCGGAAGGACCGGCGCGACGGACCAGAAGGCGGTTGAAACCCTCCGGGACGAGATCCAGGGCATTCTGAGCAAGGCCACCGAGAGCGACAACAGTGCGGCGAAGGTCCTGCGGCTGCTCGTCGACCAGGCCAAGTACGGCTTCACCAACGCGTCCTATTCCGACCGGGACTCCGCGGCCGAGGCCGTCGCCGCGGCGGAGAAGCTGGCCAAGATGGCCAAGAACCCGGCCGACATGTCCCTGGAGGAAATCGCCGACTTCAACCGCACGATGGAGAAGTACAGCGGCGACTCCCTGTTCGCGGAGCAGTTCGCGACGAGGCTGGGGCCCAAGGGGACGCTCCAGTTCTGGACCGAAACGACCTCCGTCCACGCCGGCGCCAGGGACTCCGAACTGGACACATTGGAGAGCCTCCAGAGGAACCTGAGCCTGACCCTGGCCACGGCCTCCTTCTCCGACTCCGACGCCATGCAGGACTGGAAGAAGGACCTCATCGCGGAACGCAACACGAATTTCCGCGCGGCCGACTCGACGAATCCCGCCGGAGCCCTCGGCTCCCAGGTCATCAGCAGCCTGATGCGCCAGGGCCAATACGACACCGAGTTCCTGGACGACTACCGGGAAAAGGTGTTCAAGGCGGACAAGGTTGCGGGTGACGCGGGCACCGACGACCTGTGGAGGAAGGGGTACGACGGCCTCGACCTTGTCTTCGGTGACGGTGACGGCCGGGATCCCCTGGAGGGCCTGTTCGAAGCACTCTCCCACAACCCCGAGGCGGCGACGAACGCGTTCGAGTCCAAGTCGGACCTCGACCACATGCTCGGGACGACCGTGTACACGGAACGGGGAGAGTCGCTGGGGCGGGCACTGGAGGCTGCCACGACCGGCGCGGCCGCGGGCGACACGAGCCGACCGGCCCTGCCGCACAGCGAGACGCAAGTGCGGATCATGAACAACATCATGGCGGCCGTGGCGCAGCCCGATGGGGGCGCGGACCTCGTGAGCAAGGGGCTGGGGGACAGCTTCGGCAACATGGCGGCCTCCTACATGCCGGAGATCAGCCAGACGCTCGCCGGCCATGGCTCAGAGGCCGTCTTCCTCACGAACAGTGAAGCCCCCGACGGCTTGGAAGAGGTCCGGGACGTCGTCAGGTTTCTCTCCGCGGTGTCCACCGATCCCGACGGGAGGGCGGGGATCATCCTCGGAGAGAGCATCTACACCAGCACGCTTCTGGAAACACACCTCACCGACCCCTCCTTGTTCGACGGCTCAGAGAAACAAGTCATCGAGAACATCGGCAAGAACGCGGGGACCATTGAGGGCATCGTCGCTCACTCCCTGGCGGATGACGAAGTGCGAGCAGCCGTCAAGGGTGAGACGGCTTACAACGACGCTCTCAAGGCGAAAGGCGATTTCGCCAAGACCTGGATCGCTATCGGTCTGGCCAATATGTCGGTCCCCGGGGCATACGGAGGACCGGCCGTGGATGCCGTGGGTGGAGGAATTCTCGGAGCCGTCGCCGGGTTGGCCGTGGACCGTGTGCTCGAGGGGCAGAAACTCGAGGGCGCCAGGGATGAGGCCCTCTACTCCAGCGCCAAGGACTTCTACGACTCACGGGATTCGGTGAGTCAGCAGGCGCAGTGGGCGGCTGGTGACACCATCGAACGGAACCACCTCGACCTCCCCGAGCAGGGCACCAAGGATCTCATCCGTAACGCTGTGAACGAGGGCTATGACGCCAGTGGCGAGCTGCTGAGCAGAACGAAGGAGCGCCCCTAGTGGACAAGTCGACGTGGAGTCGAGAAAGAATTGCCACTTGGGAAAGCGGGAAAGGCTTCCTGCTATGCCTCACAGTCCTGCTTGTCCTGGGGAGCGTTGCTTGGCTTTTCCTCATCAAAGGCCTCTACCTGCTGCCGGAGAAGATGTGCGAGGGAACGCTTGAGCGCAGTGTGGTGACGCAGGTGCTGCCGAAGGCCCGGTCGGCGGAGGACGGCTCCGATCGCCGAGGCGCTGGAGAAAGCTTCAGTTTCTCCTGCTACGTCCACACGAGCAACGATTCGTCCCTGTGGGGTCGAGCCGATGTCGAACCCGTCACCAGGGAGAAATGGCTCGAAAGTTATCGAGGAAGCGGGGACCGAAACCGGATTGTCAGTGTCTCCGTCGACGGGATAGAGGCTCTGGCCCGACTCGATGACCGCAACGCTGTCGCGGGCGTGTACGTGCCGTGTGCCCCACCCGTCGCTGCCGACTTCAACGCCCCCGAGACCTACGCGGTCATCACCGAGGTGGGTGTCGACGGAGACACCGAGGCCACCGGCACGGCACTGCGACAGACTCTGACCGACATCGCCTACCGCATCACCGAGCGCAGCTACGAACTGGCCGAATGCAAGGAAGCTCGCGGTTTCCCCGTAGAACTGCCCCGCTACGAGGACGACTGAGTAGGGACGGACTGTGAGAGACGAGGAGATCGTCAGGCACTTCGACGGCCGCGGTCGGGTGGAGTTGCTGCCCGGCCGCCTCGACGCGGCGCGCAGGCGGCGGATCGAAGCGATCATCCACGAGCTCGGCTACCGGCTGCTCGCCGTCGAGAACCTGGGTCTCGCCGGCATCCGGATCCGCTGTGAACGCGACGACGCCCCCCAGGCCCGCCGCCGGGCCGAGCAGGCCATCGAGCGGCTGCGTGCGGGCGGCCCGGTGCTGCCGGAGATCGCGGAGGCGCCGCCCCCGCCGCCCGCTCCGCCGCCCCCGGCAGGGCCCCCGCCCGGGCCCCGGCCGCGGTTCCGGGTGCCCGACGGTCCGCCTCCGCCGCCGCCCGTCGCGGGGCCGGCCCGGCCGAGGGTGCCACCCCGGCCGCCTCACCCGCCGTCGCCCCCACCGCCGCCTCCGGTCCCTCCGGGGACCTGAGCGCGGGAGCCGGGGCGTCGTCGGCCGCGCGGCTCAGTCCAGCCGTTTCGTCAGCGTGTACTCCGTGAGCCCCGGCGGATAGTCCTCGATCACGCACACCACCTCGTACCCGAGCTTCCTGTAGAAGTCCGGTGCCTGGAAGTCCCAGGTCTCCAGCCGCACCCGGCGGCAGCCGCGTTCCTCCCGTGCGAGGCGTTCCGCCTCGGTCAGCAGGCGGGTACCGAGGCCCGAGCCGCGGTGGCGTTCGTCGACCCAGAGGTAGGTGACGTGCAGCCAGGTGGTCCAGGTGTGGCCGACGAGGCCGCCGGCCAGGTCGCCGGCGCTGTCCGTCGCCCAGACGTGCAGCGGGGCCTCGCGTTCGGCGGGGGTGCCGCGCAGCGCGCGCAGGACGGGGGAGGCGGCCGTGTTGGTGTCGAGGAGCCGTGAACGGAGCAGTTCGCGCCGGGTCCTGTCGACTTCTGTCTCAAGACGAAACATGCGGCTCACCATAAACGCGCTGGACAGACAGTTCTGCAAATTGCCTTCCGCTCCCCGCCCACAGCCCTACCCTGTGAACAGCGCCGGTGGGGGCCGGTGCTGATCAGGGGGCGAGACAGTCGGGTACGACGCCCGCGGTGGGGGTATCGATGTCTGCACGGCGGCGGCCGTGCGATGCGCACCACCCCGCGGGCGTCGTGCCCGCGCCGGTCGTCGTTCTCCGGACCTGGGTATCCCCTGCTCCGTGAAGGAGCCTGGGGAAGGGGGTTTCGTGGTTCGCATCCGAGTCCTGGTCGTCGACGACCACCGTATCTTCGCCGAGTCGCTCGCCGCCGCCCTGGCCGCCGAGCCCGACGTCGACGTCTCCGCGGCCGGCAGCGGCCCGGCGGCCCTGCGCTGCCTGGAGCGCGCGGCCGCCGAGGGACGCCGGTACGACGTGCTGCTCGTCGACGCCGATCTGGGCGGCCATCTGCCGGGCGTACGGCCGGCGGTGCCCGTGCAGGAGGTGGGCGAGGACGGGCTCGTCGACGGGATATCCCTCGTCACCGGGGTCCGCGGCGCCCATCCGCACGTCCGGGTCGTCGTCCTCGCCGAGAAGGACGACCCGCGGCGCGCGGCCCTAGCCCTGCAGGCCGGGGCGTCCGGCTGGGTCGCCAAGGACTGCTCGCTGTCCCGGCTGCTCACCGTCGTCCGCGGGGTGCTGCGCGAGGAGACGCACCTGCCGCCCGCCCTGCTCACGGGCGTCCTCAAGGAGCTGACGGCCGCACGCAAGCACCGCACCGAGAGTGAACGGCTCGTGGAGTCCCTCACGCCGAGGGAACGGGAGGTGCTGCGCTGCATGGTCGCGGGCCTGGGGCGCAAGGCGGTCGCCGAGCGGCTGTTCCTCTCCCCGCACACCGTCCGCACCCACATGCAGAACGTCCTCGGCAAGCTGGGCGTCCACTCCACCCTGGCCGCCGTCGCCCTGGCCCGCCGGGCGGGCGTGGGACCCGTCGACCTGGGGCCCGCCGGCCGGATCAGGCCGGAGGAGACCAACAGCGCCTGACCGGCGCGTGACCCGCCGAGCAGGCCCTCAGCCGGGGATGTTGTCGAACGGGGCGGTCAACTGCCGGAGCAGTCCCGCCAGTTCCCCGCGCTGGGCGTGGGACAGCTCGGCCAGGATCGCCCGCTCCTGGTCGAGCAGCCCGGCGAGCGCCTGGTCGGCGCGGTCCTTGCCGTCGTCCGTGAGGCGCACCAGCACCCCGCGCCGGTCGCTCGGATCCGGCAGCCGCTCCACCAGGCCCTTCTTCGCCAGCCGGTCGATGCGGTTCGTCATCGTGCCCGAGGTGACCAGGGTCTGCGTCAGCAGCTGGCCCGGCGACAGCTGATACGGCGACCCGGCGCGCCTGAGCGCGGTCAGGACGTCGAACTCCCAGGGCTCCAGCTGGTGCTCGGAGAACGCCAGCCGGCGCGCACGGTCCAGATGCCGGGCCAGTCTGCTCACCCGGCTGAGCACTTCCAGCGGCTCCACGTCGAGGTCCGGGCGCTCCCGGCGCCACGCTGCGACCAGCCGATCGACCTCGTCCTCCATGACGATCAGTGTAGTGGTTGTGTCGATGTGAAGTCTCTTGATGTCGAGTGTCTTGACGTCAAGGTATGTGTGCCGTCACCCTGGAGCCGCCGCACCTTGGAGCCGCCGCACCCTGGAACCAACGCACCCCTGGAACCGCCGCACACGGCCACGCCGAGGAGGCCCGATGCCCAACCCCACCTGGGACCCCGCCCAGTACCTGCGCCACGCCGGCCACCGCGCCCGCCCCTTCGCCGACCTCCTCGCCCGCGTCCCCGACCTGCCCGGCGACCCGCCCCGCATCGCCGACCTCGGCTGCGGCCCCGGCAACGTCACCACCGTCCTCGCCGACCGCTGGCCCACCGCCCGCATCACCGGATACGACAACTCCGAGGAGATGCTCGACCGGGCCCGGGCGTACGCCGGCGCCCACCTCGACTTCGCCCACGCCGACCTCACCACCTGGGCGCCCACCGAGACGTACGACCTGATCGTCTCCAACGCGGCCCTGCACTGGGTCCCCGGCCACCTCGACGCCTTCCCCGCCTGGCTCGACGGCCTCGCCCCCGGCGGCACCCTCGCCTTCCAGGTCCCCCACAACATCGACGCGCCCCTGCACGCCCTCATGCGCGACCTCGGCAACACACCCCGCTGGAGGGGCCGCGTCGGTCACGTCCTGCGCCCCGAGGATTCCGTCCACGCCCCCGGCGTCTACCTCGACCGGCTCGCCCGCCTCGGCTGCCAGACCGACGTGTGGACGACGACGTACCACCACGTCCTCCAGGGCGCCGACCCCGTCCTCGACTGGGTCAAGGGCACCGGACTGCGCCCCGCCCTCGACGCCCTCGCCGACGACCCCGACGCGCGCGACGCCTTCGTGACCGAGTACCGCGACCTGCTGCGGGAGGCCTACCCACGCCACGACCACGGCACGGTCCTGCCCTTCCGCCGGCTGTTCGTGGTGGCCCGGAAGACGGCCTGAGCGCGCTCACCGCCGCCGACCACGTCCAGCTCGCCGCCCGCCCGGCGCCGAGACCCGCTGCGCCCCCTCCGCGGCGAGGCCCCCGGCAGTCGGCGACCGGCTGGAGCTCCTGGAGCCGTGGCCGGTGTTTGAGCGGCGCGGCGAAGGTGACCCGGGGGACGACACCGTAGTCAGACCTGACTGGAGTGATCGACGGTGGCACGAGAGCAGAAGGCCAAGGCGAAGACGGAACAGATCAAGGGCAAGGTCAAGGAGGTCCTCGGCCGCGCGGGGAAAGACGCGAGGACGGAGACCAAGGGGCGCGCCGGCCAGTCGAAGGGCGACGCACGCCAGGCCAAGGAGAAGATGAAGGACATCTTCAAGCATTGATGAGCGGGTAAGCCCCGCGGGTCCCCGTCCGTGAACGGGGACCCGCGGCATGTCGGCTCCTGGACGGCTCGTGGACCGCGCCCGGGCCGGGCCCGTCGGCAGTCGGACGGCGGCCCGCCCCCCTCAGTCCCGTGCCGTGCCCCTCGGCTCGGCCCGTGAAGGGGGCCTGAAGGCGTCGGCTCCCGAACGGCGGCCCCCGCCCGTCAGCTCTTGCGGTGCCCGATCAGCCGCGGCTTCTGCTCCAGCCCGTCCAGGCCGTGCCACGCCAGGTTCACCAGATGGGCCGCGACCTCCGCCTTCTTCGGGCGGCGCACGTCCAGCCACCACTGCCCGGTCAGCGCGACCATCCCCACCAGCGCCTGCGCGTACAGCGGCGCCAGCTTCGGATCGAAGCCACGGCTCTTGAACTCGCGGCCCAGGATGTCCTCCACCTGCGTGGCGATGTCGGAGATGAGGGACGCGAAGGAACCCGTCGACTGCGGGATGGGGGAGTCACGGACGAGAATGCGGAAACCGTCCGTGTACTCCTCGATGTAGTCCAGCAGGGCGAACGCGGCCTGCTCGCACAGCTCACGCGGGTGGCCGGCGGTCAGGGAACTGGTCACCATGTCCAGCAGGCGCCGCATCTCCCGGTCCACCACCACCGCGTACAGGCCCTCCTTGCCGCCGAAGTGCTCGTACACCACCGGCTTGGACACCCCGGCCTTCGCCGCGATCTCCTCCACCGACGTGCCCTCGAATCCTTTCGCCGCGAACAGCGTGCGACCGATCTCCAGCAGCTGCTGGCGGCGCTCGGCACCGGTCATCCGGGTGCGACGCGCTCGCCGCGGCTTGTCATTGCTCGGGGTACTGCTGGAGTCGGTCGCCACACCGTCCATCATGCCGCGTCAGCGGTCACCTTCCGGCGCCGGGAGTCGTCCCCACCCGCGTTCCGGCGCGAATCGATACGCGAGCGTGACGGCCAGCGCACGTCGTACGCCCAGCCGAACTTCTCGAAGATACGGATGAACCGTGCCGAGGAGTCCAGCTGCCAGCGCTCCACACCGTGCCGCGCGGACGTCGGGTCGGCGTGGTGCAGGTTGTGCCAGGACTCGCCGCACGACAGGATCGCCAGCCACCACACGTTGCCCGAGCGGTCACGCGACTTGAAGGGGCGCTTGCCCACCGCGTGACAGATCGAGTTGATCGACCAGGTCACGTGGTGCAGCAGCGCCACCCGCACCAGCGAGCCCCAGAAGAACCCGGTGAACGCGCCCCACCAGGACATCGTCACGAGCCCGCCGATCAGCGCCGGCAGCCCCAGCGACACGATCGTCCACAGCACGAACTGGCGGGAGATCGTCCGGATCGCCCTGTCCTTGATCAGGTCGGGCGCGTACTTGTCCTGCGGCGTCTGCTCCTCGTCGAACATCCAGCCGATGTGGGCCCACCACAGGCCCTTTATCAGCGCCGGGACCGTCTCCCCGAACCGCCACGGCGAGTGCGGGTCGCCCTCGGCGTCGGAGAACCTGTGGTGCTTGCGGTGGTCGGCCACCCAGCGCACCAGCGGGCCCTCCACGGCCATCGACCCCATGATCGCGAGCGCGATCCGCAGGGGCCGCTTGGCCTTGAAGGAGCCGTGCGTGAAGTAGCGGTGGAAGCCGATGGTGATGCCGTGGCATCCGAGGAAGTAGAAGAAGACCAGCAGACCGAGGTCCAGCCAGCTCACCCCCCAGCCCCACGCCAGCGGCACGGCCGCCAGGAGCGCGAGGAACGGGACGGTGATGAAGAGCAGCAGCGTGATCTGCTCGATCGAGCGCTTCTGCTCGCCACCCAGGGTGGCCGAGGGTGTGGAGGAGCCGTCGGGCGCCTTCGAGGGGTCTTCGATCACGTCGGAGCGTGTGGTCATGCGCGTCCCCTGTGGGGTCGTGGGTTGAGAAAGAAGCCTGGGGGCGGTCACCGCGGACAGTTTCCTACGGTTCCGTAACCTACGGCGTCGTAAGTATGGCAGCGCGTTGTCCGGCGGCAAGAGCCCGAAAGTCTGCACGTCCACACGGACACCTATCCTTGGAGACGGTCGGACAGCGCGGTCCGCTCTGAATTTCTTCCCTCAGGTCCGGCCCGTATGCGGCAGCCGCCGCCAGGTCCGGCCTGACGAGTTCCCCTCCCGGACGAGCTTCAACACTGCAAGGAGCCGCACCTGTGAGCAGTGCCGACGACCAGACGACGACCAGCACCGAGCTGCGCGCCGACATCCGCCGACTGGGTGACCTCCTCGGGGAGACCCTCGTCCGCCAGGAGGGCCCCGAGCTCCTGGACCTGGTCGAGAAGGTCCGCCGCCTCACCCGCGAGGACGGAGAGGCAGCCGCCGAACTGCTGCGCGGCATCGAACTGGAGACAGCGGCCAAGCTGGTCCGCGCCTTCTCCACCTACTTCCACCTGGCCAACGTCACCGAGCAGGTGCACCGCGGCCGCGAACTGCGCGCCAAGCGCGCCGCCGAGGGCGGCCTGCTGGCCCGCACCGCCGACCGGCTCAAGGACGCCGACCCCGACCACGTCCGCGAGACCGTCCGCAACCTCAACGTCCGCCCCGTCTTCACGGCCCACCCCACCGAGGCCGCACGCCGGTCGGTACTGAACAAGCTCCGCCGCATCGCCGCGCTGCTGGAGACCCCGGTCATCGAGTCCGACCGCCGCCGCCACGACACCCGTCTGGCCGAGAACATCGACCTCGTATGGCAGACGGACGAACTGCGCGTCGTACGCCCCGAGCCCGCCGACGAAGCCCGCAACGCCATCTACTACCTGGACGAACTCCACGCGAACGCCGTCGGTGACGTCCTGGAGGACCTCACCGCCGAACTGGAGCGCGTCGGCGTCACCCTCCCGGACAACACCCGCCCCCTGACGTTCGGCACCTGGATCGGCGGCGACCGCGACGGCAACCCCAACGTCACCCCCCAGGTCACCTGGGACATCCTCATCCTCCAGCACGAACACGGCATCAACGACGCCCTGGAGACGATCGACGAGCTGCGCGGCTTCCTCTCCAACTCCATCCGCTACACCGGAGCCACCGAGGAACTCCTGGCATCCCTCCAGACCGACCTCGAGCGGCTGCCCGAGATCAGCCCCCGCTACAAGCGGCTCAACGCCGAGGAGCCCTACCGCCTCAAGGCCACCTGCATCCGGCAGAAGCTGGAGAACACCAAGCAGCGCCTCGCCAAGGGCACCCCCCACGAGCCCGGCCGCGACTACCTCGGCACCAGCGAGCTCCTCCAGGACCTCACCCTCGTCCAGACCTCCCTGCGCGAGCACCGCGGCGCCCTCTTCGCCGACGGCCGCATGAACCGCACCATCCGCACCCTGGCCGCCTTCGGCCTCCAGCTCGCCACCATGGACGTCCGCGAACACGCCGACGCCCACCACCACGCCCTCGGCCAGCTCTTCGACCGCCTCGGCGAGGAGTCCTGGCGGTACGCGGACATGCCCCGCGAGTACCGCACGAAGCTGCTCGCCAAGGAACTGCGCTCCAGAAGGCCCCTCGCGCCCACCCCCGCGCCCGTCGACGCGGCCGGCGAGAAGACCCTCGGCGTCTTCCTCACCGTCAAGCGCGCCCTCGAGGTCTTCGGACCCGAGGTCATCGAGTCGTACATCATCTCCATGTGCCAGGGCGCCGACGACGTCTTCGCCGCCGCCGTCCTCGCCCGCGAGGCCGGCCTGATCGACCTGCACGCCGGCTGGGCCAAGATCGGCATCGTGCCGCTTCTGGAGACCACCGACGAGCTCAAGGCCGCCGACACCATCCTGGAGGACATGCTCTCCGACCCCTCCTACCGGCGTCTCGTCGCCCTGCGCGGCGACGTCCAGGAGGTCATGCTCGGCTACTCCGACTCCTCCAAGTTCGGCGGCATCACCACCTCCCAGTGGGAGATCCACCGCGCCCAGCGCCGCCTGCGCGACGTCGCCCACCGCTACGGCGTCCGCCTCCGGCTCTTCCACGGCCGCGGCGGCACCGTCGGCCGCGGCGGCGGCCCCTCCCACGACGCGATCCTCGCCCAGCCGTGGGGCACCCTCGAAGGCGAGATCAAGGTCACCGAACAGGGCGAGGTCATCTCCGACAAGTACCTCATCCCGTCGCTGGCCAGGGAGAACCTGGAACTGACCGTCGCGGCCACCCTCCAGGCCTCCGCCCTGCACACCGCCCCCCGCCAGTCCGACGAGGCCCTCGCCCGCTGGGACGCGGCCATGGACGTCGTCAGCGACGCCGCCCACGCCGCCTACCGCCGCCTCGTCGAGGACCCCGACCTGCCGACGTACTTCCTCGCGTCGACGCCGGTGGACCAGCTCGCCGACCTGCACCTGGGCTCCCGGCCCTCCCGCCGCCCCGGCTCCGGCGTCTCGCTCGACGGCCTGCGCGCCATCCCGTGGGTCTTCGGCTGGACCCAGTCCCGGCAGATCGTCCCCGGCTGGTTCGGCGTCGGCTCCGGCCTCAAGGCGCTGCGCGAGGCCGGCCTCGACACGGTCCTCGACGAGATGCACCAGCAGTGGCACTTCTTCCGCAACTTCATCTCCAACGTCGAGATGACCCTCGCCAAGACCGACCTTCGGATCGCCCGGCACTACGTCGACACCCTCGTCCCCGACGAGCTCAAGCACGTCTTCGAGCGCATCCAGGCCGAACACGAGCTCACCGTCGCCGAAGTCCTCAAGATCACCGGCGAGCGCGAACTGCTCGACGCCCAGCCCGTCCTCAAGCAGACCTTCGCCATCCGCGACGCCTACCTGGACCCCATCTCCTACCTCCAGGTCACCCTGCTCAAGCGCCAGCGTGACGCCGCGGCCGCCGGCGAGGAACCCGACCCCCTCCTCGCCCGCGCCCTGCTCCTGACCGTCAACGGCGTGGCGGCGGGCCTGCGCAACACCGGCTGACCGCCGGCCGCACACAAGGGTGCCCCCGAGCCCGTACCGGCTCGGGGGCACCCTCGTTCCGTACGTCGGCCCTGACGCGCGGAACGTGCGTCAGCCCTGACGCGCACCCCTGCGACGGCGGACCACCAGGAAACCGCCCGCGGCGACCAGCACCGCCGCCACCGCGGACAGCGCACCCACCGGGGCACCGTTGCCCGTCTCGGCGAGATCACCACCGCCGGCCCCCGTGGACGCGGACGGGGCGGCGGCACCGCCGTCACCGGGCGTCACCTCGCCGGGCGACTCGGCCGGCCCCGTGCTCGTACCGGCCGACGGCTCCGCGCTCGTGCTCGTACCCGTCGACGGCTCCGCGCTCGTGCCCGAGGACGGCTCGGTGCTGGCACTCGTGCTCGACGACGGCTCCGCGCTCGTGCCCGTCGACGGCTCCGCGGAACCGCTCGGCGTGCTCCTCACCGGGCAGGTGTGCGAGAGATTGAACAGCTCCAGCTCACCACCGCGCACCTCGGCGACCGCCGACGTCAGCTCCGCCCCCGGCAGCGACCACACATACGCGTGCTGGTCGCTCGGCGGGCCGAAGCTCGTCAGCACCTGCTGCCCGCCCGGCTCGAAGGTCACCGTCAGCTTCACGAACTCCGGCTCCTTCCCCGGCACCACGAAATGCCAGCCGTCCTTGCCGTCGGGGACACCGGGGCACTCCTCCCGCGACTCCCGCGGGGCACCCCCGTCATCAGTGGTCGCGGTCCGCGGCAACTCCTGCCGCAGCTCCACGGTGTACGTGTCATCACCCGTGGCATGGGCGGCAGGAGCCAGCAGGACGACGGCCGAGGAAACGGCCAGGAAAAAACCGGCGCGAGCGAAGGTACGCATGGGGCAGTCCATCTTCGAGTGACGAAAGGGGAAGATGTGGAGGGGGCGGTTCAGCATCCAGCCGCCGCTGACCCACGGTCAAGGCACGAACCGGCAACGAACCGACACTCCACACCGGGAAGAACGGCCCCACCCTCAGATCGTCACGAACACCGCCGTCCACAACGCCACGCCCGACCCCGCCAACACCCACCCCCACCGCGTACGCCCCAACCCGCCGGCCACCACCACCGACGCCAGCAACAACGCACCACCCATCGGGATCCACGCGTACAACACCCCCGCCGGACCCGACCGCACCACCTCGTCACCGTCCGGCTTCACCACCACCGTGTACGTCTGCCCGGCCCGCACCGCCACCGACCGCTCGATCACCACCCGCGCCCGCGCCGTCGACCCCGCCGACAACGGCGCGTACGGCCCCCAGCACGTCTCCGCCCCACACCCGGCCACCTCGACCGTGCCCTGCTCCCGCCCCTTCGTCAGCATCACGTGCTGCGCCGACCCCCAGGACCCCCACACCCCCGCGATCAGGATGAGCACGGCGACCACACCCATCGCCGCCAACCGGCCATACCGCAGCGCGGCGACCGAGGCCGGACGGACGGACCCCCGGCCTCTACGTGACGACGCCCTGTGCGACGACGCCCGACGGGAGGACACGGCTGTGGCAGGCATGGCGGGGATCATTGGCCATGCCCGAACGACCCGTCAACCTCGGCGGGAGACAAGTCGGGAGTTCCGCACCTTTTCCCCGGCCGACACCCGGCCTCAGGAGTTGTACGTCCCCTGCGCCCGCTCCAACCCGTCGATCACCAGGCACTCCACCGCGTCCGCCGCCCGGTCCACGAAGTAGTCCAGCTCCTTGCGCTCCGCCGGCGAGAAGTCCTTCAGCACGAAGTCCGCCACCTGCATCCGCCCCGGCGGCCGCCCGATCCCGAACCGCACCCGGTGATAGTCCGCACCGAACGCCTTCGTCATCGACTTCAGCCCGTTGTGCCCGTTGTCCCCGCCCCCCAGCTTCAGCCGCAACGTCCCGTAGTCGATGTCCAACTCGTCATGCACCGCCACCACCTGCGCCACCGGCACCTTGTAGAAGTCCCGCAACGCGTTCACCGGACCACCCGACAGATTCATGTACGACATCGGCTTCGCCAGAACCACCCGCCGGTTCGCCGGCCCCGGCGGACCGATCCGCCCCTCCACCACCTGCGCCTGCGCCCTGCCCGCCCGCTTGAACCTGCCCCCGATCCGCTCGGCCAGCAGATCGGCCACCATGAACCCCACGTTGTGCCGGTTCATCGCGTACTCCGCCCCCGGATTACCCAGCCCCACGATCAGCCAGGGAGCATTCGGGTCGCTCGTCACGTCTGTGTCTCCTTGATACGCGCCAGCCGCTGCCCCGTACGAAACGCACGGGAACAGCGGCTGACGAACGAACGACGAAGCCGAGGATCAGGCCTCCGCGGCCTCTTCGCCGGCGGCCTCCCCGCCCTCCGGGGCCTCCTCCGCCTGCGCGGCCAGAACCTGCAGAACGACCGCGTCCTCGTCGACGGCCAGGGTGACACCCTTCGGCAGGGTGATGTCCTTGGCGTGGATCGACGCACCGGCCGACAGACCCTCCACGGACACCGTCACGGCCTCCGGGATGTGCGTCGCCTCGGCCTCGACCGGCAGCGCGTTCAGGACGTGCTCGAGCAGGTTGCCACCCGCGGCCAGCTCACCCTCGGTCTGAACCGGGATCTCGACCGTGACCGTCTCGCCGCGCTGCACCAGCTGCAGGTCGACGTGCTCCAGGAAACCCTTCAGCGGGTCGCGCTGCACGGCCTTCGGGATCGCCAGCTCGGTGCTCTTGCCGTCGATGTCCAGGGAGATCAGAACGTTCGGCGTACGCAGCGCCAGCAGCAGCTCGTGGCCCGGCAGGGTCAGGTGCAGCGGGTCGGAACCGTGACCGTACAGAACACCCGGAACCTTGTTGTCGCGGCGGATACGACGCGCGGCACCCTTGCCGAACTCGGTGCGCGTCTCAGCGGCGAGCTTCACCTCGGACATGTGAATCACTCCTCGTAGAAAATCGGAACGGACGTGGTCACCCGGCCACGAACGGCCTGCTACGAAGAGCGCGTCGATAACGGACCGCCGAACCCACACGGGAACGGCCTCCCTCGCCGAGCAACTGAACCAGTCTACTCGGCAAGGGAGGCCGCAGAAAAATCGATCAACCAGAAGCCCGAACGGCCTACTGCTCGTCGAACAGGCTCGTCACCGAACCGTCCTCGAACACCTCACGCACAGCGCTCGCGATCGTCGGCGCGATCGACAGGACCGTGATCTTGTCCAACTCCAGCTCACCCGGAGTCGGCAACGTGTTCGTGAACACGAACTCACTCACCTTCGAGTTCTTCAGACGATCAGCGGCCGGCCCGGACAGCACACCGTGCGTCGCCGTCACGATGACGTCCTCCGCACCATGCGCGAACAACGCGTCCGCCGCCGCACAGATCGTGCCACCCGTGTCGATCATGTCGTCGACCAGGACACACACCCGGCCCTTGACCTCACCCACGACCTCGTGGACCGTCACCTGGTTCGCCACGTCCTTGTCACGCCGCTTGTGCACGATCGCCAGCGGAGCACCCAGACGGTCACACCAACGGTCCGCCACCCGCACACGACCCGCGTCCGGCGAGACCACGGTCAGCTTCGTCCTGTCCACCTTGCTGCCCACATAGTCCGCCAACAGCGGCAACGCGAACAGATGATCCACCGGACCGTCGAAGAAACCCTGGATCTGGTCCGTGTGCAGATCGACGGTGAGGATCCGGTCCGCACCCGCCGTCTTCATCATGTCCGCGATCAGACGCGCCGAAATCGGCTCACGCCCACGGTGCTTCTTGTCCTGCCGCGCATAACCGTAGAACGGCACGATCACCGTGATACTCCGCGCGGACGCCCGCTTCAGAGCATCGATCATGATCAACTGCTCCATGATCCACTTGTTGATCGGAGCCGTGTGGCTCTGGATCAGGAAGCAGTCCGCACCACGAGCCGACTCCTGGTAACGGACGTAGATCTCACCATTGGCGAAGTCGAAGGCCTTCGTCGGGACGACCCCGACACCCAGCTGGTGGGCGACCTCCTCGGCAAGCTCGGGGTGGGCGCGGCCGGAGAAGAACATCAACTTCTTCTCGCCGGTCGTCTTGATCCCGGTCACAGCACTGTCTCCTCAGAGGTGTCTCAGCCGGCTGTCCAAAGACCTCGCCGCTGGGCGCGACGGGGCCGTCTCAGCTGGTGGGGGTGCGGGTGTGCACCTATCACGGTACGCCGTGTCCGACGCGACCGTTTCCGGTCAGTCCTCGCCGCCACCCTGCCGGGAGGCCGCCTCAGCCGCCTTCGCCGCCGCGCTGCCCGGACGCTTACGAGCCACCCAACCCTCGATATTCCGCTGCTGACCACGGGCCACAGCCAACGAACCCGGCGGCACATCCTTCGTGATCACAGACCCCGCAGCGGTGTACGCGCCGTCCCCGACCGTGACAGGAGCCACAAACATGTTGTCCGAACCCGTACGACAATGCGACCCGACCGTCGTGTGGTGCTTGTCCTGCCCGTCATAGTTCACGAACACACTGGCAGCACCGATGTTCGTGTACTCACCGATCGTCGCGTCACCCACATACGACAGATGCGGCACCTTCGTACCCTCACCGATCGACGCGTTCTTCGTCTCCACATACGTACCCACCTTGGACTTCAAGCCCAAACGAGTACCCGGCCGCAGATACGCGTACGGACCGACCGACGCCTGCGGACCGATCTGCGCACCGTCCGACACCGTGTTGTCCACCCGCGCCCCCGCCCCCACAGCGGTGTCCCTCAGCCGACTGTTCGGACCCACCTCGGCCCCCTCACCCACATGCGTCGCACCGAGCAACTGCGTCCCCGGATGAACCACCGCATCCTGCTCGAACGTCACCGTGACATCCACCCACGTACTGGCCGGATCCACCACCGTCACACCCGACAACATCGCGGCGGTCAACAACCGCTCGTTCAGAATCCGACGGGCCTCCGCCAACTGCACCCGATTGTTGATCCCGGCGATCTCACGATGATCCGCCGCCACCGACGCACCCACCCGATGACCCGCCTCACGCAGAATCCCCAGGACATCCGTCAGGTACTCCTCACCCTGACTGTTGTCCGTACGCACCTGCTTCAGCGCCTGCGCCAGCAACTGCCCGTCGAACGCGAAAACACCCGAATTGATCTCACGGATCTCCCGCTGCACCTCGCTCGCGTCCTTGTGCTCCACGATCGCGGTCACCGCACCCGAGACCTCGTCCCGCACGATCCGCCCGTACCCCGTCGCATCCGGCACCTCCGCCGTCAGCACCGTCACCGCATTGCCATCGGCGTGATGCGTCGCGGCGAGCTGCGCGAGCGTCGCACCGGTCAGCAGCGGAGTGTCACCACAGACGACCACGACCGTGCCGTCGACCCCACCCCCGAGCTGCTCCAAGCCCATCCGGACGGCGTGCCCGGTGCCGTTCTGCTCCGCCTGGACGGCGGTGCGTACCTCCGGGTCGATCCCGGTGAGGTGCGCGGTGACCTGCTCCCGTGCGTGCCCGACCACGACGACCAGGTTCTCGGGATCCAACTCACGGGCCGCCGCCAGCACATGACCCACGAGACTGCGGCCACAGATCTCGTGCAGGACCTTGGGTGTGGCCGACTTCATACGGGTGCCCTCACCCGCTGCGAGAACGACGACGGCTGCCGGGCGAATGGCGCTCACGGAGTTGCCCTTCGGCTGTGTAGGGGTGGAGACACCCGAAGGATACCGGGGCGTTTCTTGGAGGACATGAGAGCGGGCCCTGACGTTGCTGTCAGGGCCCACGCCCACTGGCTCCCGGGGAAGGATTCGAACCCTCATTCAACGGACCAAAACCGTTTGTCCTGCCCTTAGACGACCCGGGATCGCCCTTATGTCCGGTTCGATAGATCATCCGGACGGACAGCCCCTACTATGCCGTACCACCAGCCTTCGATGCGACGGTGTAGGTCGGCGCTTCGGAGGATGGCGACCCGGAGGCAACCGTAGTAGCCCTCGCCGACATTGGTTCGGTTGGTCTTGGGGCGGGCTGACGGGCCCCACCTCGATGCCCGCGGTGGTTTGCATCGTTGCTCGGGTGGCGTCGCGGCTCTCGACTGCACGCTGCACGTCGCGTCGTGCTGTTCCCGTATCGGAGCGTGGCCGTCCGGGCGCCGGTAGGTCACGCACCCAAAGCGACACCGAACTCTTCGAGCATCCCAGCTCTGCCTGGATCTGCTTGTACGTCCAGCCCTGCTGCCGCAGCTCCCGTGCCCTCTCGCGCAGCTCGTCCTTCGCTCGTGGCCGCTTCGCCCATTCCGGGGGCGGCTCGCCCTCGACGAGCCGCTGAAGGGTCTCCTTGTTGTGTACCTGAAGCTCGTCGCGGATCTGTCGGAGGCTGTGGCCGGCCCTCCTGAGGGCGATGGCCTGTTTCCTGAGGCTCTCGAAGTCGGCGTACTTGCCGTGGGAATGTGCCATGGGCATCCCGTCCGGCCGGAATCGGTGGCTCCGGAGTCGAACGGACTTGGTTCAGCAGTTCGAGGGATACCGGTGGGTTTCGGTGTTGTTCGGTTACGGGGTGTGGTGTGGGCCGGTCGTGGAAACTCGCCGGAAAAGCCGGGGCGGGCGCCCGTAGGCTGGAGGCATGACCACGACGGGGGAAGAGCACGCGACGGCTCGGGGAGGGCCGTTGTGGTGGGGCAGGCGCCGCAGCGCGGTGCTCGACTGGAGTCTCGCGGTGGTGTCCGCCGCGGAGTGTGCGGTGGAGGGGGTTCCGTTCGCGCGGGACGCGGGGATTCCGGTGCCGGCGGGGGTGGTCTTCGGGCTGCTCGCGGGGTCGGTGCTGGTGGTGCGCAGGCAGTGGCCCGTCGCCGTGGTGCTGGTGTCGATCGCGATCACGCCGGCGCAGATGGGTTTCCTCATGGGCATCGTGGGGCTGTACACGCTGGCGGCGTCCGAGTTGCCGCGCCGGATCATCGGGGCGCTGGCGGGGATGCAGCTGGTGGGGACGTTGATCGTGACGTTCGTGCGGGTGCGGCAGGACATGGTGCGGGGGGATCTGGATCTGGGGGACTGGTTCGTGCCGTTCGCGTCGATCGCGACCTCGTTGGGGCTGACGGCGCCGCCGGTGCTGCTCGGGCTGTATGTGGGGGCGCGGCGGCGGCTCATGGAGAGTCTGCGGGAGCGGGCCGACAGCTTGGAGCGGGAGTTGCAGCTGTTGGCGGAGCGGGCGGAGGAGCGGGCCGAGTGGGCGCGTAACGAGGAGCGGACGCGGATCGCGCGGGAGATGCATGACGTGGTGGCGCACCGGGTGAGCCTGATGGTGGTGCATGCGGCCGCGTTGCAGGCGGTGGCGCGGAAGGATCCGGAGAAGGCGGTGAGGAATGCCGCGCTGGTGGGGGACATGGGGCGGCAGGCGTTGACGGAGCTGCGGGAGATGTTGGGGGTGTTGCGGAGTGGGGACGGTGAGCGGCGGGCGTCGGTGTCGTCGGTGGCGGTGACGGAGGTGGTGGCGCGGGCCGTGGAGGAGGGTGAGGGGCCGTGTCTGTCGGAGTTGGACGAGTTGATCGGGCAGTCGGCGGCTGCGGGGATGGTGGTGGATCTGTCGGTGGAGGGGGAGGTGCGGGGGTATGCGCCGGAGATCGAGCAGACGGCGTACCGGGTGGTGCAGGAGGCGTTGACCAATGTGCACAAACATGCGGCGGGGGCGAAGACGCATGTGCGGTTGGCGCATCGGGTGGCGGAGATCGCGATGCAGGTGGAGAACGAGCCGCCGCCGGAGGTGGGGTCGGCGTCGTCGGCCGGGTTGCCGTCGGGGGGTAATGGGTTGCTGGGGATGAAGGAGCGGGTGGTGGCTCTGGGTGGGGTGTTCGTGTCGGGGCCGACGGATGCGGGTGGTTTTCGGGTGTCGGCGGTGATTCCGGCGGCGTAGGGGCCCGGGTCCGGTTCGGTCGGCGGTGGGGTCGGCCGGTGTTGAGTCGGGGGTGGGGCGGACCGGCGCTGATCAGCCGGCGGTGAGGCGGACGGGTTGGATGCCGGAGACGAGGGCGCCGAGGGCTTGGTCGATGTCGGGGCCGAGGTACCAGTCGCCGGTGTGGTCGAGGGCGTAGACGCGGCCTGCGGCGTCGATGGCGAGGAGGGCCTGGCTGTCGGTCTCGCCGCCGAGGGGGCTGACGTCGGTGTCGAGGGCGCGGCCGAGGTCGCCGAGGGTGCGGGCCATGTGGAGGCCGTGCAGGGGGTCGAGTTCGATGGCGACGGGGGCGATCTGGCGGCCGGGTCCGGTGGGGGTGATGCGCAGGCCGCCGAATTCGGCCCAGGCTTCGACGGCGGCGGGGAAGACGGCGTGTCGGTGACCGGCGGGGGAGGTGTGGTCGCGCAGGGTGTCGGCCCAGATCTCGGCTTGTTTGATGTCCCAGCGTCCGGGTTGCCAGCCGGCGGCGCGCAGGGCGGCGTCGACGGGTACGGGGAAGCGGGTGGTGGAGGTGCGGTCGGGGTGCATCTGCGCTTCGTTCGTCGAGGTCTTGGGCCGGCGGGGGCCGTCTTGTGGGTGGGTGTGGGGGGTCTGGGTGGGGCTTGGGGCGGGCCGGCTCAGCCGTCTGTCGCCGTGGGGTCGACGATGCGGACGCCGAAGTGGGCGCTGAGGGCGGTGCAGGCGCGGCAGGGGGCGGCGAAGCTGCCGTGGAGGGGGTCGCCGTCCTCGCGGATGCGTCGGGCGGTGAGTTTGGCCTGTTTGAGGGCTTTGCGGGCTTCGCCGTTGGTCATGGGTCTGCGGGCGGCGCGTTTGCTGCGGGCGGCGTCGACGGCGGCGATGTGGCGGGAGATCAGAAGTGCTTCGGCGCAGCGGCCGGTGAAGCGGTCGCGTTGGGCGCTGGTGAGGGTGTCGAGGAAGTCCTGGACGAGGGGGTGGAGTGTGGGGGGCTGGTCGGCGCGGGCGGCGGTGCCGGTGAGGGTGGCGCCGCGGACGGAGAGGGCGGCGGCGACGGTGGGGAGGATGCCGTCGCGGCGGTGGCGGAGGGTGGGTGCGTGGGGGGTGTCGTCGTGGCTCCAGCCGATGCGGGGGTCGCCGGAGCGGCTGGTGGTGTGTGGTCCCGTTTGGGTGGCGTTCATGATCGTCTTTCCCCTCCGTGCATCCCCCGGCCGTCACAGGGTGCCAAACGGCGTGGCGGGTGCGGAAGCTGGGGCGGTGCGACACGCCCGGGTCGGGGCGGGCTGTCACGGTGGGGTGACGGCTGGTCACCGAAGTGGAGGGCCGGTGACCGGTGTCGTCGTACCGCATAGGCTGTCGGCACCGCCTGGCGCGCGGTTGACGCGCGTGGGAGACCGTTGGAGACAGTCGCATACGGGACGTGGTGGCCGGAACCGGAAGCGGGGCCGGTGGCCGGGGTCCGTACAGAGTGCCGCAGGGGGCAACCGCCATGACGACAGGTCGGCTCGGGCAGCAAGCCGCGCCGCCGAACGCGGCCTACGCCGGGCAGGTCGTGCATTTCCCGGATCCGGTCCGGGCGGCGCGTCACCCGAGGGGGGTACGGGTCGACGAGCGGGGTTACCCCGACTTCTCGCCGTACGCGCGGGCGGCGGCGGAGATCGCGGAGCCGCCGGAGGGTTTCGGTGTCGACGAGTTGCGGCTGACGGACTATGTGTCGGCGAACGCGGCGCTCGCGGCGTCGGGGCACGCGTTGTGGGACACGGTGGGCCAGGTGGCGACTCCGCACGGCTGGACGTGGCATCACGTGGTGGGTTCGCGGCGGCTGGAGTTGGTGCCGGTCGAGGTGAAGGCGTTGTTGCGGCATCACGGTGGGATCGCGACGGCGGCGGTGGATCAGTCGAAGCGGGGGACGCGTCCGCTGCAGGAGACGCGTCCGGCGCATTTCGGGTTGCCGAAGTCGGGTGTGGCGGTGACGGAGTCGCAGGTGCAGGGGGTGGAGGAGGATCTCGGGTACCGGTTGCCGGGCGCGTACCGGTCGTTTTTGAAGGCGGCGGGTGGGTGTGCGCCGGTGGGCGCGGCGCTGGACGCGGAGTTGGGGCTGCTGGTGGACCAGCCGTTCTTCACGGTGCGGGACGAGGCGGCGGTCAACGACCTGGTGTACGTGAACAAGTGTCTGCGGGACCATCTGACCAAGGACTATCTGGGTGTCGGGTTCGTGCAGGGGGGTCTGCTGGCCGTGAAGGTGAAGGGCGAGCGGCTCGGTTCGGTGTGGTTCTGTGCGTACGACGACGCGCGGGACGTGGATCCGGCGTGGTCGCCGGCGGAGCGGGTGGAGCGTTTGTTGCTGCCGTGCGGTGACGATTTCGACGTGTTCCTGTCGCGTCTGGCGGGCCGGCCCCCGGAGTTGGAGACGGTGGCGAATCTGATGGTGGACGGTGGGTTCGCGCGGGCTGTGTCCGTGTCGTCCGTGGGCGTGGGGGAGTGATCGGGTGATGGTGACGTTCGCGCAGGCGCAGGAGCGCGGTGAAGAGTGGATCAATGGGGACGTTCCGGCGTACCAGCATCGTGAGGTGCGGGTGCGGGAGTTCGGGCTCGGGTTCGTGGTGTGGGCGGAGGACCGGGCGGAGGGGCCGCGTTCGGACGGGGGTGCGCAGCGGCTGGTGCTGGCCCGGGACGGCGGGGAGGTCTCGTTGTGGCCTTCGCTGCCGGTGGGTGAGGTGATCCGGCGGTACGAGGAGGAGTACGGGCGTCCGGAGGGTGAGGCGGCGGAGCCCGTGCCGGCGCCCGCGGCTCGGGTGGATCTGAATCAGACGTCGTTCCTGTTGACTCCGCCGGAGTGGTTGCAGGAGGCGGCGGACAAGTTGGGGATCGGGGAGCAGCGGGGGGAGGAGGCGGCCGCGGGGGCCGGGGCGGGTGCGGGTTCCGAGTCGGGTCCGGGTGCTGTGTCGGACGCCGTGCCCGGTTCGGGTGCTGTGTCGGACGCGGTTCCGGGGGGCCGTCCGGCTTCCTCCGGTGGGCCGGCCGGTGTCGGCGGCTCCGTGGCGCCTGATCCCTCGCTGCCTCGGACGCAGGCCGGGGTGCCTGTGGACGGTGCGGGCGCGGGTGCGTCGGCTCCGGTGACGCCCGCCGGGGCCACGCCCTGGGCGGGCACGGACACCAACGCCGATGCCGGTGAGGACCGTTCGGTGCCGCTGCCGGCGACGGTGTTCGCGCCGCCGTTGAGCGGCTCCGACGACGACGTGCCGCGCTCCGCCCCGTCCGACGCCAAGACGGCTCTGATCGCGGGCGGCAGTCAACTGCCGCCGACGGCGGTCTCACCGGCACTCGCCGACCCGAACGCGCCGGGTGCTGCGCCGGGTTCGCAGGGTGCGGGTGCGCCGGGGCACACGCCGCCGCCTCCGCCGGCCGCGCCGTCCTACGGCTACCCGCAGGGGCCCGGTGCGCCGGGTGGCCCGGGGACTCCGCCCCCGGGCGGCCCGCACGGCACCCCGCCTCCGCACGGCACTCCCGCGCCCGGGGCGTCCTCGTACGGCTCTCCGCAGGGGCCGGGCGCGCCGCAGGCCCCGGCGCCCGGTGCTCCGGGTGCCCCGGCGCGGCCGCTCGCGGCGAACGCCGGTGACATCGCCGACGCCGCGACCAGCAAGGCGGCGCCGCCTCCGCGTCGTGCGCGGGGTGGTGGAGCGACTCCGCCGCCTCCGCCGGGTGCGCCGGGTGCGCCGGGCGCGCGGCCGGGTGCCACGCCTCCGCCGCCGTCCGCGCCCTCCGGCTCGGGTATCCCGGCGGGCGGCTATGTGCCCACGCAACTCGTGTCGGCGCTCGATCCCGAGGGCCTGGCGGGGCCGGGTGCTCCCGGCGCTCCGGGTGCTCCGGGTGGGACCAACCCGCCCGCCCCGCCGAACGCTCCCGGTGGCACGCCGCCGGGTGGGGTCCACCACGCCGCCACCATGCTGGCCGACCCCGGACGGATGGGCCCGGGGGGCGGCGCGCCGCCGCAGCCGCCGGCCGCCCCAAGTGTGCCGCACGCGCCTGGCGTGCCGGGTGCCCCCGGTGCTCCGGGTGTGCCGAACGCGCCCGCCCCGCCGCACGCTCCCGCCGGTACGCCGCCGGGTGGGGTCCATCACGCCGCCACGATGCTGGCCGGCCCCGGCACGCCCCCGCCGCCGCGCGCCCCGGGCGTTCCTGGGATGCCTCCGGGAGCCCCGGGGATGCCTCCGGGCGCGCCGCAGCCGATGCCTCCGGGTGGGATGCCGCCCGGAGGGATGCCCCCGGGCGGGATGCCTCCGGGTGCGGTGCCGCCGCCGGGCGCGCCCGTCCCGGGGCAGCCGCAGGCGTACGGGTATCCGCAGCAGGGGCAGCCGACGGTCGGCCCCGGTTACCAGGCGGTCCTGCGCTACCGCGCGCAGGACGGTTCGGAGCAGCAGCTGATCCGGCGGTCGGCGCCGGGGACGCCGCATCCGGAGTGGCAGATCTTCCACGAGCTGCGGGCGATGAACGTGCCGCCGGACCAGGTGCTGGAGCTGCACACCGAGCTGGAGTCGTGCGAGCTGCCGGGTGCCTACTGTGCGCGGATGATCCGGGAGCAGTGGCCGCAGGCGCGCATCACGAGCATCGCGCCGTACGGCACGGATCACGCGAGCCGGCAGCAGGGGATGCAGCAACTGCTGGCGCACCAGGGTGAGTTGCACCAGGTCGCCGACGGCCCGGCGCGCCCCGCGCCGGTGCGGGCGCCGTTGCCGCCGGTGCAGTCGGCGCCGCCGGTTCCGCCGGAGGCGATCGGGCAGGAGCTGGCGGCGGCGTTCGGGCCGGGCCTGTTCCGGTTCGAGCAGGCGGCGGTGTCCCGGCAGGGTGTGCCGCCGGTCGTGGCGCACACGCTGGTGGTGGCGGGTCTGCCGATGGACATGGGGCCGTTCTTCTGGGCGCAGGCCCAGCCGGGGCGGCCGGTGCCGACGCTGGCGGAGCTGGCGGCCGAGCGGGGTGTGCAGCCGGCGCCGGACGCGGGCTCGTACCTCGTCATGGGCAGCGACTTCGGCAAGGCGATCTGTGTGCAGTACGGGTCGGCGAACATCGTCGCCGTGCCGGTCGAGGCGGGACCGGGTGGTGTGTCCGTGCCGCCGCAGTTCGTGAACACCGGTCTGCCGGAGTTCGCGCGCTGCCTGGCGCTGCTCGGGCGGATGTGGCGGCTGAGGTTCGGACTGAACCAGGAGCAGGCCGGCCGGTGGACGGTCGACTTCCAGGCGCAGTTGGCCGCGTTGGACCCGGCGGCGCTCGGTTCGCCGGAGAGCTGGTGGTCGGTGCTGCTGGAGCAGATGTGGGACGGCCTGCTGTGAGGCGTCCGCGTCGCTGACGCCGTGGGGTGGGGGCCGGGCCCGGTCGTGTGACCGGGCCCGGCCCTTTTGTGTGCGGAACTGCCGCGCTTTTTGTCCGGAGTGTCGCGTTATGAACAGTTAAGCCCGATACATCAAGATATGCGGGAAATCATTATTTCGCGTCTGTCTGGTGGAGAGGGGTTGCAGGATGAGCAGCGCAAAGGTGTCACCGCAGGGATTCGAGACCGTGCGCGGGCGCGGCTACCGGCCCAAAGAAGTCGAGGCGTACACCTCCGCGCTCTCCGCCGAGCGCGACGCGGCCTGGGAGCGGGTCGCCCGGCTCACCGTGCTCGTCAAGGAGATGATGGTGGAGGCCGAGCGGCTGCGGGAGGCCATGACCGGGCTCGCACCGCAGACGTACGACAGCCTCGGGGAGCGTGCGCGCAGCGTCTTCCAGCTCGTGCAGGAAGAGGCGGCGGAGGTGGTCGAGAACGCCCGGCGTGAAGCTCAGGAGCATGTTGCGCAGGCCGAGGCGTGCGCTCTTGTCGTGCGCCGGGGAGCGCAGGAACAGGCGGACGCCCTCCGTGCGCAGGCCAAGGAGCAGACCCGGTTGCGGCTGCTGGCCGCGCGTGCCGAGGCGCACGGGATCCGGGTCGGTGCCCGGCGCAAGGTGAAGGAGTTCCGCGGCGAGGCGCTCACGGCGCTGCGCGAGGTGCGGCAGCGCACCGCGGCCATGCTCGTCGAACCGAAGAAGGAGTACGCCGAGCGGCTGGCCGCGCAGGAGCGCGAGGCCGCCGAACGGGCCGCCGCCTTCGACGCGCAGCACGCCCGGGCGGTCGCCCGCGCCGAGGAGGCGCTCGCCGAGGCGCAGCGGGAGTTCGCCGAGGCCGAGGAGGCCTCCCGCCGCCGTCAGGAGGAGGCGAACGCGCGTGCCACCGAGATCCTCGCCGAGGCCCGTCTGCGCAAGGACCGCGTCGAGCGCGAGACCGAGCGGGTGCTGCGCGAGCACGGCGAGCGGTGGGACCAGGTGCAGGCGCACATGGACTCCGTACGCAGCAACCTGAGCGCGCTCACCGGGCGGCGTGTGGTCGAGTAGCGGGCCGCCGCGTCCTCGGCTCCGACGCGTCACCGTCCTTGCGCCGGCCCCGCCCCCTCCTCAGCTCTCCCCCGGTACCGCCCGGTCCCTTGCTGAGCTCTCCCTCCGTACCGCCCCCCGTCCCTTTTCTCAGCTCTCCCTCCGTACCGCCCCCGCCAGGATCCACCCCTCCACCGCCTCGTACCGGCGCCGTTGTTCCTCCGCCTTGCGGCGGCCGGAGGCGACCGTCCCCAGCCAGCCGAGGGCGAATCCGAGGGGGATCGTGACGAGGCCGGTGGTGGTGAACGGGAACCAGTTGAAGTCGGCGTCGGGGAACGCGGCGGCGGGCGAGCCGGAGACCAGGTTGGTGCCCGGCATGAGCAGGAGCACGGACAGGGTGCCGCCGATGAGGGTGCTGAGCAGGCCCGTTCGGGTGTAGCGACGCCAGAAGAGGCTGTAGACGAGGGCGGGGGCCAGTGCCGAGGCGCCGAGGCAGAAGGAGAG
Organism: Streptomyces sp. NPDC051315; assembly: GCF_044455165.1. NCBI lineage: Bacteria > Bacillati > Actinomycetota > Actinomycetes > Kitasatosporales > Streptomycetaceae > Streptomyces > Streptomyces sp. NPDC051315. The sequence continues at coordinate 236,071 of NZ_JBITEN010000014.1, forward strand.
GGTGACCAGCGGCTGGAGGCTGCGGTGCTGGACCTGGACGGCCAGCAGGATCGTCGGGACGCCGACGGCCAGGGCGGACAGGCGGGCCAGCAGCATCTCGCGGCGCGGGGACGTCTCGCGCGCGCGGGTGGCGAAGACGTCGTGGGCGAGGGAGTTGGCGCAGGCGAGGATCATGCCGGCGACCGAGGCCAGGACGGTGAGGAAGACCGCCGTCGTGACGGTGGTGAACAGCAGCGTCTCGGCCGTGGAGATGTCGGGGCCGAACGCGGCCCGGGAGCCGAGCAGATAGGCGGTGTTGCCCTGCGGGTCGGCCCCGGCGATCACCGCGCGGCCGATCAGGGCCGTGGCACCGAACCCGACGACCGTCATCACCAGCACGAACAGGGCCACGCCCGACACCGCCCAGGACATCGAGCGGCGCACCTGGCGGGCGGAGGACGCGGTGTACATGCGCATGGTGATGTGCGGCAGGCACGCGCCGCCGAGCACCACCGCGAGCTGGGAGCTGATCATGTCGAGGCCGGGGTACGGACCGGAGGAGAACTGCAGGCCCGAGTGGAGGAAGGCGTCGCCGACCCCGCTGCCCTCGGCCGCCGCGTCGAAGAGGGCGCCCGGGTTCCAGTCGAAGCGGTGCAGGACCAGGACGGCGACGACGGCGCCGGAGCCGAGCAGCATCACGATCTTCAAAATCTGGATGAGGGCGGTGCCCTTCATGCCGCCGATGGCCGCGTAGCTGATCATCAGCACGCCCATGCCGACCATGCAGGCCGTCTTGAGCGAGTCACCGGAGAACCCCAGCAGGAACGCCAGGAGCTGGCCGGTGCCCGCGAGCTGGACCAGCATCATCGGCAGGAGCGCGGCGATCGTCACCGCGCACGACGTGATGCGCACCGCGCGCCCGGGCATGCGCCGGGCGAGGGCGTCGCCCATGGTGAACCGGCCCGCGTTGCGCAGGGGTTCGGCCAGCAGGAACATCAGCAGCATCAGCGACAGGGCCGTGCTCAGGGCGAGGACGACGCCGTCGTGGCCGTACAGGGCGATCACGCCGCCGGTGCCCAGGACGGTGGCCGCGGAGATGTAGTCGCCGGCGACGGCGAGACCGTTGCGCAGCGGCGACAGGGAGCGGTAGCCGGTGTAGAACTCGTCGAGGTCGTCGCGGTCGGGGCCCGTCATCACACACAGCAGCAGGGTGATGGTGACGGCCGCGGTGAACGCGACGAGGGACATCGTCTGGGCGTCGCCGCTGAGTTCGGTGAGGGGTGCGGCCGCCCGCACGATCGTGTCGGTCGTCATCGCGCCGCCCCCTCGTGCCGGGCCGCGCGCCTGGCGTCGAGTTCGGACTGCTTGCGGATGCGGCCGGCGAGCGGATCGACATGGCGGCGGGCGGTGTGCTCGTACAAGGTGATGGCCAGCCAGGTGACGGGGAGTTGGACCAGGGCGAGGAGCAGGCCGACGGGGAGGCCGACGGCGACCCGGTGGGTCATCAGGGACGGGGCGAAGGCGGACAGCACCAGGAAGAGGACGAAGTAGCCGAGCGCGGTGAGCGTGGCGACGCGTCGCTGGCGGCGGTAGGCGCCGCGCAGGATCCGCAGGTCGCTGTGGTGGCCCGACGGCGGGTGGGGGGACGGTGGCCGGCGGGCCGGCTCGGGCGCCGCGGGCGGCGGCTGCCAGGGGTACGTCGGGTGGGGCGGGGGCGGGTCGTGGAACATCCCGGCTCCTTGCGTGGCTCGGGTCCATGGCGGCGGACCGCAGGGAGGTGGGGGGTGCGAGCCACGCACGTTACCGGGGAGTACGTCATTGCGCGAGGGTTTCACCGAACTGATCGGTCGGTTCACGCTTTCCGCGCGGAACCGTTACTGACCTGGGCTGTTACCCGCGTTAACCCTCGTGTCCCGCCGCTGTGCGGCGAGTCCGCCGGTGCGCCTTGTTACCGCGCGTCCCCGTTCCCGTGTGCCCCGTCTTCGCGCGCCCCCGCCTGCGCGCCCCGTCTCGGCGTGCCCCCTGCCCCTGCTCCTGTTCGGTCGTGAGTCCGTGGTTTCCGTTCGCCTGACCGGCCTCGAGTCCGTACCCCCCGCTCGCTGACCGGCCCTGAGACCCGTAACCCCGTTCGTGGCACCCACCCTGGCCGCACTCGCCTGCCGTGCCCGGAGTCCGTGACCCCGTTCCTTCTCAGTCGTCCGGATTCCCCAGTACCGGGAAGCGGCGCGGGGCCACGCAGAGCAGGACCAGGAAGGCCAGCGCGGCGGCGCAGGACGCGCCCAGGTAGACGGCGTGCACGGCGTCCGCGACGGCGTGCCGGGTCGCTTCGGGCGCCGGCCCGGCGTCGAGGGCGCGGGTGACGGAGTCGAGGTCGCCCGCGCCGCCCAGGCGGGCGGCCAGGACACCGTTGGCGACGGCGCCGAAGACGGAGGCGCCCACCGTCTGGCCCGTCTGACGGCAGAAGAGGACGGACGCCGTCGTGGTGCCGCGCTCCGACCAGCCCACCGTGGACTGCACGCCCACGAGCAGCGGCAGCTGGAACAGGCCCAGCGTCGCGCCGAGCACAAGCATCAGCACCGTCGGTTGCCAGGCCTGCCCGGGATACGGCAGGAACGGGAACGCCAGCAGCACCAGCGTGGCCGCGCCGATGCCGAGCAGCGCGGTGTCGCGGAAGCCGATGCGCCGGTAGACGTGCTGACTCAGGGCTGCCGACAACGGCCAGCTCAGCGTCCACACCGACAGGACGAACCCGGCGGTCACCGGATCCAGCCCCAGCACCGCCTGCGCGTACGTCGGCAGGAACACCGTGGGGGCCACCATCACCAGCCCCAGCGCGCCCAGCGCGAGGTTGACCGCCGCGATCGTACGGCGCCGCCAGACCCAGCCCGGGATGATGGGCTGCGCGGCCCGGCGTTCGATGACGACGACGAGGGCGGCCAGGGCGAGACCCGCCGCGAACAGGGCGAGCGACGGCGCCGACCGCCACGGCCAGGCCACCCCGCCCTGCACCAGCGCGGTCAGCAGCACCCCACCGCACGCGAACACCGCCAGCGCGCCCGCCCAGTCGACACCGGCACCCGCGCGGGCCGGCGACGCGCCGGCCGACTCCCGTTCCGCCGACTCCCGTTTCGTCGACTCCCTTTCCGGCTCGTGCAGGTGACGTACGATCAGCCACAGCGCCACCGCCCCTATGGGCAGGTTGACCAGGAAGATCCAGCGCCAGTCCGCGTACGCCGCCAGCACACCGCCCACACCCGGGCCCGCCACCGCGGACACCGCCCACACCGTCGACAGCTTCGACTGGATCTTCGGGCGCTCCCGCAGCGGGTAGAGGTCGGCGGCGAGCGTCTGCACGGTGCCCTGCAGCGCCCCGCCGCCCAGGCCCTGCACGATGCGGAACGCGATCAGCGCGCCCATGTTCCAGGCGAGGGCGCACAGCAGCGAGCCGAGCAGGAACACGACCGTGCCGGCCACCAGGACCGGCTTGCGGCCGAAGGTGTCGGAGAGCTTGCCGTAGACGGGCAGGGTGACCGTCACGGCGAGCAGATAACCGGAGAACAGCCAGGAGAAGACGGAGAACCCGCCGAGGTCGCCGACGATCTGCGGGACGGCCGTGGAGACGATGGTGGAGTCGAGGGCGGCCAGCGCCATGGACAGCATGAGCGCGGCCACGACCGCCCCCCGCCTCCTGGTGGCCGTGCCCGGTGCGGTGTGCCGTGTCGCCGGTCGCGCGTCGCCCACCCGAGGTCCTCCCCGCGGTTCCCGTGCCCCTTGCAGCTATCTGCCGTGCACAGCTTCCCACTTGACCCTGACGCGGCGGCAGGGTGGAGCCTGAAGGGGCGGGAGGGGCGAGCCGACCCCGAGACCCGCTCCCCCCGGCGGTGGACAGCCCCTAGGGGTACCTACGTACTACGGCGGGGGGAGGGTTCGTACCGCCGGAGGAGGAGACGGGCGCGGTCCTGTCCTTAGCCTGGCTTTATGCCGTCGGGGGGCGGCCAACCCCACGGCCGGGGGGTGGGGTTAACCCCCGGCCAAGACGGGCCCGAGCACCAGCGCGCCCGACCTGGTCCCGCCGACAGACTGAGCGTCGTCACCAGGAACACCGGCACGGAACCACCCGCACTTGGCACACCCGCACCAGGGACGAGTGCATCTCGACTGTTGACCGACTTAGGAGAATCACCGTGACTTCGGCTGTAACCATTCCCAGGCACGGGGGCACTGGAGGGCGTACGGCCGTTGCCGCGCGGGCGCGGCAGGTCGTCAAGGCGTACGGGTCCGGGGAGACCCGCGTCGTCGCCCTGGACCACGTCGACGTGGACATCGCCCGCGGTCAGTTCACCGCGATCATGGGCCCCTCGGGGTCCGGCAAGTCCACGCTGATGCACTGCCTCGCCGGGCTCGACACCGTCACGTCCGGGCAGATCTACCTGGACGAGACCGAGATCACCGGGCTGAAGGACAAGAAGCTCACCCAGCTGCGCCGGGACCGGATCGGCTTCATCTTTCAGGCGTTCAACCTGCTGCCGACGCTGAACGCGCTCGAGAACATCACCCTGCCCATGGACATCGCCGGACGGAAGCCGGACAAGGCGTGGCTGGACCGGGTCGTGGAGACCGTCGGGCTCGCCGGGCGGCTCAAGCACCGCCCCACTCAGCTCTCCGGCGGCCAGCAGCAGCGCGTGGCCGTGGCGCGCGCCCTCGCCGCCCGCCCCGAGATCATTTTCGGTGACGAGCCGACCGGAAACCTCGACTCGCGCGCGGGTGCCGAGGTGCTGGGCTTCCTGCGCCGCTCCGTGGACGAGCTGGGCCAGACGATCGTCATGGTCACCCACGACCCGGTGGCGGCCTCCTACGCCGACCGCGTGCTCTACCTCGCCGACGGCCGGATCGTCGACGAGATGTTCAAGCCGACCGCCGAGACCGTCCTGGACCGCATGAAGGACTTCGACGCGCGGGGGCGGACGTCATGAGCGTCATGAAGACGTCGATGCGCAACTTCTTCGCGCACAAGGGACGCATGGCCCTGTCGGCCGTGGCGGTCCTGCTGTCGGTGGCCTTCGTCTGCGGGACGCTGGTGTTCACCGACACGATGAACACCACCTTCGACAAGCTGTTCGCGGCCACCTCCTCCGATGTGACGGTGAGCGCGAAGGGCGCCTCGGACACCGGGGAGACCACCTCCGGCAACGGCAAGCCGCCGGTCATGCCGGCCGGTGTGCTCGGCACGGTCCGTGAGGCCGACGGCGTGAAGTCGGCGGAGGGGACCGTCTTCTCGACCTCGGTGACCGTCGTCGACGCCGACAAGGACAACCTCTCGCCCTCCAGCGGCGCCCCGACCATCGTCGGCAGCTGGAACGCCAACGACGCCCGCACCATGAAGATCACCGAAGGCGCGGCGCCCAAGAACGCCGACCAGGTCATGGTCGACGCGGACACCGCCGACAAGCACCACCTGAAGCTCGGCGACGAGATCTCCGTGATCAGCGCGGTCGGCACGCACACCGCCAAGGTCTCCGGCGTCGCCGCCTTCCAGGTCACCAACCCCGGCGCCGCCATCTTCTACCTCGACACGCGGACAGCGCAGCAGACCCTGGTCGGCGAGGCGGACGTCTACACGAACGTCAACGTCATGGCCGCGGCCGGGGTGAGCGAAGCGCAGCTGAAGAAGAACGTCGTGGCCGCCCTCGGCGGTGACTACAAGGTGCAGACCGCCAAGGAGACCGCCGACGCCAACCAGAAGGAGGTCGGCGAGTTCCTGAACGTGATGAAGTACGCGATGCTCGGCTTCGCCGGGATCGCCTTCCTCGTCGGCATCTTCCTGATCATCAACACCTTCTCCATGCTGGTCGCGCAGCGCACCCGCGAGATCGGCCTGATGCGGGCCATCGGCTCCAGCCGCAGGCAGGTCAACCGCTCGGTCCTGGCCGAGGCGCTGCTCCTCGGCGTCGTCGGCTCGCTCCTCGGTATCGGCGCCGGCGTCGGCATCGCCGTCGGCCTGATGAAGCTCATGGGCATGACCGGCATGAAGCTCTCCACCGACGACCTCACGGTGGCCTGGACGACACCGGTGATCGGCATGGTCCTCGGCGTGGTCGTCACCGTCCTCGCCGCCTACCTGCCCGCCCGCCGCGCCGGCAAGGTCTCCCCGATGGCCGCCCTGCGCGATGCCGGGGCCCCCGCCGACGCCAGGGCCGGCCGGCTCCGCGCCCTGCTCGGCTCGGTCCTCACCGCCGCCGGCGTCTACGGCCTCTACCTGGCCACCGCCGCCGACAAGGCGAGCGAGGGTTCCCTCTGGCTGGGCCTGGGCGTGGTGCTCACCCTGATCGGCTTCGTCGTCATCGGCCCGGTGCTCGCCGGCGGCGTGGTCCGCGTCCTGGGCGCCGTCCTGCTGCGGGCCTTCGGCCCGGTCGGCCGGATGGCGGAGCGCAACGCCCTGCGCAACCCCCGCCGTACGGGCGCCACGGGTGCCGCCCTGATGATCGGCCTCGCCCTGGTGGCCTGCCTGTCGGTGGTCGGCTCCTCCATGGTGGCCTCGGCGACCGACCAGCTCGACAAGTCCGTCGGCACCGACTTCATCGTGCAGAACGACAACGGACAGCCGCTGACCCCGCAGGCCGTCCAGGCGGTGAAGAAGACGCCGGGCCTGGAGCGGGTCACCGAGTACAAGCTCCTCGACGCGGACCTGACCACCCCCGACGGCAAGACGTCCAAGGGCGAGACGCTCAACGCCACCGACGCCACGTACGTGAAGGACCTGCGCACCGAGACGGTCGCCGGCGACCTGGCCGACGCCTACCGGCCCGACTCGATGTCCGTCTTCGAGGGCTTCGCCAAGGAGCACGGCCTGAAGGTCGGCTCGAAGGTCGACGTCGCCCTCAAGGACGGCAGGACGGCCTCCCTCACCGTCCGCGCCATCACCAGCGACGACGTGGTCATCGACAAGGGCGCGATGTACGTGTCGATCGCGACCGTCGCCAGGTACGTGCCGGCGGAGAAGATGCCGCTGGACGCGATGGTGCTGGCCGCGGCGAAGGAGGGGCAGCAGGACGCCGCCTACACGTCGCTGAAGTCCGCGCTGCACGACTACCCGCAGTACACCGTCCGCGACCAGACCGACTACAAGCAGGCGCTGAAGGACCAGATCGGCCAGATGCTCAACCTCATCTACGGCCTGCTGGCACTCGCGATCATCGTCGCGGTCCTGGGCGTGGTGAACACCCTGGCCCTGTCGGTGGTGGAGCGCACCCGGGAGATCGGCCTGATGCGGGCCATCGGCCTCTCGCGCCGCCAGCTGCGCCGCATGATCCGCATGGAGTCGGTCGTCATCGCCCTGTTCGGCGCCCTCCTCGGCCTCGGCCTGGGCATGGGCTGGGGTGCGACCGCCCAGCAGCTCCTCGCCATGGAGGGACTGAAGGTCCTCGACATCCCCTGGCCGACGATCGTGGGCGTGTTCATCGCCTCGGCCTTCGTGGGCCTGTTCGCGGCCCTGGTGCCGGCGTTCCGGGCGGGCCGGATGAACGTCCTGAACGCGATCGCCACGGACTGACCTCCGGTCGGGCAAGCCGGCGCCGAGGAGCCACGGGGGGCTCCTCGGCGCCGGCTTCCGTGTGAGCCCGGGCAGTCGCAGCCCGTCCGGCGTTCGAGGACGAGCCCCGTTCATGGCCGACAGCGGGGGTCCCGTTCAGGGCCGACAGCGGGGGCCCGGGGCGCAGCCCTCAGGTTCGGGACGGGACAGCGGGGGTCCGGGGGGCGCAACCCCCAAGTTCGGGAGGGGCAGGGGGTTGGCGGGGCGGTGGGCCCCGGGTTCGGGACGGGAAGGGGCGCCGGGGACGAGAACACCCCACGTTGTCCACAGCCCCCAGCAGACCGCCCCGCCCCGTCGTACCCTGGACACCCCCGGCCCGTGACACGCGTCGGGCCCTTCGCGTTGCCCACCCACCCCACAGCCCGAACCCCCCAGCCCGCACCCCCTCGGACCCCCGGACGGAAAACCCCCTCCATGAGCCTGCACGGTCTGCTCGACGCCGTAGTCAAGGACACCGCCCTCGCGGAAGCGATCCCGGCCGCCGCGGACGGCAACCGCATGCACGTCGACCTGGTCGGCCCCCCGGCGGCCCGCGCCTTCTCGATCGCCGCCCTGGCCCGCGGGACCGGCCGCCCGGTCCTGGCGGTGACGGCGACCGGCCGCGAGGCCGAGGACCTGGCCGCGGGCCTGCGCTCCCTGCTGCCCCCGGACGGCGTCGTGGAGTACCCCTCCTGGGAGACCCTCCCGCACGAGCGCCTCAGCCCCCGCAGTGACACCGTCGGCCGCCGTCTCGCGGTCCTGCGCCGCCTGGCCCACCCCAGCCCCGACGACCCCGAGACCGGCCCGGTCTCCGTCGTCGTGGCCCCCGTGCGCTCCGTCCTGCAACCGCAGGTCAAGGGCCTCGGCGACCTGGAGCCGGTGGCCCTGCGATCCGGCCAGACCGCCGACCTGAACGAGATCGTCGAAGCCCTCGCCGCCGCCGCGTACGCGCGCGTGGAACTGGTCGAGAAGCGCGGCGAGTTCGCCGTGCGCGGCGGCATCCTGGACGTGTTCCCGCCCACCGAGGAACACCCCCTGCGCATCGAGTTCTGGGGCGACGACGTCGAGGAGATCCGCTACTTCAAGGTCGCCGACCAGCGCTCCCTCGAAGTCGCCGAACACGGCCTGTGGGCACCCCCCTGCCGCGAACTCCTCCTCACGGACGACGTCCGGGCACGCGCGCGTGACCTCGCCGAGCAGCACCCCGAACTGGGCGAGCTGCTCGGGAGGATCGCCGAGGGCATCGCCGTGGAGGGCATGGAGTCGCTGGCACCGGTGCTGGTGGACGACATGGAGCTGCTGCTCGACGTGCTGCCCAAGGGCGCGATGGCCGTCGTCTGCGATCCGGAACGGGTCCGCACCCGTGCCGCCGACCTCGTCGCCACGAGCCAGGAGTTCCTCCAGGCGTCCTGGGCGGCCACGGCGGGCGGCGGCGAGGCGCCCATCGACGTCGGCGCGGCCTCCCTGTGGTCCATCGCGGACGTGCGGGACCGCGCCCGCGAGCTGGACATGATGTGGTGGTCGGTGTCGCCGTTCGCCGCCGACCTGGAACTGGAGGCGGACACCCTCCAGCTCGGCATGCGCGCGCCCGAGACGTACCGCGGCGACACGGCGAAGGCGCTCGCCGACACCAAGGGCTGGCTGGCCGACGGCTGGCGTGTCGTCTTCGTCACCGAGGGCCACGGCACGGCGGCCCGCACCGTCGAGGTGCTGGGCGGCGAGGGCGTCGCGGCCCGCCTGGACGCCGACCTGGCCGAGCTGTCCCCCTCGATCGTCCACGTCTCCTGCGGCTCGATCGACTACGGCTTCGTCGACCCGGCGCTCAAGCTCGCCGTCCTGACGGAGACCGACCTGTCCGGGCAGAAGGCGGCCGGCAAGGACGGCGCCCGCATGCCCGCGCGCCGCAGGAAGACCATCGACCCGCTCACCCTGGAGGCGGGCGACTACATCGTCCACGAGCAGCACGGCGTGGGCCGCTACATCGAGATGGTGCAGCGGACCGTGCAGGGCGCCACCCGCGAGTACCTCGTCGTGGAGTACGCGCCCGCCAAGCGCGGCCAGCCCGGCGACCGCCTCTACATCCCCACCGACCAGCTGGAGCAGATCACCAAGTACGTCGGCGGCGAGGCACCCACCCTGCACCGGCTGGGCGGCGCGGACTGGACGAAGACCAAGGCGCGCGCGAAGAAGGCCGTCAAGGAGATCGCGGCCGACCTGATCAAGCTGTACAGCGCCCGGATGGCGGCCCCCGGACACGCGTTCGGCGCCGACACCCCCTGGCAGCGGGAGCTGGAGGACGCCTTCCCCTACGCGGAGACCCCCGACCAGCTCACCACCATCGCCGAGGTCAAGGACGACATGGAGAAGTCGGTCCCCATGGACCGGCTGATCTGCGGCGACGTGGGCTACGGCAAGACGGAGATCGCGGTCCGCGCCGCCTTCAAGGCCGTCCAGGACGGCAAGCAGGTCGCGGTGCTGGTGCCCACCACGCTGCTGGTGCAGCAGCACTTCGGCACGTTCAGCGAGCGGTACGCGCAGTTCCCGGTGAACGTGAGGGCCCTGTCGCGCTTCCAGACCGACACGGAGGCGAAGGCGGTCCTGGAGGGCCTGCGCGAGGGCTCCGTGGACGTCGTCATCGGCACCCACCGCCTGTTCTCCTCGGAGACCAAGTTCAAGGACCTGGGCCTGGTCATCGTCGACGAGGAGCAGCGCTTCGGCGTCGAGCACAAGGAGCAGCTGAAGAAGCTGCGCGCCAACGTCGACGTGCTGACGATGTCCGCCACGCCGATCCCGCGCACCCTGGAGATGGCGGTCACCGGCATCCGCGAGATGTCGACGATCACCACCCCGCCCGAGGAGCGCCACCCGGTGCTCACCTTCGTCGGCCCGTACGAGGAGAAGCAGATCGGCGCCGCCATCCGCCGCGAACTGCTGCGTGAGGGCCAGGTCTTCTACATCCACAACCGGGTCGAGTCGATCGACCGCGCGGCGGCCCGCCTGCGGGAGATCGTCCCCGAGGCGCGGATCGCGACCGCCCACGGCCAGATGTCGGAGGCGGCGCTGGAGCAGGTCGTCGTCGACTTCTGGGAGAAGCGGTTCGACGTGCTGGTCTCGACGACCATCGTCGAGTCCGGCATCGACATCTCCAACGCCAACACCCTGGTCGTGGAGCGCGGCGACACCTTCGGCCTCTCCCAGCTGCACCAGCTGCGCGGCCGCGTCGGCCGTGGCCGCGAGCGGGGCTACGCGTACTTCCTGTACCCGCCGGAGAAGCCGCTGACGGAGACCGCCCACGAGCGTCTCGCCACCATCGCCCAGCACACCGAGATGGGCGCGGGCATGTACGTGGCGATGAAGGACCTGGAGATCCGCGGCGCGGGCAACCTGCTCGGCGGCGAGCAGTCCGGCCACATCGCGGGCGTCGGCTTCGACCTGTACGTACGCATGGTCGGCGAGGCCGTCGCCGACTACCGGCGCCAGCTGGAGACCGGCGGGATCGAGGAGGAACCGCCCCTCGAGGTCAAGATCGAGCTGCCCGTCGACGCGCACGTCCCGCACGACTACGCCCCCGGCGAGCGGCTGCGCCTGCAGGCCTACCGCGCCATCGCCTCGGCCAACTCCGAGGAGGACGTCAAGGCCGTACGCGAGGAGCTCGTCGACCGCTACGGCAAGCTGCCCGAGCCGGTGGAGAACCTGCTGCTGGTGGCCGGCCTGCGGATGCTCGCGCGCGCCTGCGGCGTCGGCGAGATCGTCCTGCAGGGCACCAACATCCGCTTCGCGCCGGTCGAGTTGCGCGAGTCGCAGGAGCTGCGGCTGAAGCGGCTCTACCCCGGCACTGTCATCAAGCCGGCCGCCCATCAGATCCTCGTTCCCCGCCCGAAGACCGCGAAGGTCGGCGGCAAGCCGTTGGTCGGGCGGGACCTGCTGGGCTGGGTCGGCGAGTTCCTGACGTCGGTGCTGGGGTCGTAGGACCAGGGAGCCGGACCGGCCGCCGGAGCCGGGCGGTGCCGGCTCCGGCGGGGCACCGGCCGGCCTTGCCCGCCGGTGGCCTCCTTGCCCCCGCCCGCGTGAACGCGAAGGCGCGCGCGGGCGGTTGGCCGTGTGTCGTGGACGCGGGACCGTCCGCGGGGCGACCGGCGGTGTGTCGTGGACGCGGATCCGCGCGCGGACGGTTGCCCACGCGTCGCCGACGCGGAGCCGCCCGCGGCCGGCCGCCGGTTGCCCGCTGCAGGACCTCCCGTCGCCCCCCGCGCGCCCCCCGCCTACGGTGTACCGGAGCCCGACAGGGGAAGCCGCCCTGTGAGGGCGGCAGCGGTCGGGCAAGGGGAGGGGCGCGCATGAGGCGTCTGAGGGGCGGGGCGGCGGTCGCCGTCGTGCTGGTGGGGGCCGTGGCCGGCTGCACCGTCGAGACCGACGGCACCGGAACCGCCGGACCGGGGCGGACCGCGAGCGGGGGAGCGGCCCTCGCCGCCGCCGAGTCGCTGCCGGTGAAGGGCCGGGCCCCCAGGACCGGATACGACCGCGACAGGTTCGGCAGCCCCTGGGCGGACACCGACTCCAACGACTGCGGCACCCGGGACGACATCCTCAAACGCGACTTGGAAAAGGTGCGGTTCACCGACGGGACCTGCAAGGTCTCCTACGGCGTGCTGGCGTCGGACCCGTACTCCGGCAAGGAGGTGACCTACCGGCGCGGCAGCAGCCAGGTCGACATCGACCACGTCGTCGCCCTGTCCGACGCCTGGCAGAAGGGCGCCAAGTACTGGGACGCCGGCAAGCGCATCGCCCTCGCCAACGACCCCCTCAACCTGCTGGCCGTGGACGCGAGCACCAACCGCTCCAAGGGGGACGGCGACACGGCGACGTGGCTGCCACCCAACAAGGCGTACCGGTGCGCGTACGTCGCGGCGCAGGTCGCCGTGAAGAAGAAGTACGAACTGTGGGTCACGGCGGCGGAGAAGTCCGCGATGGAGAAGGTCCTCTCCGGCTGCCCCGACCAGAGGCTCCCCACCGGCGGCAACCCGACGAAGGCACCGGAACGGTTCCACGCGGACTGACGAGGAACGAGCGGCCCGCGGCGCTCGGTCAGGCGGGCCGGCACGAAGACGGGCGGGCGGGCAGGCAAGCGCGAAGGCAGGCGAACACGAAGGGCCGGCGCGCACGAAGACAGGCGGGCAGGCACCGCAAAACCGTTTCCTCCCGTCCCGCCGCCCCGCCTACGGTGGCTGTATGGACCGTAGGGAAGGGAAGGTGTTCTCTCTCGCCGAGCGGCCCGAGATGCTCGGGCCGGTGCTCGACATGCCGGACAGCTGGCCGGAGTTCACCACGCAGGATCCCGTGGGCAACGCCCACTACGGCCGGATCCCCGTCGAGCTCCCGGAGTACGTGCTGTTCGCGCAGGACGAGCGGGGCGAGGTCCTCGCGCACGCCTACAGCGTGCCCTTCGCCCTCCATGCCGAGGGCCGCGGTGAGCTGCCCGCGCGAGGCTGGGACCAGGTCCTCGTATGGGCCTTCGCCGACCTGCGCCGCGGGGTGCGGCCGGACACCGTGAGCGCCGTCTCCATCGTGGTGGCCCCGCGCGTCCAGGGCCTCGGCCTGTCCGGGAGGATGCTCACGGCGATGCGGGACAACGCCCGTGCGCGGGGCTTCACCGAGGTCGTCGCCCCGGTCCGCCCGAACGCCAAGCACCGTGAACCACGCACCCCCATCGAGGAGTACGCGCACCGGGTGCGGGAGGACGGGCTGCCGTACGACCCGTGGCTGCGGGTGCACGCGCGGGCGGGGGCGACCATCGACCGGGTGGCGCCGGCGTCGATGACGGTGGCCGCCTCGCTGGCGGAGTGGCGCCGCTGGACGGGGCTGCCCTTCGACACGCGGGGGGACGTCGAGGTGCCCGGCGCGCTGGTGCCGGTGCGCTGCGAACCGGAGCGCGACCACGCGGTGTACGTCGAGCCCAACGTGTGGATGAGACACCCTCTCTGAGCCGGGTCCCCACCCGCGCCGAACACCGACGAGGACGTGGCGGGAGCCGCCCTCACCTCCCGTACGGGTACCCCTGCTGGTAGGGGTGCCCCTGAGGGGCCGGGGCCGTCCCGTACGCCATCGCCGGCGCCGTCCGGACCCGCTTGTCGAAGACCGCGAGCAGCAGCATCCACGTCGCCGTCGCCAGCGTCACCAGCACGGCGATGCCCAGGAACGCGTCACCGTCGGTCTCGTCCGCCACCGCCCACGGCAGCGTGATGACCTCGTACAGCGCGAACGCCGCGAAGGCGCCCCAGTCCGAGCCCCGGCCGCGCCGGATCGCCACGTACAGGAACGGCACCCACACCAGCATGCCCAGCGAGCCCCACGCCAGGACCACCCAGGCCAGCCGCTGGAACCAGCCGCCCTCGAGCCGCTTCTCCGCGCCCGTCGTCATCGTCGTCATAACCGCCCCCCAAGTAGCCAGGGAGCAAGGGTAGGGCACGTCCCCGCAGCGGCGGACCTCCCCTTCTTGACCGCGGCATGAGCCGATCTTGGCACTGTGAAGAGCCTGTGTTTCCCGATCACGGGGCCGCCGCAGGCTACGGTGCCCTCCGACCACGGGGGTCCGACGACAACCGTGAACATCGACGATGGGGTGGGGATGGCCGAGCACCGGCAGTCCGGGAAGCGCAGACACATCACCTGGGGCGTGGCCGCGGCGGCCGTCGTCGCCGGTGCCGGGATCGCGGCGCAGCAGTCCACGGCGGCCACCACCTGGCCCGCCCAGAAGACCTTCACCGGCCGCGCCTTCGACACCTGCGCCGCCCCCTCCCTCGCCGCGATGAGGGCCTGGAACACCGGCTTCTACGGTGCCGCCGCCGTCTACGTCGGCGGCAAGAACCGCGGCTGCTCCCAGCTCAACCTCACCGCGTCCTGGGTGAAGTCGGTCAGCTCGGTCGGCTGGAAGCTCATCCCGGTCTACGTCGGCGCCCAGCCGCCCTGCCAGACCAGCTCCAACCCCGAGCGGCTCACCGCCTCCACGGCCGCCTCGCTCGGCGCGACGGACGCGGCGGACGCCGTCGCCCAGGCCTCCGCGCTCGGCATGAAGCCCGGCAGCCCGGTCTACCTCGACATGGAGCCGTACGACATCACCGACAAGGCGTGCAACGACGCCGTGCTGACGTACGTGCGCGCCTTCACCAAGACGCTGCGCGCCAAGGTCTACCGCGCCGGCTTCTACGGCTTCAGCAGCTCCAGCGCCAAGGCCATCGCCAACGCGACCGACAAGACGGACCTGCCGGGCAACCTCTGGTACGCGCTGTGGGACAGGCAGAACACCACCACCGCCGACTGGCCCTGGGGCCCCACCCAGTACACGCACCACAGCCGCGGCCACCAGTACATGGTCAACAGCAAGGAGTCGCGCGGCGGCTACACGATCACCGTGGACCGCAACGCGTGGGACGCGCCGGTCGCCCTCGTCGGCTGAACCGGGCCGGGTGAGGGAGGGGCGGGAGGAGCGGACCCGTCCTCCAGGGCGCGGCGGTGCCGCAACTCCCGGTGAATCGTTGGTCGAATGGGTTGGCCACAGCCGTACCACTGCCTACCATCGATCACCGCAAGACTTTGTGCACCGTCGCACAATCTCCTCGGGAGGCTTCCTTGCACAGCCGCCGTCGTCGTACCGCGCTCCTGCTGTCCGCCGCGATCGTCGCGGCGGGCCCTCTCCTCACCGCCTGCGGAAACGAGGCGCATCCCGGCGCGGCGGCCGTCGTCGGCGGCCAGCGGATCACCGTCTCCCAACTGGAGGACCGGGTCGACGAGGTCCGTGCCGCCCAGCGCGCGGCGGTCACCGACGACGCGCAGTACGCACAGGCCGTCGCCCAGACCGGCACCCTCACCCGCGACACCCTGCACGGCATGGTCCTCGACCGGGTGCTGCACCGCGCCGCCGAGGACGCCGGCGTCACCGTCAGCCGCAAGGAGGTCCAGGCGATGCGGGCCGGCCTGGAACAGCAGGCGGGCGGCGCGAAGGGCCTGGAGACGACCTGGCTCCAGCAGTACGGCATCCCGCCGCAGCGCCTCGACGAGAACCTCCGCCTCCAGCTCGAGGCCCAGAAACTCGCCTCCGAGCTCGGCACCGACACCAGCCAGCCCGCCTTCTGGAACGCCCTGTCGAAGGCGTCCCAGGAACTCGACGTCGACCTCAACCCGCGCTACGGCGACTGGGACGTGCAGAAGGTCAGCCGCGTCGACGCGAAGACCCCGTGGGTACGGGACGTGACGGCGGCGGGGAGCCGGCAGACGACGTGACGGCCGGCCCCGCCGGCCTGCCTGTGGACAACCGGCCGGGCCTGCCTGTGGACAACCGGCCGGGCTGTCGGCGGCGTGGGTTACGTTCGAGGTGTGAACGCCACCAGCAGCTCCGCGGACGCCTTCCGGGAGAGCACCCCCGGCCGAGTAGTCCTGCTCACCACCAGCCACCGCGTCGCCCCCGGCCTGCTGTCCTGGCCCGCCTGGCAGGCCCTGCGCACGGCCGACCGCGTGCTGTGCGCGGACGGCGCCCACCCGCAGCTGCCGTATCTGCGGGAGGCCGGCATACGGGTCGAGGAGGCCTCCCCGACCGCCGAGGACCTGGTCGCCGCGTGCGCCGGTGGCCGCACGGTCGTCGTCGTGGCGACCGGCGAGGGCGAGCCGGCCCTGACGGACGGCCTCGCCCGCCTGGCGGGCTCCGGACGCGTCTCCATGCCGGAGCTCGAGCTGCTCCCCGCCTCCTACGACCTCCCCGGTGCCCGCCTCCTCGACCTCGTCCAGGTCATGGACCGCATCCGCGCCGAGTGCCCCTGGTCCTCCCGGCAGACCCACCAGGGCCTGGCGAAGTACGGCATCGAGGAGGCCTACGAACTCGTCGAGGCCATCGAGGACGGTGACCGCGACGAACTCCGCGAGGAGCTGGGCGACGTCCTCCTCCAGGTCGTCTTCCACGCCCGTATCGCCGAGGAGGACGAGGAGTCCCCCTTCTCCGTCGACGACGTCGCGGGCACGATCGTCACCAAGCTCATCCACCGCCACCCCCACGTCTTCGGCGACGCGACCGCGACGACGCCGGAGGAGGTCAAGGAGCACTGGCTGCGCACCAAGGCGGCCGAGAAGCGGCGCGAGTCCGTGACCGACGGCATCCCCCTGCACCAGCCGGGACTGGCCCTGGCGGCGAAGCTCAGCTCACGCGTCCGCACGGCGGGCCTCGACGTCCCCCTCCCCCCGGCCGAGGGCATCGGCTACGAACTGCTGGCGCTGGCGGCCCGGGCCGAGTCGGAGGGCGTGGACCCGGAGGCGGCGCTCAGGGCGGCGGCCCGGGCCTACCGGGACGCGATCAGGGGTGTGGAGGGAGTGGGGGGTTAGTACGGTGGGTTCCTGAGTCGACGGTGGCGCGCAGGGGGGCCGGTATGGAGCGGGAGTCGGGGGAGCCGGCGGCCGGACGGGTGGCCGGGCCCGCCGGTGATCACATCGACCTGAGCCGCGGCACCTTCCACGCGCCCGTGATCGGAGCCCAGTACACCTACGGATCCGTCCCCACCCCCGTCGCCCCCGCCGACACCTGGCCCCGGCTGCGCGCGGTCCGCCGGCTCTCCCTGGGCATCCGCCCCGTCCGCCGCTTGGGTGACGAGTCCCCCCTGCCGCCGTACGTGCGCCGCGACGCCGACGCCGCACTCGACCGGATCGTCGGGGAGCGGCTGGGCGCCGGCGGACTGGTGGTGGTCACGGGGGAGCCGCTGTCGGGCAAGTCGCGGACGGCCTGGGCGGCCTTGCGCCGGGTGGGCGGCGGCGTCAGCGCGTCCACAACGCCCAGCCGGGCACGGACCTGCGCGGCCTGCCCGCCGCCCTGCGCGGCCGCGACGGCTCCGGGCACCACGTCGTCTGGTTGGACGACCTCGCAGGGCACCTCGGCGCACACGGACTGACGGCGGGCCTGCTCGCGGAGTGCGTCCACGAGGGCGTGCTCGTCCTGGCCACCATGCGCGACGAGGCGTACGACGCGCACCGCTTCGGGGACGGGCCGTCGGCCCGTGTCCTGAGCGGGGCGCCCAGGGTCGAACTGACCTGTCGCTGGAGCGGGGCCGAGCTGGCCCGCCTCGCCGAGGCCGAGGACCCGCGTCTCGTCGACGCGCGGGTGCACCGAGGTGCGCTGGGCGTCACGGAGTTCCTCGCGGTGGGGCCGGAGCTGTGGGAGGAGTGGCGGCGGGCGGGGGGGGGGGGGGGGGGGGGGGGGGGGGGGGGGCGGGGCGGGGGGCGGGGGGGGGGGGGGCGGCCGGGGGGGGGGGGGCGCGCGGGGGGCGGGGGGGGGGGCCCGCCGCGGGGGGGGGGGGGGGGCGGGGGGGGGGGGGGGGGGGGGGGGGGCCGGGGGCGGCCCCCCCGCCCGCGGCGCGCCCCCCCCGCGCCGGCGCCGGGGCGCCGCGGGGCCCGCCCCCCCCCCCCCCCCCCCCCCCCCGGACCGGGGGGACGGAGGCGGGCCTGGCCGTGACGGCGCCGGC